>JAFMJH010000006.1 GCA_017853555.1 Steroidobacteraceae bacterium
TGGTGAGTACGGTCATCGTCGCGCAGACGAGCGCGACCACCACGGTCACGCCGCTGCCCGCCATCGAAGCCGATCTCGATCGATTCCTGATCGCCTACCAAAACGATGGCTTGCGATTGTTCGCCTTGATGGTGAGACCCAAAAAAGCGACGGGACCGCTCCCGGTCGTCATCGCCAATCACGGCTTCCATCCGAATCCGCCCCGCTACGGTTTCGTCGACGACGATCGCAACGAACGGCCGGGCAAGTACTACGGCGCCGTGCCGATCGCGTTTGCCCGCCATGGCTATGCCGTCGTGATGGCCGACTATCGCGGCCACAACACTTCGCAGGGCCTGGAATTCACTCGCATGCCTGCGGCGCCCGATCTCTATGCCTCGGACGTACACGCGCTCTTCAAAACATTGAAGGCCATCGAGGGGCTACGCCGAGATTGCTGGTACGCATGGGGACACTCGATGGGCGCACACGTGTCATTGCGGCTGATGCTCGCGGAGCCCGAGATCCAAGCCGTGTCGCTTTGGTCGCTGGCCACGCCGCTAGCCGATTGGACTGGCGCCCTGCGCGCCGCAAAGCAGCGACCTGCCATCATCGTTCGTCACGCCACGGCCGACCCGGTGGCGCCGGTCGCCGCCTCGCGAAAACTCGCCGAGTCCTTGCTCGCAGCGGGCTATCGGACCGAGACGGCTTTCGAAGATTCGCCATTGCATTTTTTCGAACAGGCGCTGTTCGACCGGTCGATCGACGACGACGTGCGGTATTTCAACCAGCACGGCACGGCCGCCTGCGCGGCGCACGCCGTACCGCGTCCGCGATAACGCAGCTTTGGAGCGCAACAAAGAAAAGGCCCGCCTTGCGGCGGGCCTTTTGCATTCCCCTTGAAACGGGGACGGATCTTAGAAGCGGTAGCTCAGCGAGCCGAACGCACGACGTCCGAGCACGTCGTAGTTGCTGATCGCAACCGAGTTGCCGATGCGGTTGGCACCGGAACCGGTGGAGACCAGCGGCGGCTCCTTGTCGAACACGTTCTGGATGCCGAGGATCACTTCCCACTTGTCGGCACGGTAACGTACCGAGGTGTTGTGCTGGCGATGCAGATGCGTCGACTGCTCGTAGAGCGCCGAGACGCAATACGCCGCCTGCGAAGCGGCAACGCCCACGCAGTTCGGCAGACCGACGCCGCCGAACACGGCGCCACCGAAGCGACCGTCGTTCGAGGTCGGCGAGTAGACGTCGACCGACCAGTTGAACGTCCACGGACCACGCTCGGCGCGCAGGTCGAGGTTGGCCACCCACTTGTTGTTGTAGATGAAACCACGCTCGCTCTGCGACGGCTGCGTGCGGAACAACTGACGCGAGTCGACGTTGAAGTACGTCACCAAGGCGTTGGCGACGAAGCGCGTGCGACCCATGCGCTTGTCGAAGCGAACCGTCCAGTCCGTGCCCTCGACGATCTGGTTCGAGATGTTCACGTACGAGTTCTTCACTTCGAGAATGTTGCGGAAGCGAACGGAGCTCGGGCTCGTGTCACGCGTGAACAAGGTGCAGAACGGATCGTTCGGATAGTTCTCCGAGGTGTAGCACGCGTTCACGATGCTGCTGGCGCCGAACTGCGCAACCTGGTTCTGCACTTCAATGCGCCACCAGTCGACCGCCGCGCTCATCGGCAGCGATTCCGGCGTCCAGACGATACCGATCGTGCTGTTGTTCGACGTTTCGGCATCGAGCACGCCGCGGCCACCGCCGGCGATGATGGTCGCCGACGAGCTGTTCACCGCCGCGTAGTCACCCGGGATACCGGCCGCCGCGCAGTTCTTCTGAATTTGCGGGTTCGAGCTCTGCGCCCAGTTGATGCAGGGATCGACCGACAACTGCGCCGAGAACGAGGTCTGGTTCGCGAGGAACAGTTCGTACAAGGCCGGAGCGCGGAAGGACGTGCCCTTCGCAGCACGCAGACGGATGGTGTCGAACATCTGCCAGTTCAGACCCGCCTTGTAGGTGGTGTCCGAGCCGTAGCTGTCGTAGTCGGTCCAGCGGAACGAGCCGTTGAAGGACAAACGCTTGAGCAGCGGCAGATCGGCAAGCAAGGGCACTTCGAGTTCGGTGAAGGCTTCCTTCACCGTGTCGGAGCCCTTGGTACGGCCCGCGGCCGTCAAACCCCAGCCGTTGCTGTTGATCGCTTGCGGACCCGGGATGTCGTCGATCGAGTCCTTGCGCTGCTCCACGCCGAACACGCCGCTCAATGCGCCGGCCGGCAGATCGTAGATCTTGCCGGTGATCGACGCACCGAAGGTGGTCTGGTCGTAGCTCGTGCGACCGAAGTCACGCGCGAACAGGAAGTTGCGCTCGGCTTCGGTGAAGCCGTAGAAGCCCTTCGCGATCACGTCCGGGCGCGTCCAACCGACGTTGACGCACGTGCCGTTCGAAATCGTGATGAGCGACTGCACGCAGTTGCCCGCCTGGGTGCTCGCCACGACGCGATCGTTGTAGAACGAGTCCTGGCCGTATTCCGAGCGCGACTGCGTGCGTTGCACGAATGCGTCGTAGGTCCAGTCCTGCAAAAAGCCCGAGGTGATGTCGCCCGTGATGCCGACGACACCGCGCTGGAAGCGCACGTCCTGCTCGCCGCTCAAGGGCGCGAACAGAATCGGCTGCACCGCCACGCCGAAGGTGTTGCCGGCATTGGTCGCCGCCACGAGCGGGAACAACTGACGGAAGCTCGTCTGCGAAGACTCGCGACGGTTCCAGAGGTATTCGCCGTAGACCTTGGCCGAATCGGCGATCTCGTAAGTGCCTTCCGCGAACACCGAGTTGCGGCGCACCGGAGAGACGAACGTACGGTCGCCGAACAACGGGTTGTCCTGCGGCACCGCGGCACGCAGCGTCCTGTACGCGGCGAGGTTCGCCGCTTGCGTGGAGCCCGGACGCAGCGAAATGACGGTCGCGATCGAGCCACCGACGCGCTGGTAACCGGCGAGATCGCGGCCGAGCAAACCACCACCGGCGACGGCGGCGGCATTCGGCACATAGTCGGCACCGGCGTTGACGCCACCCTGCAAACGCACGACACCGGTGAAGATGTTGTAGCACTTGGACTGGCCGGTCACCGGGTCGATGATGTCGAGCGGCTGACCGGACGTCGCGGCGTTCAGCGACGACGGGCTGGTCGTGCTCGTGACGTTGATGAGGCGATCTTGCGCGCAGTTCAGGTAGTCACGCTGACGCACGAGCAAGGGATCACGATTGTAGAACTCGTAGGAGATCGAGACGTTGCCGCGCTCGAAGCGCTTGCCCCAGGAAGCGGCGGCCAACTGCGTCTCGCCACCACCCGCATTCACCGAGTTGCCCGAGAGGTTCAAGCGACCTTCGTCGAGATTCTTGTTGGTGATGAGGTTGATGACGCCCGCGATCGCGTCCGAGCCGTACACCGACGAGGCACCGTCCTTCAAAATTTCGGTGCGCTGCACGATCGAAGTCGGGATGACGTTCAAGTCGGCGGCCGCGAGCTGACCGCGCGAGCCGGCCGGCGAGAGGCGACGCCCGTTCAACAACACGAGCGTGCGCGAGGAACCGATGCCGCGCAGTGCGACGGTGTTCGCACCCGGACCGTTCTCGGTCACGAAGCCCGTGGTCTGATCGTTGATCTGCTGCGAACCGGCAGCGAGCGTGTTGGTCTGCAGAATCTGCGTCGTCGACAGCATGCCCTCGAGGGTCGTGTCTTCGCTGTTGATGATGACGACCGGCGACGTCGAGGTGAACTCGGTGCGCTTGATGCGCGAGCCGGTTACGGTCACCTGCTGCAGTTCGTCTTTGGCGGCCTCGCTCTTCTTGGCGGTGCCCTGTTCCTGCTCTTGCGCATACGCCGCAGCCTGCGTGAGCAAGGCAGCGACCAACGCGGAGACCAATCCGACGTGTTTGTTGCGGATCATGAAAAACCTTCCCTGATGCTGTTGGTTGGCGGTTGAACGGAGCGACGTTGCGACCCAGTTTCAACCTAGCCCACAAGTATCCGACACGTGGGTGCAACAATTCAACCTTCGGCAGAGTTGCCGCAATCGCCCCGCCCGTTGTAAAAATACAACGCCTCCCGGCGACGTCACTAGCGCATCGACAGGACATCGTTGTAGCGTTTGCCCTTCCGACTCAAGTTCATTTTCAGGAATCGAACGAATGCAATCCTATTGGCGCGCACTGCTCTCGGTTGTCGGCATGGTCGTGACGTCCGGCGCCGGGGCGGGACCTCTGCCGGTCGAGGCGTTCGGAACCACGCCCGTGATCGACAACGCGACCTTGTCAGCCGATGGTCGTTATCTCGCTTCGTCGGTCGCGGGCGACCAAGTTTCGCTCGTCATCCTCGATCGCAGCGTCAAAAAAATCACGCAGCGGGTGAACTTCGATCAGAAATTGAAGTTGCGTGGCATGGGCTTCATCGATGATCGGGTCCTGATCGCGCAATTCACGACCACGTTCGCCGATCAGGGCGATACGGAGTCGAAGGCCGAGCTGCCGGCGTGGTTTGCCATCGACGCGACGACGGGTGCTTCGCGCCAGCTGCTCGAGGCGAAAACCAACAACCGCTTGCTGCCATCGAGCGGCAGCCTGCTCTCGCGGCACGGCGCCGCGCCGGGCGAACTGCTGATGTCGGCACGACTGCTCGCGAACGCGGCCGCGGGCGCGATGGCCGACTCGGCCTCGAGTTCGGTGCTCAGCGTGAATCCGCTCACCGGTGCCTGGCGCGTCGTCGAAAAGGGCAATCCGCTCACGCGCGAATGGTTCGTGGACCAGGACGGCGCGATCGTCGGTCGCGGCGAGTTCTACGCCAAAGATCAAAAGACCACGCTGCGCGTCAAAGAAGGTGACGATTACCGCGCGTTCTACGAATTCACCGATCCGGATCTGCGGGTGATCGGCTTGGCGGCCGACCGCAAAGCGGTGCTCGCCATCGGCGCGCGCGACCGACCGCGCGTCGCGTTGTGGCGCATTCCCTTCGACGGTTCGGGTCCGCAGTTGTTGTATGAAGACGAGCGCCATGACGTCGAAGGCGTGGTGCGCGATGCGAACGATCGCAGCTTGCAGGGCGTGCGACTCGGCGGTCTCGACCAGGCGGTGCATTGGCTCGACGATGCCGCCGCAGCGCGCGTGCGCGCACTCGAAGCCGCCCTGCCCGGTCGGCACATCGAAATTTTCGGCTACACGCGCGACAACAAGCAGGTGCTCGCCTTCGCAGGCAGTCGCAATCATCCCGGCGCCTATTATCTCGTCGACTTCTCGACCAACCGCGCCGAAGTCGTCGGCCAGGAATACCCGCCGCTCGCCAAAGCCGCGCTCGGCACCGTGCGCTCGATTATCTATCGCGCGCGCGACGGTTACGAAATCCCCGCCTATCTGACTTTGCCGCCGGGTGGCGAATCCAAAAATCTGCCGCTCGTCGTGCTGCCGCATGGCGGGCCGCGCGCACGCGACTCCGGCACCAGTTTCGATTGGTGGTCGCAGTTCATCGCATCCCGCGGTTACGCCGTGTTGCAACCACAATTTCGCGGCTCGACGGGCTTCGGACAAAAACACGAACTCGCGGGCTATCGGCAGTGGGGACAACTGATGCAGCACGACGTCACCGACGGCGTGAAGTATCTGATCGAAAACGGCACGGCGGATGCGAGCCGCGTGTGCATCGTCGGGGCGAGCTACGGCGGCTATGCCGCCCTCGCCGGTGCGACCTTTACGCCGGAGCTTTACCGTTGCGCCGTGAGCGTGGCGGGCGTGTCGGATCTGGTCGAGATGTTGCGCTGGGTCGAAGGCCGCGGCGGCGTCGACAATCCGGCGGTTCGATTCTGGCGCAAACACATCGGCGTCGCCTCGGATCCGAACGTCATCGCCTACTCACCGGTCCGCGCGGCCGAGCGCATCAAAAGCCACGTGATGATGATGCACGGCGAGGACGACACGGTCGTCCCCTACATGCAGACGGAATTCATGGTGACGGCGATGAAACGCGCCAACGTGAAGCACGACTTGGTGAAACTCAAATCCGAGGATCACTGGCTGTCGCGCAGTCCGAGCCGCATCGAGATGCTCGCGCAACTCGAGCAATTCCTTGAGGCGAATCTCGGCAGCGCTGCGCCGGCGCGCTGACGCTCAGAGCGCGCCCGAGAACACGGCGCGTACGTACTCGGGCGCGACCGTGCGGCAGTAGTGCGTGCCGCGAAAGCGCTCGGGCATCAGCTTCCAGCGCCAGTCGTCCCACAGCGCAAGCTGCGCTTTGGCGCGCAGATGCGGCGCGCCGTCGGCGCCGACGTACGCGAACTCGAACGGCTTGATGAATTCTTTGCCCATGAAGCCGACGTCGTCGGCATCGAGCATGATGCGGTGCGGCGCCCACTTGGCCGCACGACGTTCATCCGCGGACATCGCCGCCCACACGCCCTGCACCGTGCGTCGATTGATTTCGCGGCAAGTGTAGTCATCGCCCCGGGCGTTGCCCGCACCGAAGTGGGCGTTGATGTGATCGGCCGACTTGGTCTTGCAGGCGATGAGCACGGGAATGCCCCGACCCCCGTCGCGACGCTCGACGAACTGCTGCGTCTCGAGCGGGTCGATCTGCGGCTTGCTCTTCACGAATGCGTCGAACGTCGGCTGCACGGTGTTTTTGGCCACCAGCGTCGTGCCCGCGAGTACTTGCTGAATGTCGCGGCAATAGGCATCGGAGGTGACGAGCGGAACGGTGCCGCGCGCCATATCCGCCGCCGCGATCGTGCCGATGCCGTACAGCAAAAGCGCACCCAGAGAAGCCACGACTCGAATCATCGGCAACGCTCCCATCTTTGATCGTGCCACCTTAACCGCAACGCGGTGCGACGTCGAACACCCAGCTCTGGGCCTCACGCCGCGCCGGCGACGGGATCATCGTCAAGCGCCGCCCGTCCGACTCGGCGGCATCGCGCACCGTATCGAGTCGCCAACCCTGCTCCTGCCAACGCTGCAGGTTGCGCCGATAATGCAGTTGGATCGCATCGGCCTTCACCGACAGATCGCCCACCGACCCCTCGGCCGGCAACGGCGGTTCGATCGCCTCGACGATCGCGCGATCTTCGAGCACGACCGAGGCATTGCGACGGTCGCTGATGCCATCGAAGAACGAGCTCGTGAAGAAGTTGCGTGCATTGACGAGATAGGACCGGGTGCTGCCCGCATCGACCGGCGTTTCGAACACGTATTGGTAACTCGCCATGCGCGCATCGATGTGTATGCGCGTGATGAACGACGCGGGACCGTGATAGTGCGTGCCGGCACGCGGTTTGGCCGTCTCGTTGCGCAAATGGCGCAGCAAACCTTTGCTCGGTCGCTCGAAGGTCAGATCGGCGCCGGCGCCCCAGGCGTGTTCGACGATGTCGTAATCGGGAATGCGAAAATTTGGATTGCGGCCTTTGCTGCCGAAGAAATGGACGAACTCGGCATGCGCGAAGTCGAGCGCGTTCTCGACCAAGCGCCGATAGTTGGCCCGGATGTCGAACACCGCGTTCGTGCAACGCCAGGCGGGATCGTCCCATTCCGGGATCGGCATGATGGGCGGCCGCTCGGACTCCGGCAAATCACCCAGAAACGCGAACACGAGTCCGTAACGCTCGAGGGTCGGATACGCATCGACCCGCGCGCGTCCGCCGGGCGCGGGCTGATCCGGACCGTTCGACGGGATGCGTTGGCAGAGCCCCGCACCATCGAACTCCCAACCGTGATACGGACAGGCGACGTGATCGCCGCGCACCGAGCCCTGCGCGAGCGAACCGAAGCGGTGCACGCAAACGTTCGAGAGACAATGCGCCACGCCCTTCGAATCGCGGAACAACACGAAGTGCCGCCCCAACATGCGGACTTTGAGCGGCTGCGTGCCGAGTTCGCGCGACAAAGCCGCCGCATACCAGAAATTGACGTACATCAGCCTGGATACTCCGCGATGCCCGCGAGGGAACGCCGCGGGGAAACGTGATCGGTTTGCACCTGCGCGACGACCTTGCCGGATGCGATGTCGAATTTGCAGGCGATGCCGGTGAAGATGTTCGAGCTGAGCGCATGGCGCTGATCGGCGCATACGGTGATCTGTGCGAAGCCGTAGCCGAACTGCGACAGATCGATGGTTTGCATGACGCGCCCGTCCTCGGCATAGCGCTCGACGTGATCGCCGCGCGTGACGAGCAAAGTACCATCAGTGAGGTATGCCAGCGCGATGAACCAGCGTCGATCGTACAGATCGTCGCCGGGAATCACCGCCAGATCCGGCAGCTGGCGCCGCGCCTCGAGGTCGTAACGCATCAGGCGTTTGCCGGTCTCGGTGGTGTACGCCATGACGCGCTCCGCGGGATGCAGCGACAGGTGCGTGACGCCTTTGAACCCCGACAGCTCGCGGGCGTGCTCGACCTCGTACTCTTCCTGCAGCGCAAAGTTTCGGTCGAACTTCACGATGCGTCCGAAACCGATGTGATCCGACCCCGGCACGAATTGCATGTGCGAGCCGCGATAGGGCTGGGTGCCGATCAGCGTCTCGCCGAAATAGACGCTGCCGTCGCGGGCAAACACGGCGGCGCCGAATGCACGATGCGCGAACTTGTGCATCGGCATCTGGCGACCGAACCGATCGATGCGGATCACCGCCTGGGTGTGGATGTCGAAGCCCCACAAAGTCTGCTGACGATCAAAATTCAGCCCCATGATCAGGTGTCGGTGACCCGTGGTCCACAACACGCCTTTGGGTTTGAGATCCGCGTCGAATTGCAAAATGCGACCGAGGCCGGCGTGATCGTCGGTCGGATCATTGAGATACGTGCAGCCGAGAAACACGTCGCCGCGCGCGAACGGCTGCATCGTATTTTCGAGCACGTACCGATAATCGACGACCTGCAAACTCATAGCGCGAAGCCGTAAACGTACACGGGCAGCGAAGTGACGCCGGTGACCAACATCCAGATCATGCCGATGCGGCCCCAGCGTTTGTGCGTGGCGCTGAACGCACCGGGTATCGGCGGGCTCGGAAACTTGCGCAAGGAGGCGACGATCAGCCCCGCCCAGATGAAGATCGTGGTGATCGCGAAGAAGGTATGGAAATAGATCCAGAAGTCGAGCGTTGCCGTGCCGGCATAACTGCTCGCGCTGGTGGCGGCGAAAATGCCGCCCTGCATGCGCAAGTTGAATTCGAACAAACCGACCACCGCGGCGAGCAACACGGCCAACCCGACCTGCAGCAACTTGTGGCGCGCATAGTCACCGCGCCGCGCGAGCGACCAGTTGTAGAGCACGATCGGCACCACCGCCAGCAAGGCGACGATGACGATATCCATCAACAAATCGGCGCGCGTACCGAGAAAACCCTGCGGAAACATCGAAGACCCCCTATTTCGTTTTTTGCTTTTGAACCTGCGCCGCCTGTGCACGCAGGCCGGCGAGCGAGAACACGGTGATGTCGGCCGCCAACTCACGCACCGCCTGCGCGTTGGCGAACACGGGTGAACCCGCACGCTGCAAGACATCACCCATGAACATGAAATAAACGCACTGCGACAACACGCTGCGTACGCCGCGTTCGACACACGCGTCGTCGACGTCGACGCCCTGCACTTCGCGCACGAGTTCGCGCAGCTCGCGCCGCTCCGTGCCGTCGACGTCGAGTCCGGCGGCATCGAACGCGCCGCTGGGGTTCACCACTTCGAGCGCGGCCAGACGCGGCAGCTGCGAATGGGTCGAGACGAACAAGGTGAGCAGACGCAAGACGAGCGCTTCGAGCCGCACCGCCACGGCGGACTTCGCTGCGGGCTTCGGCAGATGCGCCGTGAAGGACGCCGCACGCGCAAGTTCGCGCTGCATCACCGCCCTGTAGAGCCCGAGCTTGCCGCCGAAGTAATAGTTGACGGAGTTCAGGTTCGTGCCGGCGCGCTGCACGATGGCGCGGACGGCCGTGCCTTCGTAGCCGGAGACGGCGAACAAGGCGACCGCGGCGTCAAGGATGCGCTCGCGGGCTGCCTCGGGCGAGACAGCATCGAGCGCCACGGAGGGAACGGCGTTGGCGGGCATGTAAACGAGCGTAATAAACGATCGTTTACATTGCAAGCGGAGCTATACGCCTGCCCGCTCCGGGCGCCGGCAGCGGCCGAATACGTCGAGTTCGGGCCTATGGGCCTGCGTTGTCACGTCGAGCAGACCGAGCACCGAGTGGAACCAATGATCCTGCGAGATCGGTTGGCGGCGATTGGCGAGCAGACAGGCGTTGTCGACGCCGAGACGTCGCGCGAAGCCCTCGCCCTGCCAGAACACCATGGGGACCCGAGTCTGCAACTCGGGCGCGATCGCGTAGGGCAAGGCGTGCAGGAACACGCCGTTCTCGCCCAACGATTCACCGTGGTCGGACACGTACCAGAGCGCCGCATCGAGTTTCGGCGCGCGCTCGGCGAGCATCGCGATGGTGCGCGCGAGCACATGGTCGGTGTAAAGCAAAGTGTTGTCGTAGGCGTTGACGATCTCGGCGACGCTGCACTTCGAAAAGTCGACTTGCTTGCACGCCGGGGTGAAACGCTCGAACGCCGGCGGATAGCGCAGGTGGTAGCCGGGTCCGTGGCTGCCGATCAGATGCAGGATGATGACTTTGTGCGGCGCGGGCGCATCGAGTTCGACCGCGAGGTCACGCAGCAGGATTTCGTCGAAGCAGGGTTGGCCGGGCCGACACAGCGCAGGATCGGGCTTCGCGTCGGGCCGACGCTCGCCGATGTTGCGGCAGACGCCCTTGCAATCGGAATTGTTGCCGTACCAGGACACGGCGAAGCCGGCGCGCTGCAAGGCATCGAGCAGGTTGTCGCGCGCACTCGCGCGAGCGGATGAAAAATCGGCGCGACCCAGATCGGAAAACATGCAGGGCACGGAGATCGCCGTCGAGGTGCCGCAGGAGCTGACGTCGGTGAAATACACGAGACCCGGCACCTGCGCGAGTTGCGGCATCGTCGCGCGTGCATAACCACCCAGCTGCGCATTGGCCGCACGCGCCGTCTCGCCGACCACGAGCACCACCGCCGTCGGGCGTTGTGCGCCCTCGCCCGTCCAGCGCGACCCGCGCTTGGCATCGGCGGCGATCGCCTCGTACGGCAGCTTCGGTCGCGACACTTCCATCGCGTAGCTGCCGACGCCGCTCAGATAATTGAAGGGCACGAGCAGATGCCGCAATTCGCGATGATTGCGCAACAGCGAGGCCTGATCCTGATAGAACACCGCCGCGATCACGCCGATGCCCGCGAGCGTCGCGGCGAGAACGCCTGCCTTGTGCAGCAACTCGCGCTGCCAGCTGATCTTGGCGAGCGGCACGCGCCACACCACGAGCGCCGGCACCATGCCCATCAAAAAGATGTAGCCCAGCAATTTGAGCGTCAAAAGTTCCGCCGACTCGGCCGGATCGGTCTCGAACACGTTGCGGATCATCACTTTGTCGATGAACACGCCGTAGGTGTCGATGAAATAGGTGGCGAGCGCGCCGAGCAGAAGGATGATGATCAGCGCCGGCTTGACGACGGGACGGATCGCGAACGGCGTGAGAAACAAATTCACGGCGAGAAACGCGAGCAGCGCCACCGAGCCGTGGAACAAAAGATCGTGCAGGGACGCGATCGGTCGAACTTCCTGCACGCGCGCCCAAAATGGCAGATTCATCGCGAACAGGCACCAGAGCGCGACGCAAGCAGTCAGCGCGGTCGCCGAGAGCTGCGGCCAGAGTCCGTCGCGCTTCATCGACCGCCCGTGTCGTGATCGCGGTCGGGACGATGGTACGGATCGACGTGCGCCATCAAGTTCAGCACCCGATGCCGTTGCATCACGCGCTCGCGCGCCGTGACGGCGATGTCGTGACCTTGTTCGACGTTGATGGACGGGTCGACCTCGAGATGCGCGTCGACCACGATCAGATCACCCATCTTGCGGGTGCGCATGTCGTGCACGGCGAGCACGCCGGGCGTCTCGCGCAAGGTTTTCAGAATGGCGGCGACCTCTTCGTCGTCGGCGGCGCGGTCCATCAGATCGTGCAACGCATCCCAACCGAAGCTGAAGCCCATCTTGCCGACCATGAGACCCACGACCAGTGCCGCGAGCGGGTCGAGCAACGGGTAGCCCGCGATGTTGCCGATGATGCCGATCGCGACCACAAGCGATGAGGCCGCATCGGAGCGCGCGTGCCAGGCGTTGGCGACCAGCATGCTCGATTTGACGTGCTGCGCGATGCGCAGCATGTAGCGGAACAACAATTCTTTGGCGACCAAGGCCGCGATCGCGACCCAGAGCGCGGCGTAGTGCACCGTCGGGATCGACGCCGGATCTTGCAGTTTGCGAAACGCCGACTCGAGCATGCCGACGCCGACCAGCAGCAACAGCAAACCGAGAATCAGCGAGGCGGCCGTCTCGAAGCGGTGGTGGCCGTACGGATGTTCGGCATCGGCGTCGCTGCGACTGTGCCGGTTGGCGAGCAACACCACGAAATCCGAAACGAGATCGGAGAGCGAATGGATGCCGTCGGCGATCAAAGCCTGCGAGCGCGTGAAGATTCCGGCCGTGATCTGCACGGAGGTGAGCACGACGTTGACGAGCACGCTGACCCAGGTGCTGCGCGAGGCGGCGCGAGCCCGCTCGGCCGGGCTGACCACGGTATCGTCCGGATCGTCGTGATTGTCGTGAAAATCCATGCCGCGCGAGTATATCGGGACACCCGGCGCGGCGGCACGATAAGCTTGGCGGCATGACGATGCCGCCCCGACCCGCCGCCCACGACCATCGCTTCGGCGCCGACAACAGCGCCGCCGAACGGGGTACGCGACTTGTCATGTGGATCACCGCGGTCACCATGGTGATCGAGATCGTCGCCGGCTGGTGGTTCAATTCCATGGCGCTGCTGGCGGACGGCTGGCACATGAGTTCGCACGCGCTCGCCATCGGCCTGAGCGCGTACGCCTATGCAGCCGCACGCCGCGAGGCCGACGATCACCGCTATGCCTTCGGCACCTGGAAGATCGAAGTCCTGGGCGGCTTCGCAAGCGCCGTCCTGCTGCTGGGCGTGGCCGCACTGATGGTCGGCGGCTCGATCGAACGTCTCTTCCGTCCGGCGGCGATCCGTTACGAGGAGGCGATCGCCATCGCCGTGCTCGGTCTGATCGTCAACGTTGCCTGCGCCGTGGTGCTCGCGCGCGCCCACGATCACGATCACGATCATCATCACGATCATCACGAACACCATGATCACGAGTCGCATCACGATTTGAATTTGCGCGCCGCGTATTTGCACGTCGTCGCCGATGCGGCCACGTCGGTGCTGGCGATCGCGGCACTGGTCGGCGGACTCTTGTTCGGCTGGGCGTGGCTCGACCCGGTGATGGGCATCGTCGGCGCCGTCCTCGTGGCGACCTGGGCCCGCGGCTTGATCCGATCGACGAGCAGCGTCTTGCTCGATCGCGAAATGGATCATCCGATCGTCGCGCAGCTGCACCGGACCTTCGATGCGGACCCGCGCACCGAACTGACGGACCTGCACGTCTGGCGGGTCGGTCGCCGCGCCTATGCCTGCGCGCTCGCCCTGCGCACGGACGACCGCGGCGTCACGCCCGAGGCACTGCGCGCACGCCTCGCGGCGTACCCCGAAATCGTGCATTCGACCATCGAAGTCGAACATCGTTGAGAGTCGCGCGGGGTTTGGCTACCCTGCCGACCGCCCGACAAAGACCCGAAGACCCGGAGTTTCGCATGCAAGTCGACATCATTCTCGAGCCGGACCTGACGCCGACCCAAGTGGCGGAACTCGGCCGCAAAGCGGAGTCCTACGGAATCCGGGCCGTGTGGTCATCCAACTATTTTGCGCACTGGGATTGCTTCATGTCGCTCGTGCCGCTCGCGCAGTCGACCTCCAGAATTTTGATGGGGCCGCTCGCGGTCAGCCCCTTCGAGATGCACCCGCTCAAAATCGCCAACAGCCTGCTGTCGCTCAACGAACTGTCGAACGGACGCGCGGTGATCGCGGTCGGCGCCGGTGAAGGCAACATCGACGCGATGCGCATCCAGCGCCCCGAGAAGATCGTGCGCGCTACCCGCGAAGGCATCGAAATCGTCCGCATGGCCGGTCGTGGTCAACTCGCGCAAGGATTCAAGGGCGAAGATTTCGGCATCAACCTGCCCTGCACTTATCCGTGGCTGAAGTCGCCGACGCAACCTTTGGTCTACGGCACGGCCTATCGCGAGCAAATGTTGCGCATGGAAGCGCGGGTCGCGGACGGCGTGTTCATCGGCTGCACGCCGCCGGAAGTGATGGCCCAGGCGATGGAGCAAGTCAAAGAAGGCGCGGCGAAACGCACGGCGGACATGGGACCGCTGCACACCAACACGTTCTGGGCCTGGCATTTGAAGCGCAATCGCGCCGAGGGCTATCGCGAATCACGACGTGAACTCGCGTGGCGCGCGATCAAACTGCAGAAAGAGATGCTGTTGCAGTGCCTGAACGAGGACGAAGCGAATCTCGTACGCGCCAATTACGAGAAGTTCGTCGCCGCCTGGTTCGATCGCTCGGGCAACATCCAGGGCGTCCCCGAAGCCATCCCCAACCGCTTGTGCGAATACTTCACCTCGACCGGTGGCCTCGAGGATCTCGATCGCGAGATCGAGCGCTTCCGGATGTTCGGCCGCGCCGGTCTCACCGAAGTCGCGCTACGCCTGCACGATCAGCCGATGGAAGCACTCGAAATCATCGGCGAGCACGTGTTGCCTAAACTGCGCTGAGCGCCGCACGCTGCACGACGCCGCCGTCGCGCAGCACGCTGCCATACAAGGTGCTGCGCTCGCGCGGGGTACGCCCGACCGAGCGGATCGCGGCGATCATCGCATCGGCATCCATTTGCTGACCGTTGACCCCGCCCGCTGCGCGCGTGATCGATTCGTTCATGAGCACGCCGCCGAGATCGTTCGCGCCGGCATCGAGCACCGCGAGCGCGCCGTCGCGCCCCATCTTCACCCACGAAACCTGCACGTTCGGAATCAGACGACCGAAGGTGAGACGCGCCACCGCATGCATCAGCACGGCCTCGCGGAAACTCGGCCCGTTGCGCGCCAGCCCGCGACGCCATATCGGCGCTTCCATGTGCACGAACGGCAGCGGCACGAATTCCGTGAAGCCGCCCGTCTCGCGCTGCAAGTTGCGGATCGCGAGCAGATGACGCGCCCAATGCACCGGCGACTCGAGGTGTCCGAACATGATGGTCGACGTACTGCGCAGGCCGATCTCGTGCGCGTGCCGCATCACGTCCAGCCATTCGGCGGAATCGAGTTTGTCGGGACACAAGTGCGCGCGGACGTCGTCGCAAAGAATTTCGGCGGCCGTACCGGGCAACGTACGCAAGCCGGCGGCCGCGAGTTCACGCAGATAGTCGCGCACCGACATGCCCAGCGTTTCGGCACCGTGGCGGATCTCGAGCGGCGAGAACGCATGCACGTGCATGTCGGGCACGGCCTCGACCACGGCACGCACGATGCCGAGGTAGGTATGGCCCGTGTATTTGGGATGAATGCCGCCTTGCAGACACACTTCCGTGGCACCGCGTTCGGCGGCCTCACGAACTCGCGCCGCGATCTCGGCAAGGTCGAGATCGTACCCGGGGCCGCGCAACGCGCGCGCGCTGCGACCTTTGGCGAAGGCGCAAAATCCGCAGGAGTACGTGCAGACGTTGGTGTAGTTGATGTTGCGATTGACGACGTAAGTGACGGCATCGCCGACTTGGTCGCGACGCAGCGCGTCGGCCGCACGCAGCACGGCATGATAGTCAGCGCCGTCGGCCGCGAACAACGTCACGAGGTCGCGCTCGACGGGTTCGTGCTGCGCCTGCAAACGCTCGAGCACGGCGGCGACGCGCGGCGACGGCTTGCCTGCGGCGCGCTTCGCGAGACCGAGTTCACGCGCCGGCGGCGGCGTACCCGCCCCTGCGACCCAGCCATCGGCAAGCAGATATCCCGACGCATCGACGCGCCGCCTCACGGCCGTGCGCAGCGCAGGGTCTAGCCAGCGCTGCGGCTCGGCGGCATACGCGGGCACGATCGCCAATCTTTGCACGAGCACGCGACCGGCGAGCTCCGTCTCGCGCTCGAGTTTTTGCAACTCGGGCCACGGCGCCTCGGGGTTCACGTGATCGGGCGTCACGGGCGACACGCCGCCCCAGTCGTTCACGCCCGCCTGCACGAGCGCCGTCAAAGAACCCGCACTCAAATTCGGCGGCGCCTGGATAGACATGTTCGCACCGAAAATCAGCCGCGCCATCGCGATCGTCCATTGCAATTCTTCGAGCGACGGCTCGACGGAGTCGGCCATGCGGGTGCCGGGCTTGGCGCGGAAGTTCTGGACGATGATTTCCTGGATGTGGCCGTAGCGTTCGTGCAGATCGCGAATCGCGAGCAGCGTTTCGATTCGTTCGCGTCGCGTCTCGCCGATGCCGATCAAAAGTCCGGTGGTGAACGGGACGGCCATCTCGCCCGCGGCACGCAAGGTCGCAAGCCGCGCCGTCGGGTGTTTGTCCGGCGAACGGTGATGCGGCCCGCCCTTCGCGCACAAACGCTCGGCCGCGCTCTCGAGCATGATGCCCATCGAAGCGGACACCGGTCGCAATTTGGCCAGATCCGTCGCCGTCATCACGCCCGGATTCAGATGCGGCAACAAGCCCGTCTGTTCGAACACCAAGCGCGCGCAGTGCGCGAGATAGTCGAGCGTGCTGGCGAAACCGAGCTCGGCGAGTTCGACGCGCGCGGCCGCATAGCGTCGCTCGGGCTGATCGCCCAAGGTGAACAGCGCTTCGTGACACCCGGCGCGCACGCCCTCGGTCGCGATCGCGAGCACTTCTTCAGGGCGCAAATAGACTTTCGCGCCCTTCGGCAACGGCGCCGCAAAGGTGCAGTAGTGACAAACGTCGCGACAGGCTTTGGTGAGCGGAATGAATACTTTGCGCGAATAACCGACGCGCATGCCGAACCCGGCGAGCGTCATCGCGGCGGCGCGCGCGAGCAACGCCGGCAAATCGTTTTCCTCGGCGAGCAGCAGCGCCTGCTCGGCCGGCATCGGCTCGCCCTCCAGATCTTCGGGCACGTCGACGTCGTGCGCGAGGCCTGCGACCTCGATCCGCAAGGCGTGCAGACCCGCGCGATGGGCGGCGGCCAAATGCGCCGCGGCGCTGCCGGCCCCGAATTGCGGCACGAGTGCATTCGGCAGCCGCAACCACAAGGCATTCGTACCGGTGCCGTGACGATCGGGCACCACCGCAAGATCGGCGGCGGAGGCGCGCTCGACGAGCGCGTCGATCTCGGCGGACGACACCTGTGGCACATCGGCTGGCACGACGAGCATCGCGTCGAAACGCGGCGCGCAGTGTTGCGCCGCGCATTGCACCGCCGCATTCAAACCCGTGCCGTGATCGTGCAAACGTTCGACGTTCGCCGGCAGTGCGAGCGCGTGGTCGGGCGACACCACGATGACGTGATCGATGCGCTGCGCGCCGGCGAGCGCGCCGAGCACGCGCCGCAACATGCTCTCGACGAGATGCACGCGTCGCACCGGCGACATCACGCCGGCGAGACGGGACTTGCCTTCGCCGAGCGTACGCACCGGCACGACTGCGACGACCTTGCTCACCCGCGTATCGCGCAATGCGTTCACGATGCGCGCCGTCCGGAAGGCGCCGCCGCGGCGCGCAAGCGCGCGGCCAATTCGAGCGACGCGTCGGCCACGCGCTCGCGATCTTCGAGCGATTGCATCAGCGTCTGCGTCGCGGTGAATTCGATGCCGAGCGCGCGTGCGGCCGACTCGTCGACGCGATCTACCACGTAGCCATCGACCAATGATCCGTAATGACGCACGACGGTCGCGAGATCGGCTTGCACGCCTAGCTCACCCATGATTTTCGCCGTGGGTCCCTTCACCGCCCGCCCCCCGATCAACGGTGACACTGCGATCAGCGGCACTCGCGCGGCACGCAGCGCGGCGCGCAGGCCGGGCACGGCGAGTATCGGGTCGATGCTCAAATACGGATTCGAGGGACAGAGCACGATGGCTTGCAGGTCCGGTGAGCGCAGCAAGGTCTCGAGCTCGGCGGTCGGTCGCGCTTGCGATGCGCCGCGAAACTCGAGCGCGCGCACGGCCGGCTCGCAGCGCAAGCGGACGAAGTAATGCTGGAATTCGAGTTGCCCGGCGTCGGTGTCGAGCAAGGTCGCCACCGGCGTGTCACTCATCGGCAAAATGGTGGTGTCGACTCCGAAGCGACGCGCGAAATCGGCGGTGATGTGCGTCAATCGTTCGCCGGCGGCAAGGCGGCGCGTGCGCTCGACGTGCACCACAAGGTCGCGATCACCGAGTGCAAACCAGTCCGGCGCACCCTGCCGACGTGCCTCGGCCATGAAGCCGAACGTTTCATCGGCTCGACCCCAGCCTTGCGCCGGGTGCACGACGCCGGCGAGCGTGTAGAGGACAGTGTCGAGATCGGGACAAATGCAAAGTCCGAGATGCGTGAAATCGTCACCCGTGTTCACGAGCACGGCGAGCTCACCCGCCCCGAGTACACGCGACAAACCGAGCGCGAGCTTCGCGCCGCCCACGCCGCCGGAGATCGCCAGCACCTTCGCCTGCGCCTTCACCCGAAGAGGTCCTCGTTCAACGGTCGCAACAGAGCTCGACCATCGGTGAGCGGCGCCGAAAAGTCCAGCCCTCGCGCGATCACCACCGGCGTGCCTTGTGCGCCCTCGCCCATCACGAGGCCTGCGCCGGCGGCAACCGCATCGGCGAGCGCCACTTGCGTGGTCTGCATCACCCGTCCTTCCCGATCGGTTGCGCCACGCAGATCGACGAGCGCAGGAAGTCCCGCCACCCCGAGCGCCACGTTCACCACGCCCTGACGCCACGGTCGCCCGAAGCTGTCGCTGATGATCACGGGCACGCCGCCTAGCGCCTGCGAGAGTTGCGCGGCGGACGCGTCGCAATCGATCGGGAGCAACAACACCCGTCCGGCACCGTCGGGTTCGGCGCCCGGTACGTTCGAGCGATCGATGCCGGCGTTGGCCATGACGTAGCCGCAGCGATGCCGCGTGATGAGGATATTCGGCACCGCGCGCAAAACCGCACTCGATTCGTCGAGTACGACCTGCACGAAGCGCGGATCTTTGCGCACCCGCGCGGCGAGTTCGCGCGCTTCGGCTCCAGCCTCTACGCCGGCGAGATCGACGTAACGATTGTCGGCTTTGGAAACGGCTTTCTGCGCGACGACCAACGCGTCACCCGGTGCCAACTCGATTGCCGCCCTGCGCAAGGCGTCGCGGATCAGCGCGGCCAGATCACTGCCCGGAGTGATCTCGGGCAGACCGGGCACGGCCGCGAACGCGAGCGAGCGCGACACTCAATGCGCCGAGGGAGCTGCGCCCGTGATCTGCAGACCGGCGCCGTCGGCGGCGTAATGCTTGTTGATGAAGATCAGCACCGACGTGAGCGCCTCGGCCGCCGCCGAGTTCGCGAGTGCGCCGGCATGCAAGCCGCGCAAGCCGCAATCTTCGACGACCTGCAGCACTTCTTCGCGCGCCGCTTTTTCGTCGCCGAACACGAGCACGTCGCAGGCGACGGCTTCGTCGGTGGCAAGTTTGTGGGCCGCGACGTTGTGGAAGGCCGAGACCACCCGCACGCCCTCTCCGAGCGCCTGCTGCGCACGCAACGCCGCGCTTCCCTCGGGCGGCAATTGCACGCGCATGACCTTCGGCGGCACGAGCGGCACGGTGGTGTCGACGACGATCTTGCCGCGCACCTGCGGCGCGATCTCGCGCAGCGTCGCCTCCTGATTCGCAAACGGCACGGTGACGATCACGAGCTCGCCGCGTGCGGCCGCGTCGAGATTGGTCGCCGAATCGACCGTGCGACCGAGCTCGGCACCGAGCGCGGCGGCCGTGGCGGTCGCCTTGGCGACGTCGCGCGAGCCGATGATGACGGTACGACCGGCTTTGACGAGCCGACGGGCGATGGCAGCACCGAGTTGTCCGGTGCCGCCGATAATGGCGACGGAGGAAGTCATGGCGTCGATTCTACCGGACGCACCGCCCGGGGCGTGGTTACGCGCTCAACGAATCAACACCGCGTAGAGATCTGCGACATTGGTGCCGGTCGGGCCGGTCACGAGCAGATCGTCGCTCGCCTGCAAGGCGGCATGGGCGTCGTTGTCGGCCAGCAAGGCGCTCGGGTCGATCCCGGCGCGCCGCATCCGCTGCCAGCTATCACCGTCCACGCAAGCCCCTGCGGCCGACGTCGGCCCGTCCGTGCCGTCAGTGCCCGCCGCGAACGCCCAGACGTCCGCCATGCCGTCGATACGCTGCGCCATGCGCAGCGCGAACTCCTGGCAACGACCGCCCCGGCCCGAGCCCGTGACCCGCACCCGCGGCTCACCGG
Source organism: Steroidobacteraceae bacterium (assembly GCA_017853555.1). Taxonomy (GTDB): domain Bacteria; phylum Pseudomonadota; class Gammaproteobacteria; order Steroidobacterales; family Steroidobacteraceae; genus UBA964. The sequence goes on from JAFMJH010000006.1 coordinate 20,456, forward strand.
CCGCCAACACCACGACGGGTGTCTGCCCACGGCCCCGCTGTGCACGCAGCGTCGCGATCCGGGAGAGCAAATCCTCGATATGCCGATCGAGATCGTCATAAAACGTACGGCCCAAAACCTCGACCTCGAACCCGCAGCCACGCGCCGCCTCGGCATAGGCCTGCAGCGCATCGTCGGGCGTGGCGATCACGGCGTAGGAGGCGGTGTCGAACCGCGGATCGCCGGGCTTCGGCGTTTCGGCGACTCGCCCTTCGACCCCACGCTCGATATGCGCAAGCACCGCGCGCGGCGCATCCGGCGCATAGTGCTGCAGAATCCGACTGGCCTCTGCGTACGTGCCCGGATCGGGACGAGTCGGACCCGATGCGATCACGGCCGGGTCATCGCCTTCGACATCCGAAATCGCGAGCGTCATGCTCGCCGCCGGTGCGATCGTCACCGCAAGCCCGCCGCCTTTGAGTGCCGAGAGGTGTTTGCGCACGGCATTGAGTTCGGCAATCGATGCACCACCGCGCAACAAAAGTTCGGTCACTCGTTGCTTGTCGGCGAGCGTGATCCCGTCGACCGGTGCAACGACCAGCGCCGATGCACCGCCACTCAACAAAATCACGTGCCGATCGAGCGGTCCAGAATCCTTGGCGAACGCAAGCACGGCATTTCCCGCGGCGACACTCGAGACATCGGGAAGCGGGTGCGAAGCTTCGACGAGACGCGCGGTGGCGAGTGCTTCGACGTGCCCCGCTTTGACCACGACCAACCCGGCATCGATTTGCGACACGCGCGCCTCGAAGGCCGCCGCGAACCGCGCCGCCGCTTTGCCGATCGCGAGCAAACGCAGCCGACCCCCTGCGGCCCGATCGGGCCAAGGCAGCGCGGCACGTGCTGCGCCGCGCTCGAAGCGCAAGCCCCATGCATCGACCTGCAAGTACGACTGCAACACCTGCGCCGGTTGCACGGCACACAACGCTGCCTCGAAACAACCGCGCAACGCCGCGCGCTCGGCGTCGTGTTTCATGCGTCGCGCCGACAGCGACGCCAAAGATCGTCCCAGGCGGCGACGTCCCAGGCCTGATCGGCGCCGACGATCAACTCGATGCGCTGATCGCGACGCCATGCGGTCGAGACCATGGAACATTCGTCACCGACGCGCTGCAACAGCACCCACTCGTCTTCGGCGACACGCAGCACCGCCTTCAAACGTTGGAAGTCACCGAGCGCCGGATCGAGCATACTGCGCGGCCGCTGCAAGGCGCTCGACAGCGCCTCGCGCGAGAACGCGACGCGGGGCGGAAACGTCCAACTTGCGCCCGCATAGCCGAGATGCTCGATGCTACGACGCTCGGCGTCGCCGACTTGTTCGACGTGCGCGGCGTGTTCGTGCGCAGGATGCGCTCGTGCAGCGGCATGCTGCGCCGGCCTGCGCTGCGAGGCGCGCGCCTCGGCGGCGATGCCGTGCCGGTCGCGACGGATCGCATCCCAAGCGGCATTCGGCAACTCCCCGCGCACGATGCCGCCGAACCATTTTTTGGCCGGATACAGCGCGCCCGCCAAAGATTCGAATTCACGCAGACATGAAGCATCGGCGAGATCCGTCTTCGAGAGCGCGAGCACATCGGCGATCTCCGCGGTGGCGCGCGCCGGCTCCGCGTCGGTCGCCCGCAGCAAAGGCACACGCGCCGCATCGACGAGGCCGATCACCGCTTCGAGCCGCAGCCCGCCCTGCGCCTGATGCATCAACAATTCTTCGACGATGCCGGCCGGATGTCCGATGCCCGAAGGCTCGACGATGATGCGTGCCGGCCGCTCGCGCGCCGCGACCAACTCGAGCAGGTTGCGGCGGAAATCGGCTTCTCCGACGCAGCAGATGCATCCGCCCGGCACCATGCGCACGTCGTAGGCACCGCGCGCGGCGGCGGCGACGGTCAAGGCGTCGATGCCCGCCTCACTGAATTCGTTGAGCAACACCGCCCAGTTTTCTTCGGGCGGCTTGGTGGCGAGCAAACGCGCGATCAACGTGGTCTTGCCGCAACCGAGCGGGCCGGAGACGACCCATGCCGGAATCGGCGAACTCACCTGCGCGTGCCCGCCCCGTCGTGACTGACGAGCGCGCCGTACAACTCGGGACGGCGATCACGAAACACGCCCCAGGCCGCGCGCGCCGACGCCAGCGCATCGAGATCGAACTCGGCGGTGAGAATCGCGTCGGCATCGCGCGCCGCCTCGGCCACGATGGCGCCTTGCGCATCGGCGATGAACGAACTGCCGTAAAAAGTGATGTGCGTGCGCGCCGGGTCCTGCGGCGCTCGCTCGAGACCATAGCGGTTCGCGGCGAGCAAGGGCGTAAGGTTCGCGCCGGCATGTCCTTGCTGCACGCGCTGCCAATGATTTCGCGAATCGATCGGCGCAGCGGGCGGCGGCTCACTGCCGATCGCGGTCGGATACAACAACAGCTCCGCGCCCATGAGCGCCATCGCCCGTGCGCATTCCGGAAACCATTGATCCCAGCAGATGCCGACACCGATGCGTCCCACGCGGGTCGCCCAGACGCGAAAGCCCGTATCGCCCGGCGTGAAATAGTGCTTTTCCTGATAACCGGGCCCGTTCGGAATGTGCGCTTTGCGATACACGCCGAGCACCGCGCCGTCGGCATCGACGATCGCCACGCTGTTGAAAAACGCCTGCCCGGCACGCTCGAAAAAACTCACCGGCAAAACGACGCCGAGCTCGCGCGCCAGCGTGCGTCCAAGCGCAACGGACGGATCGGACTCGAGTTCGTGCGCGAGCGCGAAATGACGCGGATTCTGCTCGATGCAAAAGTACGGCGTGGCAAACAATTCCGGCAGCAACACGAGCTTCGCGCCACCCGCGGCGGCAGCGCGCACGCTGCGCTCGGCCGCGGCGAGATTGACGGCGCGCTCCGGAGCGCAGGCGAACTGCGTGACCGCGACGACGACGGATCTCATGCGCGCTGGACCGTCGGCAGCACCCACCCTTCGGGGTCGCGCGCGCGTGCAGCCGACGGCAACACGCGCACGCCGTGGTCGGAATTGCCGCCGTTGCCGGCGATCCACCACCCGCGCGCCGCGAGCGCAGCGATTTTGGCGCGCAACTTCATGGGCATCGCGTCTGCGGCGATCGTCAGTTCGTCGAGCTCGCGATCAGGCACGAACGCCGGTCGGCTCGCGCACACGACGGTGGCATCCTGCTCGTACACTTTGGTGACCATCGCGGCGCGATCGGCATCGTGCTCGGGCTCGCGCTTGTAAGTGCGCGCCTGGATCCAGAACGCCATGGTGCTGTGCTCGTCGATCGGCGTATCGCAAGACAAGATGCACTGCGCGATGCCCGGCGCCATGGTTTGCAAAATCTGGATCGTGAGACCCGACATGTGAAACTGCAGTTCACTCGAGGGTCTACGCGATCCGGGCGCCGCGCGGCCGGCCTCTTCGAGCGCGGCGCGCGAGGCACCGGATTTGTTCTCGATGGCCGCGGCGGTGAAACTGTGCGCGGTCTTCGCGCCCCACTGCGACTCCTCGATGATCGCCGGCTCGACTTTCGCCGCCGCCGGGTTGCCGAACGCCGGATGCACGAAATGCACGTGCGCGGTGTCGAGCCCGTTCTCCATCACGCGCTGCCAGTTCGCCGGAAAGTGGAACTTGCCCGCGATGCAACGCCAATCGGCGGACTCGAAATACGGCGCGAAGGTGTCGGGGATGGGCGGCCGCTCGTCCGCCTTCGCGTCACCGATGAACACCCACACGAGCCCGTAGCGCAGCTCGACCGGATACGCATCCACGCGCGCACGCTTCGGCAAATTCGCCTCGTCGCCGAGCGCGGGAATGCGTACGCACTGACCTTCGCCGTCGAATTCCCAACCGTGATAGGGACAGGCGACGCGACCGGCCTGCAACTTGCCGCGACACAAGGAACCGCCGCGATGGACGCACACGTCCGAGAGTGCGCGGATCACGCCCTCGGCATCGCGGAACAACACGAGATCCTGCCCCAGCATGCGCACGCCGAGCGGCCGATCGCTCGGCACATCGGACTCCAAAGCCGCCACGTACCAAAGATTGAGCAACATCTCGACCTCCCGGGTGTTTGACTGCGCGCTCAGCGCGCGAGCGCCGCCGTGATGCGCATCGCCGTCTCGAGCGCACGCAAACCGTCTTCGCCGCTCACCAAAGGCTTGCGACCCGTGCGGATGCAATCGAGGAACGAATGGATCTCCGCGCGCAGCGCATCGGCCTGCTCGAAGCTTCGTTCGTCGATCGTCACCGGCAACTCGCCTTGCGCCGCCGGCGTCGTGCGTTTGCGGATCACGGTCAGAATACGCTGCTGCAGATCGAGCGACAGATAGGCGTCGTCCCTGAACACGCGCATGCGGCGCTCGGTCTTGAGACTCACGCGACTCGCGGTCACGTCCGCGACGCATCCGCCTTCGAAGCGCAAACGCGCGTTGGCGATGTCCACCGCACCGGAGAACACCGGAGTACCGACGGCGTCGATCGACTCGATCGGACGCCCGACGATGCTCTGCACGATGTCGATGTCGTGAATCATGAGATCGAGCACGACGTTCACGTCCGTACCGCGCTCTTTGAAGGGCGCAAGTCGCTGGCATTCGATGAACCGCGCGCCCGAGAGCTCCGCCTCGGCCGCGACGATGGTCGGATTGAAGCGCTCGAGATGCCCGACCTGCAGCACGCGACCGGCCGCCTGCGCGCGCGCGATGAGCTCGCGCGCCTGCTCGACGGTTTCGGTCACCGGTTTTTCGACCAGCACGTGCGCACCGGCACCCAGAAAATCGGCCGCGATCGAAAAATGCGCCGGCGTCGTCGTCACCACGCTGACCGCATCGACCCGCCCGAGCAGTTCACGGTGATCGGCCACCGCCTGCACGCCGAGCTCGCGCGCGAGCGCGTCACGCGCTTCGGGTCGCGGATCGACGACGGCCACCAACTCGGAGCCCGGCTCCTGCGCGTATTTTTGTGCGTGGAAACGGCCGAGGTAGCCCGCGCCGATCACTGCTGTCCGAATGCCTGCCATCGCTTATTATGCTCCGACCATGAAATCCAAGGACAAATCCCGGGACAAACCCAAAGATCGCTCGCGCGAAATCACCCTGCTGCTGCAAGCCCTCGCAGCCGGCGCTTTCGCTCTGCCACTGCTGATCTGGGTCGCCGGACGCGTGCTGCTCGGGCCTTATGCGAACGGCGGGCCCTTCGCATTGTGGTTCGATTTCGTCGGCGAACTCTTCCGCGGCTCGTTCGCCGCCTGGATCGTGCTGCTCGCGCCCTACGTCCTGCTCAGCGCCGGCCGCTACGCCTGGCGCTCAACGCGCCGACGCGCCTGACCCTGCCGCCGCCGCGCGGCTTCGGTCGCGGGCGGCGCGAAACTCGCTGTCGACACGCCAATTCGGGAAGCGTCGCTCGCGCGCGATTTGCATCCCGACCGCGAACATCAACTCGATGTTCTCCATACCGCCACGCAGATCGGAACCCGGCCGGAATTCGTCCGACGGTTTGTGATAGTCCTTGGTGATGTATTCGGCATTGCGGGCCTTTGCCCATTCGATGCCGTGTTCGCGATCATCGAGACCCGACTCGATGTAGAGCGCGGGCACGCCGCCTTTGGCGAAGTTGAAGTGATCGGAGCGGAAGTAGAAACCCTTCTCGGGCGTCGGCTCGTCACGCAACACGCGATCCTGCAGCTTGGCCGCGCTGCGCAGATAGTCCTCGAGTTCGGAGGCGCCATTGCCCACGACCGTGACGTCGCGGGTCGGACCGCCGAAGTGGTAGGCGTCCATGTTGAGCGCCGCCACCGTATCGGCGAGCGGCAGGACGGGGTTTGCGACGTAATACGCCGAGCCGAGCAACCCGCACTCCTCGCAAGTCAACGCCAGAAACACCACCGAGCGCTCGGGCTTTTCTTTGGCGGCCACGAAACCCTGGGCGATCGTGAGCAAACCCGAAGTGCCGGTCGCGTTGTCGACCGCACCGTTGAAGATATTGTCGCCGCTGCGCGCGAGCGTGCGACCGAGGTGATCCCAGTGCGCCATGTAGACGACGTACTCGTTCGGATATTTGCTGCCCGGCAGCATCGCCATCACGTTGGGGGAACTCGAGCGCCGAATCGCGTTGCGCAGCGCGCCACTCGCCTTCTGCTTCAGGTCGATCGCGCGAAAGCCGGGCTTGCTGGCCGCGAGCAGCAACTCGCGATAGCCGTGCCCGCTCGCCTTCAAAAGTTGCTCGGCGATCGGCAAAGTGATCCAGCCTTCGATCGCCGGACGTCCCGCATTGCCGTCGGCCGCCACCATGTCGAGCTGCGGACCCATCCAGCTGTTTTGCACCGTGTCCCACGGATAGGCCGCGGGCACCTCGTCGTGGATGATGATCGCGCCGGCGGCGCCTTGCCGCGCCGCTTCTTCGAATTTGTAGGTCCAACGGCCGTAATAAGTCATCGCGCGACCGCGGAAGAGTTTCGGATCGTCGGTCGCGAAGCCGGGATCGTTGATGAGGATCACGGCCGTCTTGCCGTGCATGTCGACGCCCGCGTAATCGTTCCAGCCGTACTCGGGCGCGACGACGCCGTGGCCGACGAACACGAGCTCACTGTCCTCGAGCTTCACTTCCGGCACCAACCGTTTGGTCCAGGTGACCATGTCGCGTCCGTACTGCAAATCGAGCGCACCGAGCTTGAGGCTCGCATCGCTCGCCGCCGTGATCTCCACGATCGGCACCTGCTGCAAATACGACTGACCATTGGCCGGCGCGAGGCCGAGCGCTTTGAACTGCGCGACGAGATATTCGACCGTCTTGCGCTCACCCGCCGTGCCGGGCTTGCGGCCTTCGAACTCGTCCGAGGCGAGCACTTTGATGTGGCGCTCGTAGTCGGGCATCGACAACTTCGTCAATGCGCGGATCGCGGCGGGCCCCTCGGCTGCGAACGCGGCACCGGCCGCGAGCAGGGAAGCGACGACCAAGGTATAGCGACGGATCGGATTCATGCGTATCTCCGTTCGTATCATTCGGCCGGCCAATTGAGCCAAGCCGCCAGGGAAAGCGAGGCCGCGAGCGCGATCAGGGCGAGGCGTCGCCAGCGCAATTCGCGCAACTCGCCATAGAACGCGAGGGCGGAGAGCACCGCGAGCGCCAAGGTACCGGCAATGGCGCGCAGCAAGGGCAAAAACTCGTCGCTGATGCGCTCGGCGTACTCCGGTACCGCCAGCAAGACGATCAGCGTGAGTATCAAGCCGGCCGCCATGGCGACGGCCGAACCCATGATCACGCCGAGAAACATGGCCAGTGGCTGCATAGGTACCCGATGCGAGGGCGCTGCGATGCACGGCACCGCACTTGAAGGTAGGCGCCCCCCGACATAGTCTGCACTCTGCAGTTTACCGGAAGCCCGAGCCTCATGACCCAGTCCCTGCGCCGATCGACCGCCTTGATGGGCCTGCCCCTGATCGCGATCTCCCTGCTCGCCCTGACGAGCTCGTCCTGGTTGCCGGCCAGCACCTCGTTGCTGCCGCCCGGCGCGCTCGCGCCCTCGGCGCGCGAGCGCATGATCGCGCGCCAAGTCGGCTCGATGCTCGAAGAGGCGCACTTCAGCAAAACCAAGATCGACGACCCGATGTCCTCGCGCATCATGGACAAATATCTCGATGCGCTCGACGGCCAGCGCAGCTATCTGCTCGCATCCGACATCGCCGAATTCGAACCGCAGCGCATGCGCTTCGACGACATGATCCGCACCGGCGATCTCGACCCCGCCTACGGCATGTTCGCGCGCTTCCAGCAACGCAATCGCGAACGCGTGCGTTATGCCATCGGCTTGCTCGAGCGCGAGCCGGACTTCAGCAGCGAAGAAACCTTCGCCTTCGATCGTGACAAAGCGCCGTGGGCGGCAACCAGCGCCGAACTCGATGACCTCTGGCGCAAGCGCGTCAAAAACGACGCCCTGTCGCTGATGCTCGCCGGCAAGAGCTGGCCCGAGGCGCGCGAGGTGCTGCGCACCCGCTACGAGCGCGTGCTCAAGCGCGTCGACCAGATCAAACCCGAAGAAGTGTTCGAGACCGTGATGAACGCCTATGCGCGCACCTACGATCCGCACTCGAGCTATTTCTCGCCGCGCAATTCGGAGGAATACAAAATCCAGATGAGCCTCAACTACGAGGGCATCGGCGCCTCGCTGCAGCTCATCGACGATTACATCACCATCATGAACCTGATCGAAGGCGGCCCGGCCGCGGTGGCCGGCACGTTGTCGGTCAAAGATCGCATCACGGCGGTCGGCCAGGGCAGTTCGGGCCCCTTGACCGACGTGGTCGGTTGGCGCATCGACGACGTGGTGCAATTGATCCGCGGCAAAGGCAACACGGTGGTCCGCCTGCAGATTCTGCCGGTCGGCGCCGCCCCGGGCAGCCCGGAGAAAACCCTGCAATTCACGCGCGGCAAAGTCACGCTCGAGGCGCAGGCGGCGCGCAAAGTCATCAAGAGCGTCAAGCGCGACGGCCGCGACCTCAAAGTCGCCGTCATCAACGTGCCGGGTTTTTATTCCGACTACGACGCCGCGCGCGCCGGCGACGAAAACTATCGCAGCACCACCAACGACGTGCGGCGTCTGCTCGCCGAAGCGCGCAAAGAGAACATCAACGGACTCGTACTCGACCTGCGCGCTAACGGCGGCGGTTTCCTGCCCGAAGCGCAATCGCTCACCGGGCTATTCATCGACCAGGGACCGGTCGTGCAGGTGGCCTTCGCGAACGGCGAAAAAGAAGTGCTGGACGACACGGTCAAGGGTACGGCCTACGACGGTCCGCTCGTGGTGCTGGTCGACCGCTTCAGCGCCTCGGCGTCCGAAATCTTCGCCGGCGCGATCCAGGATTACCATCGCGGCGTCATCGTCGGACAACGCACCTTCGGCAAGGGCACGGTGCAAAACCTGATGCCCATGTCGCGCTGGTCATCGCGCCCGGTGAACGGCCAACTCACCATCACCATCGGCAAGTTCTATCGCGTCACCGGCGAGAGTACGCAGCATCGCGGCGTCGAACCGGACGTCACCCTGCCCTCGGCCATCGGCCTCAAAGACGTCGGCGAGAGCGCGCTCGAAGACGCGCTGCCGTGGGATCGAATCCAGGGCGCAAAGTTCGCGCCCGCGCGCGCCTACGAAACCGACCTCACGAAAATCGTCGCGGCCGAAAATCACCGTCAGGTCAAAGATGCGGACTATCGCTGGCTGGTCGAGGATGTCGGCGTCGCCACCGCCTTGCGCAACCAGAAGACCTTGTCGCTGAACCTTGAACAGCGACGCACCGAGCGCAACAAATTCGAAGCCGAACGCCTCGCGCGCGAAAACACCCGTCGCGCGGCGCACGATCTTCCGCCGCTCAAGAGCATCGATGAAATGAAGCCGGACGACCTGCCGGACGTGCAGCTCGAGCAGGCGATCGAAATAGTCGCGGATCTGGTGACGCCCGCGCCCGCGAAAACGGCCTCAGCGAAGTGAGTGACCGCGGTCTTTGCAGTATTCGAGCCATTTGTTGAGCATGACGTTGCGGGCCCAGCGCTGATCGAGCCCGCGCTGCACGTACTGACGCCAGCCACGCAGCAACGCGTGACCGTGTTGCGGCGCCCAGGCCAGGGCCTCGGCGACGCGCGCATCGTGATACACCCGCACCTGCATGTCGGGCGCCGTGCTGCGTGACTCGACGCGGTCTTCGATGGCGTCGAAGGCATAGGTCAATTCGAAGTCGGTGGTGAACACCGAACGCTCTGCCACCCGCAAGATGAGTTCGCAATCGCCGGCCACATGCGAGTGCCGCTCGCCCGCGAGCGTCGACAAATCGCCGACCAGTGCCTGCAAGCGACGGTAGTTGCTCTCGTATAGCCCCATCAGCGCCGCAAAACTGCGCGGCGCCGCGCGCCAGCGCGATGGCAGCACCGAATCGTCGAGCAGAAATGCGGACCAAGCTTCCATGGGTTCAATATATCGCGACTTACGGCCGCAAGCGACGCTCGATGCCGGTCGCTTCGATGATCCGCACCGAGATCTCTTCGATCGAACACTGCGTGGTGTCGAGAAACGGCAAGCCGTTGCGCGTGAACATCGTCTCGGCGGCACGCAACTCGAACTGCACCTGCGGCACCGACGCATACCGACTGCCCGGACGACGCTCGGCGCGAATCTGCTGCAAGCGCTGCGGGGCGATGGTGAGCCCGAACAGACGCTCTTTGAACGGCTGCAACGCCGGCGGCAGCCGCGATGACTCGAGGTCTTCGTCGGTCAGCGGGTAATTCGCGGCGTAGATGCCGTACTGCATCGCCATGTATAGACAGGTCGGCGTCTTGCCCGAGCGCGACACGCCGACCAGGATCACGTCGGCTGCGCCGTAGTCGCGATTCGAGCCGTCGTCGTTGGCGAGCGCATAGTTGGTGGCATCGATGCGCGTCGCATAGGCGGTCGAATCGGCCATGCCGTGCGCCTGCCCGGCGCGGTGACTGGAGCGCACCGCGAGCTCCTGCTCGAGCCGCCCGACGAAGGCACCGAAGAAGTCGAGGAACAAACCGTTGCACTTCTCGAGTACCGCGCGCACCTCGTCCTGGACGATCGTGCCGAACACGATGGGTCGCTCGCCGTCCTCGACTGCCGCCGCGTCGATGCGCCGCAGCGCCTCGCGCGCCTTGTCAACATCGGACACAAATGGCAAAGTCACGGCCCGAAATTGCCGCCCCTCGAATTGCGTCATCAAACTGTGGCCCATGGTCTCGGCAGTGACGCCGGTCTGGTCCGACACGAAGAAAACCGTCCTGTTCATCCGCGCAGTCTTTCATCGCCGGGTCGCACAGGCAACTGTGACAAGGAAGTGACCGTGAACGAATTCGTCCTGCCCTTCGAACGCCTCACCATGCACGACGTCGAAGTGGTCGGCGGCAAAAATGCCTCGATCGGCGAGATGATCGGCTCGCTCGCCAAACTCGGCGTCAAAGTTCCCGGCGGCTTCGCCACCACCGCGGCCGCCTACCGCGCCACCCTCGCCCGCGACGGGCTCGACCTCAAGATCCGCGACCTGCTCGCCACGCTCGACGTCGACGACGTGGTGCGCCTCGCCGAAGTCGGCGCGCGCATCCGCGGCTGGATCATGGATGCGCCGCTCGCCCCAGGGCTCGAGCAAGCGGTCCTCGACGGTTATCGCGCGCTGGGCCCGGACGTCGCCGTCGCCGTGCGCTCATCGGCCACGGCCGAAGATCTGCCGGAAGCCTCGTTCGCCGGTCAGCAGGAAACCTTTTTGAACGTCAGCGGCGACGCGGCGGTGCTCGCGGCGATGCGCGCGGTCTATGCGTCGCTGTTCAACGATCGGGCCATCGCCTATCGCGTGCACCAGGGTTTTGATCATTCTTTGGTGGCGTTGTCGGTCGGCATCCAGCAAATGGTGCGCTCGGACCTCGGCACGAGCGGCGTCATGTTCACGCTCGACACCGACTCCGGGTTCCGCGACGTGGTGTTCATCACCGCTTCCTACGGTCTCGGCGAGACGGTGGTCCAGGGCGCCGTGAATCCCGACGAGTACTACCTCTACAAACCCGCCGTGCGCGCCGATCGACGCGCCGTGCTGCGTCGCAATCTCGGCGCCAAAGCCATCAAGATGGTCTACGGCGCGCCCGGCAGCGCGGAACGCGTGCGCACCGTCGATGTCGACGAGGCCGATCGCAATCGCTATTGCCTGAACGACGCCGACTTGCGCACCCTCGCCCATCAAGCGCTCGTGATCGAAGAGCACTACGGCCGTCCGATGGATATCGAGTGGGGCAAAGACGGCTCGAGCGGCGAGATCTACATCCTGCAAGCGCGCCCCGAGACGGTACAAAGTCGCTCGGGTCGCACGATCCAACGCTACACGCTGCGCGGCAAGTCGAAAGTGCTCTCGCAAGGCCGCAGCATCGGCCAGCGCATCGGTGCGGGGCCTGCGCGCGTGATTTCCGACGTGGCGCAGATGGCGCGCGTGCAACCGGGCGACGTGCTGATCGCCGACATGACTGACCCCGACTGGGAGCCGGTGATGAAACGCGCCTCGGCCATCGTCACCAACCGCGGTGGACGCACCTGTCACGCCGCGATCATCGCGCGCGAACTCGGCATTCCGGCCGTGGTCGGCTGCGGTGATGCGACGCATACCATCGCCGAGGGTCGCGTCGTCACGGTCTCCTGCGCCGAAGGCGACACCGGCTACGTCTACGACGGCGCGCTCGACTTCGACCAGCAACAGATCGAACTCGACTCGCTCCCGGATTTGCCGGTCAAGATCATGATGAACGTCGGCAACCCCGACCGCGCCTTCGATTTCGCGAGCATCCCGAATCGCGGCGTCGGGCTCGCCCGACTCGAATTCATCATCAACCGCATGATCGGCGTGCATCCGCGCGCGCTGCTCGAGTTCGACCGCCTCGATGCGGGCCTGCGCAGTCAGATCCGCGCGCAAATGGCTGGCTACGACGATCCGGTCGGATTCTTCGTCGATCGACTCGCCGAGGGCATCGCGCAGATCGCCGCGGCCTTCGCGCCCGAACCCGTGATCGTGCGGTTGTCAGATTTCAAATCCAACGAGTACGCGAATTTGTTGGGCGGGCGCGCCTACGAGCCCCATGAAGAGAACCCCATGCTCGGCTTCCGCGGCGCGGCGCGCTACGTCGACGAGTCGTTCCGCCCCTGCTTCGAGCTCGAATGTCGCGCGCTGCGGCGCGTACGCGAGGAAATGGGCCTCACGAACGTGTGGGTCATGGTGCCGTTCGTGCGCACGCTCGAAGAAGCGCGCAAGGTCACCGAACTGCTGGCCACGAATGGCCTCGTACGCGGTCGCGACGGTTTGAAGATCGTCATGATGTGCGAGCTGCCGTCGAACGCCGTGCTCGCCGATCGCTTCCTGGAATTCTTCGACGGCATGTCGATCGGCTCGAACGACATGACCCAACTGACGCTCGGCGTCGATCGCGACTCAGGGATCGTCGCCAAACACTTCGACGAACGCGACGAGGCGGTGAAAGTGATGCTGGGTCTTGCGATCGACGCGTGTCGTCGCGCCAACAAATACGTCGGTATCTGCGGTCAGGGGCCTTCGGACCACCCGGAGCTCGCGCAGTGGCTGATGGAGCGCGGCATCGACAGCATTTCGCTCAACCCCGACACCGTGGTCGAGACCTGGACGTCACTGGCGCGCTGACAAAAACGGGCATTGCGACAGGTCGACGTTGCCGCCCGAAATCACGACACCCACGGTTTCGCCCGCTGCACCCAGGCGGCCGTCGAGCAGCGCCGCGACGGGCACGGCAGATGACGGCTCGATCAGCAGTTTGCAATCTTCGAGCATCACGCGCATCGCCCGCACGATTGCCGCTTCGTCGACCGTGATGACGTCATCGACCGCCGCACGCAGGATCGCGTAAGGACGTTCTCCGACCGAGCCGCGCAAACCGTCGGCGATCGTCGGCGGCGACCCGACCACGCCGACCCGCACGCCACCGTGGAACGATCGGCAGGTATCGTCCGCGAGTGCAGGCTCCACGCCGACCACGCGGCAATGTGCGCCGCAGCCGCGCGCGGCGAGCGCAGTACCGGAGAGCAGCCCACCGCCCCCGACCGGCGTTGCGAGCACGTCGAGCTCCGGATGCGCCTGCAAAAATTCCAATGCGGCCGTGCCTTGGCCTGCGATCACGCGCGCATCGTCGAACGGATGCACGACTTCGGCATCGACGCGTCGCAGCACTTCGGCGAGCGCCGCTTCACGCGCCGCAAGCCCGGGCTCGCAACGCACGAGCTCGGCGCCCAAAGATTCGATCGCCGCAAGCTTCACGGGCGACGCATCCACCGGCACGACGACGAGGCAGCGCAAGCCCGCCGCCCGCGCGGCGCGCGCGAGCGCAGCACCGTGATTGCCCGACGAATGCGTGGCCACCGCCTGCAAGCCGGCACGCCTCGGCAAACCGACCGCATTCACCGCGCCACGCAACTTGAACGCCCCGCCCCATTGCAGATTCTCGCACTTGAAGAGCACGCGACGGCCGACGCGCGCATCAAAAGCCGGAAAACCGAGCACGGGCGTCGCGGCCACCTTGCCGCGCAAGCGCTGCGCAGCGGCGGTCACGTCGGCGAACTGCGGCAGATCGATCATCGGCACCCGAACCGCAATTCGGGCAAAAACAGAGTCGCGCGGTAATGCTGCAATTCACGCACCGACTCGCGTATGTCATCGAGCGCGAGATGCGTTCCCTCTTTCGAAAACGCCGCGGCAGCCTCGGGCGCCCAGCGCTTCGCGAGTTCTTTGAGCGTGCTCACGTCGAGATTGCGATAGTGGAAAAACGCCTCCAGACGCGGCATGCCGCGCGCCAAAAAACGCCGATCCTGACAAATGCTGTTGCCGCACATCGGCGAGGCGCCGGCCGCGACGTGTTGCGCGAGAAATTCCAAGGTGGCCGCTTCGGCCTCGGCCTCGGTGACGCGACTCGCCCGCACCCGCGCGAGCAGTCCCGACGAGCCATGCTGGCGTTGGTTCCACTCGTCCATCCGCGCGAGCGTCGCCTCGTCCTGGTGGATGGCGAACACCGGACCCTCGGCCAGCAGCTGCAGCTGCGAATCGGTGACGAGCGTCGCGATTTCGATGATGCGATCGGTGTCCGGTTTCAGCCCGGTCATCTCGAGATCGATCCAGATCAATGCGTCGCGACTCGGCATGACTACCCCTGCAGGGACTCGGTCCCGACAATTCTTCGTTGAGCCGCAGTCTAGCAGAGGCTAGAGTGCCCTCCCCGGCGCCGCCGGTCGACGACGGAGCGTATCGCAGACTTGAGTTTCGAGGCAGATGTGATCGCCGCTTTCGGCCGGCACCTTCTGGTGCGTGATGCCCAAGGCGTGACCTACGAAGCTCGTCCGTTCGGTCGGCGCGTGCAAGCCGTGTGCGGCGATCGCGTGCGCTGCGCGCACGACCCTGCGCACGACGAAGTGCACGTGAACGAGATTTTGCCGCGTCGCAGCGTGCTCGCACGCGCCACGGTGCGCGGCGAGGCCGAGGCCGTGGTCGCAAACGTCACGCAACTCGCCGTCGTGATCGCCCCGCTCCCCTTGCCCGATCCGTTCATCGTCGACCGGTATTTGTGTGCCGCCGCCTCGCTCGGCATCGATGCGCTGCTGGTGCTCAACAAATCCGATCTGCTCGATGCCGATGCGCTCGCGGCAACCGAAGACCTGCTCGCCGCCTATCGCGCCGCGGGCTATCGCTGCATCACCGCCAGCGCCGCGAGCGGTGCAGCACTTGCCGATCTTCGCGCCGCACTCGATGGTCACACGAGCGTCTTCGTCGGCCAGTCGGGCGTCGGCAAGTCATCACTGATCGCGGCGCTCGTGCCTGAAGCGGCGATCGCCACCGGCGAACTCGATCGGGATGCGGAAGGTCGCCACACGACGACAAGCTCACGTCGTTACGATCTCGATGCCACCCACGCCTCGGCGCTCATCGACTCGCCCGGGGTGCGCGATTTTGCACCATCGATCGACAGTCTCGAACCGGCCAGTCTCGGCTTCGTGGAGATCGACCGGCTTGCGCCGAGCTGCCGTTTTGCCGATTGCCGTCACCTGCGCGAACCCGGTTGCGCCGTGCTCGCGGCGGTCGAGGCCGAGACGCTCGATGCGCGACGCTACGAGAGTTATCGCCGACTGCGACGCGTGTTCAATGATTTGCAGGCGGCGCGCGGCCCGGGTCGCCGCGAACGCTGAAGAGCGCTCAACCGAGCGAATGACGTCCTGCGAGCGCGTGCGCGAGCGTGCCGCCGTCGATGTATTCGAGTTCGCCGCCGATGGGCACGCCGTGCGCGATGCGCGTCGCACGCACATTGCGATGGCGCGCAAGCTCGGACAAAAAATGCGCCGTCGCCTCGCCCTCGACCGTGGGATTGGTGGCGAGAATCAACTCCTGCACTTCGCCGCTTGCGAGCGCGGTTTCCAGATCCGCGATGCCGAGTTGCTCCGGGCCGATGCCGTCGAGCGGTGACAGATGCCCCATGAGCACGAAGTAGCGACCGCGGTAGCCGCCGGACTGTTCGATGGCCACCACGTCGGCCGGTGACTCGACCACGCACATGAGCGTCGCATCGCGCTGCGGCGAACTGCAAATGCTGCACACCGGCGTCTCGGTGTACATGCGACAGCGTTCGCAGCGACCGACGCGCTCGAGCGCCCCGGTCAGCGCTTCGGCGAGTTGGCGCGAGCCGTCGCGCCCCTCGTGCAGCGCGTGGAAAGCCATGCGCTGCGCCGTTTTCGGCCCGACGCCCGGCAACGTACGCAAGGCGTCGATCAACCGCGCGAGCGCGGGCGTGTGTTTCATCGTCGCGAGCGCCTCAGAACGGCAACTTCATGCCTGGCGGCAGACGCAGACCCGACATCAATTCCTGCATGCGTTGCGCACCTTGCTGCTCGACGCGACGCACCGCATCGTTGATCGCGGCAGCCACCAGATCTTCGAGCATCTCGCGATCGTCGCCCATCACGGCCGGCTCGATCTGCACGCGCTTGACCTCGTGCTTGCCGGTCATGGTGACTTTCACCATGCCGCCGCCGGATTCACCGACGACCTCGAGACGAGCGATTTCCTCTTGCGCCTTCGCCATGTTGCGTTGCAGGGCTTCCGCCTGCTTCATCATGTTGCCGAGATTGCCAGCCATCGCAGAATCCTTCAGTGGTTGGGTTTGACCGAATCGGAGCGCAAGGTTGCGCCGAATTTTTCCTGGAACGCGCGCACCGTCGGATCGGTCTCGAGCGACTTGCGAGCCTGTTCGAGCGTCGATTCGGCTGCGCGTTCGACCGCTCGCGCCGGGCTGTCGACGGCCGCGGAAGCCAGATCGACTTCGACGCGCACGGTCTCGCCGAGGTGCCGTGACAAAGATTGCGCCAGACGCTCGAGCAAAGCCTGCGTCCGCAACAACGACTGCGCCGGATCGAGCATGAGGCGCACCAGGGCCCCTTCGCGCGCGACGAAGGTGCAGTTCGCCGCCAACTGTCGCGCCGCGCCACCGAGATCGAGTGCCGCAACCGTCGCCGCCCAATCGCCGAGCGATGCACCCGAAGCAGCGGCGGCACGCGGCGCACTACCCGTCGCACGCGGCGCCGGTGCGGCACGTCCCGTCGCGGCGGCCGACGCGGTGCCGGCGACGATGCCCTCGCTGCCGCCGGGCTTGAAGGCGAGCATGCGCAGCAGCGTCATCTCGAACCCGGTACGCGGATCGGGTGCGTAGGCGAGATCGCGCCGACCGAGTATCGCCGTCTGGTAATAGAGCTGTACGTCCTCCGCAGGCAACTTCGCCGCGAGCTCCGCGAGCAACTCGGGCGGATGCAACTCGTCGCCCTCGAACGCGGGCAATACCTGCTTCATCGCGACGCGAACGAGCAACGTCGCGAGGGCATCGAGCACATCGCCGTAATCGGGCGCCCATTCCTCGAGCGAGCGGACGTAATCGAGCAAACCCGCCGGGTCACCGGCGGCGAGCCACTCCGCGAGCGTCACGACCTGTTTGCGATCGACCGTCGCGAGCATGCTGCGCGCTTCGGCCTCGCCCACCTTGCCGCCGCCGAAGGCGAGCAACTGATCGAGCAGCGACAGGCCGTCGCGCATCGAGCCATCCGCGGCCTCGGCCACGAGTCGCACCGCCGGCGCTTCGAACGCGATGCCCTCGGCCGTCAGAATGTGCTTCATGCGATCGGCGATCAGGCCGACCGACAAGCGCTTCAGATTGAATTGCAGACACCGCGACAGCACGGTCACCGGCAGTTTCTGCGGATCCGTGGTCGCGAGCAGAAATTTGACGTGCGGCGGCGGCTCTTCGAGCGTCTTCAGCAAGGCATTGAACGAGTGCGTCGAGAGCATGTGCACTTCGTCGATCAAATAAACTTTGTAGCGCCCGCGCGTGGGCGCGTACTGCACGTTGTCGAGCAATTCACGCGTGTCGTCGACTTTGGTGCGCGAGGCGGCATCGACCTCGATCAAATCGACGAACCGCCCCTCGTCGATCTCGCGGCAACTGGCGCAGGTGCCGCAGGGCGTCGCGGTCATGCCGGTGTCGCAGTTGAGACATTTGGCGAGGATGCGCGCGATGGTGGTTTTGCCGACGCCGCGCGTGCCGGTGAACAAGAACGCATGGTGCACGCGATTGGTGGCGAGCGCATTGGAGAGCGCCTGCAGCACGTGCTCCTGACCGGTGAGCTCCTCGAAGCGCCGGGGGCGCCATTTGCGTGCGAGTGCGGTGTAGCTCATCGGATCAGGTCACCGGGGAAGATGGAGGCGGCCCGCACCAGCTGGACTTCGGCACCCGACATCACCGCGACCGTTGCTCCCTTCCGGGCCTGGCGGAATTGACGGCTGGTCGTCGCGAAGGAACCGATGCGGGACGCCATGGAACTGGCGGAGAGAGTGGGATTCGAACCCACGAACACCTTGCGATGTTACTTGACTTCCAATCAAGCGCCTTCGACCGCTCGGCCATCTCTCCGGATCAGCGGTGCGCGCATCATATCAAGCCTGCGGTCGCTTGACCGCCGGCGGGACGTATTTGGGCGGCGCGTCGATGCAGGGCGCATCGGCGGCACGGGGGGCTTCCGGGGTGTCGAGCTTCGGGATGGGCAGCGCCGCGCGGGTGTCCGGCGCATCGCGCCCTGCCGGAACGACCAATGCCGGACGATCGACGATGCTCGCGACGTCGATGGGCTTGGCGCAGCCGGCTTTGAAAATCGACAGGCTTTTCACGTAGCTGCAGCCGGCCAGCGGCAACAGCACCGCGCACAACGCGAGGGTACGGACAGAACTCATGTGGAACTCCGGAACGAGATGCCGGCGCGCGTCAGCGCCGCGAGGACGCGAGCATGACACGAAGCCGAGAGCGGCGTGAGCGGCAGCCGAATGCCGTCGTCGATGTAACCCATACGCGCCAGCGCCCATTTGACGGGGATGGGATTCGACTCGATGAACAAATCCTGGTGCAGGTCGGCGAGCGTCGCGTCGATGGACGCGGCACCGGCGGCATCGCCGGCGAGCGCCGCCGCGATCATACGGCTCATGCGCTGCGGGGCGACATTGGCCGTGACCGAGACCACCCCGCGCGCACCTGCGAGCACCGCTTCGCGCGCCGTCGCGTCGTCACCGGAGAAGATCGCGATCCGACTCGCCACCGCGAGCAACTCGCGGATCCGCGCGAGATCACCCACGGCTTCTTTGATCGCCGCGATGCGCGGCAGTTCGGCAAGACGCGCCACCGTCGCCGGCAACATGTCGACGGCGGTACGACCGGGGACGTTGTAGAGCATGACCGGCACGCTCGAGGCTTCCGCCACGGCGCTGAAATGCCGGAACAGACCTTCTTGCGTCGGCTTGTTGTAGGACGGCGTGACGACGAGCAAGGCGTCGACGCCGAGCGCACACATGGCGCGCACCCGCTCGACCGTACTCGCCGTACCGTTCTGCCCCGCCCCGGCCATCAACACCATGCGGCCGGCGATCTGCTGCCGCGCGCGCGCGATGAGTTGTGCAAGTTCGGCTTCGGTCACCGTCGGCGATTCGCCGGTCGTGCCGCCGACGATCACGCCGTTCGTGCCGCTCGCGAGGTGCCAGTCGATGAGTCGCGACCACGCGTCGAGGTCGATCGAGCCATCCGCCCGCATGGGTGTCACGATGGCGACATAACTGCCTGAGAACATCCGGATACCGAAAAACCGCGAGAATTTCGCATGGTACGGGCAGCGACACCGCGCATGCAACCGTAGGCAGATGTTGCTGCGCACCGGGTCGCGGTGCGGCCCGCCAACCGGTACACTGCGTTGCCTAATGAAACAACACCTCGCCATTTCGGCCATCGGCCCGGATCGCACCGGCCTCGTACACGATCTCACGCAGGTCATCAGCGACTGCGGCGGCAACATCAGCGAAAGCCGCATGGCGAGTCTCGGCTCCGAATTCGCGATGGTGCTGCTCGTCTCGGGCAACTGGCACTCGCTGGCCAAGCTCGAAACCGAAATGGCGAAACTCGCCGATGCATCGGGCCTCACGCTGCACATGCGGCGCACCGAACCGCGCAGTTCGCGCACCGATCTGCTGCCCTACTCGATCGATGCCGTCTGTCTCGATCAGACCGGCATCGTCTCGGCGATTTCGGGCTTTTGCTCGCGGCGCAGCATCGACATCGCGGAAGTCGCGACCCGCAGTTATCCGGCCGCACATACCGGGGCGCTGATGTTCTCGGTGCAAATGGTGGTCAACGTGCCGGCAAAACTGCACCTCGCCCACTTGCGCGAGGAATTCATGGAATTCTGCGACTCGATGAACCTGGACGCGATCCTCGAACCCGTAAAATCCTGACGCCACACTCACCGCACACGGAGCACGCATGCCCCAACTTGCCGTCGGCCGCAAAGTACCGGATTTCACAGCCACCACGACCGACGGGGGCAAATGGCGGCTCAAAGATGCCGCGGGCTCGAAAGTGGTGATCTTCTTCTATCCCAAAGACATGACCTCCGGTTGCACCGTGGAGGCGCAGCAATTTCGGGATCTGCACGCGAAGTTCAAACGTGCCGGCACGCTGGTCGTCGGCGTCTCGCGCGACTCCTGCGCCTCGCACGCCCGCTTCCGCGACAAGGAAAACCTGAACTACGAATTGCTCTCGGATGCCGATGAAGCGCTGTGCACGTCGTTCGACGTCATCCGCGAGAAGAACATGTACGGCAAGAAGGTGTTCGGCATCGAACGCAGCACCTTCCTGATCGACGCCGCCGGCAAACTTGCCCGCGAGTGGCGCAAAGTCAAAGCCGACGGCCACGCCGCCGAAGTCCTGGCCGCGGCGCAAGCACTTTGAAAAAGCGCAGGGCCGCACGCCAGCGCCGGCTGTTCGTGCTCGACACCAACGTGCTGATGCACGACCCGGCCGCCATTTTCCGCTTCGAAGAGCACGACATTTATTTGCCCATGGTGGTGCTCGAAGAGCTCGACGCCTCCAAAAAAGGCTTGTCGGAAGCCTCGCGCAACACGCGTCAGGTCAGTCGCTTTCTCGACGAGCTGATGCAAGGAGCGACGCGCGAGCAGATCGAGAGCGGCCTGCCGCTGCCCTCGAACCTCTCGGGCAACCACGGCAAAGCGCCCTCCTCGGGGCGGCTGTTTTTCCAGACGCAACGCCTGAGCTCGGTCCTGCCGGACACCCTGCCTGGCCAGGGCAACGACAACGCGATCCTGTCGCAGACCCTCGCGCTGCAAGCCTTGCACACCGACCGTCAGGTCGTGCTCGTGTCGAAGGACATCAACCTGCGCATCAAGGCGGCGGTGGTCGGGGTACACGCCGAGGACTACTTCAGCGATCGCAGCATCGAAGATGCCGACATCCTCTACCGCGGCGCCGAAGTGTTGGCGGCGGACTTCTGGGAGCGTCACGGCAAGAACATGCGCTCGTGGAAGGAAGGCGCGCGCACGTACTACGAACTCACCGGCCCCGCCGTCGCCGCATGGACCGTCAACCAGTTCGTCTTCGAGGACCGCGATGGCGGCCTCGCCGCGATCGTGCGACGCGTGCAAGGCAACGTCGCCACGCTCGAGCTCGTGCGCGACTTCAGCGGCGAGCGCAACGGCGTGTGGGGGATCGCCGCACGCAATCGCGAACAGAACTTCGCGCTCAATCTTTTGATGGATCCGGACATCGACTTCATTTCGATTCTCGGGCCCGCCGGCACGGGCAAAACCTTGCTGACGCTCGCCGCCGGGTTGCTGCAGACGCTCGAACACAATCGCTACGCCGAAATCATCATGACGCGCGTGACGATCCCGCTCGGCGAGGACATCGGCTTTTTGCCCGGCACGGAAGAAGAAAAAATGGAGCCGTGGATGGGTGCGCTGATGGACAACCTCGAAGTGCTCACGCACAGCGCCGAGGGCGGCAGCTGGGGACGCGCGGCCACCAACGACCTGCTCCGCAATCGGATCAAAATCCGCTCGCTGAATTTCATGCGCGGCCGCACCTTCCTCAATCGCTTCGTGATCATCGACGAAGCGCAAAATCTCACGCCCAAGCAGATGAAAGCGCTGGTCACGCGCGCAGGTCCGGGCACGAAGATGATCTGCCTCGGCAACATCGCGCAGATCGACACCCCCTACCTCACCGAAACGACCTCCGGTCTCACCTACGTGGTGACGCGGTTCCAGGGTTGGGGACATGCGGGACACATCACTTTGGTGCGCGGCGAGCGCTCGCGGCTTGCGGATTACGCGTCCGAAACCTTGTGAACTTTCAGCCCCGCGTTCGGTCTGTCGAGTGATGCGTCGCATCCTCATCGCCTGCTCCGCGCTGCTGGCCGCAACCCTCGCAGCGGGCGTCACGGCGCAGAACCGCACGGGCAGCGATCTGCCGGCCATCGGCTCCGCGGGCGACTCCGTCATCAGTCGCGACGAGGAATATCAACTCGGTCGGATGGTCGTGGCGGGTCTGCGCGATCAAGGGCAAATACTCGATGATCCCGAGATCAACGATTACATCCAGAATCTCGGCAGTCGCATCGCCGCACAAGCGCAGGAGAGCCCGCAGCGCTTCCAGTTTTTCGTGGTGCGCGATGCGCGCATCAACGCCTTCGCGTTGCCCGGCGGTTTCATCGGCGTCAATCAAGGCCTGATCACCGCCACGGCCAACGAAGCGCAACTGGCGAGCGTGCTCGCGCACGAAATCGCGCACGTCACGCAGCGCCACATCGCGCGCTCGATCCAGGCACAGGGGAAACAAGGCATGGCCTCCGCTGCCGCCATCCTCGCCTCGATCCTGATCGGCGCGGTCACCGGCACGCCCGATGCCGCGATGGCCGGCATGGCCGTCGCGCAAGGCGCCGCGGCGCAATCGAGCATCAATTTCACCCGCGCCAACGAATACGAAGCCGACCGGATCGGCATCGGCTTTCTGGCGGCCGCGGGTTTCGACCCGAACGCGATGCCGGACCTGTTCGAAACGCTCGGTCGTCGTGCGGGCCCCGCGATCTATCAAGCACCCGAATTTCTGCAAACGCATCCGGTGAGTGCGAATCGCATCGCCGAGTCGCGCGATCGTGCCGCCTTGTTGAAGCCCGCGATCACCGCCGAGTCGCTCGCGTATTCGTTCGTGCGCGAACGCGTGCGCGTGCTCGGCGCAGGCGAAGACGCCGATTTGAGCAAGTATTACGCGGCCCTCGCCGACACTCGACCGCTCACCCCGGCGCAGCGCTACGGCGAATCTTTGGCCCGACTCGGACGCGGCGACCGCGAGCGTGCGGCGAGCGCACTCATCGAACTCGCCGCCTCGCAACCGCAAAGCCCGATGTTGCAAGCCGCTCTGGGCCAGGCACAATTCGCCGCCGGTTGGCCGGACCTCGCGCTGCAAACCCTGCGCACCGCGCTCGACGTGGCGCCGCGCAACGTGCCGCTGACCATTCGCTACGCCGAAGTGCTGTTGCGCACCGGCGGCGCCAAGCAAGCGCATCAACTATTGCTCGACCTGTTCAACAACGTGGCGCCGACGCCCGAACAGATTCGTTTCACCGCCCTCGCCGCGAGCGCAGCCGGCGATACCGCCGACGCGTACTACTACATGTCCGAGTACCACATCGCCGGCGGCGATCTGTCCGTGGCGGTCAAACAACTGGAGCTGGCGCTCGCCGACCCCGCCATCAGTGCGGTGCAGCGCGCACGCTTCGAGGCGCGTTCCAAGGAAATTCGCGAGGCATTGGCGGCCAACCGCAAGCATCGTGATCGATCACGACCCGATGCTGATAAAATGCCGCGATGATCCCGTCGTATCGTCCGCGCACGACTGCCACTGCCGCGTGGCAGTTCGCCTGCGCCGCATTGATGTTGCTGACGTTGAGCGGTTGCGCAAGCAGCACGCGTCTGTCGAACCCGCGCGATCCGCGCGACCCCTTCGAGCCTTTCAACCGCGTGATGTACGACGTCAACGATCGACTCGACGACGTGGTCGGTCGGCCGCTCGTGCACGGCTACGTGGCCGTCACGCCCTCGTTCGTGCGTACCGGCGTCTCGAATTTCTACGGCAACGCCAAATATCCCGTCACGCTCATCAATGACGCATTGCAGGGCAAGTTTGCGGCCGCAGGCACCGATGCGCTGCGCTTCGCGCTCAACAGCACGCTCGGATTGGGCGGCCTGCTCGATCCGGCCTCCGGGATCGGTCTCGTGCGCAACGACGAAGATTTCGCCCAGACGTTGGGGGTGTGGGGCGTCCCGGAGGGACCGTATCTGCTCATCCCGGGTTTGGGCCCCTACACCCTGCTCGAGGCATTCGGATCATTGGGCAACCGGTACGGCGAACTCGAAACCTACATCGAGGACGACAGTACGCGCTGGAGCATCTGGGCCGGCGACAAGTTCGATCATCGCGTACGTCTGACGCAGGTGGACAAAGTGGTGCGGCGCACGAGCGACGCCTATACCTTCGTGCGCAACTCGTATTTGCGTCGGCGGCAGTATCAGACCTTGGATGGCAATGTGCCGCCCGAGGGCGTGGAACTCGATCCGTATTCGGACGAGCTCACCGACCCGGAAGCGGAACCAGCCAGTCCTGCACCTCGCTGATTGCGGCCAGTTGCCGCAACGATTCGGGCAGGTTGATCCACCCGATCGGCCGCGAACGTCGCGCCGCCATCGCGAGCCACTCGAGCAACACCGCAAGCCCCGCCGAGTCGACGTGCGTGAGCCCCGCGCAGTCGATCTGCAACTCCGCGCTGCCCGCGTTGATCATGCGTTCGCCAGCGGCGAGCGCGGTGGCGGCGGTGGCAAAACCGAGCGCCCCCTGCAAACGCAGCGTGGATTCGTCGACCAACTGAACCTCGAACGCGGACATCGCTTCAGCGCGCGCCGTTGGCGGACTTCGCCGGACCCTTGCGCTGCGACTCGAGTCGCTGGATCACGGCGTCCAGACCTTTCTGGTCGATCTCGGAGCCGAAGTCTTCGCGGAAACTTTTGACGTAGCTCACGCCTTCGATGACGACATCCCAGGCCTTCCAACCCGTCTCGGTCTTGCGCAGCACGTAGTTGACCGGAATCTTCTCGCCGTTGCTGCGCTTGACCTCCGTGCGCACGACCGCCGCCGTGGCATCGGCAGGCACCGGCGTCGGCAATACTTTGATGCGATCGCCCGTGAACTCGATCAAGGCATCGCCGTAGTTGCCCATCAGCGAACCGTAGAACGCGTCGACGAAGCGCTTGCGCTGCTCGGGGGTCGCGCCGCGGTAATGCTTGCCGAGCACCAGGCGCGAGGCATATTCGACGTCGAAATGCGGCAGCAGCACGCGCTCTACGACACCGTACAAGCGGTCCGGGTTTTTGCGAAACTCGCTGCGCCGCGCATCGAGCTCGGCCAGCATGGCGTTCGCCGACGACTCGATCAGTTGATTGGGGTCGCCGGCGTCGATCTTGAGTTCAGCCGCGGCGCGCTGCTCGGCAGGCGCCGACGGCGAGTACGCGAACCCCGCGCACAGCGCCAAGAATGCGAGATTGACGATGCGAGACGCGACGCGCGTACGCTCGAGACGATGATTCATTTGGCGCCCTCCGTGCTGTCAGACCCTTTGCTCGCGAAGTTGGCGAAGAATTTGTTGACCAGCGACTCGAGCACGATCGCCGACTGCGTGAATTCGATGCGACCGCCTTCTTTCAGACTGACCTCGGAGCCACCGGCCGAGATGCCGACGTACTTGCCACCGAGCAGACCCTGGGTCTGGATGCTGGCGTCGCTGTCGTCCGGGATCTTGTCGTACTTGCGATCGATGCGCAGCGCGACGACGGCGCGGAAATCACTGGGATCGAAACCGATCGATTCGACCCGACCGATGGTGACGCCGGCCATGCTGACGGCGGAGCCCACCTTGAGATCGCCGACGTTGTCGAAGCGCGCGATGACGCGATAGCCGTCGACGCCACCCATCTTCAAACCGCTGTTGGGTAACTGCGTGGTCAAAAACACCAGTGCGGCGAATCCGAGCAGGACGAACAGGCCGGTGCCGATTTCGAGAGCGCGTTGCGATTTCATGGAATTACCTTGCCAAAAATGCGGCCGTGAGCAAGTAGTCGATCAACAAAGTCAGTACCGACGACACCACCACGGTACGCGTCGTCGCGAGCCCCACCCCTTCGGCGGTCGGCTCGGCGTGGAATCCTTCGTAGACGGCGACGAGACTGCAGGCGACGCCGAAACACAGGCTTTTGGTCAGACCCTCGGCGACGTCGCGAAGTTCGACGGCCGCCTGCATTTGCGACCAGAACGCCCCGGCATCGACGCCCATCATGCCCACGCCGACGAGCTGCGCGCCGAACAAACCGATCACGTCGAAAATCGCGACCAACAACGGCAAGGCGACGATCCCGCCGAGCAAGCGCGGCGCGATCACGTGACGCACCGGATCGACCGCCATCATTTCCATGGCGGTGAGCTGATCCGTCGCCCGCATCAAACCGATTTCCGACGCCAGCGCCGTCCCGGCGCGCCCGGCGAACAACAGCGCGGTGACGACCGGCCCCAATTCTTTGAGCAACCCGAGCGCCGCGGCCACGCCGAGCGCCGACTCCGAACCGAAGCGCTGCAACAGATCGTAGCCTTGCAAACCTAGCACCATGCCTACGAACAGGCCCGAGAGCATGATGATGATCAGCGAGCGCGCGCCGCAGTTGTGGATCTGGTGCACGATCGCGCGCGGCTTCGCCAAGGCCGCCGGACACTGCGCGAGGATGCGCACGAGAAACAACGCGACCGCACCGACGCGTCGCAAGGCCGCCACGATCATCGACGACCGCCGAGCAGTTGCGCGCGGTAATCGTCGGCCGGATAGTGAAATGCGACCGGTCCGTCGGCCTCGCCTGCCATGAACTGCCGCACCGCCGGCTGCGCGCTCGCGGCGAGTTCGGCGGGCGTGCCGGCGGCAACCACCTTGCCGCCCGAGAGCAGATAACTGTGATCGGCGAGCGCGGCGAGCTCCGCGACGTCGTGCGAGACGACGATCGTGGTGATGCCGAGCGCGCGATGGATACGACCGATCAAGCGGACGATCACGCCCATCGAGATCGGATCGAGACCCACGAACGGCTCGTCGTAGATGAGCAGCTCGGGATCCATCACGATGGCGCGCGCGAGCGCCACGCGACGCGCCATGCCGCCCGAAAGCTGCGCAGGCATGAGGTCGGCGGCGCCGCGCAAACCCACCGCCTGCAATTTGGTGAGCACGAGCTGTCGCAGCACCGACTCGGGCAGACGCGCATGCGCGCGCACCGGAAACGCGACGTTCTCGAACACCGTCAGGTCGGTGAGCAACGCACCGTTTTGAAAGAGCATTCCCATGCGCCGACGCATGGCATAGCGCGCATCGCGATCCTGTGTCGCGAGCGACTCGCCGAACACGGTCACGCTGCCGGCCGCAGGCTCGATCTGGCCGGTAATCAAGCGCAACAAAGTCGTCTTGCCGGTGCCGCTCGGACCCATGATGGCGGTGATCGCACCGCGACGCGCCTGCACGTCGAGGCCCTGAAACACCGGCCGACCCGCGAGCGAAAACTGCACATCCCGCACCGCGACCACGGGTGACGAAGCAGCGTCGACGGTTGAGCTCGAATCGGACAAGGGGGGTCTCCCTCGAAGGGGCGCGGATTGTACCAAACGGCGAATCGGGACTAAAATGGTCCGGTATGATCCGAATCAGCAAAATGACGGACTATGCGACGGTGCTGCTCGCCGCCCTCGCCCATGCGGGGGGTGAGCGCCTCAGCACGGCTGCACTCGCCGAGCGGACCCACATCGCCGCGACCACCGTCGCCAAGGTGCTGAAGCTTTTGCATCGCGGCGGTCTCGTGCACTCGACGCGCGGCTTGCACGGCGGCTACGCCCTCGCCAAGCCCGCGGCCGCGATCTCGGCCGCCGCCATCCTCGATGCGCTCGAAGGTCCGGTGGCGGTCACCGATTGCTCCGCGGGCAGCGGTCACTGCCAGATCGAAACCACCTGCGGCGTCGGTCGTGCCTGGCAGCGTGTGAATCTCGCCATCCGGCGTTCGCTCTATGACGTGAGTCTCGCGCAGCTGGCCGGCATAGACACCACGGCGCTGCGCCTCGGCGCCTTCGAGCGTGAACTTTTGCCTGCGGCCGGTGGCCGCGCTGCCGCCGCCATTCGGCGCTGAAGGTCAGATCATGAGCGACGCACAACTCGACGCCCTCGTCAGCCGCGGCTATCAGCACGGCTTCGTCACCGACATCGAGTCGGAGAGCCTGCCACCAGGTCTCGACGAAGACACGGTGCGCGCCATCTCGCGCATCAAAGGCGAACCGCAGTTTCTCACCGACTGGCGTTTGAAGGCCTTTCGGCACTGGCTCACGCTGCGTGAGCCGCAGTGGGCGCATCTCCGCCCCTACTCGGTCGACTTTCAGGCGCTGTCGTATTATTCGGCGCCCAAAGCCAAGACCGACGGCCCGAAGAGTCTCGACGAAGTCGACCCGAAGTTGCTCGCCACCTACGAGAAACTCGGCGTGCCGCTGCACGAGCGGGCGCGACTCGCGGGCGTCGCCGTCGATGCCGTGTTCGACAGCGTGTCGGTCGCGACCACGTTCAAAGATCGTCTCGAGAAAGCCGGCGTGATCTTCTGTTCGTTCTCGGACGCGGTGCGCAAGCACCCCGAACTGATCGAACGCTATCTCGGCACCGTCGTGCCGATCAGCGACAACTTCTATGCCTGCCTCAATTCGGCGGTGTTCTCGGACGGCTCGTTCGTCTACGTCCCCAAAGGCGTGCGCTGTCCGATGGAACTGTCGACCTACTTCCGCATCAACGCCGCCAAGACCGGTCAATTCGAACGCACGCTGATCATCGCCGACGCCGGCAGTCACGTGAGCTATCTCGAAGGCTGCACGGCACCGATGCGCGACGAGAACCAGCTGCATGCGGCCGTCGTCGAACTCATCGCCGAAGACGATGCGACCATCAAATATTCGACGGTACAAAACTGGTACCCGGGTGACGAAAACGGCGTCGGCGGCATCTACAACTTCGTCACCAAGCGTGGCGAATGTCGCGGACGCAACGCGCACATCTCCTGGACACAGGTCGAGACCGGCTCGGCGATCACCTGGAAGTATCCGAGTTGCGTGCTGCGCGGCGAGAACTCGGTGGGCGAGTTCTATTCGGTGGCGCTCGCCAACCATTATCAGCAAGCCGACACCGGCACGAAGATGATCCACATCGGCGCGAACACGCGCAGCACCATCGTGTCGAAGGGCATCTCCGCCGGACGCGGCCAGAACGCGTATCGCGGCCTCGTCAAAATACTGCCCTCCGCGCACGGCGCGCGCAATTACACGCAGTGCGACTCGCTGCTGATGGGCGATCTCTGCGGCGCGCACACGTTTCCGTACGTGGAAGTGAAAAACCCGACGGCAACCGTCGAGCATGAAGCCTCCACCTCGCGCATCAGCGAAGACCAACTGTTCTATTGCCTGCAACGCGGCATCGCCGAAGAAGATGCCGTGAACATGATCGTCAACGGCTTCTGCAAGAGCGTCTTCAAGGAATTGCCCATGGAGTTCGCCGTCGAAGCACAGAATCTGCTCGCCGTCAGCCTCGAAGGCGCGGTCGGCTGAGCACGAGGGAGTCCGCCATGCTCGAAATCAAAGATCTGCACGCCACCGTCGCCGGCCGCACCGTGCTGAACGGCATCGACCTCGTCGTGCCCGCGGGCGAAGTGCACGCGATCATGGGCCCGAACGGTTCGGGCAAGAGCACATTGTCTTATGTACTCGCCGGACGCCCCGGTTACGAAGTGACCCGCGGCAGCGTGCACTGGCGCGGCGTGGATCTGCTCGCGCTGCCCCCGGAAGAGCGCGCCCGCGCCGGGGTGTTTCTCGGCTTCCAGTACCCGGTCGAGATACCCGGCGTGAACAACGTCTATCTGCTCAAGGCCGCGCTCAACGCGGCACGCAAGCACCGCGGCCTGCCGGAAGTCGATGCGTTCGAATTTTTGAACGTCGTGCGCGACAAGATGAAGCTCATGCAGATGGACGAGGCGTTCCTGTCGCGCGGCGTGAACGAAGGATTTTCGGGCGGCGAGAAGAAGCGCAACGAGATCTTGCAGATGCTGGTACTCGAGCCGTCGCTCGCCTTGCTCGACGAAACGGACTCCGGACTCGACATCGATGCGCTCAAAGTCGTCGCGCAAGGCGTCAACACGCTGCGCGCGGCCGATCGCTCGATCGTGCTCGTGACCCACTATCAGCGTCTGCTCGATCACGTCGCACCCGACCGCGTGCACGTACTCGCACGCGGTCGCATCATCAGAAGCGGCGGCCCGGAACTCGCGCACGAACTCGAAGCGCGCGGGTATGACTGGCTACTCGGCGCGGCCTGACGCCTGCAGCCCCTTATCCCATGAGTCAGAGCGTGTCATCCCTGCCCTCCACTCGTGACGAGAACTGGAAATACGCCAGTTTGCGTGCGCTCTCCAATGCACGCTTCGACGCCTTGCCGACGCCGGACGAGGGCGCGATCGCCCGCGCCGCCACGCTGCTGACGCCCCGCCCGGACGGCTTCGTACGCCTCGTGCTGGTCGACGGCTGCTTCGCACCGTCTTTGTCCGACCCGCTGCCCCGTGGAGCGGTACGCAGCAACCCGTCGCGGATCGAAACACCGGACGACGTGGACCATTTGTTCGCGACCCTGAACGCCCGTCATGCCAGAGAGGCTTTGCACGTCACCACAGACCGAGAGGCAGCCCTGCAGTTGGAGATCTGGTGCATCAGCGTCAGCGCCCAGACCGATGGAGCCGCTCACCCCTTGCTGCGCATCGAGGTCGGTGCGGGCGGGCAACTTGATCTCGTCGAACGTCACGCGAGTGCACCGGACACGCCGACGCTCACCAATCTCGCGTTGTACTTGACGCTCGCGCGTGACGCGCAGGCACGCATCGTGCGCACGCAAGCCTGCGATCTGCGCGCCCAACACCAGGAAACGCTGCAGATCGATTTGCAGTCGGGCACCCGCTGCGAGCTCGTGCAGATCACCGACGGCGCGGCCCACGCGCGAACCACCGCATTCGTGCG
The DNA here is from genome assembly GCA_017853555.1 of Steroidobacteraceae bacterium. Classification (GTDB taxonomy): domain Bacteria; phylum Pseudomonadota; class Gammaproteobacteria; order Steroidobacterales; family Steroidobacteraceae; genus UBA964. The sequence goes on from JAFMJH010000006.1 coordinate 51,580, forward strand.
CCACATCGGCCGCGAGTCGCGCCTGCGCTGGGCGTCGGCGGCGCTCGGCCGCGGTACGCAGGTTCAGGATGCCTACGTGCACGTGGATCACGCCGCGCCCGGTGCACGCACCGAGCAATTCTTCCGCGGCATCGCGAACGATCGCGCCCGGGTCGCCTTCAACGGCCACATGAAAGTCGCCCGCGGCGCAACGGATTGCAACTCCGACCAATCGCTCAAATGTTTGCTCGCCGGCAACGACGCCGAGGCCGACGTACGCCCGCAACTCGAAATCCACACCGACGCGGTGCAGGCGAGTCATGGCGCGACGGTGGGCAAGCTCGATGACACCATGAAGTTCTATCTGCTCTCGCGCGGCCTCGACCCGGAGGTCGCCGAAAATCTTTTGAAGTGGGCGTTCATCGCCGACGTCATCGCCCGTATCCCGCTGCCGCAAATCCGCACGCAGCTCGCGCGCGAAGTCGCAAGCCGCATGCCGGGTGCGCCACCGTTCGGAGTCGAATCGTGAGCGGCGCGCCGTACGACGTCGCACGGGTCCGTGCCGACTTTCCGATCCTTGCCACGCAGGTACGCGGCAAGCGGCTCGCATTTCTCGATACGGCCGCCTCGTCGCAACGCCCGCTCGCCGTGCTCGAAGCGGTCGATCATTACGAGCGCACGAGCCATGCCAACGTGCACCGCGGCGTCTACCAGCTGAGCCAAAAAGCGACCGATGCGTTCGAGGGCGCACGCGAACGCGTGCGCCGCTTCCTCAACGCCTCGAGCACGCGCGAGATCATCTTCACGCGCGGCACGACCGAGTCGATCAACCTCGTCGCCCAGTCCTGGGGCCGCAGGCTCGGACCCGGCGACGAAATTTTGATCACGTGGATGGAGCATCACGCGAACATCGTGCCCTGGCAGATGCTCTGCGAGCGCAGCGGCGCGACGCTCAAAGTCGCGCCCATCACGCTGCGCGGCGAACTCGATCTCGAGGCCTTCGAGGCCCTCATCTCGCCGCGCACCAAACTCGTCGCCTGCACGCAGATCGCGAATGCACTCGGCACGGTGCTGCCGCTCGAGCGCATGATCGCCGCCGCCAAACGCGTCGGCGCGCTCACGCTCGTCGACGGTGCACAGGCGGTCTCGCATCAGCGCGTCGACCTGCGTGCGCTCGACTGCGACTTCTACGCCTTCTCGAGCCACAAGCTCTACGGACCCACGGGACTCGGCGTGCTGTATGCGCGCGAGTCGGTGTTGCGCGAGATGCCGCCGTGGCAAGGCGGCGGCGACATGATCCTCACCGTGTCGTTCACGCGTACCACCTACGCTGAGCTGCCCTATCGCTTCGAAGCGGGGACGCCGCATATCGCCGGAGCCGTGGGGCTCGCCGCCGCCATGGACTACCTCGACGGACTCGGACTCGAGCGCGTGCAGCAGCACGAGCAAGCCCTGCTCGCTCGTGCGACGCGCGCGCTGCGCGCCATCCCGGGCCTGCGCATCATCGGCGAGGCGGCGCACAAAGCCGGCGTGATCTCGTTCGTGCTCGAAAACGTGCACCCGCACGACCTCGGAACGATCCTCGATGACGAGGGTGTCGCGATCCGCACCGGCCATCACTGCGCGATGCCGGTGATGGAATTCTTCGATGTCCCGGCGACCGCCCGCGCGTCTTTCGGATGTTATTCGGACGACGCCGACGTCGACCAACTGGCCGCCGCACTCGGCCGCGCCCGCGAGGTATTCGGCTGATGGATCTCAAAGATTTGTATCGCGACGTGATCCTCGATCACAACAAGCAGCCGCGCAATTTCGGCCGCCTCGACCCCTGCGACACCTCGGCCGACGGCAACAATCCCTTGTGCGGCGATCGGCTCACCGTCACGCTGCGCATCGCCGGCGGACGCGTCAGCGACATCCGCTTCGAGGGCAAGGGCTGCGCGATCTCCACGGCATCGGCCTCGCTCATGACCGAAGCGGTCAAAGGACTCGACGCCGCACAGATCCACGCGCTGCATGCGCGCGTGCACGGCATGCTCACCGAGCACGGCGATGCCCTGCCGCCGACCGATCTCGGCAAGCTCGCGGCGCTCGCGGGCGTGCGCGAATATCCGGCGCGCGTGAAGTGTGCGAGTCTCTGCTGGCACACGCTGGACGCCGCACTCGCCCACGCGGCCGATGCACCGGGCGCGGCCACCGTTTCCACCGAATGACACCGCGGAATACGCCATGCGCAGTCACGAAAACGAAGCCTTCCTGATCAACCGCGACGTCAAGGCGGTGATGGTCCCCTCGGGCGACGAGATCGAGTTGAAAGCGGGCTTGTCGGGTTTCATCACCCAGGCGCTCGGCGGCAGTTTCACGTTGTACATCGAAGGCAATCTCTACCGACTCGCCGGGGAACACGCCGACGCGATCGGCAAGGAAGCGAGCAAGGCACCGGAGTTGCCGCCCAATGCGAGCGAAGAGGACGTGCGACAGCTCGCCTGGCAGCAAATGCGCGGCTGCTACGATCCCGAGATCCCGATCAATATCGTCGAGCTCGGTCTCATCTACACCTGCGATGTCACGCACACCGACGGCGCGCGCCAGATCGACGTCAAAATGACGCTCACCGCCCCCGGTTGCGGCATGGGTGACGTGCTGGTGCAGGACGTGCGCGAGAAACTCGAGCTGATCCCGACCGTGAACAAGGTCAACGTCGAACTGGTGTTCGACCCGCCGTGGTCGCAATCGATGATGTCCGAAGCCGCGCGTTTGCAGACGGGCATGATGTGATGAGCGAGCGCTGGATCGACCTCGGCGCGGCAGCGGAGCTGATCGACCGCGGCCGCATCACCGGCGACGTGGACGGCTGGTTCGTGATGGTGGTCGAGCGCGACGGCGAGTTGCACGCGTTCGAAGATCGCTGCAGTCACGATGGCGAAGCCTTCGCCGACGCCGAACTCGATTCCGATCCGACGACGCCCTGCGGCGTGGTGATTTGCCCGCGACACGGGGCGCGATTCTGCCTGAGCACGGGGGCGGCACTGACTCCGCCCGCCTACGAACCCATCCGCATCTTCGAGGTGCGACGCATCGACGATCGCATCGTGGTGCGCGCGCCGTGATCCGGCGCCTGACTCTGCTGCGTCACGGTCACGCCGAACCCGAAACCGACGCCGGCGACTTCGCGCGCAAACTTGACCCGCGCGGCCATGCCGAAGCGCACGCGAGTGGCGCGCGCTTGCACGCCCTGCACTTGCAGCCGCAGCTCGTGCTCGCGAGCCCCGCCCGGCGCACCGAACAGACGGCCAAAGAAATCATCGCAAGCCTCGAACTGCCGCCCGAGCGCCTGCACCTCGAAGCGCGCCTCTACCTCGCCGACTCGGACACCATCACCGAAATCGCGGCACGGACTGCCGACGCGGTCCATCACCTGTTGATCGTCGGTCACAACCCGGGACTTTCGGACTGTGCGGCGCAGTTCGGCGGCCATCGCGCGCATCCTCTGGTCACCGGCGCCTACTGCAGCCTCGCCTTCGAGCTGCCGCACTGGCGCGACCTGCCTTCGGCCGCGGCCGAGAGTCTGCGTCAGGAAGCGCCGAGCGCACGCGCGACGTAATCGCGCGGCACCCGCGTGCGCGACACGCGAGTTTCGAGTACATCGACGAACCACTCGTGCACCGGCCGATCGAGTGCGACGCCGTGCATGTAGTTGTACGCGGCGGCCGACAAGGCACGACCGAGCGCCGCGTGATCCACGCCCAAGCCGTCGTCGAAGCCGATGTCGTTGCGCGCAAACCCCTGATGCGACGCCGGCAACAGCGTGACGCCGTAGTCCTGCGGCGCGCGACCGACGGGTGAATGCACCGTGCAGGTGTAGCGATGGAAATAACCGGACTGGATGCAACCTTCGGCGAAGAGTTGCCGCACGTATTCGAGCGAATCGACGGTCTCGGCGAGACTCTGGGTCGGAAATCCGTACATCAGATACGCATGCACCAGCACGCCCGCCTCGCTGAAGGCGCGCGTGACGCGCGCCACTTGCGCCACGGTCACGCCCTTTTTCATCAGCGCCAGGAGGCGATCGGAGGCGACCTCGAGGCCGCCCGACACCGCGATGCAGCCGCTGTCGGCGAGCAGCCGACAGAGCTCCGGCGTATACGTTTTCTCGAAGCGCAGATTGCCCCACCAGGAAATGCGCGTCTCGCGCCGCAGCAGCTCTTGCGCGAGCGCCTTGAGCGCCTTCGGCGGCGCCGCTTCGTCGACGAAATGAAACCCCGTCTGACCGGTTTCGGCGACCACCTGCTCGATGCGATCGACCAGCAACTCGGCCGAGGCCGCTTCATAGCGCGAGATGTAATCGAGCGTGACGTCGCAGAAGCTGCATTTTTTCCAATAGCAGCCGTGCGCGACGGTGAGCTTGTTCCAGTGCCCGTCCGACCAGAGACGATGCATCGGATTCAAAAGATCGAGCAATGAAAGATAGCGCCCGAGCGGCAACCCGTCCCACGTGGGCGTGCCGGTTTCCGAAAACGGGACGTCGGGCTCGGCGTGGTTCGCATACACGACCGCATCGCCCTGACGATGGAAGGTACGCACGAGACGCTCGCGCGTACGCCCGCCATCGAGATGTTCGAACAGCGCCAACAGCGGTCGCTCGCCGTCGTCGAGCGTCACGTAGTCGAAGAAATCGAACACCCTCGGCTCGGCGAGCTCGCGCAATTCCGTGTTCACGTACCCGCCACCCAGGACGATGACGGTCTTTGGCGCAATTTTTTTGATGGTCTGCGCAATGCGAAATGCCGCGTAGACCGTGCCCGGAAACGGCACCGACAGCAGCACGACGTGCGGTCGATGGCGCGCGAGCGCAGCCGTCGTCGCCGCGCGCAGCGTCGCATCGACCAGCGTCTCGGGCGCCGCGAGTGCCGCGGCGAGCGGCTCGAAGGAGGACTGACTCGCCGCCAAAGATTCCGCATAGCGCACGAATTCGAAGCGCGGATCGGCGACATCGCGGATCACGTCGGCCAGATCGTTCAGGTAGAGCGTGGCGAGGTGACGGGCGCGATCCTGCACGCCGAGCGCGCCGAACGCCCAGGCGAGCGGATCACCGCCACTGTCACTGCCGTCGAATCGTTCGAGCGCCGCGAAGCGCGGCCCTTCGGGCAGAAATGTGCGGGCGGCGATGCGATGCGCGAGTGTCGGATCATCGCCCTGCAAAAACCGCAGCACCGGCGCCACGACCGCCAGATGCTTGGGCAAGGCATCGAGAAACGCCGCGACCGATTCGCTGCGCCGACGCTTCGGCAGCGCGCGGGCCTGCTCGGCGATCGTCGCCAGATGCGGTGCAGTCAGCAAATCGAGCACCAGCGTGAGCGCGAGGTCTTCCTGCAGAGCGGCGATACCGCGCGAGCGCAAAAACCCGGTCAGATACGCCGTCGATGGGTACGGCGTATTGAGTTGGGTCATCGGCGGTATGAGCGCGAGCACCCGGCGCTCTGCGCGGGGAGCGCTCGCGCCACTGGCCGTCGCGCGCTTCACTCCGCGGCGTGCGCCTTCAGGCGCGCGGTTTCGTCGGCGCCGAGATACAGTTTGATGAAGTGCCGCGCGACGTAGAGCAAAGGAATCATCGCGATGGCCGCCGCCATCTTGTAGATGTAGTTGACCGTGCCGACGGCGAGAAACTGCGACACGGGCCACTGCTGCGGACCGAGCACGAAGGCAATGTAGAGCACCACGAAGCTGTCGAGGATTTGCGACACCGCCGTCGAGGCCGTCGCACGCAACCACACGTGATCGTCACCGGTCACGCGACGGATGCGATGAAAGACGACCACATCCACCAACTGACCGATCAAAAACGCGACCAGCGAACCGGCGATGGTCCACAAGCCCTGCCCGAAAATCTGCGCGTAGGCGTTCTGGATGTCGGGCACGCCGAGTCCGCGGTTCGCTTCGACCCAAAACCCCGCCGGCGCGAGGGCGATCGACGCATAGGCCGCCGCGAACGCATAAGTGATGAAAACCACCGCGACCCAGGAGATCAACCGAACGCCGCGCAAGCCGAAGTATTCGTTGATGACGTCGGTCATCACGAACACGAACGGCCACAGCAGCACGCCGGCGGTGAAGTTCAAATTTCCGGAGACGCCGAGCAGCGACCACTCGTAGGGCGCAATGCCGAGTGTCGCCTCGAGCGAGAAGATCTTCACGCCGACGAACTCGGCGATCAGCGCGTTGGTGAGGAAAAAACCCGCCAGCACGATGAACAGGCGATTCGCTTTGGAGTCGGTGGTACGCATGACGAGGACCCGGCCTGCTCAGTGCGCACTGCAGAAGCAGTGCGCGTAGAGCCGTCCCGGCAGCGCATGCCGATCGAAACGCATCACCTCGCGTTCGACCGGACCGAGCTGCCGCTGCGTGAACTGCAACGCCTGCAGCAACTGCGGATCGCCGATGCCGCCGTAGCGCAGCGCCGTGGCGATCGTGCTCGCCTTGATCGACTGCGCGAACTCCTGCGCCCAGGACAAATCAGGTTCGCGATAACGCACGGTGTATTTTCCCTCGACGAGCTTCGCGCGTTTGGCGGCAGCGGCGACGGCCTGATCGAGCGAGCCCAGTTGATCGACGAGCCCGATCCGCAGCGCATCGCGACCCGACCAGACGCGACCCTGCGCGATCGCGTGCACCTGGTCGCGGGTCTTGTTGCGACCCTTGCTCACGTGCGCGAGAAACTCCTCGTAGCCGCGCTCGACCGTCGCCTGCATCAGCGTCGAGATGGCCGGACTCAGCGGCCGATCGAGACGCATCCCCGACAGCGGCGTCGTGCCGACGCCGTCGGTGCCGACGCCGATCTTGTCGAGGCCGCGATTGATGGTCGGGATGAGACCGAAGATGCCGATGGAGCCGGTGATGGTCGCCGGACTCGCCCAGATCTCGTCCGCCGGCATCGCGATGTAGTAACCGCCCGAGGCCGCCAAATCGCCCATCGATACGACGATCGGACGCTTGGTTTCCTTGAACGCGAGCAACTCGCGATAGATTTCTTCGGAGGCGAGCACGCTGCCACCCGGGCTGTCGATGCGCAACACGAGCGCCTTCACGTCGTCGTCGAGACGCGCCTCGCGGATCATCTTGACCATCGACTTGCCGCCGATGCTGCCCGCCGCACCGTCGCCATCCACGATCTCGCCCGAGGCGACGATGATGCCGACCTGCGGGCCTTTGGCCTTCTTCAGGCGATCTTCGGCGTGCGCGACGCGCAGATAATCTTTGATCGTCACGCCGGCATAGGAATCGCCCTCCTCGTCTTCGCCGACCAGCGCGATCATGCGGCGTTCGACGTCGGACGAGGAACTGAGTGCGGTGACGAGCTTGGCGTCGAGCGCGACTTTGGCCGCGTCACCCTTCGCCGCCTGCACCGCAGGCGACAACGTCGCCACGTAACTGGCCAACGCCTCGGGCGTGAGCTTGCGCGCCGCAGCCACGGATTTGACGTAGGAATCCCAAAGCGAATTGATGAACACCTGGCTCGCTTCGCGGTCCTCGGGCGACATGTCCTTGCGGATGTAGGGTTCGACCGCGCTCTTGAACACGCCGACGCGAAACACGTTGATGTCGACGCCGAGCTTGTCGAGCGCGTCTTTGAAATAGTTGCGGTAGCGATCGTAGCCCTCGAGGGCGACGAGCCCGAGCGGCTCGAGGTGGATTTCGTCCGCATGCGCCGCGACGAAATACGTGTCGCGACTGTACGCGGTCGCAAACGCGACGACCTTCTTGCCCGACTTGCGGAAGTCGTCGATCGCACGGGCGAACTCGTCGAGCGTCGGCTGGCCCGCACCGCTCATGCCATCGAGATCGAGCATCACCGCCGCGATGCGCGCGTCGGCCTTGGCCACATGCAAGGCCTCGACGAGATCTCGCAGCAGCGTTTCGTTCTGCCCTTCGCCACGCGCCTCGGCGACGGCGAGATCGATGGGGTCGTCCGAGCGCTGCTCGACGATTTCACCCGCGGGCGCGACGACCAAGGCCGCCTTCTTCGGGATTTTCGGAATCGAGCCGCTCAGGCCACCGACGATGAAGCCGAAGATCAGCAGCAGCAGCAACAGATGCAACACGCGTCGCAGCCCGTCGAGCCCGGTCCAGATGTAGCCGAAAAACTTTCGCACGAGTCGCTCCTTGGCCTCAGCGGCCACCGTCGTATGAAATGCGATAGATCACGCCGGACAGATCGTCCGACACCAGGATCGAACCATCGGGCCACTGCAAAACGTCGACCGGACGCCCCACCACTTTGCCGTCGGGACGCAACCAGCCGGTGACGAAATCTTCGTAACCGACGACGCGCGCACCATCGAACTTCAATTGCGCCAGACGATAACCGACCTTGCTGCTGCGGTTCCACGAGCCGTGCTCGGCGAACAGCAATCGCCCGCGCCACGCGCGCGGAAACTGCGCACCGGAGTAGAACTGCAAACCGAGCGGCGCGACGTGCGCACCGAGGCGCTGCACGGGCGCGACCGTGTCTTCGCAACGCCCGAGTTTGCCGAACTCCGGATCGACGACGTCGCCGGCGTGACAGAAAGGAAACCCGTAATGCGCACCGATTTTTTTGACGCGATTGATTTCGCAGGGCGGCAGGTCGTCGCCCAACATGTCGCGACCGTTGTCGGTGAACCACAGCTCGCGGGTCTGCGGATGCCAGGTGAGGCCCACCGAATTGCGCACGCCGTGCGCCACGACTTCGCGACCACTGCCGTCGGCGTTCATGCGGACGATCTGCGAGTAACCTTCGGCATCCTTGTCACAGACGTTGCAAGGCGCACCGAGCGTCACGTAGAGCTTGCGATCCGGGCCGAAGGCGATGTATCGCCAACCATGCCAACGATCGGCCGTGAGCTTCGTCACGAGCGCCGGTGCCGACGGCGCATCGAGCTTCGACTCGATGTCGTCATAACGGGAAATTTTGTCGTTCTCGGCGACGTAGAGTGCGCCACCTTGCAGCGCGACTCCGTTCGGTACGTTGAGTCCTTGTGCGATCACGCGCACCTCGCGACGTCCCTCGCGTTCGCGGATGGCGTAGACCTTGCCGGCCGTGCGCGTGCCGACGAATACGGTGCCCGAGTCGCTGCGGACCATCGAGCGCGCGTTGTCGACGCCATCGGCCCACACTTCGATCCGGAATCCGGATGGCAATTTCAACAGCGAGAGATCGGGAGCCGCAGCCATGGCCGTGGCGCACAGCGCGGACGCAGCGGCCAACGCAAGAGCCGCGAGGGATGAACGCATTGGAATACCCGTACGAAACGTGAGCAGGCGGGAAAGCCTGCAGTCTAGCAACGGGGCAACACGCGCGCCACGCAACCCGAAGACCGGGCGGCGTGGCGCGTGGTCAAGGTCAGACTTTCTCTTCGATGCGGGCAGCCTTGCCCGACAGATCGCGCAGGTAGTAGAGCTTGGCGCGACGCACGCTGCCGCGACGCTTGACGGTCACGTCGGCGATGCTCGGACTGTGGCTCTGGAAAGTGCGCTCGACGCCCTCGCCGTGCGAAATCTTGCGCACGGTGAACGAGGAGTTGTAGCCGCGGTTGCTCTTGGCGATGACCACGCCTTCGTAGGCCTGCACGCGCTCGCGGTCGCCTTCGACCACCTTCACGTTGACGATCACGGTGTCACCCGGCGAAAAGTCGGGCAACTGCCGCGTCATGCGGCTCTTTTCCATTTCGGCGATTATGTTAGCCATTTTTTTGCACCTCTCGCTCGGCGAGATATTCCGTCAACAGCCGACTCTCCTCGTCGGAGAGCCCGCATCCTGAAATCAAATCGGGGCGACGCTCGTAGGTGCGTCCCACCGACTCCCGCAGCCGCCACCGCGCGATCGCCGCGTGGTTTCCACCCTGCAGCACCTGCGGCACTTCTCTGCCTTCCCACTCCACCGGACGCGTGTAATGCGGCCAGTCGAGTCGCGCGGCGGAAAACGACTCTTCCACGTTCGAGCGCTCGTCGCCAAGCGCCCCGGGCAAAAGCCTCACCACCGCGTCGATGACCGCAAGCGCCGCGAACTCGCCGCCCGAGAGGATGAAATCCCCCAGCGACAACTCGCGATCGATGCGGGCATCGATCACCCGCTGGTCGAGCCCCTCGTAGCGGCTCGCCACCAGCACGAAACCCGGCATGGCCGCCAATTCACGCGCCACGCCCTGATCGAATCGCTCGCCCTGCGCAGACAGGTGGATCCGCGGAACACCGGCGGGCGACTGTGCCACTGCCGCGTCGATCGCCGCGGCCCAAGGCGCCGGCGTACCGACCATTCCGGGACCCCCGCCGTAAGGGCGGTCGTCCACCGTGCGATGCGCATCCGAGGCGTACTGCCGCGGATCGACGCATTCGATCCCTGCCAAGCCACGCGCGAGCGCACGACCCAACACTCCGTGTTCGCTCGCTCCCCGAACCAGTTCGGGAAACAAGGTCACCACTGCAACTTGCAGCGCCACGTCAGAAGTCCGCGGGCCAATCGACCTGGATGCGACGCGCATCCGTATCGATCGAGAGCACATGCTGCTTCGTCACCGGCAGCCAACGCTCCCTCTCGCCCCGCACGACCATGACGGCATTACCCGGCAAGTCGACGAAACTGTCGAGGACACCGAAATCGACGCCCTCCCCATTGCACACCTGGAAGCCGATCAGGTCCTCCCGGTAGTGCTCCCCGGCCTCGACCGGGGGCAATTCCGTGCGCGGCACTTCGATGCGCCAGCCGACTTTGACCTCGGCGGCCTCGCGGCTCGCGAACCCCTCGAGGCGAACTTCCAGACCACTCGGGTTGGCGCGCACCTCAGCGGGTTTCAAGACTTCACGCTGGCCCTGCGGACCGACGAGATGCCAGGTGGGGTAGTCGAGCAAAGCTTCCGGGGGGTCGGTCCAAGACTGGACGTGCAACCAGCCCCGCAAGCCCTTGGGCCGCCCCAGGCGACCCAATTCCACCCACCGTTCAGTGCCCATGCGGGCGCCTACGGGAGGTGGGCGGCGCTCAGGCCGCGGCCTGCTTGCGGAAGTCGGCGACCAGCGTACGAACGCGGTCGGACGGCTTCGCGCCCTGGCCAACCCAGTATTCGATACGGGCCAGATCGAGCTTCAGGCGGGGCTCGCTCTTGCGGGCAACGGGGTTGAAAAAGCCCACGTTTTCCAGGCTCAAACCGCCCTGCCGCTTGCGGCTGTCGGTCACCACGACGTGATAGAACGGCGAGTTCTTGGCGCCGCGACGGGTCAGACGAATCGTCACCATAGGTCTAGTTCGCTCTCGGTCTAAGGTCATCGCCCCAAAGCTTGTGGCCAAGGGTGCCGAAAAAGAGCGCGGAGTCTACAGAAATCAGGGACTTGATGGAAGCGTCCCTTTGCAAGATCGCGATCGCCGGCCGACCGCCCGACCGGGCGTCAGGACAGCCCCGGCGGACCGCCCCGCCCCCGGAACGCACCGAGCATGCGTTGCAGCTTGCCGCCCTTCATGGATTTCATCATCCGTTGCATCTCGGTGAACTGTTTGAGCAGCCGATTCACGTCCTGCACCTGCGTGCCCGAACCCGAGGCGATCCGGCGCCGACGTGAGCCGTCGATGATCTCGGGACGCCGGCGCTCGCGATGCGTCATGGAATTGATGATCGCGATTTGCCGCCGCACCGCCTGATCGCCCTCGGCAGTCACCGGAGCCCCTTTGACGAGATTCGCGGGGAGTTTGTCGACGAGCGCACCGAGCCCACCCATTTTCTGCAACTGCTCGAGCTGGCCCTTGAGGTCGTAGAAATCGAACCGCTGCCCCGAGACCACTTTGCGCGCGAGACGCTCGGCCTCGGCCGCATCGACCTTGCCCTGCACCTGCTCGACCAGCGCGACCACGTCGCCCATGCCGAGGATGCGGCCGGCCATACGCTCGGGATCGAACGGCTGCAGCGCATCGACCTTTTCGCCGACGCCGAGAAACACGATCGGCTTGCCCGTCACCTCGCGCACCGACAAGGCGGCGCCGCCGCGCGCATCGCCGTCGGCCTTGGTGAGGATGATGCCGGTCAAATCGAGAGCGGCGCCGAAGGCGCGCGCGGAATTGAGCGCATCTTGTCCGGCCATCGCGTCGACCACGAACAGTTTTTCGTGCGCAGCCACGGCCGCATCGATGCTGCGCGCTTCGTCCATCAATTCGGAATCGACGTGCAAGCGCCCGGCGGTGTCGACGATCAATACGTCGTACACGCCGTTGCGCGCCGCGTCGACGGCGCTGCGCGCGATCTGTACCGGATCGCCATCGCTGCTCGAAGGATGAAAGCCCGCACCGACCTGCGTGGCGAGGCGCTCGAGCTGCAGAATCGCGGCCGGACGACGCACGTCGGTGCTGACGAGCAACACGCGTTTCTTTTGGGATTCGATCAACCAACGCGCGAGCTTCGCCGCGGTCGTGGTCTTGCCGGCACCTTGCAAACCCGCGAGCAACACGACATACGGCGGTTGTGCGCGCAATTCGAAACCCGCACGCGCGCCGCCGAGCAACTCGACGAGTTCGCGATGCAGGATGGAAACGAACACCTGCCCCGGCGTGAGACTCGCAGCGACGTCGGCACCCTGCGCTTTGACGCGCACCGCATCGATGAACCGCTTGACCACCGGCACCGCGACGTCGGCCTCGAGCAAGGCCATGCGCACTTCGCGCAAGGTCTCGGTGATGTTCTCGTCGGTGATGCGCCCTTTGCCGCGCAGATTCTGCACGGTCTTGGCAAGGCGTTGGCTGAGGTTGTCGAACATGGGCCCGCGAGTATAAACCCGGGCCCGGTCGGTGGGTTCTGTGCTATGAATAGGGCCGGAGTATCGCGTGCAAGAACTCACCACCCCCGCCCTGCTCTGGTTGCTGTTGTTGACCCTCGCCGTGACGGCATTTTCCTCGGGCACCGAGGTGGCGATGCTGTCGGCGAACCGCTATCGCATCCGCGCCCGCGCGGCCGCGGGCAACCGCGCCGCGCGCGTCCTCGATCAACTGCTCTCCAAGCCCGACGACTGGTTGGGCGCGAACCTCATCGTACTCACGCTCTCGAGCGCCGGCGCCACCACCATCGCGACCATCCTCGCCGTGCGCGACGGTCACGAGTACGCCTTGCTGCTGCCGACCTTGATCGTGCCCACCGTGATGCTGATCTTCTGCGAGCTCGCGCCGAAGATTTTCGCTGCCGTGCACGCCGACGGCGTCGCGCTCGCGGCGGCACCGATCTATCGCGCACTGGTGTTCATCTCGCGCCCCGGCGTGATCCTCGCCAACTGGGCGGCTTACGGATTGTTGCGCGTATTCGGCGTCGCCTCCGGCGACGAGCGCGGCGACCAGACCCTCTCGCCCGAAGAGCTGCGCATGGTGGTGAGCGAATCCGGACCGATGGTGCCGCAGCGCCACCGGCAAATGCTGTTGTCGATCCTCGATCTCGAGCGCATCACGGTCAACGACATCATGATTCCGCGCCAGGAGATCGCCGGCATCGATCTCGAGGACGACTGGGAGCGCATCCTCGAGCAGCTGCGCCAAACGCCGCACACGCGTTTGCCCGTGTACGAAGGCGACATCGACGCGCTGGTCGGTCTGTTGCACATGAAGCGCGTCGCGCAGGAACTCGCGCGCGGCGCGCTCGACCGCGGCAAGTTGCGCGACCTTGCCGAACAACGCGAGCCGTACTTCGTGCCCGACGGCACGTCACTCACCGTGCAGCTCGCCAACTTTCAACGCGCGCGCCGACGCTTCGCGTTCGTGGTCGACGAGTACGGCGACATTCAGGGACTCGTCACGCTCGAGGACATCCTCGAAGAAATCGTCGGCGAGTTCACCAACGATCCGGCGACCATTTCGCACAAGGATATCCATCGCGAATCGGCCGACTCGCATATCGTCAACGCGAGCGCGACGATTCGCGTATTGAACCGCGCGCTCGGCTGGCAACTGCCGACCGACGGCCCGAAGACCTTGAACGGTCTGTTGCTCGAACGACTGGAAACCATCCCCGAAGCGGGCACGACGCTGCGCATCGGCGCGCTCGAACTCGAAGTGCTGCAGATCGCCGACAACGCGATCCGCACGGTGCGCGTGCGACGACGCAGCGAACGCTCAGGCGAAGGCGCGCGCGACGGCGTCGGCGAGGCGTGAGACGCCGATCGCCGTGATGCCCTCGACGGGCTTGCGCGGCAGATTGTCCTCGGCGACGAGCGCGGTTTTGAATCCCTGTTTGGCCGCCTCGCGCAGACGCTCTTCGCCGTAGGCCACCGGACGCACCTCGCCGGTGAGCCCGACCTCGCCGAACGCGATCAACGTCGCCGGCAACGCGCGATCACGCAAGCTCGAGGCGAGCGCCAACAACACCGGCAGATCGCTCGCCGTCTCGCCGAGCGAAAGGCCCCCGACCACGTTCGCGAACACGTCGTGATCTTGCAGCGAAAGTCCGGCGTGACGATTGAGCACCGCGAGCAGCATCGCAAGCCGCGTCGCATCGAGACCCTGCGCCACGCGCCGCGGATTTCCGAAACGCATGGGGTCGACCAGCCCCTGAATCTCGACCAGCAGCGGCCGCCCGCCCTCGCGGGCGACGGTGACGATGCTGCCCGGTGCCACCGGTTGCGAGCGTGCGAGGAAAATCGCCGAGGGATTGGCCACTTCACGCAGGCCGCCTTCGGTCATGGCGAAGAACGCGAGTTCGTTCACGGCGCCAAAACGATTTTTGGTCGCACGCACGATGCGATAGCGCGAGCCGGCGTCGCTTTCGAAATAGAGCACCGTGTCGACCAGATGCTCGAGCACTTTTGGCCCGGCGATCGTGCCTTCGCGCGTGACGTGCCCGATGATGAACACCGCCGTGCCGCTCGATTTCGCATGGCGCACGATGGTCGCCGCGCATTCGCGCAACTGCGCGACGCCGCCCGCACTTGCGGCCAATTGCGCCGAGTGCACGGTCTGGATGGAGTCGATGATCAGCAACGCGGCACGCGCACTGCGCGCGCCGTCGAGTATGGTCTCGAGGTCCGACTCGGGCGCGATCTCGAGCCCCGGTGCCGAGAGCCCGAGCCGACTCGCACGCGCCCCCACCTGCGCGGCGGACTCTTCACCCGTCGCGTACAGCACCGGCGCGCCGCGCGCGACGGCAGCGGCCACTTGCAACAACAAGGTCGACTTGCCGATGCCGGGATCGCCGCCGAGCAGCACGACGCTGCCGGGCACGATGCCGCCACCCAAAACTCGATCAAGCTCGGCCGAGCCGGCCGCGATGCGCGCACCGGGTGCGGCGCCGTCCGTCAACACGAGTGGCGCGCGATTGCTCGCGGCGCGTGGCGCCGCGCGCGCACCGACCTGCTCGCTGCGCTCGAGGGTATTCCACTCTTCGCACTGCGGGCATTGCCCTTGCCAACGCGGGGTTTCAGCACCGCAGGCGCGGCACACGAACGTGACTCGAGTTCTCACCATCTTGGAACGGATGCTAGCACGCGCCCCGCCCGGCCCCGAGTACACTGCGCGGCAAATGCATTTCGATTCACGACCCTTCGAACTGCACTGCGCCGCGCACAGCGACATCGGCCGCATGCGCCGACGCAACGAAGATCACTACGTCTGCGACGCGACGTTGCGTTTGCTCGCGATCGCCGACGGCATGGGAGGACACGCCGCGGGCGACGTCGCGAGCCGGCTCGCGGTGCAAACGCTATGCGATCGCTTGCACGGTGAGCCCGACTCGCCGTGCACACCGAGCGCGCGACTGCGCGCCGCCATCGAAACCGCCAACATCGCCATCCACCTCGCCGCCGCCGACTCGCAGCAACTCGGCATGGGTACGACCATCGTCACCGCCTGGTTCGTCGATGGCGCGGTACTCGTCGCGCATGTAGGCGACTCGCGGCTCTACCGCCTGCGCGGCGATGAGCTCGTCGCGCTCACGCGCGATCATTCCTGGGTGCAGGACATGATCGACCGCGGCCTCTACACGCCCGAGCGCGCCCGCACGTCGCCGCGTCGCAATCAATTGCTGCGCGCGCTCGGCTCGCTCCCCGACGTCGAAATCGACCTCGCGATGCACGCCTTGCGCGCGGGCGATCGTTATCTGCTCTGTTCGGATGGTTTGAACGGCATGCTCGATGATGCCGAGATCGCCGCACTGCTCGGCGCCGACGCAACGCCGCAGTCACGCGTGCAGCGCCTCATCGACAGCGCCAATGCACGCGGCGGGCGCGAC
Organism: Steroidobacteraceae bacterium; assembly: GCA_017853555.1. GTDB lineage: Bacteria > Pseudomonadota > Gammaproteobacteria > Steroidobacterales > Steroidobacteraceae > UBA964. The sequence goes on from JAFMJH010000006.1 coordinate 67,779, forward strand.
AACGTCACCGTCGCGATCGCCGACGTCCTCGAGCGCTAGACCCACTCGCGCACGACGCGACGGCTCACGCCGCACAGCACTTCGTACGCGATGGTGCCCGCAGCGGCAGCGATTTCTTCGACCGGCAAACCCGGCCCCCAAAGACGCGCGACGCTGCCGCAGGTCGTAGTCGGCAAATCGGTGACGTCGACCGCGATCATGTCCATAGAGACGCGCCCGGCGAGCGGCGCTCGTACGCCGTCGATCAGCACGGGCGTGCCGCTCGGCAGATGCCGCGGCACGCCATCGCCGTAGCCTGCGGCCACGATCGCGATGCGCGACTCGCGCCGCGCCTGCCAGCTGCCGCCGTAACCGACGGTTTCGCCCGCCGGCACGCGTCGCAGGGCGACCACGCGCGAGTCGAGCGACATCACCGGCGCAAGCCCCAAACTCGTGGCGTCACGCGCCGCGCTCGGCGAGACGCCATAGAGCGAAATGCCGGGCCGCACCCACTGCCCGCGCGCCGCAGGCCAAAACAAGATCCCGGCCGAGTTGCCGATGCTCGTCACCGGCGGCGTTCCGGGCCAGTGGCTGCGCAGCGTTTCGAAGCGTGCGACTTGCGCGGCGGTCATGTCGACCTCCAACTCGTCCGCACGCGCCAGATGCGTCATCAATCGCAGTTCGGCAAGCGGCACGCGCAAGCGCGTGAGGCGTTGGTGCACTGCGGAGAGCTGCTCGGGCCTGAAGCCGAGACGGTTCATGCCGGTGTCGACCTTCAACCAAATTTTGAAGGCGTGCGCGCCCGAATACGCTTCGAGCCAGGCAAGCTGGGATTCGTCGTGCACGACGATCTCGAGGGCGTGACGTGCGGCCTCGGCAAGCTGACCTGCGTCGAAGACGCCCTCGAGCAATACGATCGGTGAATGTATGCCCGCCGCACGCAGTTCGAGCGCTTCGTCGAGCCGCGCCACCGCGTACGCATCGGCGCGCGATTCGGCGTCGCCCGACGCAAGGGTCGCGGCGACGTCCGTGATGCCGTGTCCGTAGGCGTTGGCTTTGATCACCGCCATCACGCGCGCGCCCTGCGCCGCACGGCGCAAGGTGCGCAGATTGGCACGCAGCGCTTCGCGGTCGATCAGGGCGCGGATCGGACTCACGATCAGCGCAGCACGCCCTCGGCGTACGAGTCGGGTGCGTAATTGATGAAGCGCGAATACTGGCCCTGGAAGGTCAGCAGGAAGGTGCCGGTTTCACCGTTGCGGTGCTTGGCGAGATCGATCTCGGCGATGCCCTTCTTGGTGGTGTTCTTGTCGTAGACCTCTTCACGGTAGATGAGGAGGATCATGTCGGCGTCCTGTTCGATGGCGCCGGACTCGCGCAGGTCCGACATCACGGGCTTCTTGTCCACCCGTTGCTCGACGCCGCGGTTGAGCTGCGACAACGCGATCACCGGCACCTTCAATTCTTTGGCCAACGCCTTCAGGCCGCGCGAGATCTCCGCGATTTCGGTGGCGCGGTTTTCTTTGGTGCCCGGCACCTGCATCAGCTGCAGGTAGTCGACCACCACGAGCCCGAGGCCGTGCTCGCGACTGACGCGACGCGCGCGCGCCCGCAATTCGGTGGGCGTGAGGCCCGGCGTCTCGTCGATGAAGATTTTCGCTTCACCGAGCTGCCCCGCAGCGCCGGTGATGCGCGGCCAATCTTCGTCCGAAATCTTGCCGCTGCGGATGTGCGACAGACTCACCCGCCCGATCGACGAGAGCATGCGCGTCATCAGCTGCTCGGAGGGCATTTCCATGGAGAAAATCGCGACCGACGCTTTGACGCCGCTCTTGAGCGCCGCGTACTCGGCCATGTTCACGGCGAACGTGGTTTTACCCATCGACGGACGCCCGGCGACGACGACCAGATCGCCCGCTCGCAAACCGCCCGTCTTGCGATCGAATTCGTCGAAGCCCGTCGGCAGGCCGCGCAAACCGTCCGGGTTGTTGTGCCAATCGTCGATCTTGTCGATCAAGCCCTGCATCATCGAGCTGACCGACACCGCACCTTCGCTGCGACCGCGCGTGCCCTGTTCGGCGATCGCGAACACGCGTCCTTCGGCCGAATCGACGAGTTCGCGCGCCGTCTCGCCTTCGTTGTTGAATACCGATGCGGCGATCTCGGTGCCGGCGTTCAGCAACTGACGCAGCAACGAGCGCTCGCGAACGATATCGGCATAGGCACGCACGTTGGCCGCCGTCGGCGTGTCACGTGCGAGCGTGGCGAGATAGGCCAAGCCGCCGCTCGCCTCGAGTTGCCCCGTGCGTTCGAGTTGCTCGCTGACCGTGACGGCATCGCAAGGCTTGCCCTGCGTGGCCAACTGCCCGATGGCGTCGAAGATGATGCGATGGTCGGGACGGTAGAAGTCGTCGCTGCGCACTGCGTCAGCGACGTTGTCCCAAGCGGACGAGTCGAGGAGCAGTCCGCCCAAAACGGACTGCTCCGCCTCGATCGAGTGCGGCGGCGTGCGAACTTCTCCGCCGCGTGCGTTCACCCGAGGATCACTCCTCGGCGACGATGGTCACCGCCAACTGCACATCGACGTCGGTGTGCAGATGCAGGACGACCTGATGCTCACCCACGGTACGGATCGGGCCATTCGGCAGACGCACTTCCGAGCGCGCGACCTTGTGACCCTGCGTGCTGCAGGCTTCGGCGATGTCGGTGGTACCGACGGAGCCGAACAACTTGCCCTCGCTGCCCGCCTTCGCGGACATGGTGAGCTTGAACTCCTTCATCGCCTCGGCACGCGCGGTGGCGCTCGCGAGCTGATCGCGCGCGACCTTCTCGAGTTCCGCGCGACGCGCTTCGAACTTGGCGACGTTGGCGGGCGTGGCGAGCGTCGCCTTGCCTGCCGGCAACAGGAAGTTGCGGCCGTAGCCGGACTTCACGTTGACGCGATCACCGATGTCACCGAGGTTGGCGACTTTGGTCAAAAGAATGACGTCCATGATCGTCCCCTAATTCTCAGTGCTGATCCGTGTACGGCAACAGCGCGAGGTAGCGCGCACGGCGAACGGCCTGTGCGAGCTGGCGCTGGTAGAACGAACGCGTGCCGGTGATGCGGCTCGGAACGATCTTGCCCGTCTCGGTGATGTAACCCTTGAGCGTCGCGAGATCTTTGTAGTCGATCTGCTTGACTTCTTCGGCCGTGAAACGGCAGAACTTCTTGCGGCGGGTGAAGCGGCTGCCGCCGCCCTGCTTGCCATCTTTCATGATTCTGTACTCCGCGTGAACTGCGTTCAGACGTTGTCGAGCGACATGTCGTCGTCACCGAGATCGTCGCGTCGACGACGCGGACGCTCGGACGGATCGCCCGAAGATTCTTCTTCTTCGGCGCGCGCCATCGGCGAAGGCTCGGTGACCGGGCCGTCCATCTTCACGACCAGGTGCCGCAGCACGGCGTCGCTGAAACGGAACGCGCCGGTGAGTTCGGCGAGGGTCTTTTGATCCGTTTCGATGTTCAAGAGGATGTAGTGCGCCTTGTGCACCTTCGCGATCGGGAAGGTGAGCTGGCGACGACCCCAGTCTTCGAGACGGTGAACCTGACCGCCACCTTGGGCGATCATGCCCTTGTAGCGTTCGAGCATGGCCGGAACCTGCTCGCTCTGGTCGGGATGGACCAGAAATACGATTTCATAGTGCCTCATGTGTTCTCCTTGTGGATGTGAAGCCACCCGGCGAAGCACGGCCGGTGTGGCAAGGAATTCCCGAAAAATCGGGCCGCGCACTATATCCAAACCTCCCCGCCCGGGCAACAAGCCCGCAGAATCAGCAGGTTGCGAGGCTAGTCAGGGGGTCGTGCGCTGCCGGACGGCCTCGTAGAGCAACATGCCGGCCGCGACCGACACGTTCAGGCTCTCCACCGCGCCACGCATCGGCAGCGAGACGATCAGATCGCAATGCTGGCGGGTCAACTGGCGCAAGCCCGCGCCCTCGGCGCCGAGCACGATCGCCGTCGCACTTTTGAAATCGGCACGATCGGCCGCACGCGACGCCTCGGCGTCCGCGCCGACCACCCAGAGCCCCGCCTCTTTCAGACCGCGCAGACAACGGGCGAGATTCGTGACCACGGCAACCGGCGTCGTCTCGGCGGCACCGGCGGCAACCTTGCGCACCGTGGCGTTCAGTTGTGCGGCGCGATCTTTGGGGATCACCACGGCGAGCGCGCCGCAGGCATCGGCCGTGCGCAGACAGGCACCGAGGTTGTGGGGATCCTGGACGCCATCGAGCACGAGCAGCAGCGGCGCCTCGGCGTCGGCGGCGCGATGCGTGAGCGCGTCGAACAGGCGTTCTTCGTTCCAAGGTGCCTGCGGCAGAATTTCCGCCACGACACCCTGGTGGGCCACCGCGCCGACCAGGCGCTCGAGTCGCGGCACGTCGACTCGCTCGAGCGGACAGGAGGCGAGATTCGCCGCAGCGAGCAGCGCCGCGATCCGCGCATCGTCGCGGCCGCGCGCGATGTAGAGGCGCCGTACGCGTGCCGGATCGCGCTTCAAAAGTGCTTGCACGACGTGCAAACCGTGCACGTGCAACGTACTCATTCCGCCAACTCCAGATCGACCAGACCCTCGACCGGGTTCGCGTTGGTGACGATCACGCGCACGCTTGCCCCGATCACCAGACGTCGCCCCGTGCGCCGACCGCGCCAGGCGTGCCCGCCTGGTTCGAGCAGATATTCGTCGTCACGCAAACTCTGCAGGTGCAGCAGGCCGTCGACGTTGATGCCGCGCAACTGCACGAAGCAGCCGAACTCGACGACCGTGGTGACCAGACCTTCAAAGGTCTGTCCGATGCGCTCGCGCAGATAACTGCACTTCAAAAACGTGTCGACGTAACGGTCGGCTTCGTCGGCGCGCTTCTCGAGCCGCGACAGATCCTGCCCGAGCGGCCCGAGCTCGCCTTCGGAGTAGAGGCGGCCGGACGCATCGGCCGCGGACAAAGCCCGTTTGAGCGCGCGATGCACGACGAGGTCGGGATACCGTCGGATCGGCGAGGTGAAATGCGCGTACTCGTCGAGCGCCAGCCCGAAGTGCCCGATGTTGGCCGGCTGATAGACCGCCTGCGGCATCGAACGCACCACCAGCGACTCGACGAACGGCAGATCCAGCGACTTGCCGAGTCGGTCGGTGATTTTTTTGAGATCGCGCGGCTCGACCTCCTCCGGCAACTCCGCATCGATGCCGAGTGCCGCGAGTGCGCTGATGAGATTGTCGAGCTTCTTGTCTTCGGGCACGCCGTGCACGCGGTACAAGCCCTGCGCTTTGGCCGCATGCAGGGCGCGCGCCGCGGCGACGTTGGCGAGGATCATGCACTCCTCGACCAGCTTATGGGCGTCGTTGCGCGCATAGGTGCCGATGCTCTTCACGCGCTGCTCGGCATCGAACCCGTAGACGGGCTCGGAACTCTCGAAATCAAGCGCACCGCGCCGACCGCGCGCCTTCAGCAACACCCGATAAAGGTCCACGAGCGGCTGCAACTTCGGCAGCATCGCGCCGAGGCCGTCGCGCGCGGCCGGTTCGCCGACGAACAAGGCCGCGTACGCGCGCGTGTAGGTGAGGCGCAAATGACTGCGCATGACGGCCGGAAAGAAACGGAATTTCTGCAGCTTGCCGGTGCGCGAGACCACCATGTCGACCGCAAAACACAGGCGATCGACTTCGGGCTCGAGCGAGCACAGATGGTTCGACAGCGCGGTCGGCAACATCGGCAACACGCGCTGCGGAAAATAGACGGACGTGCCGCGCTCGCGCGCCTCGCGATCGAGCGCGGTATCCGTTCGCACGTAGTGACTGACATCGGCGATGGCGACCACGAGCCGAAACCCGTCGGGCAAGGCTTCGGCATACACGGCGTCATCGAAGTCGCGCGCATCCTCGCCATCGATGGTGACGAGCGGCAGCGTACGCAAATCTTCGCGCCCTTGCGCCTCGCGCGCATCGACGGCATCGCCGAACGTTTCCGCCTCGCGCAGCACTGCGGCAGGAAATTCGGTGGGCAGCGCATGTCGCGCGATCGCCGACTCGCAGGCGAGTTCGAGCGGCCGATCCGGATCGAGACGGCGAACGACTTCGGCCACTGCGCCACGATGCGCATCGGGATAGCGCGTGACGCGCGCAATCACCCAATCGCCCGCGTGCGCGCCGTCGGCGCGCTCGGCGGGCAACTGGCAGCGCAGCGCGAGACGTCGATCGACCGCGTGCACGTACAGCGTGCGACCGATCGCCTCGACGGTACCGAGGAATGCGCTGACGCCACGCGCCAGCACGGCTTGCACTTCACCGGAGAGACGACCATCGTGACCGCGCGTGACTTCGACGCGCACCCGGTCACCGGAGATCAACGTCGCCATTTGCGGCGGCGGCAGAAAGACGCTGTCCTGCTGTCCTTCGACGCGAACGAAGCCGAAGCCGTGACGATGTGCCGTGACGACGCCCTCGACGCTGCCAGTCGCCGTCCCGCCCCCGCGGCGCGGTGCGCTCTTGCGAGCCGGCGGCAGGCTGCGCTTGCCCTGGTGTCGTCTTGGCGGCTTCATTGACAGTGCGGGCGCCCCTGCGTACATTTCGCCGCCCCCCTTGCCCGGGTGGCGGAATTGGTAGACGCACTAGTTTCAGGTACTAGCGGGTAACACCGTGGAGGTTCGAGTCCTCTCCCGGGCACCATCTCAACGCCGCCCTTCGTCGATCTCGAAGCGCAGGCCGGCGTACGCCACCAGCCGTTCGACCAATCGATCACCGAGCAAGGTGGCCGGTGTCCAGAATCCGCCGCGGCGCTCGCCGTGGCGCAAATCGAAGGCGAGACAGGCGGCCGCTTGCCCGAGCATCTTCGCCGTCGAACCGTAACCCGGGTCGCGATCGCCCGTGACTTTGGCGCGCAGCGTCTGGCCATCGGCGGCGTGCGCGGCGAACCGCAAATCGAAAAAGCCGCGCAGTTGCGCCTCGGGGCTCGGGCCCTCGCCGGGCTTCGGAAGCACGTACCTTTCGAGCAGTTTGCGCAGCGGTGCGAGCGCCGCGGCGAACATGAAGCCACCGAGCGCGAACGCGCCGAACGTCGCCGCGAGCCGACCTTTGAAGCCGCGACCGGCGAGCACGGCTTCGTCGTAACGAAACTCGCCGTACGGCGCGCCGGCGAGCGCGTGACTGCGCTGCACGATGCGCGTGTTGATGCCCGCCATCACGAACGGCATCGTCCAGGCGCCGAACTCGCGATCGAAGGCGACTTTGGAGCTCGCTTGCCGCACGCGCGTCACCTCGCGCGCGACGCACAAGGAATACGGGTCGACGAGTTCGCGGCGCAGCGCGGGGTCGGCGACGGATTCTTTGACGACGTTCAGGAGACTCGCGACCGTCCCGCCAGACATGCTGCCGCGCATCGCTTTCACCCGCATCACGATGCGCTGCGCGTAGCGGCCGTGACGACGGCGCATCTCGCCTTGCAGGAAATGCACGCCGAGGTCGGAGGGTATCGAGTCGAAGCCGCAGCAATGGACGATGCGCGCGCCGCTTGCCACGGCGGCCGCTTCGTAACGCACGATCATGCGCCGTATCCACTGCACTTCGCCGGTGAGATCGCAGTAGTCGATGCCCGCGCGCACGCAAGCGGCCACGAGGGGCTCGCCGTGCAAGGCATAAGGGCCGACGGTCGAAACGACGACACGCGCACGGGCACAAAGCGCATCGAGCGCCGAAACGTCGCTCGCCTCGGCGACGATGATGGGCAATCGTGCCGCATCGGGGCCGAGTTCGGCGCGCAACGCGGCGAGCCGCTCACCCGAACGCGCGGCGATCGCCCAATTGACGTCGCGACCGACGCCGTATTGCTCGAACAGATAGCGCGTGAGGATACGGCCGACGAAACTGGTGGCGCCGTAGACGACGATGTCGTGGCGATCGGTCATCGGAACGGATGACGTCGCACGATTGTCTGATCGCGATCGGGGCCGGTGGAGATGACGTCGATCGGCACGCCCACCAAAGATTCGAGTCGCGCGAGATAGCCGCGCGCCTCGATCGGCAACTGCGCCTCGGCCGTGACGCCGAAAGTCGTGCCCTTCCAACCGGGCAACTCTTCGTACACCGGCTCGACGTCGGCGAACGCATCGACCAGCAACGGCGGCTCCTGCGAAACGACGCCACCGGCGCGATAGCCGACGCACACGCGGATCGAATCGAGTCCGTCGAGTACGTCGAGCTTGGTGATGCACAGGCCTGAAATGCTCGAATGGATGACCGCGCGCCGCAGGGCCACCGCATCGAACCAGCCGCAGCGACGCCGACGACCGGTGACGGCGCCGAATTCCTGACCCACACGCTGCAAGTGTTCGCCCGTCTCATCCTGCAGCTCGGTGGGGAACGGCCCCGCCCCGACCCGCGTCGTGTAGGCCTTGACGATGCCGAGCACGTAATCGAAGTTGCGCGGCCCGATGCCCGTGCCGGTGCCTGCGAATCCTGCCGTCGTGTTCGATGACGTGACGAACGGATAGGTGCCGAGATCCACGTCGAGCATGGCGCCCTGCGCACCTTCGAACATCACGTTGCGACCCGCGGCGCGCAGACGCTGCAATTCGGCGGCCACGTCGACCACCAAAGGCTTGATGCGCTCGCCATAGGCGAGTTGCTCATCGAGCGTACGCTGGAAGTCGATCGTCGGTTGCTTGAAATAGTGCTGCAACACGAAGTTGTGGAAGTCGAGCATTTCGCCGAGCTTGGCGGCGAAGCGCTCGCGCTGGAACAGGTCGGCGACGCGCAACGCGCGGCGCGCGACTTTGTCTTCGTAGGCCGGGCCGATGCCGCGCCCCGTCGTGCCGATGGCGTTGGCGCCGCGCGCGATTTCGCGCGCCTTGTCGAGCGCGACATGCGACGGCAGGATCAACGGGCAATTGGGCGCGATGCGCAAGCGTTCGAACACGGGCACGCCGCGATCGATGAGCATCTGCGACTCTTTCATCAAAGCATCGAGCGACAGCACCACGCCGTTGCCGATGAAGCAAACGACGCCGGAGCGGAGAATTCCGGACGGAATCAGCGACAGGACGGTCTTCTCGCCGCCGACGATGAGCGTGTGACCCGCGTTGTGGCCGCCCTGGAATCGCGCGACGGCGGCCGCGTCTTCGGTCAGCAGATCGACGATCTTGCCCTTGCCCTCATCGCCCCACTGGGTGCCGATGATGACGACGAAGCGACCCTGCGCCATTCAGCGCTTACCTTCGGAACCGCGCAGGTAACGGAAGAACTCGCTGTCGGGCGAAATGACCAGCATGTCGCCCTCCTTGCCCAAAGAATTCTTGTATGCCTGGATGCTGCGATAGAAGGCGTAGAACTCGGGATTGCGACCGAACGAGGCGTTGTAGATCGACGCCGCCTTGGCATCGCCTTCACCGCGAATCTTGAGCGCGTCGCGCGACGCCGCCGAAATGATTTCAGTGCGCTTGCGGTCCGCTTCGGCGCGGATGCGCAACGCGTCCTTTTCGCCTTCGCCGCGCAACTGGCGCGCGAGTCGGCCGAAACTCTGCTGCATGCTCGCGTACACGCGACTTTCGACATCCGGCGGCAAGCCGATCTTCTGCACGCGCGCGTCGATCAATTCGAGCCCGAGGCTCTCGACGGTCTTGCTGGCACGATCGAACATGTCACCCGTGAACGCGGTCCGCTCGGCCGACACGATCTGCTGCAAAGTGCGCTGCGCGACGGCGTTCTTGATGCCGTCTTTGACGATGTCCGAGAGCCGCTGACCCGCCGCACCCTGATCGATGCCGAAGGCCTGCGAGTAGCGCGCGGCATCTTTGATGCGCCATTTGACGTAGTAGTCGACGATCAGACCGCGGTTTTCGCTGGTGAGGAAGGTCTCACCTTCGAAGCTCTGCGAGACGATGCGGCGCTCGAACTTGCGCACCGTGTCGATCGGCCATTTGAAGTGGACGCCGGGGCCGTAGCCCGTGCCGACGATCTCGCGGAACTGCGTGCGGATCGCCAACTCGTTTTCGGTGACCGTGAACACGCAGAAACTGCCGAGCAACACGGCGGCCGCGAGCACGGTGAGGGTACGTTGCAAAGTCTGATTCATGTCAGCGCTCCACTCGCGTGCGCGGATCACCCGACGCGGCGTCCGGATCGGCACCCGCACCGCCGGCGGCGGAGCGCGGCGCACTGATGACGGTTTCGCCGTCGCGTGCCTGCGACTGCTGCTTTTCGACCAGCTTGTCGAGCGGCAGATAGATCATGCTGCCGTTGCCCTTGGCATCGACGAACACTTTCTTCGAGCGCGAGAGAACGTTCTCGATTCCTTCGATGTAGAGACGATCACGCGTCACTTTGGGCGACGCTTGATAGGCGGCGAGCAGCGCACCGAAGCGCGCCGCCTCACCTTCGGCGACCGCCACGACCTGCGCGCGGTAGCCCTCGGCTTCCTGCAATTGGCGCGAAGCGGCACCTTCGGCCACCGGCAGAATGCCGCTCGAATACGCCTCGGCTTCTTTCACGAGACGCTCTTTGTCGGCGAGCGCCTTGTTGGCGTCGCGCTGCGATTCCTGCACGTCCGCGGGCACCTGGATGTCGGTGAGGTTGACGCTCGTGATGAAGATGCCGGCACCGTACTGGTCGAGGGTGCGCTGGATGAGCTCTTTGGTGCGGGTGGTCACCTGCTCGCGGTTCGAGACGAAGATGGTCTCGAGCGTGCTGCGACCGACCACCTCGCGAATCGCCATTTCGCCGACGTCGCGCAAAGTCTGCTCGGGATCTTTCACCTGGAACAAATATTTGACCGGGTCGCGCAACTGGTACTGCACGGCGAGCGACATGTCGACCAGGTTGATGTCCTGGGTCAACACTTTGGCGGTGTAGTTGACGCTGCTGACTTTCTGCGTGTTGACCTTGGTCAATCGTTCGACCGGCCACATGTGGAAGCCGAGACCCGGGTCACGCACCGAGACGAACTTGCCGAAACGCTGGATGACACCGCGTTCGGCTTGGTCGATGGTGAAGAAACATTGGTACGCCCACAGGGCGATGATGATGCCGACCACCATCAGGAGCTGTGATCGGTTCTCCCCCGGCGGCTCACCGGCGTCGTCCGCACCCGCACCCTTCAGGATGTTCTCCAGCTTGCGCTGGAAATTTTTGAAGGCGTCGTCCCCGCGTCCGTCTTTCGACGAGCGTCGACCCCAAGGGTTGTTCGGGCTGCCGCCCGGCTGATTCCATGCCATAGTTTTTAGCGCCGAATGAGTGACTTACGCGTGGCGCGTAGAGGGGAGCAATTGTAGGTACCCGCCGTCTGCCGCACAAGGTTGCTGCGCCGTCGCCGGCATCGCCTCCTCGAGCACTTCGACGCCCGGGATACGTGCGAGTTCCGCAGCCTCGGACTCGGGCAAATCGGCGACGAACTCGATGCTGCCGTCGTCGGCCGGCGTCTCGCGGCGCACCACGCCCGCGGCGAACAAGCGCGCACGCAACGCACCCGCGTGTCTTGCCGGCACCCGCACGCGACGCAGACGCGCAAAGCGCGCCAGGCGCTCGGCCACGGCACCGAGCAGCGCGTCGAGACCCAAACCGCGCGCGGCAGAAATCCAGACGTTGCGTACCTCGCCTTCGCCGTCGCGATCGACGTGCGGCTGCACCTCGAGACGATCGATCTTGTTGTACACGCGAATCTGCGGCAGATCCCCCGCCCCGACTTCCTCGAGGACGGCGTTCACCTGCTCGATGCGCTCGTCACGTCGCGGATCGCTGGCGTCGATGACGTGCAACAGCAAAGTCGCCTCACGCGCCTCGGTGAGGGTCGATTGGAAGGCCGCGACGAGTTCGTGCGGCAACTCGCGGATGAACCCCACCGTGTCGGCGACGACAATCGGACTGCCGCCCGGCAGACCCACGCGTCGCACGAGCGGATCGAGCGTCGCGAACAATTGATCCGCGACATACGCGTTGGCACCCGTGAGCGCACGGAACAGCGTCGATTTGCCCGCATTGGTGTAGCCGACCAGCGCGACCGACGGAATCGGGATTTCCACGCGTCGCGCCCTACCGGTCTCGCGCTGCTGCTTGAGTTTTTCGAGACGCCGCCCGAGCACTCGCACGCGCTCGCCCAACAAACGACGATCGGTTTCGAGCTGCGTTTCACCGGGGCCGCGCATGCCGATGCCGCCACCACCCTGACGTTCGAGGTGCGTCCAGCCGCGCACGAGGCGGCTCGACAAATGTCGCAGTTGCGCAAGCTCGACCTCGAGCTTGCCTTCGTGGCTGCGCGCACGCTGCGCAAAGATATCGAGGATGAGCGCGCTGCGATCGAGCACGCGCAAGCCGATCAATTTTTCGAGATTGCGCTCCTGACTCGGCGACAGACCGTGATCGACGAGCACCACTTCGGCACAGCAATCGACGGCCACGCGCTTGATTTCTTCGGCCTTGCCGCTGCCGACAAAATATTTGGGATCGGGGCGAACACGCCGCCCGGTGACCGTGGCGGCCGGTTGCACGCCCGCCGACTCGGCCAACTGCGCGAACTCATCGAGGTCTTCCTGCTCGACGGGCGCACCGAGCCCGACGCGCACCAGCACGGCTCGCTCGCCGCCGCGCGGCCGCTCAAACACGTGCGGTCATTCGATCGCGGGGTCCACGCCACCCTCGGGCTCTTCGGGCGACGGCAAGCGCACGTTGCGCGCCGGGACGACGGTCGAAATGGCGTGCTTGTAGACCATCTGGTTGACGCTGTTCTTGAGCAGCACCACGAATTGGTCGAAGGAGTCGATCTGCCCTTGCAACTTGATTCCGTTCACGAGGTAGATCGAGACCGGAACACGCTCCTTGCGCAGCTGGTTCAGGAAGGGATCCTGCAGGGACTGGCCTTTGGCCATGACGTTCTCCTTATTGTTCGGCGGGTCTTGGTTTTTTGGTGTCGTGCGACCACCCCGCTCGGGTGGCGACGGCAGCCCTCCATGACCCGCCCGCGCCCGATTTGGGTAGCTCTCTACCTTCAAGACCGATTCTAACTGAAAAAGTTCAGCCGACCGTGGGCTTGCACACGCTGGAAACCGCCGTCAGCCAGCGCGTCCGAGCATCGGGCGCCAAGGGATCGAACCGGAGCCAACCGGGGTCGGAGTTGATCCAGGTCAGCTGGCGTTTGGCCAATTGGCGGGTGGCGGCGACCGCCCGGCTCGAGGCCTCGGCCAAGTCGTACCGCCCCTCGAGGTGCTCCCACAGCTGCCGATAGCCGACCGCCCGCAGCGACGGCGCGAGGGCCGTGAGCCCGGGGCGGCTGCGCAGGGCGCGAACCTCCTCGAGAAAGCCGTCGGCCAGCATCTGCTGCCAACGAGCCGCGATGCGTGCGTGCAAAGCCGCACGGTCGGCGGGCACGAACGCATGGCGCAGCAAATGCAGTCCGTGCGCCGGCGCGGTATCGCGCTGCCAGACGCTGATCGGCACGCCGGTGCTGCGATAGACCTCGAGGGCGCGCTGGATGCGCTGCGGGTCGTTGGCGTGGATGCGCGCTGCCGCGGCCGGATCGACGTTCGCGAGTTCGGCGTGCAACGCGGGCCAACCGCGCGTCGCCGCCTCGCGATCAATCGCGGCGCGTACGGCCGCATCGGCGGCCGGCAAGGGTGCGATGCCGTGCACGAAGGCGTTGAAGTACAGCATCGTCCCGCCCACCAGCACCGGCAGCTTGCCGCGCGCGCGGATCGCATCGATCGCGGCCAAGGCGGCCGCGACGAATTCACCGGCGCTGAAGCGTTCGGTCGGATCGCGCAGATCGAGCAGATGATGCGGCACGCTTGCGCGCGTGGCCGCGTCGGGTTTGGCCGAGCCGATGTCGAAGCCGCGATAAACCTGCGCGGAATCCACGCTGACGATTTCGATCGGCAGCTGCGCGGCGAGTGCGAGCGCGAAATCGCTTTTGCCGCTCGCGGTCGGACCGCAGAGCAAAATCGCGTCAACGACCACGCAGGAACAACTGGTCGAGTTGCGCGAGCGAAATCGTCGTCCACGTCGGACGCCCGTGATTGCACTGCCCCGCGCGTTCGGTCGCTTCCATGTCGCGCAGCAAGGCGTTCATCTCGGCGAGCGTGAGCTTGCGATTGGCGTGGATCGCGCTGCGACAGGCGAGATTGCCGAGCAAGCCATGGGCTGCCGATTCGAGATGGTGCGTGCCGCCATCGCCCTGCAGATCACGCAACACCTCGCGTACCAGCGGCGCCACCGCGACGCCGGCGAGCAACGCCGGCACCGCACGCACCGCCAGACGCCCCGGTGCAAGCACGTCGATTTCGAAACCCGCCCGATCGAAGTCCTCGATCACCTCGGCGAGCGCATCGGTCTCGTGCGCCGCGAGTTCCACGATTTGCGGCTCGAGCAGACGCTGCATCGCCGGTTGCGCACCGAAGTCGCGCTTCATGCGCTCGTAAAGCACGCGTTCGTGCGCCGCATGCGCATCCACCAGCACGAGGCCCGCCGCGTTCTGCGCGAGTATGTACACGCCGTGCAATTGCGCCACCGCAGTGCCGAGCGCGCCGTCTTCATGCTGCGATGGCGTCGACGCCGCAAGCGGCGGCAGATCGGGTTCGGCACTGCGCGGCGACGGATCGCGCAGCAGCGGCAAACCGAGATCGGCTTGCTGCGGCGCGGCGTAGCCGGCTTGCGCCTCCTGCACGGCCAGCCCGAGCGCAGGCATCGGCGGCGGCGGCGACTCACCCGCCCCGACACCGAGCGCATCGTGCACGCTGCGAAACACGAACTCGTGAATCTGGCGTGCATCCCGGAAGCGCACTTCGAGTTTTTGCGGATGCGCATTCACGTCGACGGCCGCCGGATCGAGTTCGAGGTAGAGCAGGTACGCCGGTTGTCGGCCGTGATACAGCACGTCGCGGTAACCGACGCGCACGGCGTTGGCGAGCATGCGATCGCGCACCGCCCGACCATTCACGTAACAAAATTGTTGATCGCTGCTCGCGCGTGCCGCCTGCGGTTTGCCGATCCAACCCCAAAGACGCACCCCACCCGACCGGCGATCGACCGGCAGCGCCTCGACGCTGAACTCGTCGCCCATCACCTCCGCGATGCGCATCCGCTGCTGCGAGGCCGAAGTCGCCAGCGGCGCATCGAGCAAGGTGCGGCCGTGACTGCGCAGACGAAACGCGACATCGAAGCGCGCGAGCGCATAGCGCTCGACGAGTTTCACGATATGGCTCTGCTCGGTGCTTTCGCTGCGCAAAAATTTGCGACGCGCGGGCGTATTGAAGAAAAGATCACGCACTTCGACCAAAGTGCCGCGCGGTTGCGGCGACGGCGCCAGCGGCATGACCTCGCCGCCCTCGACGCGCACCTCTGCACCGCGCACCGCGCCCGCCGCCCGACTCGCCACTCGCAGGCGCGCGACGCTGCCGATGGACGGCAACGCTTCGCCGCGAAAACCGAGCGTGACGATCGCGCCGAGATCGTCCAGGTTGGCGATCTTGCTGGTCGCGTGGCGCTGCACCGCCAAGGGCAGCTCCTGCTCATCGATGCCGGAGCCGTCATCGAGCACGCGCACCAGCGCACTGCCGCCCGCTTCGATGTCGATGTCGATCGACTGCGCGCCCGCATCGAGCGCGTTCTCGATCAGTTCTTTGACGAGCGACGCCGGGCGCTCGACCACCTCGCCTGCGGCGATCTGGTCGATGAGGGGTCCGGGGAGTAGTCGAATCGTCATGCGACGATTCTAGGTGCTGGCGCGCGCCGGGGACAGAGCGCGTGCGACGAAGACTTTACAACGCGCCTTGCGCGCCGCCGTCGGCATCCTTGGTGGTCGCGACGACCGTGCGTTCGGCGTTGCGCTCGAGCGCGAAGCGCGTGCCTTCGGGCGGATGATCGACGAAATAGTTGCGCACGCCCTTGAAGATTGCAGTGGCGATGTCCTGCTGCCGCGCCGGGTCTTTGAGTTTGCGCTCGTCCGAATTGTTCGAGATGAACGCCGTCTCGACCAACATCGACGGAATGTCGGGACTCTTCAACACCACGAACCCGGCCTGCTGCACGCGCGGACGGTGCACTTCATGCACCTCGCGCATGGCGGTGAGGACGCGTTCGGCCGCTTGCATGCTGTAGCCGATCTGCGCCGACTGCGTGAGATCGACGAGCACCGACGCGAGCACCGGATCTTTGTCATCGAGCGAGACACCGCCGACGAGATCGGCGGCGTTTTCACGATCGGCGAGCCAGCGTGCCTGCTCGTCGGTCGCACCCTTCTCGGACAGCACGTACACCGAAGAACCCGACACCTGCGGATCGCGCACCGAATCGGCATGCACCGACACGAACAACATCGCACCGGCTTCGCGCGCCCGCTTGATGCGTTGGCGCAGCGTCAAAAAATAATCGCCTTCGCGCGTCATCACCGCACGCATGCCGGGCTCGGCATTGATGCGCGCAGCAAGCTGCCGCGCGATCTCGAGCACGACGTCTTTTTCATACGTACCCGCACGACCGATCGCCCCGGAGTCCTGACCGCCGTGCCCCGCATCGACGGCGATCACGACGTCACGCGATTTCTTGCCGGGGTCGTGCGCGATGTTGACGGGTTTGAGCGCCGGCTCGGCGCCAACACTTTTTGACGCAACCGCCACGCTTGGCGTGGCGCCGGCCGAGTCGTTCTTGCGCGCCACTGGCGTGCCGCGCAATTCGAGTTCGAATTTGCGCTCGGAACCTTTGACGGCCTGTGCACGAAACACGACGCCCGGGGCGAGATCGAGCACGAGACGCGCCGTGCCACCAGGGCGCACGCCCGCACGAATCGCTTTGACGTAGCCGTTGGCGGCAGGAAGAAGCGATTTCGAGGGCACCGCCGTCGACCGCAAGTCGATGACCGCGCGCGACGGCGCATCGAGCGCGAGCGTCTCCGCCGCCACCGGGCGCGACAACTCGAGCACCACGCGCAGCACGCCGGGCTCCTCACGGAAACTGAGCGACTCGAGCCGTGCTGGTTCGACCGCCACGGCAGGCAGCGGCAACAGGAGCAGTCCCAGGGACAACCAGAACGAGCGCAGCAGACGACGGGTCATGGGGCGCGAATGTACGCGACTAAGGGTAATAAATTCAACGAAATTAATGTTTTGTGACCGACAACTCAGAACGAGCCTGAAAGCCAAAGGACCCCGAGGGGCGTCCCGGCCTCGATCCGGACGCTATGACCTTCGTCACCCACCTCGAACCGCAGTGCGAGATCGGCCAGCGGCAGCCGATCGGCGGCCCGCTCAGGCCATTCGACCAGCCAGATCGCATCAGGCTGATCGTAATCGCGCAGGCCCAGCGCCGTGACCTCCTCGGGATCGCGCAGTCGATAGAGATCGAGATGCAACACCCGACGAGCGGCAAGCTCATAGGTCTCGAGCAGCGCATAACTCGGACTACGCACCGAACCCTCGACGCCAAGCGCACGCAGAAAACCGCGCACCAGCGTGGTCTTGCCCGCACCGAGCTCGCCACTCAAGGTGACGCACAACGCATGGTTCGACGTCGCCGGCACGGCACCCGCCAATTGCGCGCCCAGGGCGAGCGTGTCGTCCTCGCAAGGCAAAGAAATCGCGCGTTGCGCGGTCACGGATTCACCCAATGTTTGAGTTCGGTGGCGACCTCGCTTGCGAGCAAGCCGCGTTCGCCGCGCGGCGCGAGCGCATCGCCCGCGCAAGCGTGCACGAAAACGCCGAGCCTTGCGGCGAGCCACGGATCGCGCAGCTGCGCCTGCAAACCGGCGATCGCGCCGGTGAGCACGTCGCCCATGCCGGGCACCGCCATGCCGGGATTCCCGGCGGCACACCATTGCGGCACGTCGCCTTCACGGCCGACCAAGGTGCCGGCACCTTTCAACACGACGACACCGCCGTAACGCGCGGTCAAAGCGCGCAACGCGCCGAGGCGATCGTTCTGCACGCGCAGATTGCCACCGGTGGCGTCGTAACCCAGCAGCTGCGCGGCCTCACCAGGATGTGGCGTGAGTATCCAATCGCGCGGCTCAAGTCGCGGCACGTCCGCGAGCCGTCGCAACGCATCGGCATCCACGACCAGCGGCAGCCGGGTGGCGAGCGCCGCTTCGAACATGCGTTCGGACCAGTCATCACGACCGAGACCGGGGCCGATCGCGAGCACGTCGCAACGCGATGCGAGTTCGTGCAGCGTCGCCGCATCGTCGCTGCCGTAGACCATCAGTTCGGGCCGTGCCGCCACGGCAGCCACCGACCCCGGTGCCGTCAACACCGACACCAGGCCCGCACCGACGCGCAACGCCGCCTCGCCTGCAAGGCGCACCGCACCGGACATGCCCGGCTTGCCGCCGACGATCAGTACGCGACCCGACTGACCTTTGTGTGCATCGCGAACACGCGGCGGCAACGATGCGCTGCGCAATTGATCGTCGATGCGACGCAACACGGGTACCGCACTCGCTTCCATGCCGACATCGAGCGCCGCGAGATGCAAACGCCCGACGTGTTCGGGGCCCGCCTGCAACCAGCAACCACTTTTGACGCCGATGAACGTGACGGTCGCCGCGGCGCGCACGGCAATGCCCTGCACTTTGCCCGTATCGGCACAAAGACCGGACGGCACATCGAGCGCAAGCACGGGGCGTGCCGCGACGTTGATCGCACCGATCACCGCCGCGAGCGGCGCACGCACCGCCTCGCGCAAACCGATACCGAGCACGGCATCGACGATCACGTCGCTGCGGGCGAGCGCGATCGGCGCCGCATCGCCCCACGGCTCGACCTGCAGAGCACCGGCGAGCACGGCGCGATAGGCCAGCGCCGCATCGCCCTGCAATGTCGCGGGATCCGTGGCCGCGAACACGCGCACCGCAAAACCCGCCGCTTGCAGCAAGATCGCGAGCACGTAGCCATCGCCGCCGTTGTTGCCCGCGCCGCACACGACGGCGTACTCGCGTGCCAGAGGCCACTCGGCGCGCGCGACTTGCAAAGCCGCAGCCGCGGCGCGCTGCATCAGCACGTAGCCCGGCGTTCCCGCCGCAATCACTGCGGCATCGCGGGCACGCACTTGCGTGGCGGAGTACGAGTCGACCGGCAACATCGGGCCAGTATACTCGTGACCCCGTGAGCACCGTGCCCGACTCAGACTTCAATGCCTTGCGACGCGACCTCGATGCGTACGCGACCGAACTCGGTTTTGCGGGGCTCGGTGTCGCGAACATCGCGCTCGAAGAAGACGAACGCCATCTGCTCGCGTGGCTCGAAGCGGGCATGCACGGCCAAATGCATTACATGCAGCGCCACGGCGTGCGACGCGCGCGACCCGCGGAACTCAAACCCGGCACTTTGCGCGTCATCAGCGTACGCATGGATTACTGGCCGAGCGCGGCCGACGATGCCTGGGAGACGCTCGCCGACGGTCGGCGCGCGTACGTGTCGCGCTATGCGCTCGGGCGCGACTATCACAAGCTCATGCGCAACGCGCTGCAAAAACTCGCCGATCGCATCGCCGAGCGCATCGGACCTTTCGGTCACCGCGTGTTCGTGGATTCGGGGCCGGTGCTCGAAAAAGCGCTCGCCCGCAACGCCGGACTCGGCTGGATCGGCAAACACACCAATCTGATCGCACGCGATGCCGGGTCGTGGTTTTTTTTGGGCGAGCTGTACACCGACTTGCCCTTGCCGGCCGATGCACCGGCCAGCGGCCACTGCGGCACCTGC
Source organism: Steroidobacteraceae bacterium (assembly GCA_017853555.1). Lineage (GTDB taxonomy): Bacteria > Pseudomonadota > Gammaproteobacteria > Steroidobacterales > Steroidobacteraceae > UBA964. The sequence goes on from JAFMJH010000006.1 coordinate 87,463, forward strand.
TCGGCCTGCATGCCCGCCTGCCCGACCGGCGCGATCGTCGCCCCGTGGAAGCTCGATGCCCGGCGCTGCATCTCGTACCTGACCATCGAACTCGACGGCGCCATTCCGGTCGAGCTGCGACCGCTGCTCGGCAATCGCATTTACGGTTGCGACGACTGCCAACTCGTCTGTCCGTGGAACAAGTTCGCAAGAGCCGCCTCGCACCCGACTCTCGCGCAGCTGCGCAATTCTTTGGATACGGCGACGCTGATCGACTTGTTCGCCTGGAGCGCAGAGGATTTCGATCTGCGCATGCGCGGCTCGGCGATCCGCCGCATCGGCCACGAGCGCTGGCTGCGCAACATCGCCGTCGCGCTCGGCAACGGGCCCGCCGACGACGATGCAAAAGCCGCGTTACGAGCGCGCGCGAACGATGAGTCGGCGCTGGTACGCGAGCACGTCGCGTGGGCGCTGGCGCGGCTTACAGAGCCGCGTGCCGCAGCGGATTGAAATACAGCCGGCCGCGCTTCATGCGCTGCACCGCGCCGATCAACTCCGAAAAATCTAGATCGCTCGCCACCGGATCGAGCGTCGCGGCGTTCACGATCAGCAACGGCGCGGCGTCGTAGTCGTGGAAGAAACGCGCGTAGGCTTCGTTGAGTTTTTCGAGATACGCACGTTCGATCAGCTTTTCGACCTGTACACCGCGCCGCGCGATGCGCTGCTGCAAGACGTCCACCGGCGCCTGCAGGTAGATCACGAGATCCGGCTTCGGCGGATCGATCACGAGCCGCGCATAGACTTGTTCGTAGAGCGCGAACTCGGCTTCGTCCAGCGTCACGCGCGCGAACAAGCGATCTTTCTCGAGCAGATAGTCCGCGACCCGCACGGGCGCAAACATGTCTTCCTGTCGCAGCGCCGCCAACTGCTGCGTGCGTTGAAACAAAAAATGCAATTGCGCGGGCAGCGCCGCACCCACCGGGTCACGATAAAAGCGTTCGAGGAACGGATTGCTCTCGGCCTGTTCGAGCACGAGCTCGGCACCGAAGTTCTCCGCCAAGCGACGCGCGAGAGTGGTCTTGCCGACTCCGATCGGGCCTTCCACGACGACGAAACGATGCGACGGAACGGTGGACATTCGATGGCGTACTCGTGCAGCGCGGCCTTAAGTCAAACGTCGCATTCCGCGGTCGGGCACGCGCGCTGCTAGCTGCCGCACCACGCCCATGCCGGGCAATTGCAGCTCCGGTGCGACGTCACACAAAGGATACAGAACGAAATCGCGCTCCGGAATCCCGGCGTGCGGGAGCACGAGCTCGCCACCGTGCCGCATCTCCGTGCCGAACGCCAGCAGATCGAGGTCGATCTCGCGCGGCCCCCAGCGCTCGCGCGCCGGAGTACGACCGAGCGCGCGTTCCACGGCCCGCATGTCCGCAAAGAACGCATCCAGCGACTGGCGCGTGAGCAGCGCCGCGACCGCGTTGATGAAATCCGGCTGCTCGACCGGACCATAGGGCACGGAGCGATAGAGCGGCGACAACGCGATCAATCGGGTCGAGGGGAATTCGGACAAGGCGTGGGCCGCGCGCCGCACTTGCTGCGCAGCGTCGCCGATATTGCTGCCGAGCCCCACATAGGCCGGCCGCCAAAGAACGGACGCGGACGCGGCGGCGCCGCTCAAGCGCCGCCCGGGCCGCGCGACCGACGGCCGCCGCGACGCCGTCGCCGACGCCCCCCGCCGTTGCGACCGCCCGCGCCCTCGCCGCCCGGCTCGCGCGCGAGCGCATCGCTCATGCTGGCACGCTGCTGCGGATCGGACTGCTGCAGACGCTGCCACCAGTCGACGATTGCCGGATCGGCCATGTTGAATTCGGCGCGCAGCTGCAACAGATCGAACGCGGCACGAAACCGCGGATGTTCGAGCGTGCGCAGCGCGCGCTTGCCGCGCGGCGCCTCGAGACGCGGCTGCAAAGCGAACATGTCGCGCACGCCGAGCGAAAACCGCCGCGGAATCGACACGCGACCGTACAGATCGCGCACGGCCGCCTCGACGGCATCGAGAATGGAGCCGACGTCGCTCCAGCGCTCGCGCGGCATTTTTTCGATCTCGAGCCCGATCGGCCCGTAGAGCAACAACGCGAACAGATAGGTCGGCGTGACCGGTCGATCGGCACGCACCCGCTCGTCGGTATTGGCGAGCCCACGCAGCAACAGTCGCTCGGGCGCACTGCCCGGATGACGCCGCACGAAGGCGCCCACGTTCGGCAGCAACACTTCGAGCAGTCCGCGCGCGCGCAACACTTCGTAACTGCGCACGCCGTGACCGGTGAGAAAGAGCTTCAATGTTTCGTCGAACAACCGCGCCGGCGGCACGCCGGCGAGCAAGCCAGACAAAGCGGCGATGGGCTCGGCCGTCGCGGCGTCGATGTCGAAGCCGAGCTTCGCTTCGAAGCGCGCCGCGCGCAGCATGCGCACCGGATCTTCGCGATAACGCGTCTCGGGATCGCCGATGAGGCGCAAGCGTCGCGCCTGCACATCTTCGAAGCCGCCGCAGTAATCCCACACCGAAAAATCGGCGATGTTGTAGTAGAGTGAATTCGCGGTGAAATCGCGCCGCCAGACGTCTTCGTCGATGCTGCCGTAGACGTTGTCGCGCAGGATGCGGCCGTGCTCGTCGACCATGCGATCGATCGGCGCATCGGACTCCAGCGGCTCCTGCGCCTCTTCGAACGCCTCGCCGTCATCGTCGATATCCGGCGCAGGCTCGTCACCCGGCGGCGGTGCCGCCGAGGCGCGGAACGTCGCGACTTCGATGATGTCCTGACCAAAGAAAACATGCGCAAGTCGAAACCGTCTGCCGACCAATCGACAGTTGCGGAACAGGCGCCGCACTTCTTCGGGCAGCGCGTCGGTCGCGACGTCAAAATCCTTCGGCTCGATTCCGATCATGAGATCGCGCACGCAGCCGCCGACCAGGAACGCCTGATAACCGGCTTCCTTCAATCGGTAGAGTACTCGCAACGCGTCGGGCGAAATGCGTGAACGTGAGATCGGGTGGCCATCGCGCGAGATCACCCGGGCGAGCCGGGGTCCCGCCTCCCCTGCGGCAGGTGGCAGGTTCAATGGAGGCCGGTTCTGCTTGAGCAATCGTGCATGGGGCATATAATACCGCGCCTTTCGACTGCACACTCGGCCGACGCTCCTTTCGTCTAGAGGCCCAGGACATAGCCCTCTCAAGGCTGTAACACGGGTTCGAATCCCGTAAGGAGCGCCACCCACACCACCCGCGCTGAGGTACTCATGGCCGGGACCCTTCCGAAGCGACTGCAGGCCATCCTCGACAGCCCGAGCTACCGCCTGGCCGAGGACGATCTCGACTTTCTCGAAAGCGACGGCGCGCGTGCCATCCGCCTCGCGCTCGAATTTCATCGCACCGAGAGCTATCTGCAGGCCTACGGCATCGAGAGCACGGTGGTGGTATTCGGCAGCGCGCGCATCCCGACACCCGAACGTGGCGGCGCCGAGCACCCCGACGCGAAGTGGTACGAGGAAGCCCGCAAGTTCGCCTTCGATCTGAGCAGCGCCGCGACGCACGACCCGGGTTGTCACCGTCTGGTCGTTGCCACCGGTGGCGGCCCCGGCATCATGGAAGCGGCGAACCGTGGCGCGAGCGACGCCGGTGCGCCGACGATCGGCTTCAACATCCGGTTGCCGCACGAGCAATTCCCCAATCCCTGGGTGACCCCGGGACTCGCCTTCCGCTTCCATTATTTCGCGCTGCGCAAAATGCATTTTTTGCTGCGCGCGCGTGCCTTGGTCGCCTTTCCCGGCGGCTTCGGCACGCTCGATGAGGTCTACGAGGCCGTCAACCTCGTGCAGACCGGAACCATCGAAGCGATCCCCATCGTGCTCGTCGGTCGCGAATACTGGGCACGCATGTTCGATCTCGGTTATCTCGCCGACCACGGCTACGTCGATCACGTCGATGCGCGCTTCGTGCACATCGTCGATGACGGCGCCGCCGCGGCACGCCACGTACTCGGCGTGTGCGGCTGCGGAAATCCCGCAACACCTTAAGCATTGCTGCCGATATCCGCGGCCTGCCGTGCGCCCCACACTGCACGGGCGTGGCTCGGAGGCTGCGTCGCGCGTATTCGCGCGCGGTTCGACACATAACCATTTTTTGAGGTGAACGACGTGAACATCACGAACTGGCAACCCTTTCGCGACATGGACGAGATGATCAACCGCATGGTGCCGGCGCTGACGCGTTGGCGCGGCGAATCCAACGGCGATTCGCTCGAGTGGGCACCGATGGCCGACATCAGCGAAACCGACAAAGAATTCCTGGTGCGCGCCGAACTCTCGGGCGTCAAGCGCGAGGATGTCAAAGTCACCGTCGAAGACGGCATGCTGACGCTGTCGGGCGAGCGCAAGCGCGAACACGAGGACAAGAGCGAGAAGTTTCATCGCCTGGAGCGCTACGTCGGCGGTTTCTCGCGCACGTTTTATCTGCCGGAGTCGGCGGACCTGAACAGCGTGCACGCGGAGTCGAAAGACGGCACGCTCACGGTACACATCCCGAAGCTGCCGAGTGCCGCGCCGAAGCGCATCGAGGTGAAGGTGCAGTGACCTGCAAAGCAGGTCGCCGCTGCGGGAAGGTGGTGGGTCCTGCGCGATTCGAACGCGCGACCAACTGGTTAAAAGCCAGCTGCTCTACCGGCTGAGCTAAGGACCCGTCCGCGAGGGCGCGAATTCTACACAATAGTGCGTCGGATCGGGTGTTCCGGCTGCGACGAAACCTTCGCGGCGCAACCGGCACGAATCGCAGTGCCCGCAGGCGCGCCCCTGCGGATCCGCGCGGTAACAGGAGACCGTCAGGCCGAAATCGACGCCCAATTGCACCCCGGTGCGGATGATTTCGGCCTTCGACCAGTACTGGAGCGGCGCACGGATGGCGATCGGCGCCCCGTGCACCCCCACTTTGGTTCCGAGCCGCGCAACCTCGGCGAATGCGGCGATGAACTCCGGCCGGCAGTCCGGATAGCCCGAATAATCGACGGCGTTCACCCCGACGTACACGGCCTGCGCGCCGCGCACCTCGGCATAACCGAGCGCGAGCGACAACATCAGCGTGTTGCGCGCCGGCACGTAGGTGACGGGAATGCCCTCGCTCGGCGCATTCGGCACGTCCACACCCAAGTCCGTGAGCGCCGAGCCGCCAAGCCCCGCGAGGTCGACGCCCATGATCTTGTGCTCGACGGCACCGAGCGCACGGGCGACCCGTGCCGCGGCATCGAGTTCGGCGACGTGGCGCTGACCGTAGTGCACCGAGAGCGCATAGCAGTCATGGCCCTCATCGCGTGCGATCGCGAGCGTCGTTGCCGAATCGAGTCCGCCCGAAAGCAGCACGACGGCGCGCGGCTTGTCTGCCGAGATACTCATCGCCCTGGTACGTCGCCCCAAAGATATTTGTGCAGCTGGATCTGGAAACGCACCGGCAAGCGATCCTCGAGGATCCAATCGGCGAGCGTACCGGGCGGCAAGACGCCGTGACTCGGTGAAAACAGGACCGTGCAGCGCGCATCGAGCCGGCGCTGCAAGAGCTGCTCGCGACTCCATTCGTAGTCGGCACGGTCGGCGATGACGAACTTGATTTGATCCTTCGCCGCCAACGATTCGAGTTCGGCGTAGAGATTGCGCTGCTGCTCGCCCGAGGCCGGTGTTTTGACATCGACCACGCGCACCACGCGCGGATCGACGCTCGCATGCGCGATCGCCCCGCTCGTCTCGAGCGAGACGCGATACCCCGCATCGCACAAGGCCGCAAGCAGAGCGTGCACGCCCGGTTGCGCCAACGGCTCGCCGCCGGTGACGCAGACGTACGAGGCTTCGAGCTCACGCACGCGCGCCAGAATTTGCGGCAATTCCCAGTTCGTGCCACCGCTGAAGGCATAAGCCGTGTCGCAATAGACGCAACGCAGCGGACAACCGGTCAAGCGTACGAATACGGTCGGTACGCCGACCGAGTCCGCCTCACCCTGCAGGGAGCGGAAAATCTCGGTGAGACGCAGGCGCGTGGCTGCGGGCTCGGACACGGGACGCGCTCAGCGCAAGCGCTGCAACTGCTCGCGCGCGAGTCGCGCGGCGTCGCTCGCCGGATAGCGCGTGACGAGCTCGTTGAACGTGCGACGCGCGGCCTCGGTGCGTTTGAGTTCCACCTCGCACAAACCGCGCTTGAGCGCGGCGTCCGGCGCCTTGGCCGAATCGGGTGAACGCGAACCCACCGACGCGAAGGCGTCGATCGCCTGCGCGTAGTCGCGCGTCAAATAATAGGTTTGCCCCAACCAATAATAGGCGTTGTCTGCGAGCGGATGCTCGGGGTGGCGCGCAATGAAATCACGCATCCCGGCGATGGCGGCCGGATAGTCGCTCGCCTTCAAGGCATCGAAGGCGCGGCCGTAGTGCTGCTCGGGCGTGAGCGCCACGGGCTCGGGCGGCGCTTCCGGTTTGACGGACGCCGCCGGTGCGGGTGCCTCGACCGAGGCCACCGGCGACGGGGCCGGGGCCGGGGCCGGGACCGGAGCCTGCGACGCGACATGCGCCGCCGACGGCGACGACGCGGTCGAAACCGCCCCGAGCCGTCGATCGAAATCGGCCAAGGCGTCGCCCTGCTGTTTGCGCAGCTGTGCGTTTTCGTTCTGCAGAACTTCGAGCTCGCCGCGCAGACCGCGCAATTCGGCGGTGAGCGCTTCGACGCGTTGCGACAACTCGACCAGCGCCTGACTTTGCAGCGTCTGCTCGAGTTGATCGATGCGGGTCGACAAATCGTCCAGGCGCTGTTTGGTCGACTGCGCGAACGCCGGCGCCGCCAGCAGCGCGCAGGCCACCAACCAGCCGCACGAACGACGCATCGACCTCACCGTCAGCGCTTCCCGTATACGAGCTCGACGCGACGATTCATCGCCATCGATTCTTCGTCATCCGCCGCGGCTGCGGGACGCTCTTCGCCGTAGCTCACGGTGCTGATCTGTCCGTCGGACACGCCCTGCAATCCGAGCGCGGCACGCACGGCTTGCGCACGACGCTCGCCCAAGCCGATGTTGTATTCACGCGTGCCACGCTGATCGGTGTGACCCTCGAGGCGCACCGCCACGTTCGAGCGACCCGCCAGGAAACGCGCATGCGCCGCGACCAGCGCGCGATCTTCCGCGCGCACTTCCGAACTGTCGAACGCAAAGTAGATCACGCGCTTGTTGACGAGTTCGGGCGGCAGACCGACGTCCGCACTCGCGTCGTCGCCGACCACGCCCGCCGAGGCGACCGCACCGGTGTCCGCCGTCGCGGCCGCTTTCGACTCGACCGTGGTGGCCGGCGCCGATTCGGTGGAGGCTGCGTTGCGGGTGCTGCTGCAACCGGCGCCGAGCAAAGCGATGAGCGGGAGTACGAGAACGAGATTGCGTTTCATGGGTTCGATCCTTCGAAGGCCAAAAGTTGAGAAGTTAAGTGCGGATTATCACATGCTTTACGGTGAAAACGGACCCCATGACGGGTCGCGTACGTCGCCACGGTCCGCTTTGAGCCGCTGCAACACCAAACCGTCGACCGAAACGGTTGCGAGCACGCCGCGTCCGCGCTCGCGGCCGGCGAAAATCAGCGTGCCGCCGTCGGGCGAGAACGCCGGCGATTCGTCTTCGCGTCCCGACGACAACACGCGCAGCGCACCGTTGCGCAGATCCTGCACGGCGACGCGGTAGGCACTACCCTCGCGCGTCACGAGCGCGAGCGAGAGACCATCGGCCGCCACTCGCGGTCGCGCGTTGTAGCTGCCGCTGAAGGTGACGCGCTGTGCACGCTCGGCCGTACCGAACCGCTGCCGGTAGATTTGCGGTCCGCCGGCGCGATCGGAGGTGAAATAAATCGTCGTGCCGTCGGGCGACCAGACGGGCTCGGTGTCGATGCCCGCATCGTCGGTGACCCGCGTGTATTGACGGCTGTCGAGATCGAGCACGTACACGTCGAGATTGCCGCTCGCACTCGACAAGGTGAGCGCGAGTTTGCGCCCATCGGGCGACCAGGACGGCGCGCCGTTGACGCCGGGTCGTTCGGACACGCGCTGCCGCTCGGCCGTACGCACCCGCTGCACGTAAATCGCCGCACGTCGCGTTTCGAAAGACACGTACGCGAGCGATTCGCCGTCGGGCGACCACGCCGGCGACATCAGCGGAAATTTGGATTCGAGGATCACGCGCGAATTTTCGCCGTCGGCATCGGCGACGATCAGTTGGAATCGTTGCGTCGGCGGCGCGCCGTCCACCGACACGTAGGCGATGCGGGTGGCGAAGGCACTTTTGACACCGAGAATTTTTTCGTAGACGCGATCGGCGACTTGGTGCGCCGCGTTGCGTATCGCGCCGCTGCGGGCGATGAGCCGCTCGAGCAGCAGGCGTTGTCCGTTCAAGACGTTCACGAGCTCGAAATCGACCGCGACCGCGCCGTCCATGACTTGCACGACGCGCCCGACCAGCACGTAATCGGTGCCGGCCGCGCGCCAATTGGCGGCGACGACGTCCGCGGCTCGCGTCGGCGCACCCGGTTGCCGATCACGCGCAAGCGCCTTGAACCGGCCGCTGCGCACCAAATCGGCCTGCACCACTTCGGCCACATCCACCGCAGCACCGACGAACGGCACGATCGCGATCGGCACCGGATCGGTGACGCCGGAGGTGATATCGATGCGCAGCTGCGCCTGTGCCGTCGCGCTCGCGAGCAACGCGACCGCGAGCAAACCGATTTGCTTCCAATCAATCATTCGGCTTGAACCTCAATTCCAGATTGCGCTCGAACAACGACGGATCGGGCGGCGCCGGCAATGGCGAGGCACGATACACCGCCGCCTCGATCGACTGGCGTACGACTTCGTCGCCGTTGCACTCGAGAACTTTGACCGACACCACCGTACCACCGGGCACCTGCGTCACCGCGACTCGGCAATCGAGTCCGCTGCGCGCTGCCGCCGGCCTGATCCACGCACGCTGCACGCGCGCCTGAATGGCCGCTGCCCACTGCACGCCGAGTCCGCTTTGACGCAAATTCGCGACGCGTTCTTCGGCGGCGATTTGACGCTGCATGTCGACCTCGAGTTCCGCCCGTCGGCGGCGCTCCGTCTCGGCTTTCAGCTTCGCTTCAGCCTCCGCTTTCGCCTCGGCTTTGGCTTTGGCCTCCGCCTTGGCTTTCTCTTCAGCCTTCGCCTTGGCTTCGGCTTTGGCCTGCGCGTCGGCTTTGGCTTTCGCTTCGGCTTTCGCTGCGGCCTTCGATTTGGCTTCCGCCTTGGCCTTGGCTTGCTGCTGCGTTTTTTCTTTGGCGCGCGCCTCGGCCTCGCGCTCACGCTGCACCTGCGCTTCGTCGACCGCGGGCTCGGCGGGTTCGGGCGGCGCCGTCACCGGCTCTTCGACGACGGGCGTCGGGGCGGACGACGGTGGCGGTGCGCCGATATCGCGCGCATCGACGACAATCGCCTCGACGGCCAACGCTTGCGGCGCCGGCGTGCTGCGTGACCAATTCCAGAAGCCGCCACCGAGCAGAGCGGCGAGCACGACATGCAACAACACCGCTTCGAGTGTCGGCCGCCAGCGCGGCGTGTCACCCTCAGGGACGTGGCGCATCGAACGTCGCAGGATCGGTCAAAAACCCGATCCGCTCGGCCCCCGCAGTCTTCAGGGCCGCCATGGTCTCGATCACTCGCCCGTAGGGCACGGCGCGATCACCTTTGACCAACACCGGCAAGGTCGGTGCACGCTCGAGCTCTTCGCGCACGCGAGCCTTGAGCGTCGTGTCGTCGAGCGGTGCCTCGGGGCTCGTGCCGCGGTTCAGATACAAGCGCCCGAGTCGGTCGATGGAAATCACCAGCGGCGGCGTGCGCGGATCATTGGCGGCGTCGATCGGCTCCGCGGCCGCTTTCGGCAATTCGACTTTCACGCCTTGCGTGAGCAACGGCGCCGTCACCATGAAGATGATGAGCAGCACGAGCATCACGTCGATGTACGGTACGACGTTGATCTCGCTCATCGGTCGTCGGCGACGGGATCCCTGTGCCATGCGCGTTCGACCTCAGGGCGTCACGGCGCCACGCGTCGCGCTGCGCTGCAGGATGGTCGAGAATTCTTCGATGAACGCGTCGAAGCGCATCTCGAGACGCCACACCTGATCGGCGTAGCGGTTGTACGCGACCACGGCCGGAATCGCCGCGAACAGCCCGATGGCGGTGGCGATCAAGGCTTCGGCAATACCCGGTGCGACCGAGGCCAGCGTCGCTTGCTGCATGCTGCCGAGCCCGACGAAGGCATGCATGATGCCCCACACCGTGCCGAACAAGCCCACGTACGGACTCGTCGAGCCTACGGTCGCCAATTGCGAGAGACTGTGCTCGAGGTGTTCGACTTCTTTGATTTGCTGCGCGCGCATCGCACGCCGCGCACCCTCGAGCAGCACCTCCGGCGCATCGACGCCCTGCCGGTGCAAGCGCAGAAACTCGCCGAACCCCATGCGGAAGATCGCCTCGATGCCGCGCGCCGCGCCCGCGGCCTCGATGTCGCGGTGCAAGGTGTTGAGATCACCGCCACCCCAGAACTTCTGTTCGAAGCGCGCGAGACTGTCTTTGGCCGCGCCGAGTACGCGTCGCTTGCCGAAGATGATGGTCCACGAATAGACCGATGCGCACAGCAAGCCGAGCATCACCAACTGCACGACGAGGGTCGCCTCGCTGACGAGTCGGATGATGGAAAGATCGTTCATTGCAGATACTCCGCGATACGCCGCGGACGCAGCGTCTTCGAATCGACACAGACGACGCGCACCTGCGCATCGACCAACAACTGCGGCTCGATGCCGTCGCGATGGATCTGCTGCGAGAAAATCGCAGCGGTACGACCATCGAGCACGTATTGCACGCTCACCGCGAGCAGATCGTCGAGTCGCGCGGGCGCGCGGTACTCGACGTTCACGCCGAGCACCATGAAGAGGATGCCGGGGTCGGCCGCCAGCGCCGCTTGCGAATAGCCGCGCTCGCGCAGCCACTCGGTGCGCGCGCGTTCGAGGAACTTCAGATAATTGGCGTAATAGACGACACCACCACCGTCGGTGTCCTCCCAATAGACGCGCGTGCGCCACACGTACGGCACGCTCACGATTCACCCTCGAACAAAGCACCCGTGCCCGCGCGTGCGGGCGCGGCGAGCCCGAAGTGGCGATACGCCGCCGGCGTGACCGCGCGACCGCGTGCGGTGCGCATTAAAAACCCCTGCTGGATCAGGAACGGTTCGATGACGTCTTCGAGCGTGCCCCGCTCTTCGCCGATCGCCGCGGCGAGACTTTCGATGCCGACCGGACCACCGTCGAATTTCTCGATGATGGTGCCGAGGAATTTGCGATCGAGATTGTCGAACCCGACCGGGTCGACCTCGAGCAGATCGAGCGCCGCCACCGCCAGCGCATCGTCGATGGTGCCGTCACCGCGCACTTGCGCGTAATCGCGCACGCGCCGCAGCAAGCGGTTGGCGATGCGCGGCGTACCGCGCGCGCGCTCGGCGATGCGTCGCGCACCAAAGCCGGCGAGCGGCGCTCCGAGTATGCCGGCCGAGCGCTGCACGATGAGAGTCAGATCGTCGACGTCGTAGAACTCGAGTCTTTGCACGATGCCGAAACGATCGCGCAACGGCGAGGTCAGCAACCCCGCACGCGTGGTCGCACCCACCAACGTGAACGGCGGCAACGACAACTTGATCGAACGGGCGGCCGGACCCTCGCCGATCATGATGTCGAGCTGATAGTCCTCCATCGCCGGATACAACACTTCTTCGACCACCGGCGAGAGTCGATGGATCTCGTCGACGAACAACACGTCCCGCGGCTGCAGATTGGTGAGGATCGCGGCAAGATCGCCGGGGCGCTCGAGCACGGGGCCGGAGGTCTGGCGCAGATTGACGCCGAGCTCGGCAGCCAAAATATTCGCGAGCGTGGTTTTCCCGAGACCCGGTGGCCCGAAAATGAGCACGTGGTCCAGCGCCTCGCCGCGCGCACGGGCCGCACCGACGAAAATATCGAGCTGTTCTTTGACGGGTTTTTGACCGACATAATCGGCCAGACGCTTCGGACGTATGGCGCGATCCTGCGCCTCGTCTTCACGCACGCCCTCGCCGCTCACCAGACGATCGTCGCCGCTCACGTGGGCGCTCCCGAGGAACCGCGCGCCGCCGACTGCAAGGCGCGACGGATGATCTCTTCGGTCGATTCGGCGGCGTCACCCACCGACTTCACGAGCCGCGTCGCTTCGGCTGGCTTGTAGCCGAGGGCGACCAGTGCCGCGAACGCCTCGGATCCGGCCGCACCACGCGGCAAATCGATGCTCGCACCGCTTGCACCGGCTTGCGCGCCGACGCGATCGCGCATCTCGATGAGCAAACGCTCGGCCGTCTTGCGACCGATGCCCGGGATGCGCGTGAGCGCGGCGCTGTCGCCCGACTCGACGCAGGCCGAAAATCCGTCGACGCTGGTGCCCGACAAAATGCCGAGCGCCAGCTTCGGACCGACCCCCGACACTTTCAAAAGATTGCGGAACAGTTGTCGCTCCGCGTCGGTCGCGAAGCCATACAAGATGTGCGCGTCTTCGCGTACCACCAGATGCGTGAGCAAGCGCACTTCGTCGCCGACGCCCGGCAAGCCGTAGAAGGTCGACATCGGCGCTTCGAGTTCGTAACCCACGCCACCGACTTCGAGCAGCAACTGCGGCGGCGTCTTCGCGGCGATCCGGCCGCGCAGCGAGCCGATCACGTCCAGCCCTCCGCGCCGACGAGCGCGGCGAGACGCCGATTTTGGGCGTGACACAAGGCGATCGCGAGCGCATCGGCCGCGTCGGCACTCAGCCGACCTTCAGGTTTCAACAACACGCGCACCATATGAGCCACCTGCAATTTGTCCGCGGCACCGGTACCGACGGTGGCGAGTTTGACGGCACGCGGCGCATATTCGGCCACCGGCAACGTGGCGCCGACCGCCGCGAGCGCAGCGCCGCGTGCTTGACCGAGTTTGAGCGCGCTTTCGATGTTGCGACTCACGAAGACGCGCTCGATCGCGACCTCTTCGGGTCTATGGTCACGCAGCACGGTGCTGATACCCGCGTGGATGCGCGCCATGCGCTCGGCCACCGGCAAACCGTCGATCTCGATGCGTCCATGCGCAATGCACTGCAATCCGCCGGGCGCGACCTCGACGACCCCGTACCCCGTGAAACGCGAACCCGGGTCGAGACCCAAAATCCGCACCGCCGCGCCGGTCGCGATCGCCACCGGACGCGCCGCTGCCACGGTGTCGGACTTGCTGACGGCCGCTGCCGTGGCGGAGTCCGGACGGTAGGCTCGCCAGGATTTGGAACGGTAACGCGACATGCGTCCGCAGCCTCGGAAAATGCCGGGAAAAGACCCCGATATCATAGCCCGAAACCCCTCTGCGGCACATGACCGAAGAGAGGCTGGACGGCGCGTCGCGTGCGCTCAGCGATTGGGCATGTCGATCGCGCGCTTGTCGGCCGCAAGGGCCGCCTCGTGCAACGCTTCGGAGAGCGTCGGATGCGCGTGGATCGTGTGCTGCAAATCTTCGGCGCTCGCGCCGTATTCGAGCGCGAGCACGGCTTCGGCGATCAACTCGCCCGCCATCGGACCGATGACGTGCACGCCGAGTATGCGATCGTCGTCACGTCCGATGACCAACTTCGCAAAACCTTGCGCCGCCTCCATCGCGCGAGCACGACCGCTCGCCATGAACGGGAACACGCCGATCTTGTACGCGACGCCGCTCGCTTTGACCTGCTCTTCGGTCTGCCCCACCCAGCCGATTTCGGGCGCGGTATAGATGACCGAAGGAATCACGGCGTAGTTCACGTGCGCGTGACGTCCCGCGATGCGATCGGCTACGGCGACGCCTTCTTCCTTGCCTTTGTGCGCGAGCATCGGGCCGCGCACGCAATCGCCGACCGCCCAAACGTTCTCGGCGCCGGTGTGGCAATGATCGTCCACTTCGATGAAACCGCGCGCATCGACGCTGACGCCCGTGCCTTCGGCGAGCAACCCTTCGGTGTAGGGACGACGACCGATGCAGACGATGAGCTTGTCGACCGTGAGCGACTGCGTCGCGCCCTTGGCGTCGCTGTAGCTCACCTCGACCGCGTTTTTCTTCACGGCAGCGCCGGTGACCTTGGCACCGAGCCGCACGTCCAGCCCTTGCTTGCCGAACTGCTTCAAGGCTTCTTTGGCGAGCTGCTGATCGGCAATGCTCAAAAATTCAGGCATCGCTTCGAGCACGACCACTTCGGCCCCGAGTCGGCGCCACACGCTGCCGAGTTCGAGACCGATGACGCCCGCGCCGATCACGCCGAGACGTTTCGGAACGGCATCGAATTCCAGCGCACCCCAACTGTCGACGATGTGCTTGCCGTCGAAGGGCGCGCTCTTGAGCGGCGTCGGCACCGAACCGCTCGCGAGCACCACGTGCGTCGCCGAGAGCGTCTTGCGAGTACCGTCATGCGCGACGAATTCCACTTGTCGACCGGGCAACAAGGTGCCGCGACCCTGCAGGGCGGTGACGCCGGCCGCCTTCAAAAGCCCCACGATGCCGAGCGTCATCGTTTTGACGATGCCGGATTTGCGCTTTTGCATGGCGGCGATGTCGATCGACACCTCGCCGGTCTTGATGCCGTGCGTCGCGAACTCGGTGTGCGCACGGTGATAGAGCTCGGAAGATTCGAGCAGAATCTTCGAGGGGATGCAGCCCGCATTCAGACAAGTGCCGCCGAAGGTCGTCGAACCGTCGTAGTTCTTCCAGCCGTCGATGCACGCGACTTTGAGACCGTTTTGACCGGCACGAATCGCAGCCGGGTAACCGGCCGGACCGCCGCCGATGACGATGACGTCGTAGTGTTCGCTCATCGCCTCAAACCCCGATCAACATGCGACCCGGGTCTTCGAGGCAGTCCTTGATCGTCACCAGGAACTGCACGGCTTCCTTGCCGTCGATGATGCGGTGATCGTAGCTGACCGCGAGATACATCATCGGACGCACCACGATCTGGCCGTTCACGACCACCGGGCGTTCCTGAATCTTGTGCATGCCGAGAATCGCGCTCTGCGGCGCGTTCACGATCGGCGTCGACAACAGCGACCCGAAGGTCCCGCCGTTGGTGATGGTGAAGGTGCCGCCCTGCAAATCCTCGAGACCGAGCGTGCCCGAGCGCGCACGGCCGCCGAAATCGACGATCTGCTTCTCCACTTCGGCAAAACTCATGTTCTCCGCATTGCGCAGCACCGGCACGACGAGCCCGCGATCGGTCGATACCGCGACGCCGATGTCGTAGAACTCGTGATAGATGATGTCGGTGCCGTCGACCGACGCATTCATCACCGGAAACTTGCGCAGCGCCTCGATGCTCGCCTTCACGAAGAACGACATGAAGCCGAGCTTCGCGCCGTGCGATTTTTCGAAGCGATCCTTGTGACGCGCACGCAGCTCGTTGACCGCGGTCAGATCGACCTCGTTGAAGGTGGTGAGCAACGCCGCCTGGTGCTGCGCCTGCAGCAGACGCTCGGCGATGCGCTGTCGCAAACGCGTCATCGGCACGCGCTGCTCCTGGCGCGGACCGGCAGGCGCCGGCAAGGCCGCCGCTTGCGACTTCGCGGCGTGCGCGAGCACGTCGCCCTTGTTCACCGCACCGCCCAAGCCCGAACCCGACACCTTGCCGAGGTCCACGCCCTGCTCATCGGCAACGCGACGTGCCGCGGGACCGGCTTTGACCGCCGCCGCTGCAGCGGCCTTCGGTGCCGCCGCGGGTGCCGCAGCCGGTGCCGCCGCTTGCGCCGCCGCAGGCTTCGCCGCAACCGCCGCACCCTCGTCGAAGATCGCCAGCAGATCACCGCTTTTGACCGTCGCACCCGGCTGCACTTTGAATTCTTTGATCACGCCCGCCGCCGGCGCCGGCACTTCGAGCACGACCTTGTCGGTTTCGAGATCGGCGAGATTTTCGTCGCGACTCACGGCCTCGCCCGGCTGCTTGCGCCAAGCCACCAGGGTGGCGTCGGCGACGGACTCGGGCAACTGGGGAACGCGGATTTCGATGCTCATGAAAAAACTTCCTCGATCAACGCTTGCGACGACCCGACGCAACGCTGCGCGTGTCGTCGGCGGACTTGGCTACGTCTGCGGCGAGACGACGAGTCTCGCGCGCGGATTCTTCTTTGGAACTCGAGTTGAGTGCGGCGCTGACGAGTGCCGCCTGCTCCGCATCGTGCACCTTGGCGATGCCGGTCGCGGGCGCCGCAGCCGGCGCACGACCCGCGTACAGCAACTCGCGACCCGCGAGCGGGCGATCGAGCTGATGACGGATCTGGTACCAGGCGCCCTGATTCTGCGGCTCTTCCTGACACCAGACGATTTCTTTGGCGTTGCCGTACTTCTTGATGATCGCCTCGTATTCGGCGACCGGGAAGGGATACAGCTGCTCGAGACGCACCAACGCGACATCGTCTTTCTTCGCGGCCCGACGGGCTTTGAGCAGGTCGTAATAGACCTTGCCGCTCGAGAACACGACGCGCCGCACCTTTGCCGCGTCGAGTTCGTCGACCTCGTCGATGGCGAGCTTGAACGGGCCGTCCTGCAACTCGGCGAGACTCGAGACCGCGAGCTCGTGACGCAGCAGACTCTTGGGCGTCATCACGATCAAAGGTTTGCGGAAACTGCGCAACATCTGGCGCCGCAGCAAATGGAACATCTGCGCCGGCGTCGAGGGCACGCACACGCTCATGTTCGATTCGGCACAGAGCTGCAGATAGCGCTCAAGGCGCGCCGACGAATGCTCCGGACCCTGGCCTTCGTAGCCGTGCGGCAACAGCAGGGTGAGACCGCAGTAGCGACCCCACTTCGATTCGCCCGAACTGATGAACTGGTCGATGATGACTTGCGCGCCGTTGGCGAAGTCGCCGAACTGACCTTCCCAGATCACGAGCACGCCCGGGTCGGTCGTGGCGTAACCGTATTCGAAGCCCATGACGGCCTCTTCGGAGAGCACCGAGTCGATCACCTGGAAGCGCGGCTGGCGATCGGCGATGTGCTGCAGCGCGACGTGCGCCGCTCCGGTTTGCTGATCGTGCCACACCGCATGGCGGTGGAAGAACGTGCCGCGACCGCAGTCCTGCCCCGAGATGCGCACGGCATAACCGTCTTCGAGCAAGCTCGCGTATGCGAGCGTCTCGGCGCAGCCCCAGTCGAGCAACTGTTCGCCGGCGACCATCTTCACGCGATTCGCGACGACTTGCTGGACGCGCGAATGCAAGGCGAACCCCGCGGGCACGGCGGTGATGCGCTCGCCGAGCGTCTTCAAACGTTTGCCGTCGACCCCGGTACGCACGCGCCTCGCCCAGTCGACTTCCATGTATGGACTCCAGTCGACGGTGTACTTGTTGCCGATCATGCCGAGCGAGGCACGCGCCTGCGGCCGACCTTCGTCGAGTCCCGCGCGGTATTTTTCGACCAGTGCATCACCCTCGCCGCCCGGAATCACGCCTTCGGTTTGCAACCGATCGGCATAGAGCTTGCGCGCGGTCGGATGTTTGCGGATGACCGAGTACATCAAAGGTTGCGTGGCAGCCGGCTCGTCCGCCTCGTTGTGACCGAGACGGCGATAGCACACGAGATCGATCACGACGTCTTTGTGGAAGCGCTGGCGATATTGCATCGCGAGGCGCGTGACGAACACCACCGCTTCCGGATCATCGCCGTTGACGTGGAAAATCGGGGCTTCGAGCATCTTGGCGATGTCGGAGCAATACATCGTCGAGCGCGCATCTTCGGGCTTCGAAGTCGTGAAGCCCACCTGGTTGTTGATCACGACGTGCAGCGTGCCGCCCGTGTAATACCCGCGCGCCTGCGACAGTTGCAGCGTCTCCATCACGACGCCCTGACCCGCAAAGGCGGCATCGCCGTGGATCAGGATCGGCACCACGCGCTCGCCCAAAGCGTCTTCGCGACGCTCCTGGCGCGCACGCACCGAACCCTCGACCACCGCGTTGACCACTTCGAGATGCGACGGATTGAACGCGAGCGTGACGTGCACGTTGCCGCCTGCGGTGCGCAGATCGGCCGAGAAACCCTTGTGATATTTGACGTCGCCCGAACCCTTCAGATGCGCGAGGTCGTACTTGCCCTCGAACTCCGAGAACAGATCCGAGGGCGCTTTGCCGAGTACGTTCACGAGCACGTTGAGGCGACCGCGGTGCGCCATGCCGATCACGAACTCTTCCGCGCCGAGCGAACCGCCGGTCTGGATCGCATCGTCGAGCAACGGGATCAGCGCATCGCCGCCCTCGAGCGAGAATCGCTTCTGGCCGACGTACTTGGTGTGCAGATAACGCTCGAGACCTTCGGCGGCCGTGAGCTGCCAAAGAATGTTCTTGCGCTCTTCGGCGCCGAACACGTAGTTGAGGCGTCCGACCTGGAACTGATCCTGCAACCACAAACGCTCTTCGGTGTGCGATACGTGCGCGAACTCGGCACCGATGGTGCCGGTGTACGCGCGGTTCAAGTCGTTCAGGATCTGGCGCAGCGTCGCGCGCTGCGGCACTTTCTCGACGCGACTGCCAGTGAAGAACTGCGTGTCGAGATCGGCATCCGAAAGACCAAAATATTCGAGCGTGAGCACCCGCGGGCGCTCGCGTCGCATCAAACCGAGCGGATCGAGATCGGCAACGAGATGACCGCGGTTCGCGAAAATCTGGATGAGGCGCGACACCGCGCCCTGCTTCGCTCCGGCGTCGGCCGACGCAGGCGCGGCAACCGTCGCGACACCTTGACGCAGATGACGCGCACGCTCGGCGATCGCGTCCTGAATGGCGCGATGCGAGGCTTCCGGTGCGCTCGATCGCGGCAGTTTCGAGAAGTAGTCACGCCATTGTTTGTCGACGCTGGCCGGGTCGAGCAAAAACCGCTCGTAAACGGCTTCGACGTAGTCCGCATTGCCACCGGAGAGCGGGGTGGACTCGAGTAGCTCGCCGCGAGTAAGACCCATGATGTGACGCAAACTCCGTAAAACGCCTTTCGGGCCGCGAAGTTTAACGGAAACGAGGGCCCGCAGACCGGTTATGAGGCGACGGGGGATGGCGCCCCCGGCCGGAGTTGAACCGACGACCTACCGCTTAGGAGGCGGTCGCTCTATCCACTGAGCTACGGGGGCAGCAACCGCAGATTGACAGGGAAAAATGGTGGAGCGGAAGGGGATCGAACCCTCGACCTTCGCATTGCGAACGCGACGCTCTCCCAGCTGAGCTACCGCCCCACACCCTCACGAGCGGACGGGCCGATCGCGCGAGGGCGGCGATTCTAGCACCGCGGGCGCCCGGCGCCACCGCAGCCTTGAGGCCTTACGGTTAACGATGTTACATTATAACTCTCATGGCCCACGCTAACATCGGCGTCATGACGCGCTACGTGCTCGCACTCGACCAGGGAACGACCAGCTCGCGCAGCCTGCTGTTCGACGTCGACGGCCAGGTCGTCGCGATCGCGCAGCGCGAATTCACGCAGCACTTCCCCTCCCCGGGGCAGGTCGAACACGACGCGCTCGAGATTTGGCAGACGCAACGCGCCACCCTCGACGAAGTGCTGACGCGCGCCGGCGCGCGCGTGACCGACATCGCCGCGATCGGCATCACCAACCAACGCGAGACCACGGTGATCTGGGATCGCGCGACGTCGCAACCGATCGCACCGGCCATCGTCTGGCAAGACCGTCGCACCAGCGCACGCTGCAGCGCGTTGCGCGCCGCGGGCGCGGAACCCGAGGTGACGCGTCGCACGGGCTTGTTGCTCGACCCGTATTTCTCTGCGACCAAGATCGCATGGCTACTCGACAACGTGCCGGGTGCACGGGCGCGCGCCGAACGCGGCGAACTCGCCTTCGGCACCATCGACAGCTGGCTCGTGTGGCAACTGACCGCAGGTCGACACCACGTCACCGATCGCACCAACGCGAGTCGCACGGCACTTTTGAACGTGCACACCGGCGATTGGGACGCGACGATGCTCGAGCTCTTCGGCGTGCCGCGCACGCTGCTGCCGCGGGTACTGCCGTCGAGTTTCGCGCCGCAACTGCAAGCACGCATCGATGATCGCGAGATTCCCATCACCGGCATCGCCGGCGACCAGCAAGCCGCGTTGTTCGGCCAGGCCTGTCGTCACGCCGGCCTCGCGAAGAACACCTATGGCACCGGCTGTTTCATGCTGCTGCACACGGGTGATCAACCGCTCTGCTCCACGCATCGCCTGCTGACCACCATGGCCTGCAGCGACGACGGCCCGCGTTATGCACTCGAGGGCTCGGTGTTCGTCGGCGGAGCGGTCGTGCAATGGTTGCGCGACGGGCTCGGCATCATCACCAAAGCATCCGAGGTCGAAGCGCTCGCCACGAGCGTGCCCGATCATGGCGGCGTGTATTGCGTGCCGGCGTTCACCGGACTCGGCAGCCCGCACTGGGACCCGGATGCCCGCGGGCTCATCGTCGGTCTCACGCGCGGCACGACGCGCGCGCACATCGCGCGCGCCGCGCTCGAGAGCATCGCGTTTCAAAGCGCCGAGTTGCTGCAAGCGATGCAGGCCGACGTCGCCACGCCGCTGCGCGAGATGCGCGTCGACGGCGGCGCCGCACGCAACGACTTTTTGATGCAATTCCAGGCCGACCTGCTCGGCGTGCCGGTGTTGCGCCCCAAAGTCACCGAAACCACGGCGCAAGGCGCCGCGTTTCTCGCCGGACTCGGCGCGGGCTTCTGGCGCTCGGCCGACGAGATCGATCGTCTTTGGCAACTCGAACGACGCTTCGAGCCACGCATGCCGCGTGCGCAGGCAGAGGCGCGACTGCATGATTGGTCGCGCGCCGTCGAACGCGCTCGCGCCTGGGATCGCCCATGAATCCGATCGTCTACGCCATACCGGTGTTCATGCTGACGATCGTGATCGAACTGATCGTCGCCGCGCGACGTCGCCTCGCACCCTACGATCTCGCCGACGCCATCACGAGCCTGCATTTCGGCGTGTTGAGTCAAGTCGCCGGCGCGTTCACCAAAGTATTCACCTTCGGCATCTACGTGCTCGTGTTCGAGTACGCACGCCTCTTCACCCTGCCCGCCGATCGTCTCTGGGTGTGGATCGCGGCGCTGATCGGCTACGACTTTCTCTATTACTGGGTGCATCGCGCCGGTCACGAGGTGAGCCTCGTTTGGGCGTCGCACCAGGTTCATCACTCCTCCGAGTGGTACAACCTATCGACGGCCCTGCGCCAGACGGCGACCGGTGCCCTGTTCGTGTGGCCGTTGTATCTGCCGCTCGCGCTGCTCGGCGTGCCGCCCGTGGTGTTCGGCGCCGTCGCGTTGATCGATCTCCTATACCAATACTGGGTGCACACCGAACTCGTCGGTCGTCTCGGCTGGGCCGATCGCGTGTTCGTCACACCCTCGAACCACCGCGTCCATCACGGACAAAACGATTACTGCCTTGATCGCAATTACGGCGGCATCCTGATTCTTTGGGATCGCCTGTTCGGAACGTTTGCGGAAGAACGCAGCGACGAGAAAGTCGTCTACGGCATCCGCAAACCGCTCGCCAGTTTCGACCCCGTATTCGGCAATCTGAACGTCTATCGCGACATCGCCCGCGAGGCCGCTGCACAGCCTTCACTGCACGCCGCACTCGGACGCTGGTTCGCACCGCCTGCGGGCTGGAACACCCCGGTGCCGCATCTGGATACCTCGACGGTCACGCGCTACCTGCCTGCGACTTCGCGTCAAGCAAAAGCCTACGCGGCAGTACAGTACGCACTCTCGATTCCCGTCGTGATGCATTTCATTGCCGTGGCGGCCGCGCTGCCACTCGGCGCGCGCGTCGGCTACGCGCTGCTGATCGTCGCCTCTTGCGTGAGTCTCGGCTGGTGGTTGGAGGGGCGCCGCGTCGCCGTGCGCATCGAATCGCTGCGCATCGCCGTGGTCGGCGCGATCGGACTTGTGGCTCCGCAGACCTTCGGCTGGGCTGAAAGCGACGGGTTGCGCGCCGCGATCGTGATCTGGATCGGCGCGAGCGCGCTCGGACTGCTCGCCGTCAAACGCGCTCGAGCGTCTTGACGAACGTATCGGCGATCCCGTGCATCTCGAAGCGCGAGGCGAATGCCATGCCTTGCGCCGAGAATTGCGAACGCAAGGCGGGGTCGTCGCGTAGCGCAAGAATCGCGGTGCCGAGCGTGGTGGTGTCGAGCTTGTAGATCGGCACGCCGGACACACCGGGCGCGAAGGCCTCGACCATGCCGGCCTGCGCCATGGCGATCACCGGCACGGCGCAGGCTTGCGCCTCGACGACCACGCGACCGAAGGTCTCCTGGATGCGCGACGGCGCGACGAGGCAATCCATCGCCGAATAATAGTGTTCGGGCGTTTTGGTCCAGTCGACCAGGCGATGTCGCGCAAGCCCCGTGCGGCGCTGCAAACTTTCGATGGTGCGCTCGCGGTCGGGACCATCGCCGACCCACAGGGCGTAGACGTCCTCGCGTTGCGGCATCACGTCGCACAAAGTCTCGACCAGCACGTCCGCGCCTTTTTCGTCGCAGTGACGGCCGACGAATCCGACCACGAACGCCTCGCGCGGGATGCCGAGTCGAGCGCGCGCGTGAGCCCGCGAGTCGTCGCAGGCGGAAAACTTCGCCAGGTCGATCGGGTTGTAGAGCCGGCGCAATCGCTTCTGCGAAACGCCCGCGGCGATGGCGCGCTCGACCGCGTAATCGGACACCACGAAAAATGCATCCAGCAACATCGGCAACAGTACCCTGACGTGCCAACGTCCGATGTTGATGATGTGCTTGAACGCGGCGATGCGGCAACCGATCAAGCGCGCGAGCAGATACAGCGGCCAATAGAGTTTGGTGCGGTTGGTGATCATCCACTTGGGCCTGAAGGTGCGAGCGCAGCGCCACACCACCTTCAAAAGTCGAGGATCGACACCACCGCGGCAACGCACTCGTCGTACGTCGACGCCGTACGACTCGAGTATGTCGGCGACGTCGCTCCCTTCGCGCACGATCGCGACGACTTCGTGCCCGGTGCCATGGCACCCGGCCGCAAGCGTCGCGAAATGCTGCTCCGTGCCCCAGGCGCGACGACTCACGTCTACGAACAACAGCCTCATGCGACGGCCTCCCGTCGCAAGTTCGCGTAGGGCGTCGCCACCTTGAGCGCAAAACGCAACAGCCCCTTGCCGCCGTTGATCGACACGCGCGGCAAGGCATGCGGATCATCCCGCTCGGTGGCGAGACCGCGGCGCGTCGACACCGCGCTTTCGTACCCTGCTGCGGCGACGGCCCTGCGCACGCTTTCGGATTCGTCACCGTAGGGGTAACAAAAGTGCGGTACGGGTTCACCGAGCATCTGCTCGAGCGCTGCTTTGCTCGAGCACAACTCACGGCTCTGCTCGGACTCGCTCAAGGACGTCAGACGCGGGTGCGTGAGCGTGTGCGACCCGATCTCCTGCCCGGCCGCGCGCCACGCCCGCAGTTGATCGACGTTCATCAAAGATTTACGCACGCCGAGGTATTCGATGTCCCAGGCGTTGAACGAACCGATCAAGCCGGCGACGACGTAGCAGGTCGCCGTGAAGCCGAACTCCTGCAACACCGGCAGTGCATGGGTGAAATTGTCGACGTAGCCGTCGTCGAAAGTGAGCACCACGACACCGTTGCGCCCGGCCCGCAACGCTTGCAAACCCTCGCCCATGCTCACGCCGCGCAGACCGAGCGCACGCAGCACGCGGCACTGCCGCGCGAACGCCTGTTGCGTCACGTACAACTTCGGCATACGCGCTCCGGCCGGCGCCGCACCGATGTTGTGATAGGTGAGAATGGGAAGTCGCACGGCCCCTCGCTGGCGACAAAACTCGGTTGCATTCTTAACATTTGTTGACAAAAAGTCTAGGTTTTCAGAAGGATGGGATACATTGCCCCCACGATGACTCCGCTTGCCCTGTTACCCGCCATCGAGCTCTGCGTACGCGAAGCCGGCAATGTGATTCTCGAGCTGTATTCGCGCGAGATCGAAGTGTCACGCAAAAGTGACAACTCGCCGGTGACCCTCGCCGATCAACGCGCCGAGACCGTACTCGTGCGGGCACTCGCATTTTTGACGCCCCGCCTGGAGGTGGTCGCCGAAGAGAACGTCGCACGTGCCGGAGCACCCGACCCGGAAACGCTCGGCGAACGCTTCTGGCTGGTCGACCCACTCGACGGCACGCGCGAGTTCATCGAACGCAACGACGAGTTCACGGTGAATGTCGCCCTCATCGAACGCGGCGTTGCGGTACTCGGCGTCGTCTACGCGCCGGCGCTCGGGCGCTTGTACGCGGGCGTGGTCGGCGAAGGCGCCTGGCTCGACGAAAACGGTGCGCGGCGTGCGATCGTGTGTCGTACCGCACCGGATGAGGGCGTCTCGGTAGTCTCGAGTCGATCGCATGGTGATGCCGCAGCGCTCGAGACGTTTTTGCAAGGTCGGCGCGTCGCAGAACGTCGTACCGCCGGCTCATCTTTGAAGTTGTGTCTGCTCGCCGAAGGCAAGGCGGATCTCTACCCGCGCCTAGGTCGCACCATGGAATGGGACATCGCCGCCGGACACGCCGTACTCACTGCGGCCGGTGGCGAAGTCACCCGCCTCGATGACGACACGCCACTGCGCTACGGAAAGCACGGGTTCGAGAACCCGCACTTCGTCGCGCGCGGGCGCTGAATCTCAAAAGAACAAATGCACGACGAGCGCGAGCGCGACGCCCAGCGCGACGAGCGAGGCCACCAACACCGCGGCCGCGGCACAATCTTTGATGATGCGCACTTGCTCGTGCTGCGCGGGATGCAGGTGATCGATCAGCACTTCAATGGCCGTGTTGATCAACTCCGCGACCCAGACTAGACCGATCGCGATCACCACGACCGCGACCCACACCGCTCCGGGTTGAAACCAGACCAAGGCGCCGCCGACCAATACCGTCGCCAAAAGATGCGTGCGCGCACTGCGCTCATGGGCCACCGCATGGCGCAAGCCCGCCAAGGCGTTGCGCAAACGGCGGGGGAATGATTGATTCTTCTCGAGGCTCATGGGTTAATCCTTGATGACAGTCTAGCCTTTTCTCAACCGTCGCCGCGCGACTAGGGTGCCGCATGCCCTTCTGCTCTCGAGTCTGCACACACATCGCACTCGCCCTGCTCTCCCTGTCATCCGTCGCGCAGGCCGGCGGCGGACCGCTCGGCATCGATCAACGACTGACCCTCGACGATCACGGCATCTGGGCGCGCAAGGTCCAACTCGGCCTGCTCGGCACCATGGTCGCAACCGAAGGCGCCGTCGCTCTGTGGGAAGGCGGTGACTCGCGGCTCGGAAAAACCGCCTGGCAATCGCTCGATGCCACCCTCGTCGGCGGCGTCGCCGTCGAAATCGCGAAACTCGCGTTCTCGCGCGAACGCCCGCTCACCACCGACAACCCCAATCGCTGGTTCACGGGTCATGGCAACGCGAGCTTTCCGAGCGGCGAAGCCACCCTCACCACCGCCATCGTCACGCCGATGATGCTCGAATACGGCCGCGACCATCCGGCCGTTTACGGACTCGCACTGCTGCCCGCCTACGATGCGATCGCGCGCGTCAAAACTCGCGGTCACTGGCAATCGGACGTCCTCGCCGGCATCGCACTCGGCGGATTCGTGGGCTACGAAATGCACGAACGCAACGTACCGCTCACGCTGTCGGTGTTGCCCGACGGCTTTCACGCCGGTTTCAAGGCGCGCTGGTGAACACCACGCGACGGCGCTGGCCGCCGGTTGCGCGGCCGCTGCTCGTCGCACTCTGCGGTGCGTACGCCTGGATCTTTGATCCGTACGCCATCGCCGCACCGGCGGGACCGATCCCGCTGTGCCGCGAGAGCGCGACGGATCTCTGCGGCTTCGATCGCCCGGAAGATCTCGCGTCACTACCCGGCGAAGGCACGACAGGCGATCGCTGGGTACTCATCGCCCAAAAAAATCCCGACGCGCCGCTCGTGTGGCTCGATACGCAGGCGAACCGCCGCGTGATCGCCGCCGCCACCGGTGCATCGCGGTGTGGCGGGCATCCATCGAACATCGACGCGGGCGGAATCGACATCGACCGCCGCGGCCGATATGCCGCCGTGATCAACCACACCGCACCCCAAAGAATAGACCTCTTCGCGATCCGCAAGACCAAGCCGACACCGCAACTGCAATGGCTGCGCTGCCTGCCGCTACCGGCGAACTTTGCGCCGAACGACGTCGCCGTGGACGATGCGAGCACGGTGTACGTGACGCACATGTTCGACAAGCCGCACTCGCCCGCCGAGAGTCGCGAGTTGGAGCAGCGCTTCGCGTCGGGCGCACCGACGGGCTACGCGATCCGCTCGCTCGCGGCAGGCCGTTGGGAAAAAGTGCCGCACAGCGACGCCTCGTTCGCCAACGGCATCGCGATTTCGAGCGATGGCCGCTGGCTCGCCGTCGCCGGCACGTTCGATCAAAGTTTGCATTTGCTCGACCTGCAAGGGCGAGCAGATCCCCGCCGCGTTGCACTGCCCTTGCAGCCGGATAACGTGACGGCGCACGGTGAGAGCGGCTTCACCATTGCAGGGCACACCGGCGTGCCGCGCAGCGGCGTCGATCCCTGCCGACCCCGCGACGCCACACCCTGCGGATTCCCGTTTGCGATCGCCGATGTGGCAGCGACCGATGCATCGGTGCGCGTGATCCACGAAGACAACGGCCATCGCACACCCGGCGCCTCGGTTGCGCTGCACGTGGGCGAGCAACTGTTACTCGGCAGCGCCTTCGGTGATCGAGTGAGTCTGCGCACGCCTGCGCGACCGTTCCGTCATGTCACCGTGCAAGGCGGCGGCGGCGTGCCCATCGAAGTGATCGAGACCGGCAACCCCGAAGGCCCGCCGATTTTGTTCGTCCACGGCATGTCGCAAAGTCATCTGGCGTGGTTGCCGCAACTGCGCTCCGAACTTGCGCAGCGGTTTCGACTCGTCGCCTTCGATCTGCGCGGACACGGCGCCTCGGGCAAACCTTGGCGCAGCGAGGACTACGCCGACTCGAAATCCTGGGCCGACGACATCGACGCCGTGCTGCGCGCGCTGCAACTCGAACGCACGGTCATCGTGGCGTGGTCGTACGGAGGGCATGCCGTCATGTCGTACGTGCGTCATTACGGCACGTCACGCATCGCGGCGCTCGACTTCACGGGCACTCTCGCCGGCTTGCGAACCGTCGCGCGCGAACCCGGCAGCGACACCGAGCGCTTGCTCGCCGGTTCAAGACTGCGCGCGTCGCCCGATCTCGAGGACAACATCGCAGGCTATCGCGCCATGGCCGGCGGGCTGACCGCCGCTCCGTTGTCTCCCGAGCTCGATGAGATCGCGTTCGTCACCGGCTTGATGCAACCGTCTTACGTGCGCCGCGCCATGACCCGGTTACCCACTCAAAACGCCGATTTGATCCCGACGCTGACGATGCCCGTGCTGTTGTCGATGGGTGAACTTGATCGCGAATGGCCGATCGCCGAGTGCCGCGCGCTACGCGAGGCTTTGCCTGCGGCGACGCTCACGGTGTATCTCGGGCGCGGCCATTTCCCCTCCGCCGAAGAACCCGCGCGATTCAACGCGGAATTGGCGGCGCTCGTCGAGCGCGTGACGACGCCCCGTCAAAGTCCGATGCGTTGACGCAGCGTCGCGACGAATCGGTCCATGACGATCCGCAACCCGTCACGACGCGCGGCAATTGCGGCGAAGTCGTATGCGCTGCAGGCAGACTCCGACGGAGTCGTGACCAAGGGAAATCCCAAACTTTCGGCAAAGTAGAACTGCCGCAAATCGAATGGCGCACAGAAACTGCGCACTCCGAGACTCAGGCACTTCAAATGGGCATGGACACGATTGCCGAAATGCAGATCGGCCGAACGATATAGCGCGAGAAAGTCGCGACAATCATCGCTACGAAAGACTTCGAACCCCAGGCCTTGGGCGAATTCCCAGAGCTCACGACGGCCGTAGTCCTGATGCAGGGCGAGCACGCGACGCTCGGCCACAATATGGTCGGCCGCCTCGCGCAACAAATCCAGTTGCGATCGCCAGTCACCTCGATCCGTCACGGTGACAACCGCGAGCCCGCATTTCGAGTCGGTCGAAAAACTCCGATCGATGCCGTCGACGCCGTGTATCACCGGACACGATGTCATGGAGATCGCCGCCGCGTACTCGGGCACCGAACGCGAGACGTACTGCCACGACGCATCGCAACGCACCGACATCAACGGAAATCGCTCGAGCAGCGTGCGTAGCAAAACGACCGATTCGTCCGATAGGCCGCGCGTGTGCTCGGCAGTCCCGTAGTGACCGACTCCCATGAGCACGATCGGTACGTCGATCCGCTCGAGCGTATTGAGGTCAAAGCCTGGCGTGATTTCGAACTCGTCTTTGAGCGTGTTGGCGCCGACGACGATCACCAGTTCAGTCGAGTTGATGGCGTCGATATCCGCAGCGGTCAGCGCGCACCGCGATGACAGCACGACGCTTGGCCGCGCACCGATCAGGCGCGTGGCCGAATCGAGGATGAAGCCGTCGCCTACGTTGACTCGCTTTGGGCCTGGCGGCAACAGATACGGCGTGATCACCGCATAGGGCGCCTCGGGCAACTCGGTCGCGAACATCAACGGCGAGCCAGGTCTGCCAAAAGTCGACCGACGTACTGCGACTGCAAGGCTTTCCGATTCCCCTTGAAATGCACGACGAACTTGTCGCGCAAGCCCGCCGGATCGGTCATCTGATCCAAATCATCGACCGTGAAGTTGTACGTATCGCAGGGCAAAAATCCGACACGAAAATCGTCGGTCAACGCGGCGGTCGCTGCGCCACGGTCCGCAAATTCACGGTAGCCGACCATCAATGCCAACACGAACTGGTCACCCCACCACGCACGCAGATCTCGATCGAAGGAGCCGGCGATGTTGGGTCTCGAGGCAAGCTCCGCGTAACACTCGAGTGCCTCGACGAAGAACCGCGCACCGCGCTCTCCCGCCGGCACGACGATCACGCCACCATTGAAAGGCGCCGCCGCGAAACCGTCGCGCCACGTCAGACCGACGTCGAAATCGCTCCGGAACAGGCCCACGGGATCGGCATTGATCACCGCATCCGAATCGAGCAACACGCTCTCGCGATCCGCTTCACGCACGGCGAGATACTCGGCCTGCACACGCATGCGCTCGTACATGAGTCGCTCGCGATCGATCGGCCTGCGCAGGACGAGGTCGAACGTCAGGTGCGACGGGATCTCCGTAGACTCATCCGTCAGCAAAATGGTGCGCGCCTGCGGCGCAACCGCCCGCGCACTGCGCAACCAATCAAAAAGGTTCGCGACGTATTCGGACGGCTCGTGCATGCCACTCGGCGATTCGGGCAAATCCACGTGAAACGTGACGAGATCGACCGCAGACTGCAGCGGCGACGGACGTGTGTTCAAATCGAGCGGTGCGCGAACCGCGGGCCACACGAAGGACTGCACCGACACCTGCCGCGCAAGCTCGAGTATCGCGTACTGATAAACGGTGATCGTTTCGGCCAGCGCCGACAGGGGCTCTTGAGCGTCCCGTGGCCGACCTCTCGAGAGTGCACGCGCCGTTTGATCGTATAGCGCACGCAGCGCGTCCGACGACGGGGGCACCACTTCGGCTTCAGTCATGACACTCGATCTCGCATGCGCGCGCGAGATTAAGCGCGTCAGACGAATCGATTCATGAAACTTGTTTAACTATACGAGTTTCGTGCGTGGTGCAGCGCATCAGATCCGCTGCAAGAACATCACCACCGCGCATACGAGCGCAACGAGTGAAGCGGCTTTCGGTGCGGCGGCGCGAACCGCGGGCGCGACGAATCGCCCCACGATCGCCGCGACGAGCAATGCCGCGCCAACCGCGAGGCACTGTCCGATCTCAATGCCGATGTTGAAGCCCGCGAGCGCGGCAATGCGGGTTGATCCATCGATCGACATCGCTCCGATGGCCGATGCGAAGCCGAAGCCATGCAGCAAGCCGCAGGCAAACACGACGCCGAGCCGCGATCTGAATTGATGCGATACATCGGTCACGGGCCGCAAAAGGTTCAACAACGCCACACCCACGATGCTGAGTGCGATTCCGGGCTCGACGATGGTCGGTGAGACCCGCAGCACATCGAGCGCAGCGAGACTCAAGGTCAAGCTGTGCGCCACGGTGAACGTCGTCACCACCGCAAGCCAATAGCGCCAGCCGACCGCGGCGACGACCACGGTCAACAAGAACAAAAGATGATCGGTACCGTCGATGATGTGCTCGACGCCGTTGTGCAAAAAGGCTGCGAACGTCGCGAGACCGCCGCGGAAGAACGTGTAGCTCGCGGCATCGGGCTCGAGGATTGCGACGTCCGCCTGCCCCGCACGCGTCACCTTGACGGTCACCTTCGATTCGCCGGCGCGAGTGCCGAACAAGGTCGTCGCCGCGGTGAGCGTCCGCGGTACGTTCGCGAAATCGATGCGACTCAAGACGATCGCATAATCGCTGAACTGCGCGTTTTCGTCCGCCTCCGGGGGCACGACCCAATCGAGCGCCGAGGCACCGGGATTGCCCTCCTCCGTGACTCGAAACCCCGTGCGGTACTGCGTCTGGATGTCTTCTCGGTGCGCCTGCCACTCGGCGAGCGAAAGTCGCCCGTCACCATCATCGTCCACGCCCTGCAGTGCCGACACCGGCACGGACACGACGCAAAACGCCGCCTTGTCGAGGAGGTTGATCGTGACGGTCTGCTTCGGCAGCAGATGCGCCTGCGCACTCGCGGCGCAAAGCAGCGCACCGAGCGCCGCCAAAATTTTGATGAATCGCAGTCTAGTTACCCTTCAGGCAGCGACTGAAGAACGGATAGGTATCCGTGGCCATGTAATAGTAGATGCCGCGCGGAAATTCGGGCGTCACGCCGGTACGACCGTTGCAGTCGTCGAGATCGCCGGACCCGGCGACGTAATTCCAATCGGAGACGAACGAACCCAAAGGCGCGAGTGCCACCGAAGGTCGACCCGCATCGGGTGCTGAATCCAGTGCGTAACTGCCCGTGCAGACCTTGAGCGGGCTGCTCGCATCCATCGCGTTGCTGTAGCAATAGCGTGCATACACCGGGTAACCGTCCGCCGCCCAACCGATGAGCACCATCTTGCGATTCGCATCGGTGGCGCCGGCAACTCCCGCCATGCTTCAAGAATATGTTCCGTCTTGGCGCCAGAGCA
>JAFMJH010000039.1 GCA_017853555.1 Steroidobacteraceae bacterium
CCTGCCCTTCGGTGACGTCGACGAATTGGCGCTTGAGCATGGGATCAGCCTTGGCTTGCAGTGAGGATGGCGACGGCGGCGTGGTCGGCACTTTCGGCCGCGGCTTCCATGCCGAATTCGGCGCGACGCAGATGCTCGCCCGCGAAATACAGGCGATGCCATGGATCACCCATGGTGCGTGCGTGTCGTTGCACTTGTCCGGCGATGAACACGTGTTTGTGTCCCAAGGTGAACGGTTCCGCACCCCAGGAGAACTTGGCGCGCACGACGACCTTGCCCGCGGCGGAGGGGCGCATGCGTGCCACTTCGCGCAGCACGAAGGCGTCGAAGTCCGACGCCGGAATCTGATCGAGTCGATCGGCGGCAAAACCGTTGACCCACACGCGCAAATGACGCACGACGCCATCGCGACCCGGTACGGCGAAGATACGCTCCAGTGGTCCGTCGCTGTAGACGTTCAAGCCCAAGCCGTCGTGTTCCCAGAAGGGTTCCTTCGCTTCGAGGATGACGTGCGTGGTGCCGCCGTAGACGGCATTGGCGATCGCCTCGGCCTGCAGCGGTCGCAGCGCCGGCGTGATGGCGATGCGGCGCAGTACGGAGAACGGCAGCGCACAGACGATGAAGTCGGCCGAATAGTGCGAGCCGTCGAGGCAAGTGACGCCGGGCTTCGGGCCGTCGCTGCGGATGTGCGTGACGACCTTGCCGAAGTGGACGACGGATCCCGGTGCACTCGCCATGGCGCGCGGCAGGCTTTCGGCGCCGCCTGCGAAGCCGAGGCGTTCGTTGTTGGCGCCGCTGTACAAGGCTTGTCCCTGATTGGCGCGAAATCCGCCCTGCATGCTGCGCGCAAGATCGCGCAGCATCGCGAGTGCCGACGTGCTCCACATGTCGGTGTAATCGATGCCGATGCTGGCGAGTTCGATTGCCGCATCCGAGACGCCTTTGGAGCGCAGCCAGTTGCCGGCGGAGATGTCGAGTTCAGCCCAACGCGGATCGAGCCAGGCACCGACGTCGTCGCCGAAGGGGTTGTGGCGCGCCATGAGCGTCGACTCGAGCAAGTGGGGCAAAATTTTGCGCTCCTCGCCCTGCGTGGGATTGGCAGGCGAATCGGCCCATTGCGCCGGTGATATGAGCTTGCCGCCGATGTCGAAGCAAATGCCGAGATCACGCCGCGGCGCCGGCACGACCGACACTTTTGCACGGCGTGCCGAATCGAGCACGCGACCGTAATTGCCGCCGACCTCGGATGCGCCGAGATCGAAGGGCATGCCATCGATGTCGATGGTGCGCATACGGCCGCCGGCGCGTTGGCTGGCTTCGAGCACGGTGACGTTGGCGCCTTCGTCACGCAGCAGGCGCGCGGCACGCAAGCCGGCGATGCCGGCACCGAGCACCAATACGTCGGAGTCGGCGGCGGCCCAACTGCGTCGGCCACCGACGGCGAGCGCGGCCGAGCCAATGCCGATGAAAACTCGTCGCGTCGTGTGCATCGCCAACTCCTTGTGGGTGCTCTGCAGCAGTGCTGCAGTGCGTCAGGTTCGATCGAGTGCCGCGCGACGCCCGGTCGCCGGCGGAAGACAAGTGAAGGTCAGCGGTTGGCTCGCCGTTGCGAGGGCGCGCAGGCTGGCACTGTCACGGGTTCCGCCGCCGCGCATCGCCCAACTGCCGTCGGCTTGCAAAAGTCCGCTGATGGCGACGCCGTCGATGGCGCCGCGGACCTGCAGCTCGCAGGCCGCGCGGGGCGCGCTGACGCGGGCCTGAGCTTCGAGCAGATTCAAGCGGGCGATCACCGCATCGCTCGCCCCGGGACGCCAAGTGACCTGTTGTCCGACGATCGGTGCGAGGTCCGAATCGAAGGCGAGCACGAACGCGATGACCTGCTTGCGGCTCGTGTCGGCGGGCTGAGGAAAGAAGAACACCGGATCTTTGAAGAAGTTTTCGAGGGTATCGAGCGAGCCATCGTTGCTGAATCCGAAGCCGCGCACCTGTGCGCCCGTCGCGGCGCTCGCATCGCCGCTGAAGCCGAACATGCCGACTTTCTGGTACATGTTGCGCAGCTGCGGAACTTTGAAGTTTTCGCTGATGCGCCCGCCCTCGAAGGACATCAGACCCGCGGTGCCGAACTTGCCCTCCGGTATGCGCAGGCGGTGGCAGTTGTCGCAGGAGCCGAGCAACGTGGTCGGCGTTTCAAGGTAAATCTTGCGTCCCGCTGCTTCGTCCGCGGTGAGCGAGTCGTCGAGCGCTCGCACCGGGTTCGGCGGCATGGCCAGCTGCATGGCAAAGTCGGTGAACGTCTGCATTTGCGCGGCGGGCAGCGGCGTTTCACGCCCGAGCAGGCTCACGAACGCCGGGTTGAATTCTTTGAATGCGGCTTCTTCGAGAGTTTCGGTGGCACCGCGCACGCTCGCGCGATTGCTGCCGGTGCGATCGCCGCGCCAATGCAGCGGTCCGTTGCCGCGCATGCCGCGCAGCGTTTGCGTCGTCATCGGTCCTTTGAGGGGATGAAAGCGGAAGGTCGTCTTCGGGCTGATGCTGACGTAGGCATTCGGATTGTTGCTGGTGGCATCGTCGGGATTGCCGAGGTCCCAGGCGAGGTGATCCATGTCGCCGAACACATGGCAACTTCCGCAGGATACGGAACCGTTGGCCGAGCTCGCCGTGGCGTCATACAGAAATCGTCGGCCGTCACGCACCGCAGAGGATTCCGGCGTGAACAGCGTTTTGGTGAGCAGAACGGCGTTCTTTTGGGTGTCGACCATCGTGATCGCGTTCGCGATTCGCGAATACACGAAGAGACGCGATCCGGATGCGTTCAGGGCGAGACCGGCAGGCCCTGCGGGCACGACGATGTGCTTTGCCGCGTCGGGCACGAATTGAGAGGGCGCCAGGGTGTTGGTCGGCAGAGCGGCGATCTTTGCCGAGCCGAACGCCGCGACGTAGAGCGTTTCGCCGCCGGGCGCGAAGGTGATCGCGACCGGTTGCGCGAGGGTGCGTGCCTTTTCGGTGGCGGGGAGACTCGCGCCCTGCGTCAAAGAGAAATCGAGGTGCGAATTGAGGTGCACCGGCGCGACGGTGCCGCGAGCCGGGTCGACGACGCTGAGTCGACTTTCGGCGATGCGTCCGCGCACCGACGAGCCGCGCGTACCCGAGCCCTCGAAGCGCACTTCGTTGAAGCTTTCGGTATTGGCGACGATCAGCCGGCCGTCGGTCGGATGCACGGCGAGTGCGAACAGGGTAGTCCCGACGTTGCGTAGACGATTCGTGATGGCCGGCGTCGCGGCTGCTGCGTCGATCGTGAAGACGTCATCGTCCGGCAAAGAAAACTTCACTTTGTTCGACCAGTCGGTTCGTGCTTCGTCACGCCATGCGCTGCCGTCGTAACGCACGATCAGGCTGGTGTCGGGGGCGTTGACGCGATCGGTGCTCTGCGTCGGCCCCGGTTTTTTGCCGGACAGGGCGTCGCGATGCAGTACCGTCGTGCGATTGCCCGAGTTGAATACCGCGGCGTAGACGGTCTTGCCGTCGGCGCTCGCGGCGAGCGCGCGCGGCACGTCTGCGGGCAGCGTCAGTATGCCGAGCGGTTTGCCCGTCAAGGATTCATCGAGTTGCGTGGCATCGAATATCCACACGTCGCCGCGCCCCACGCCCGGCGTGGTGAGGTAGTCCGACGTGAATCCCGGCTTGTTCTGTCCGCGCGACGCAGTGGTGACGAAGGCTCGATCGCGCGCCGTACCGGCGAAGATGATGTCACGCGGTTCGTCACCGACCGCGAGCGTACGCAGTACGCGCGGGGTGCCGTCGAGCCGCACGACGCTCACCGAATCGGACAAGTGATTGACGACCCACACTTCTTCGGCGTTGCGTTCGGCGATCGCGACCGGTTCGAGTCCGACGGCGACGGCACTCACGAGGCGCAGCGCATCGCCCTCGACGGCATAGATTTCCAGGCAATTGGCCGGTGCGTTCGCGACATAGAGTCGCTGGCCGTCCGAGGACAGGGCGATCGGTCTGACGGGGCCACTCTCGAACAC
The DNA here is from genome assembly GCA_017853555.1 of Steroidobacteraceae bacterium. Taxonomy (GTDB): domain Bacteria; phylum Pseudomonadota; class Gammaproteobacteria; order Steroidobacterales; family Steroidobacteraceae; genus UBA964. The sequence continues at coordinate 4,032 of JAFMJH010000039.1, forward strand.
GACGACGGAGTTCGGCGCCTCGTCTGCCGTGACGGTGTCGGTACCGGAGCCGCATTGAAACGCAGGCTTCTGCAGAAGGGTGCCGAGCGATTGTTCGATTGCGGCTTTGCCCGTGAGTGGCGTGACCGTCGTCGGTGTGGTGGTCGGCGCCGCGCTCGTGGTTGCACCGCCGCCGCCACCGCCGCCACACCCGGCGAGCATCGTCATCACGACGCACAAGGGGGCGAGCGGACGTATGCGTTGCATGCGGCGAGCCTATTGGGGTGCGGGCATCGGTGAGGGTACGGTGTTCGTCGTGGTCCAGCGGTCAAAGCTTGCGCGGGCGACGCGCACGCCCTCGTCGCCGCACTCGAGCGGCAACATGTGACCGCAGCGCGCGATGATCTCGAGGTGTTTGTCGGAGGTGCCGAGTACTTCGAGCGCACGACGCGCGACGGTGTCGACCGGAAACTCGTGATCGTTGGCAGACCACAGCAACAAGGTCGGCACGGCGATGCGTGGCAAGTCCGTCGCGGTGCGGGCGAACATGGCGCCGGACGGTACGTAGTTCGGACGCGGCAAACGTTGTGCGCGATTGTTGAGGTCGGTCCACTCGCGCACCATCGCCGGCGTCACCTTCGTCACATCATGGAAATTCATCTTCAATACTTCGCGCCAGCGCATCGACATGTGCCAACCACCGAGCCAGGGGTCGATGGCGAGACTGAAGCGCAACGCCGGAGGCAGTGCTTTGCGTTCAGGCTTCACGGCGCCGATCGCGACGTTCGAGAGCACGAGTCCGACGAGACGTTCCGGATGCTCGACGGCATACGCGGCCACCGGCGTGCCGGCGCTCGAGGTGCCGACCAGGATGAAACGCTCGATGCCGAGGCGGCGCGTCAGTTCGTCGATGACGCGCATCTCGTCGGCCACGAAATCTTTGCCGCCGCCCGGCTGCGGACTCGACAGCCCCATCGGCGGTCGATCGAAGCGCAGCACTCGATAGCGACCAGTGAGTTCTTTCGCCCACGAGTCCCACATGCGCAAGCTGCCGTATGACCCATGTACCAATACGATCGCCGGACCGCGACCTTCGTCGACGTAATGAATGGTTTGTCCTTCGATGTCGGCAAATCGGGAATTCGGCAGGCCGTAGCGTGACCGCAGCGTTGCCTCGTCCGGCGTCAAATATCCGTTACGGGCGGCGAGCACGAAACCGCCGCCGACGACGAGCAAGCCCAGTACCGCCCACAACAAGTTCTTGAGTACGTTCATTTTGGCGTGGTTACGCTGCGTACGAATTGCGCAAGCTCGGCATTGAAGCGCAGCGGCTCTTCGGCAAAAGGCGAGTGTCCGGAGTCGGTGTAGAACGATGCCCGTGCGCCGGCGACTTGCGCGACGAGTTCGCGTCCTTGGGCTTCGGGCGTGCTGCCATCTTTGCCGCCGATGAAGACCAGCAGCGGCACGTTGATCTTCGCCACGAGATCGCGATTGTCGAGCGAACGATCGAACATGTAGCGACGGGCTTCGGTTGCGGTCAGCATGCCCATGACGTCGGACTTGGCGACCCATTCGCCAGGCATCGGTTTGCCGGTCAGGCGCAGCACGCCGCGATGGATGGCGGCGGCGCGGACGGCGGGATCTCCGGACTGCTGCTCCTCGAGCATGCGTTTCATGTCCGCCGCGAAGTTCGGCGAGGGCGGTTCTTTGGGCGGCGGAGGCGGCGGCGTGAGCCCGCCGTACGCGCCGGCCAACGCAATGGCGGCGAGCTGCCGCGTGCCGTATTTGCGCAGATAGTCCGACACCACGAGCGAACCGTACGACCAGCCGAGCACGACGACTTTTTCTTTGTGCACGTATTCGATCACGCGCGCGAGATCATCCGCCCATTTTTCGCTCGTGACGTAGGCGTCACGCGTCCAGGGTTTGCCCGATTGTCCATGGCCGCGCAAATCGTAGGCGATCACATGGAGCGCGCCGGTCAAGACGGCATCGGAAAACTGCGCATCGAAACTCGCGTGACTTTGACCGATGCCGTGCACGAGCACGACCGTCGGTTTTGCAGGATCGCCGATTTCGAGGACGTTGAGCGGCACGCCGTCGGCGCCTTCGATGCGCAGATAGCGCCGCTCGGGTGCGGCGTCGGCGGCGTGCGCTGGTGCGGTCGCGCAACCGAGCCAAGCCACCGCGATGAGCAGGATGGTGAGTCTGGATTTCACGAATTCCCCCCGCGATGAATCGCAATTCGGACGCATCGTGCGATCACTCTACACGATGCCCGCGGTGAGGCGGTATGGTAGCCGCATGGCTGAAATCGTTGCGCCGCAAGGCAGTCCACTCGGCTTCGCGGTGCTCTCCTGCCGGGACCTCGACCGTACGCTCGCGTTCTATCGTGATCTGATCGGTCTAGACCCGCACCCCGAAGAGCGCTGGGCGGGCGCCGCGTTCGAGCGCGTGTTCGGGCTCGTCCCCGGCGCTGCCGCGCGCGCCGTGTTGCTCGACGCCGCGGGGGATCCGGTCGGCCGCACCCTGTTGTTGCAGTTCGACGATCCGTCGGGCGTGGCGATCATGCAGGAGTCGCATTCGCGCGTACTCGGCATGTCCAATCTCAATTTTTACGTGCGCGATGCCGTGGCCGCCAGCAACCAACTGGCGAAACACGGATTTCCGCCCTGGACGCCGCCGACGCGTCACTCGTTCGAGAGTGGCGTTGGCAACCCGGTCGAAGTGCTGTTCGACGGGCCGGACGGCGTTTCGATCAATCTCGTCGAACTCGCGAGCGTCGACCCCGCCACGCGCGTCGGTCAAATGCGCGGGTATGTCGAGCGTCGCGGGTTCACGCGCACGGGTTTCACGCCGGTCGTCACGACCTCGATCATCTGCAGGGATCTGGAGCGATCACGCGAGTTTTACGAACGCGTGTTGCGCATGGGCGTGTTGATCGACGACGAACTGTCGGCACCGCACGTCAATGAATTCCTGCGCTTGCCCGTCGGAGCGCGTACGCGCATCAAGTTCATGCAGGGTAACCACATGTTCGGCAAGCTCGCCTTGTCCGAACCTTTGAATTACCTCGACCAGTGCGTCGATCTCGTATCGCGGGCGCATGCCCCCAACATCGGATATCTGGCGCAAGGGTTCGAAGTCGACGATATCGGATACGTCGACGCCGCACTTGCGTCGCTCGGTGTCGACGTCGAAGCGGCCGAGACCCTGCACCTGCCGGGCTTGGGTGCACGCGCGCTGCGTGTCGTGCGTGCGCCCGGCAGCGGCGCGGTGCAATGGCTCTGTTCGCGATCCGGGTCGCTCACGCGTTGAAATCGATCAACTCGTGACCCAACAGCCGACCGAAGGACAAGGCCGGCATGACCGACATGCCGCCGCACTGCGAATCGCCCATGAGTTGTGCGCAGCCGAGCAGCTCGCCCGCCGCATACAGGTTGGGTATCGGCGTGCCGTCGGCACGCGTGACCTGCAGTTTGGCGTTCGTCCCGAGACCGGCGAAGCTCAGCAAATTCCACGAGTGGAGTTTGAGCGCATAGAACGGGCCTGAGCCGATGGGCATCGGCATGTGCTGCCGGCCGAGCGCGTCGCGCCCCGCGGCGCGTCCGTCGTTGTAATCTTTGACGGTGGCCAAGAGGCCCGCCGGGTCGATGCCGGCTTTGCGTGCGAGCGACTCGAGATCGTCCGCGCGGGTGAAGGACGGCAACCCCTTCTCGTATGCGGCCGCCGTGTCGGCATCGGTCCACGGACCGCTGAAACCGCCGCGCACCAAAGATGGCGCGGCTTTGCGGATCGCTTCGTCGTAGATGACCCAGCACGATTCCTCCTGCAATTTTCGAATCGCGTGTTCGTGCGCGTCGTGACTCGGGATGTCTTCGCGCAGAAAGCGCTTGCCGTCACGCGCCACGAGGATTTCATAGGGTGGGCGTTCGGGCGGGAAATGGCGCACCATCGCGCGGATCGCGCTCGGATATTCTTCGTATTCGAGCACTGCGCCGAACAGCGGCGTGTGGTATTCGCCGCCGCGCACGAAACCGCCGACCGACAGTCCGAGTTCGATGCCCTGGCCTTGGCTGAACGGGTAGGTCGCGCGCGTGAACGTGCGGATCCCTTCATATTTTTCGTACATGACCGGGTTGGCGGTGTAGCCGCCGGCGGTGAGTGCGACTTTGCGTCCGCGATGCGAGGTCTTGCGTCCGTCGGGGCCGCGCGTCACGACGCCGAGGATCGCGCCGCGCGAGTCGCGCGTGAGATCGACGGCCGAGTGACCAACCAAGGCCATCACGCGTCCGGATTCGATATGCGGTGCGAGCTGCGTATTCAACACCTCGAGGATGGAACGGCCGCCGTTCTGGCCCCAGGCGTACCGTGCGCGGCTGTAGGGTTCGTGCGTCGTGCCCGTGATCGGATGGCCGTCACGAACTTTGAAACCGTTCGCCAGCAACCAATCGAAGGCCGGCGCCGCCGCATTGACGGCAAGGCGCACGAGTTCGGGATTTGCGTGCCCTTTGCTGATGCGCATGATGTCGTCGTAGTGCAACTGCGGCGTATCGTCGATGCCGCGCTCCCGTTGCAACCGAGTTCCGGCGGCGCTCATCTGACCGCTGGAGAGGAAAAGCGTGCCGCCGAGCGCACCGGCTGCTTCGATGATGAGTACGCTCGCGCCGCGCTGGGCAGCGAAGATCGCCGCGGGCAGGCCGGAGTTGCCGCCGCCGACGACGATCAGGTCCCACTCGCGGCGTGCCGCTGCGCGTGCGGAGGCCGTCCGAAGCCCGAGTGCGGCAGCCGTTGCGCCGGCGCCGATGAGAAATTCGCGCTTGCTGATCGTCATGGCGGACCCCCTCCCGTTCAGATGCTGACGGGTCGAGACTAGACCCACATCGGCCTGCAGAACAACCGCATCGTGATCCGCCGTTCGAACGCCGGTGGGATCCGTACTGCGCCATGGCCTGCCGTGCAGTATCGTGGGCCCATGAGCCAGTCGAACACCCCGGCCGACGAGGTCGAAGGTCTGCTGTTTCGGGAAGACGCCCAGCAGCGTTCCGAATTCTTTTCCGAGCGTGCCGACGTCGGTCGTCTGCTCGAAATGGTCACGGCGCTGACGGGCGAGATCGCGATGCTGCGCGCACGACTCGACACGCACGAGCGCTTGGCCGCCTCCGGCAAGGGCTTCGATCGCGCGGCGGTCGAAGCGTATCGGGCGCCGCCCGAGGTGTTCGCCGAGCGCATGCAGGACGACCAGGCGATGATCGCCCGGGTGTTTCGTGCAGTGGCCGATGAGCTTGATCGACTCGCCGAAGATCCCGGCGTGCAAAAAGTCTTGATGGAGAAGCAACCATGAACGTTCATGCGATGATGCCCGAAGCCACGCACGACGAAGCCGCACGTTTCGCGCACGTGGTGAGTCTCAAAAATTATTTGATGCGGAATCTCGAGCCGAAGTGGCGCGCCTACGTCGACGACACGCTCGCGCCGCAGTTCAGCGCCGCCGGGCGCGATTCGGCCGAGGAATATCGCGACCTCGAGAAGCGCCTCGCGAAGCTCGGCGCCTACCGGACCTGGCAGGCGCTGACGGTGGCTGCGCAAGAAGAAATGTGGCGCAGCGTCGGTACTTGCGTCGATCGCCAATTGCCCGAGCTCGAGTCGCGCGCACAGGCCACGAGCGGCGGTTCGGTACGCACCGACGAGTCATTCGTCCCGCCGCGTTACCTCAGCAAAGTGGATATCCATTTGATGCCCGGCGGCTATGCGGCCGATCGCGGTGGCGAAGACGTGCGTCAAGGTGCGGTGTTCGACAAGGCAGCCGCGCTCTATCACATGGGCCGCAACGGCGGCGAACTCAACGACGTGCGCGGGCACACCATCGTGCAGCATTTGTTCGAGCGATATGGTCATCTGCAGCCGAAGCGCATTCTGGACATCGGATGCACGGTGGGACACAGCACGACGGCAATCGCGAGCTACTTCCCCGATGCGGAAGTGCACGGCATCGACGTGGGTGGTGCCTTGTTGCGTTACGCGCGGGCGCGCTCGGCTTCGCTCGGCACCAACATCCATTATTCGCAGCAGAACGGCGAGCGCACGGATTTCGCCGAGGGATCATTCGATCTCGTGGTCTCGTCGGCCGTGTTGCACGAGACCTCGTTCAGCGCCTTGCCGCGCATTTTCCGCGAGGCGCATCGCCTGCTGCGTCCGGGCGGCGTGATGATCAATCTCGAAGTGCCGCTGCGTTTCGACACGCACTCGACCTGGAGTCGCATCCGCGGCCTGTTCGAGGCACTGCACAACAACGAACCGTTCTGGATCGGCGCGCAAACGCTGGACGTCGGTGGAATCGCCCGTGCATCGGGCTTCAACGACGTGCTGGCCGGTTACCAGAACGCCGTGCCGAAAGCCGATCGTGCCGCTGCGCCCAAATTCACCACGACACCGGGACCGGTGCACGTGGTGTGGTACATGGTCTCAGGGGTCAAATGATCGCGGCGTGACTCGCGCCGCGCTCAAAGATCGCGGGCGATGCGAAAGCCGAAGATCTGACTCGTGAGCGTCGCCGGGTCTCGACCGCGGAAGGTCGGGGTCTGGCGCGTCAAGGTCGTCACCCAAGATCCGCCTTTGGAGCCGCGGCGATCGCAGCCCACTTTGGTTTGTGCCGAGCCATCGGTGGGCGCATCCGCCGGGTGCGGCATGGCGTAGCAATCTTCGACCCATTCCCACACGTTGCCGATCATGTCGTACAGGCCGAAGGGGTTCGGCGCGCGACTACCGACCGGCGCAACGCCCGGCAGACCATCGTCGCAGGGCGCGACTGCGATGCGTCGATCCTGCATCGCGCGCGCGCCGGACGCATCGAATACGTTCGATTCACGGCAGGCTTGTTCAGACTTGTCGCCCCACACGAAACGCCCCGTGTCGCGGCCCGCACGGGCCGCGAATTCCCACTCCGCTTCGCTCGGCAGCCGATAGCGCTTGCCGGTACGCTCGGCGAGCCACGCGACGTAGGCTTTGGCGTCGTTCCACTGCACGCAGGCGACCGGTTCGTCGTCGCGTATCGGGCGCCCGTAGCCCGGGTCGCTCCAGTCCGTGCCGGGCAGCTGTTTGTACGTGCCGTCATTGAGGGCGAAGCAGCCTTTGCCCGAGACATGTCCGGTCGCGGCGACGAACTTGCGATATTCGCCGTTCGTGACTTCGTACTTGCCGAGCGCAAAATCTTTGGCGATGCGCACTTTGCGCACCGGCCCTTCGTAGCGCTCGGGCTCGCCGCCGTCGAAGCCCATGAGAAATTCGCCGCGTTTGACGGTGAGCATCGCCGGACAGTCGGCGCAGTCGCGAAATTCTTTGGCGGACGTCTTGGTGCCCGAAGTGGCGCAGCCGGTGGCCAAACATCCTAAGACGAGGATCAGCAGAGCGGGCAGGCTGAAAATGCGCATGGCATCTCTCCGTTTGAATTCAGGGGCCGGGCAGAAAACGCGCATGGATGGCGAGCATCTTTTTCACGCCCTCGGCGACATGCGTGCACGATTGAGTCGCACCGGCGACCACGGGCACCCGTTCGACGGGATCCCAGCGACCGTGCGTCACTTGCATCAAACGCGCGCGCCACGGCGATTTCGCGTCATACATGTCGCAGTATCCGTCCGCGCAACTGAGTACCTCGATGCCGCGCAGGCGTCCGTCGTCGTTGATGCCTACGAGATAGGTCACGACGTCGTTGAGACCATAGACTTGATCGAGAAACAGCCAGCCGCCGCCTTCGACGCGCCAGGCTTTGACGGCCGGGCGGAAACTCGGAACTTTGTATTCGGCTTTGAGTTGGGCGAACTGTTCCGGGGAGAGTTTGAAGTCGGCGGGCGTGAGCCGCAGACCCGGGTACAGGCGCTGCTGCGCCTGTTCGAGGGTCTGCACTTCTGAAGCGGGTGCGTACTGCGCGGCGACCATCGCGATCGCCGGCACCAACAGTAACCGCTGCCGCACCGCGTCAGGTCTTGATCGTGTGCCGCACGCCGAAGCCCGGGAGCGCGGGTTTCGCGTTCTTGACGACCGTGAAGCCGCGTTGGCCGATTTCGTCGGTGAAGTTGATGTTGTGGTACTCGAGGCTCCAGACCTCGTTGTTCCAGCGATGGTCGTACCAACGGCCGTACATCATGCGCGCCGGCGACTTGTTGCCCCCGGTGTTGAAGTCGATCGGGTAGTACACGCCACCCGGTCGCGTCACGCGCTGCGCTTCGGCGATCACTTTGCGCGTGATATCCGCAGGCAGTTCGTGGTGCATGATGTAACTGGTGACGATGTCGAAGTAGTTGTCCGGGAATTTGGTGTCTTCCGCGAGCCGCTGCGCGAAGTTCGCGCCGACGCCGAGTTTGTTCGCACGCAGGTGGCCGTAGCGCACCATCGGCGCACCGACGTCGATGCCCCAGACTTCGGCATCCGGGAACCGCTCTTTGAGCGCGACCGTCATCTGGCCGATGCCGCAACCCATGTCGAGGATGCGCTTGACCTTGCCATCTTCGGGCAACGGCAAGCGGGCCGCCGTGCCTTTGTGCACCTGGTCCTGCTCGTTGTGGCCGATGACGCTGATGTAGAAGCTGTTGGTGCCGTAGTGATAGATGTGGCCCGCGAACGGGTCGCCTACGTAGCCGCCCGGCTGGATGTGGATCTCGTGCCGCGTGTAGGTGGGCACGTCGAAGTTGGCGGGAATGTCGAGCGTACCCGGCCCCGTTTTATCGGCGGCTTCCATCTCCGAGAGATATTCGTCGGCATGCGCGTGGAAGTGATCGCGCAGCGTCTTCCAGGTGACTTGCTGGTTGGCGAGCCAGGCGCGCGAGGCGATGTTGATGGCCGGTTCGGTGGCGACGAGTGCGCGCACTTGGTCGACCGTCAGCGGCGTCAACGGATCAATGCCTTCGCGCTCGAGCACGCGCTCGAAGGCGGCACTCGAGGCGGTTCGCAACGCCTTGCTGTGCATCAGACGAAAGCCGAGCGTGTAATCCTGTTGGCTCTCGAGGTCGAGCGAGCCGAGTCGCACGAGTCGGCCGTCCATGCCGCGCGGCTGCACGGCGCCGCGGATGGGTTTGGCGAGGC
>JAFMJH010000040.1 GCA_017853555.1 Steroidobacteraceae bacterium
CAGTTCATAACGTTTTGTGACTTTGGTTTCTCCTAAAAGCGCTTGCCACGCCTCCCCTGTTCGCGAGAGGTGAGCGTTCATCTGTTGTTCGGCTTGGCCTACCCGCCGCTCTTCAATCGCTTCCAAGATGGCGCAATGGTCCTCGTAAGATTGTCGACCTCGATTATGGTCGGCAAAGTAGACCTTCCGTCGATGCCTGGACAGTTCGTAGAACGATCTCGCCACGCGCAGCAAAATGTCGTTCTTGGTTGCAGAAAAAATCGCAAGATGGAACGCCTCGTCCTCGCGCTCTATGCTTTGCTTTTTAGATAGGCGCTTGTTGGTCTCTTCAAGTATGGCGGTGATCTCGCGAATGTTGTCCGCGGTCCTGCGTGTGCAGGCCAACCTGACCGCCTGCCCTTCGAGCATGCGCCGGACCTCCATGACGTCGGCGATTTCCTTGGCCTCGAATGGAACTCCGGATTCAGCATAAAGCACTAGAGCATCGATGCTGCTCTCTTCGATCTTTCGCAGATAGATTCCAGAATTTGGGCGCCGTTCTATCACTCGCATGGTTTCAAGTGCGGCCAGAGCCTCTCGAACCGCGCCGCGACTGGTGTCGAACTTTTCCGCAAAGTCGCGTTCTGATGGCAACCGTTCGGAGGGCTGATAGCGGCGCTCACGGATGAAGGAAAGGATCTTTCCGATGGCGTTCGAAGGAGCCTCAAGCTTGTCGGTTCGATTTCGCTCAGTCATCTAAAATATCCTGCCTGGTCCTGCCGACCACTTGATTTCGATTTCCTCGGTAGCTAATCATGGCCGACCAAATTGGTCGACCAGTACTTTGGAGGAACCTTGAGGATCTCGGTCGAATCCGCCCTGCTTCAGTAGATATCAGGTTGAGGAAATTGAAGCATCTGAAACGCGCCAAATCCACCTAAAGAATTGATTTCCCAGCATGGATAGCTTTGAGACGGATCTGTTTGTCATAGGTGGCGGCTCGGGCGGCGTGCGCGCCGCGCGGATCGCCGCTGGCCATGGCGCCCGCGTCATGATCGCCGAGGAATATCGGATGGGCGGCACTTGCGTCATTCGCGGGTGCGTACCGAAGAAGCTATTCGCCTACGCCTCGCATTTCAGCCACGACATCGCGGATGCCGCGGGCTTCGGCTGGACCGTTCCGCCGGCGACGTTCGACTGGGCCACCCTGATCGCCAACAAAGACAAGGAGATCGCCCGGCTGGAAGCGGCCTACACCACCAACGTGGAGAAATCTGGCGTGCAGGTGATCAAGTCGCGCGCCGTGTTCGAGGACCCGCATACGCTGGTGCTCGACGGCGGCAGGAGGGTGCGCTCGAAGTATATCCTGATCGCCACGGGCGGCGCACCGAACCACGGCAAGGCCATTCCCGGCATCGAGCATGTCATCTCATCGAACGAAGCATTTCATCTACCCGAATTGCCGAAGCGTATCCTGATCCAGGGCGGCGGCTATATCGCGCTGGAGTTTGCGTGCATCTTCTCGGGCCTGGGTTCCCTCGTGACTGTGGTCTATCGCGGCGACAACATCCTGCGTGGCTTCGACGACGACGTCCGCGCCCATGTCCGCGATGAGATGGAGAAGAACGGCATTACCATCCTGACCGGTTGCACGGTCGACGGGATTGAGAAGCACGACGATTGGTACACGTCGCACCTGTCGAATGGCTCCAGCATCGCGTCCGACAAGGTGATGTTCGCCATCGGCCGTCACCCCGCCGTCGCAAATCTCGGGCTGGAGAAAGCCGGCGTCGCCATCAACCCGGATAACGGAGGCATCGTCGTCAACGAAGCCTCGCAGAGCTCGGTGCCACATATCTATGCGGTCGGCGACGTCACCCATCGCTTCAATCTGACGCCGGTAGCGATCCGTGAGGGCCACGCTTTCGCCGATACGGTTTTCGGCAAGCGGGCGGTCAAGGTCGATCACATCGATATTCCGACCGCCGTGTTCACGCAGCCCCAGGTCGGCACCGTGGGCCTCACCGAGGCGCAGGCGCGGGCGCAGTTCGCTATCGTTGATGTCTACAAGGCGGCGTTCCGCCCGTTGAAGGCGACGCTGTCCGGCAGCGAGTCGCGGGTGTTGATGAAACTGGTGGTTGACGCGGGGAGCGACCGCGTCGTGGGTTGCCATATCGTTGGATCGGACGCGGCCGAATTGGTTCAGGTCATCGCCATTGCCGTAAAGATGAAGGCTACCAAGGCGGACTTCGACGCCACTATGGCGCTGCACCCGACCTCCGCCGAGGAACTGGTGACTATGCGTACCCGCACTGCACGTTACGTGCGCGACGCGGCGGCTTAGAAAGCTCAATTTCGATCGATTGTGCAAATTCAGGCCGTTGGCGCGCGCGTTATGCGGCGCCGCTCAAAACGCACTTGACAATACGATTGTGATCATACCAAACTGGTCCTACCAGTATCGGTGAAAATCCAGCAACAGACTAACCTCGCCATCCGCAGCCGCTTGTAGTCGAGGAGCTGGATGCGGAAGTTCTGGCGAAGAAGATTGGGCCCACCATGGAAGTGGATTATTTGACTAGCCTGCCGCGACGCATCCACCTCATTGTGGATGAGGGGGCCAAAGCAGGAGCATCCCGGCCGGCTCTTACTGACGAGCGGGGCATCGTTTGGTCCTATCGGAGACTGATCGATACGATCGAGGCCGTTGCAGGTGACTTGGCGCGTCTAGGGATCCGTCCCGGTGATCGGGTCATGGTGGTGGGCGAGAACTCAATCGGCGCCATCGTCCTGATGTATGCGGCGAGCCGGCTTGATGCATGGGCAGTGATGACGAGCGCACGGCTCGGCCCGCACGAACTGGACGCCATTGAGGGTGATTGCAAGCCCAGACGCGTATTCTATACGCATGGAATATCGGCGGAAGCAGATGCTGCGGCGTGCCGGCGCGGCGCGGAAGCCGAAGCGTTCACGGGGATTGGAGCGATCAAGGTCGGTAAGTTGGAGGCGAGCGCCGTTCCCGAGGAGGTCTATGAGGATCCCGCCCGTCAGGTTGCAGTTCTCATCTACACGACGGGGACTACCGGTCGCCCGAAGGGAGTGATGCTCAGTCATCGCAACCTCGCTTACGTGGCGGGCCGGGGCAAAAGAACCAACACGCTCTTTCCCGAGGACGTCACGCTTTGCGTTATGCCGATCTCTCATTCGTACGGGTTGACGTTGCTGCAAGGTATGTTGTTTGTCGGCGCACACCTGCGGATCATGCCGAGGTTCTCTCTCACGCAAGCAATCGACGCCGTCGTGAATGGTTCGTTGACCGCCTTCAATGCCGTCCCTGCGATGTTGTCGCGGATCATCGCTTACGTCGATCAGAACAATATCAAGCTCACGCCCAATAACCTTCGTTATGTCTATACCGGAACGGCACCGCTCGATCTGTCTCTGCGACAGAGCGTCGAGCGAGTGTTCGGCGTGGTGCTTCATAATGGTTACGGGCTGACCGAGACGTCTCCGACCATCAGTCGGACGCTGTATGCCATGGGAAGCAACGAAATCAACATCGGACCGCCAATCCCGGGAATCGAAACCAAGATCGTCGGACCTGATGGGCGGGAAGTACCCGATGGCGAAGCGGGCGAACTGCTCGTCCGCGGGCCCAATGTGATGTTGGGGTACTATGGTCAGCCGGACAAGAGCGCGGAGGCGATCGATCGCGAAGGATATTTGAAAACCGGAGATATCGTCAGCCGGTCGCCGGGCGGCGAACTGGTGGTCCAAGGCCGGTCGAAGGAGCTAATTATCAGGTCCGGCTTCAACGTCTATCCGCCCGAAATCGAGGCTGTCCTCAATTCTCATCCGGCGGTTCTCAATTCCGCGGTAGTCGGGCGATCAATCGAGGGCAACGAGGAAATCATCGCTTTCGTTGAGCCGACCCCTGGAAGCACCATCGAAGTGGCCGAACTGCTCGCGCTCGTGGAGCGGCAGCTCGCACCATACAAGAAGCCGCAGCAGATCATTGTCTTGCCGCAACTTCCGGTAGCCCCGAACGGGAAGATTAGAAAGCACGACTTGAAAAAGCGCGCCGAGGAGTCGCTGTCAGCGGCTACCTCAGTTTAACGAATTATAGACCGGACGGACGGAAATGGTGACAAGTCGCGAGCAGATGTACCCCGATACAAAGTTGTTCATCGATGGATCCTGGCGCGATGGAACGAGCGGAAAGGTCGAGCCCATCCTGAATCCGGCGACGGGAAAATTGATCGGAACAGTTGCGCACGCGTCTATCCCCGATCTCGACGACGCACTTGAATCGGCCGTGCGCGGGTTCGAATTGTGGCGGAGGACGTCTTCCTTCGAGCGATACAAATTGATGCGTGGGGCTGCCGAAAAGCTCCGCGAGCGAGCCGCCTCAATCGCGCGTATCATGACGCTCGAGCAAGGCAAGCCGCTGGGCGAGGCGAAGATGGAGGTGTTGCTCGGCGCAGACATCATCGACTGGTTCGCGGAGGAGGCGCGTCGATCCTACGGTCGGACCATTCCGTCACGTTCCGGCGCCGTACAGCAGGTCGTGATCCGCGAGCCAGTTGGGCCTGTCGCCGCCTTCACGCCGTGGAATTTTCCGATCAACCAAGCCGTCAGAAAGATATCAGCTGCGATGGCGGCCGGGTGCTCCGTGATTCTGAAGGGACCCGAAGAAACGCCGGCAAGTTGTGCAGCTCTGGTCAATGCTTATGTCGATGCCGGCTTGCCCTCCGGTGTCCTCAATCTCGTTTTCGGTGTGCCGTCCGACATATCGGAATACTTGATTGCCCACCCTGTCATTCGCAAGATTTCGTTCACGGGTTCGACGCCAGTCGGGAAGCGGCTTGCGGCTCTCGCTGGAAGTCACATGAAGCGCGTTACGATGGAGCTAGGTGGACATGCGCCTGCGCTAGTCTTCGAGGACGCAGATGTCAAACAAGCGGCAAAATTGCTGTCCGCGGCAAAGTTCAGGAATGCCGGCCAGGTTTGTGTTTCTCCGACCCGGTTCATGGTCCATGAACGGGTCTACGACGACTTCGTTGAACAATTCACCGCTGCTGCCAAAGCTCTCGTCGTCGGGGACGGCCTCGACGAAGCGACCCAAATGGGACCACTAGCTAATCTCCGTCGAGTCGAGGCGATGGACGCGCTGGTCTCGGACGCCGTTCAGCGCGGCGCGCGCATCCGGACAGGTGGAAGGCGCCTGCGCAACGATGGCTTCTTCTTTCAACCGACGGTTCTGACGGACGTGCCTCTGGACTCGCGCATTATGAACGAGGAGCCATTCGGCCCTGTTGTGCCAATCGCGTCGTTCTCGACATTCGAGGATGCCATGGTCGAAGCGAATCGGCTCCCTTATGGCCTTGCTGCATATGCGTATACGAAGTCAGCGGCGACGATCGGCGCGCTCGGCTCGATCGTGGAGAGTGGAATGGTGTCGATCAACCACCAAGGCCTTGCCTTACCGGAGACTCCCTTCGGAGGAATCAAGGACTCCGGATACGGTTCGGAAGGTGGTACAGAAGCGATGGACGCGTATCTCAACACTAAGTTCCTGACCCAGATGCACGGTTAGCATGCGCGATCGGCAATGCTGATACGCCGTCGCGGAGCATGCGTCGCGCAGGTCAAACCTCGCGACGGTCCTTCGCCGCGCCAGACTCTAGGGCCCAAAGATCCAACGCCTAAAGCGAGTTAGCGAAGTGTTGTTGACCATCGACCGCGTTCAGATCGCGACGCCGGATGCCAAAAGTGCCGCGGAGATGTGGCGTCGCCGATTGGGGGCGGAACAAGTCTCTGCGGATCGGGTCCGGGGATTGGGCGCCAAACGAGTGACATTGCGTGCCGGGACCGGCGAGATTGAGTTGTTGGAGCCGGAAGGCAACGGCGTTGTCGCGGACGAACTGGCAAGACGCGGGCGATCTCATCTATTCGGCGCCGGCGCGACCTCACTCGACCCGCGTGCACTGGTGCATCATGCCACGTCGGTCGGAGTTGAGCATCAGCACGAAAATGGCCAGGATTTTCTCCGGTTCGAAATCGAGGGGAAGCCGGTCCATTTCGTAATCTCTCCCCCGCGTACGGTGGAGCCGACCGGCGGGATTGATTTTCTTTATGAGGTGACTTTGCTCGCGGCCGACCAGGCAGCCGCGGTAACGCGCTTCGCCGAAGTCTTTCGTCTTGATACACGGAATTTCGTGACGATTACCTCGGAGCTCTTTGGCTATACGGGCGTCCTCACTCTCTTCGCGCCTGATCGCCTCGACCGATTTGAAGTCATCACGCCGACGGACTTCACCAAGACGCTCGGCAGGTATCACGCCCGCCAAGGCTCGTCTTTCTATATGGCGTATGCCGAAAGCCGAGAGATCGGTCGCATCGAAAGATCGGCGAAGGCGGACGACGTGGGACACACGCTGGATCCGCGCGAGGAGAAGCGGAGCGGTCGAGATCCGGAGCAACTCTGGCTTCATCCTCCGGCCCTTGGCGGAATGATGCTAGGGCTATCGCGGCCGACGCTTGGTTGGCGCTGGTCGGGCCACCCTGAGAGGGTCGTGGCGTTAGTGCAATAGAAGCTCGATGGTGGATGCGTCGGGCTTATGTCGATTGCATCAGGCCGCGACTGACCCATCGGAAAAATATCCGATGACGAGGATACGATGAGCAAAATTAGGTTCACCGAACCAAATCGAGAAATCCTCGCGCGCCGAGATTCAATCATAAACGATCTAACCCGCCTTGTTGACCCCGCTGGGCTAATAACGTCGACGGACGAGTGTCGGGCTTATGAGACAGATGCGTTGACGGCCTATCGCAAGATGCCGCTCGCCGTCGTCCTACCGAAGACGACCGAAGAGGTGAGTGCCGTTTTGAAATACTGTCACGACACCGGCGTCAAGGTCGTGCCGCGCGGCGCAGGTACGTCTCTCGCCGGCGGGGCAATTCCGAGTGAAGACGCCGTCGTTCTCGGACTTTCAAAGATGAATCGGGTGCTCGCGGTCAACTACGATGACCGCTTCATCCGCGTCGAAGCGGGAGTCACAAATTTGAGCGTAACGGCGGTGGTGGCGGAGAACGGCTTCTTCTATGCGCCAGACCCTTCCTCTCAACTTGCCTGCACGATCGGAGGCAACATTGCCAACAACTCCGGAGGCGCGCATTGCCTGAAGTATGGAGTCACGACCAATAACCTCCTCGGCGTAAGGATGGTACTGATCGATGGATCGATCATCGATCTCGGCGGTGACTATCTCGATAGCGCTGGACTCGATCTGCTGGGCCTGGTCGTCGGCTCCGAGGGGCAGCTCGGGATAGTGACCGAAGCGACCCTCCGAATTCTGAAATCGGCCGAGGGAGCGCGCCCGGTTCTGTTCGGTTTCCCGTCTTGCGAGGGAGCGGGCAAGGCGGTTGCGGACGTCATTGCCGCCGGTATCATTCCCGTAGCCATCGAATACATGGACAAGGCCGCCATCGAGATCTGCGAGGCCTTCGCCAAGGCCGGCTATCCGCTCGATGTCGAGGCCCTTCTGATTGTAGAGGTCGAAGGGTCCGACGCCGAGATGGACGCGACGCTGGCGGACATCACCGCCATCGCTCGTGCGAATGGTGCGACGACAGTGCGCGAGAGCAGGTCGGCAATTGAGACGGCGGCAATCTGGAAGGGGCGGAAGTCGGCTTTCGGTGCGACCGGGCGAGTCGCTGACTATTTGTGCATGGACGGCACGGTGCCGACCGGCAAGCTGTCGTACGTTTTGGCGGAGATCTCCAAGATCGTACAGCGACACGGATTGCGTGTCGCGAATGTTTTCCATGCCGGTGACGGCAACATACATCCGCTCATCCTCTACAACGCGAACGATCCGTCGCAGCAGTCGAAGGCGGAAGCAGCGGGAGATGACATTCTCAGGCTCTGCGTTGAAGTTGGTGGGTGCCTGACGGGCGAGCACGGTGTCGGTATCGAGAAGCGTGATCTAATGCGCTGCCAGTTTGACGATGCCGATCTGGCTCAACAGATTCGGGTGCGCGCCGCGTTCGATCCGCGATGGCTGCTCAATACGGATAAGGTGTTTCCCCTCGATTTTCGATGTCAAGGTTAGGGTGACGGGAGTGTGATGACCGATTGCTATAAGCCGCGCGACGAGTGCGGACTGTCGTCTGCCATCAAGGATGCGGCTACAGCAAAGATGCCTCTCGTCGTGCGCGGCGCCGGCTCCAAGTCGGCGATGGGCCGACCGCTGGGTGGATACGCTATGCCTCTAACGACCGAGCGCATGCGCGGAGTTTCACTTTATGAGCCGACAGAGCTCGTCATCGGTGCTTTGCCTGGAACGCCGGTTTCCGAAATCGATCGGATGCTCGCCAAGCACAACCAGATGCTTCCGTTCGAGCCGATGGATCATCGTGTGTTGTTCGGGACGAGCGCAGAGCCGACAATCGGAGGTATTGTCGCCGGGAATGTTTCGGGTCCGCGTCGTGTCGCGGTCGGAGCTTGTCGCGACAGCCTGATCGGCGTTCGCTTGGTCACGGGCCGCGGAGACATCGTGAAATCCGGCGGGCGCGTGATGAAGAATGTCACCGGGCTCGATTTGGTCAAGCTGACCTGCGGTGCGTGGGGCACGCTCGGCGTTTTGAGCGAAGCCATCTTCAAGGTGTTGCCGAAGCCGGCGCGTTCCCTATCGCTGGGATTGCGCGGCTTGGACGACATGACAGCGATTTCGGCGCTAACCGCAGCGCTCGGGTCGACTTTCGCGGTCTCGGCGGCGGCGCATATCCCGGCGAGTATTGGGTCGGACTCGACTACGATCGTTCGACTAGAGGGGTCCGAGGGCTCGGTAGCCTACGGATCCCGCGAACTTGCCAGGCTCTGGTGCTCCTTTGGGCTGCCCGACCTGATCGAAGGGGATGAAAGCGCAAACTTTTGGTTGCGCATCCGCGACGCGCACTGGCTGGCTCAGCCAATGGATCGTTCCATTTGGCGGTTGTCCTTGGCCCCCTCCAAAGCGCCGCGTGCTCTTGCTGACATCCGGCGAAAACTCGGCGTGCGGTATTTCTACGACTGGGGCGGTGGTCTCGTGTGGCTCGCGGTCGTGGGCGCTGACGATGCGGGAGCGTCGGTCGTTCGGGAAGCTATGGTCAATACCGGTGGGCACGCCACACTCGTACGGGCTTCATCGGAGATTCGCCGCAGGATCGATGTGTTCGAGCCGCTTCCTCCTGCGGTGCTCAAGTTGACGCAGGAAATCAAGAAATCTTTCGATCCTGACCGCGTTCTAAATTTCGGCAGGATGTACGCCGGTATCTGAGGCGAGGCGGACTGGTATGCAAACAAACTTCTCGCTGACGGCCTTGGCCGATGCACATGTAAGCGAGTCAGAAAAAATCCTCCGTGCCTGTGTGCATTGCGGCTTTTGTACTGCGACATGCCCGACATATCTGCTTCTTGGTGACGAAGCGGACAGTCCGCGCGGGCGCATCTATCTGATCAAGGACATGTTGGAGGAGGAAAAGCCGGCGACCCCTCAGGTCGTCGAGCATATCGATCGATGTCTGACGTGTCTTTCCTGCATGACGACCTGTCCGTCCGGCGTGCACTACATGCACCTGGTCGATCACGCGCGAGCCCATATCGCCCGAACCTATACGCGTCCTCTGCCTGATCGGTTGCTTCGAGGCATGTTGGCGAAGGTGCTGCCGTTTCCGGGCCGACTTAGGTTGGCTTTACGCGTGGCTACCGTGAGCAGGCCGATCAGAAAGTGGCTCGCCAATCTTCCCGGCGGCGCGCAACTCGCCGCGATGATTGAACTTTCGTCGTCATTCAAGCGAAGAAGGCCGACCCGAAGGTTACCGGGCGCGACCGTCGATAGGCCGCGCGGTCGGGTTGCGCTTCTGAGCGGATGTGCCCAGCAGGTCCTCGGCCAGAACATCAACGAGGCTGCAATCCGGTTGTTGACGCGTCACGGTATCGAAGTAGTTCAACCGATCGACGAAGGGTGCTGCGGAGCTCTCGTGCAGCACTTGGGATACGAAAGTCGGGCGCTGGATGCGGCTCGACACAACGTGGATGTATGGACACGCGAAATCGAGAACGGCGGCCTCGACGCCATCGTGGTTACGACGTCCGGTTGCGGAACGGTCATTAAAGATTATGGCTTCCTACTTCGCAACGATAACGCCTACGCTCAGAAAGCCGTACGGATCTCGGCTCTAGCGCGGGACATCACAGAATTCTTGCATGAATTACCGCTTCAAGACGGTGTTCGGACTACCGGCCAGGTCGTGGCTTACCATTCGGCATGCTCGATGCAGCATGGACAGCAGGTTAGAGATCAGCCGAAGTCACTTTTGAGGCGAATGGGGTTTGTAGTGAGAGAAGTACCGGAAGGCCACATATGTTGCGGCTCCGCCGGAACATACAACGTACTGCAGCCTGAGATCGCCAATCGACTGCGCGCACGAAAGGTCACCAACATTGAGAAGGTCAAACCGCAAATCATTGCGAGTGGAAATCTCGGCTGCATAACGCAGATTGGTGCTGGAACACGCATTCCAGTCGTCCACACGGTGGAGTTGGTCGATTGGGCGATGGGCGGCCCGTTGCCTGACGTCCTAAAGGGGTGCTTGGGCTAGGTGCGGACAAGCGACCGCTCTGACGTCCTAGTTTGGATTGCCATTTCCGTCCATCGCGGCTTCGATTGCCTTCTTGGCTGCTGTCTCATCATACAGATGGCAGGCGATCTGCCGATTGCCGTGCAACCGCAGCGGCGGAATTTCGCGGCTGCAGACCGGCATGGCGGACGGACAGCGAGGGTGAAATGGACAGCCGGGCGGGGGGGTGGCGACGCTCGGCACCTCGCCCTGAAGGAGCACGTGATCGCGGGCGCGCTCAATTTGCGGGTCCGGCACCGCTACCGCATCGAGAAGAATGCGCGTGTAGGGATGGAGCGGTTCGCCGTAGAGGTCGTCGCGCGTCGCGATCTCGACGATGCGTCCGAGATACATCACTGCGACCCGATCGCTCATGTGTCGGACGACGCCGAGGTCGTGCGAGATGAACAGATAGGACAAGCCGAACTGCTCCTTGAGGTCGGAAAACAAGTTCAGAACCTGGGCCTGCACTGAGACGTCGAGAGCTGAGACCGGCTCATCACAGATGAGCAGTTTCGGACGCAGTGACAGGGCGCGCGCGATGGCGACCCTCTGACGCTGGCCACCGCTGAGTTGGTGCGGATAGCGGTCGAGGAAGCGAGTACCCATTCCGACCGTATCTAGGAGTTCGGCAGCCTTCGCGCGGCGCTCGTTGCCCGATCTGCCGACGCCCTGAATCGCCATCGGTTCGGCGATCAGGTCGGCGATTGTCATGCGGGGATTTAGCGACCCAAACGGATCCTGGTAGATGATCTGCATCTCACGCCTCAGCGGTCGCATCTGGCGATGACTGAAGCCCGTGATATCGCGTCCGTCGAACACGACCCGGCCGCCGCTCGGCGGCGTCAGTTGTAGTATGGCCATGGCCGTGGTGGATTTGCCGCAACCGCTTTCGCCGACGAGCGAGAGAGTTTCGCCGCGCTGGAGTGTGAGGGATATGCCCTTGACAGCTCGAACGGTGGGGGCGCCCGTTACGCCGAAAGAGGTGGTGCTTGCATAGTCGACGCACAGGTCCGAGACATCGAGAATATTCGTTGCTACGTCGTTCATAGCGGATTCCAGCACGCGAACAGATGGCCGTTCCGTGTGCGTTCGTCGCCGCTAAGCGGAGGGCGTTCGTCGCACCGTTCGGTCCGACGTGGGCAGCGCGGTGCGAAGGCGCAGCCCCCGGTTCCGTCGGAGGGGGCGGGTGGCTGCCCAGCGATCGACTCGAGCCGATGAGCGATCGGACCGACGATCTTGGGCACGGAGGCGAGGAGGGCGTGCGTATAAGGATGGCGCCCATCGCGATAGAGGTCGTCGGCCGCCGCTGTCTCGACGATGCGGCCGGCATACATCACGTTGACCCAGTCGGCGTAGCGCGCCACGACGCCGAGATCGTGCGTGATGAGAAGCAGCGCCCCGCCCAATCCGCGGGTAAGGTCAGTGAGAAGCGTCAAAATCTGCGCCTGCACGGTGACGTCGAGTGCTGTCGTCGGCTCGTCCGCGATGATGAGTCTTGGCTCGCAGGAGATCGCGATAGCAACCATGACACGCTGGCGCATACCCCCACTGAGCTGGTGAGGATAGGCCTCGGCTTTGGTCTCTGCATCCGGGATGCGGACCTTCTTGAGAAGGTAGATCGCCTGCGCTTTGGCGGCGCTCCAGGACATCCGGCGATGACGCACCAGCGGCTCGGCGATCTGGCGCCAGATGCGCAGGCTTGGGTTCAGCGCTGTCATCGGCTCCTGGAAAACGATGCCGACCTCGTTGCCTCGGATGTCCCTGATCTGTTTCGGTGACTGCGTCTGCATATCACGGCCGGAGAGGCGTATTTCGCCGGCCGTGATCTTGATCGGTGGCATTGGCAGTAGATGGGTGAGCGACATCGCGGTGATGCTCTTGCCCGCGCCGCTTTCGCCTACGAGCGCCACGACCTGGCCTGAATAGGCCCGGAACGAAACGTCTGCGACAGCACTCAGCTCCGTCTTGCCCGACCAGATGCCCACGCAGAGCCCGCGTACATCCAGTATCGGGGGCCCCGACATTTCCAAAGTTCCGTGCATCGATCAGAAGCCCATCGACTTCTTTAGATCCTGATCGATCCAAGCGCGCGCCCAGACCGGCGCATCACGCCGAGCGGAGACCGAAATCTCACCATAGTAATTCTTGACCCACGGCCACCATACCGTGAACGAGCGCGGCCTGGGCAGAAACAGGAATGGCGCTCGCGCGGTCATCTCATTGGTGAGCGCGGCGACGGCCTTCTTGACCTTGTCCGGGTCCCTCTCCTGCTGTATGGCGTCGAGCGCCGCATCGACCTTCGGGTCGTTGACGCGGGC
>JAFMJH010000016.1 GCA_017853555.1 Steroidobacteraceae bacterium
TCGAGCGGCGTCACGTTCACGATGATGCCGCAGCGCGCGTAGGTCGACTTGCCGAGACACACGGTCAGGACGCTGCGCGGGATGCGGAAGTACTCGACGGTGCGCGCGAGCGCGAACGAATTTGGCGGGATGATGCACACGTCCGCGTCGACGTCGACGAAATTCTTGGCATCGAACGCCTTCGGGTCGACGATGGTCGAATTGATGTTGGTGAATATTTTGAATTCGGTCGCGCAGCGCACGTCGTAGCCGTAGCTCGACGTGCCGTAAGAAATGATGCGCTGCTCATTCACGGCGCGCACCTGCTCCGGTGCGAACGGTTCGATCATGCCGTGCGATGCCGCCATGCGGCGTATCCAGTGATCAGACTTGATGCTCATGTGTCCTCGACGACGATTTTCGGGAAAGCGGCGGAACGATCGCGGGCGCGGCGCGCGAGCTCGCCGGCAGTGCGTCTTGCGAGTGCGAAGTAGGCCGCGGCGCGCGCGCTCGCCGGCTCGGCGACCACCGTGGGATGACCGCCATCGGCGTCTTCGCGTATGCGTGCATCGAGCGGCAGCGCGCCGAGCATCTGCACGTCGTATTGCAGGGCCATGCGCGCACCGCCGCCCACGCCGAAAATGTGCTCGGCATGACCGCAGTGGCTGCACACGTGCACGCTCATGTTCTCGACGATGCCGAGTACGGGCACGTTCACCTTCTCGAACATCTTCAGGCCTTTGCGCGCATCGGCGAGCGCGATGTCCTGCGGCGTCGTGACGATCAACGCGCCCGAGAGCGGCACGCGTTGCGACAGCGTCAACTGGATGTCGCCCGTCCCCGGCGGCATGTCGACGATCAAATAATCGAGCTCACCCCAATCGGTGTCGGCGAGCAGTTGATTGAGTGCCGAGGTCACCATGGGTCCGCGCCACACCATCGGCTGCTCGACGTCGACCAAAAATCCGATCGACATCGCGACCACGCCGTGCGCCGCCAAAGGCACCAGACGCTTGCCATCGCGACTCGTCGGTCGCTCGCCCTGCAGACCGAGCATGATGGGCTGACTCGGGCCATAGATGTCGGCGTCCAACATGCCGACGCGCGCGCCTTGCGCCGCGAGCGCGAGTGCAAGATTCACGGCCACGGTGGACTTGCCGACGCCGCCTTTGCCCGACGACACGGCGACCACGTTGCGTATGCCCGGCAGCGGCGTCAGCCCACGCTGGACGGCGTGCGAGGCGATGTCGGAGTCGAGTTGCAACGCCACCCGCAGCGCCACGCCATGCGCGGCCAGATGCCGCTCGAGTGCCGGCGCGAGTTCGTCCGCGTAGCCCCCGGTCGGAATGCCGAGCCGCAGGGAGAGTTGCAACGCATCGCCCGCACGCCTGCAGTCGCGCACGGCACGCGCCTCGGCCAGACTCTGGCGCAGGTTCGGCTCCTCGAACTGCCCGATCAGCGCACGGATGGACTCGTCGTTCATGGGTGAATTCTAGCCGGGAATCCCGTCCCGAGGGGCGCATCGCGCTGTGCGATAATTGCGCCCATGACGCGCAAGATCCTCGTCACCTCGGCGCTGCCCTACGCCAACGGTCCGTTGCACCTCGGGCACATCATCGAACACGTGCAGACCGACGTCTGGGTACGCTTCCAGCGCATGCGCGGCGCCGAGTGCATCTACGTGTGCGCCGAAGACACCCACGGCACGCCGATCATGATCAAGGCGCAGGCCGAGGGCATCACGCCCGAAGAACTGATCGCGCGCGTCGCCGAACAGCACCGCGCCGACTTCAAAGGCTTCCTCATCGGCCACGACCACTTCCACTCGACGCACTCGGCCGAGAATCGCCACTACACCGATTTGATGTTCGAGCGTCTGCGCAAAGCCGGTCACATCACCACGCGCAGCGTCCGTCAGGCCTACGACGAACAGGCAGGCATGTTCCTGCCCGATCGCTACGTGCGCGGCGGTTGCCCCAAGTGCGGAGCCGCGGACCAATATGGCGACAGCTGCGAAGTTTGCGGCGCCACGTACTCGCCTGCCGATCTGGTCGATCCGACCTCGACGCTGAGCGGCACCAAGCCCGTGTGGCGCGAATCCGAACATCTGTTCTTCGCGCTCGGCAATTTCGAACCCATGTTGCGCGACTGGGTGGCGAGCGGCTCGCTGCAAGCGGCGGTGCGCGCCAAGCTCGACGAATGGTTCGCGGCCGGCTTGCAGGACTGGGACATCTCGCGCGATGCGCCCTACTTCGGCTTCGAGATCCCGGGCTTCCCGGGAAAATATTTTTACGTCTGGTTCGACGCGCCGATCGGTTATCTCGGCAGCTTCAAGGCGTTGTGCGAGAAACGCGGGCTCGATCCAGACGAATATCTGCGCCCCGACAGCGCCTGCGAGCTCTATCACTTCATCGGCAAGGACATCAGCTACTTCCACACGCTCTTTTGGCCGGCCGTATTGCACGGCGCGGGCATGCGCCGCCCGACCGCCGTGTTCGTGCACGGCTTCCTGACCGTCGACGGTCAAAAGATGTCGAAGTCGCGCGGCACCTTCATCACCGCCGCGCGCTACCTCGAGCACCTGCCGCCCGAACCGCTGCGCTACTATTTCGCCGCCAAGCTCGGACCGGGGGTCGACGACATCGACCTCTCGCTCGATGACTTCACGGCGCGCGTCAATTCCGACCTCGTCGGCAAACTCGTCAACATCGCCAGTCGCTGCGCGGGCTTCGTCGCGCGCGGCGGCGGCACGCTCGCCGCACGACTGCCCGACCCCGCGCTGTATGCGGAGTTCGCCGGCGCGAGCGAGCGCATCGCCGCGCTCTACGACGCCCGCGACTATTCGGCGACGATGCGCGAGATCATGCTGCTGGCCGATCGGGCGAACCAGTACGTCGACGCGCACAAGCCCTGGGCGCTCGCCAAAGATCCGGCGCAAGCCGAGGCCGTGCTCGGCGTTGCCACGCAAGGCATCAACCTGTTCCGCGTGCTGATGGTTTATCTCGCGCCCGTGCTGCCGCAAATCGCCTGCAAGGCGGCAGGCTTTCTCGGTGCCCCGCTCGCCCAGTGGGACGAAATCGCGACGCCGTTGCTCGGCACGCCGCTCGCCCCCTATGAACCGCTCGCCACGCGTCTCGACGCCGCCGTCGTCGCCGGTCTCGTCGACGCCACCGTGACGGCGCCCGCGCCCGTTGCGGCCGACAATACAAAGAAATCAGGTGCCAAAGTGAAAACCGATCCGGTCGCCAAACCCGACGCCATCAGCATCGACGATTTCGCCAAACTCGATTTGCGCATCGCCAAAGTCGTCGCGGCGAGCGCCGTCGAAGGCTCGGACAAATTGCTGCAACTCACGCTCGATCTCGACGGCGAGACGCGCAACGTGTTCTCGGGCATTCGCAGTTCCTACACGCCCGAGAGCATGGTGGGTCGACACGTCGTGGTGGTCGCGAACCTCGCACCGCGCAAGATGCGCTTCGGCGTTTCGGAGGGCATGGTGCTGTGCGCTTCGAACGCGGACGGTCGCGTCTATCTGCTCGGCGCCGATGAGGGCGCGGCGGCCGGCATGTCCGTCTCCTGACGGCGGCGTCGATGGGCGCATCCGCGCAGGACATCGATGCGCTCTTGCCGCAGACGCAATGCACGCGTTGCGGATTCGAAGGCTGTCGACCCTACGCCGAGGCCCTCGCCGCCGGGACGACGGCACTCAATCGCTGCCCTCCGGGCGGCGCGCACACCATCACCGCACTCGCCGCGTTGCTCGACCGCCCGGCACTGCCTTTGGATCCCGCCTGCGGCACGGAAACCGCAGGCATGGTCGCGGTGATCGATGCCGCGCGCTGCATCGGCTGCGCACGTTGCCTGCCGCCCTGCCCGGTCGATGCGATCGTGGGCGCGCAGCGCCAGATGCACACCGTGCTGGAAGATCTCTGCACCGGCTGCGAACTCTGCATCGCACCTTGCCCGGTCGATTGCATCAGCTTGCAAGCGCGCCCGGCGAGCGCCCGCGAAAGCGTCGTGCCGACCCCGACCGACAATGCCGCACGTTATGCCGCGCACGTCACTCGCCAGGCAGCGCGCGAGGCTGAACGGCTCGCGCTGCTCGCCGAGCGCAAGCGCCGCGCCACGGCGCGCGTCTCGCTTTTAAAAAACGAGCGTGCGCCGTGAAGCCGGACACACGCATCGCGATGTTCGAACGGTTGCGGGCGCGCAATCCGCACCCAACGACCGAACTCGAATACGGCTCCGCGTTCGAGCTGCTGATTGCGGTCATCCTGTCTGCGCAAGCCACCGACAAAAGCGTCAACGTCGCCACGCGCAAACTATTCCCGGTCGCCAATACGCCGCAAAAGATCCACGCACTCGGGCTCGACGGCCTCGTACCCTTCGTGCGCACCATCGGTCTTTACAATGCGAAAGCGAAGAACATCATCGAAACCTGCCGCATCCTGATCGAGCAGCATGGCAGCCAGGTGCCGCGCGATCGCGCCGCACTCGAAGCGTTGCCGGGCGTCGGTCGCAAGACCGCGAACGTCGTGCTCAACACCGCCTTCGGCGAGCCGACCATGGCCGTCGACACCCACATCTTCCGCGTCGCCAATCGCACCGGTCTCGCCCCGGGCAAGACCGTGCTCGCCGTCGAGAAGAAACTGTTGAAGAACGTGCCGCAAGAGTTTTTGCAGGACGCACACCACTGGCTGATCCTGCTCGGGCGCTACGTGTGCAAAGCGCGCAAGCCCGAATGTCCGGCCTGCCCCATCGCCGATTTGTGCGCCTACAAGCGCAAGACGCGCGCGGACGGCTGACGATGTTGTTCGGCTCGACGCGCGACGAACTGCGCCGCGGCTGGCTCGAGGCCTGGCAGCGCGCGCGGTCCGGCGCGATCCTCACGCCGCTCGAGACGCAGATCGCGACCATCGTCGCCCTGCATCCGGAGTATCACGCCTGGCTCGAGCGCGGTGACGCCGCCGTGCAAGCGGACTTCAGACCCGAAGACGGCAACGTGAATCCCTTCTTGCATCTGTCGATGCATCTGGCGCTGCGCGAACAGGTGAGCACCAACCGACCGGCCGGCATCGACGCCGTGCACACACGGCTCGCCGAGCGCCACGGCGCGCATGAAGCCGAGCATCGCATGATGGAGATGCTCGGTCGCGCGTTGTGGGAGGCACAACGCGCCGGACGTGCGCCGGACGAACAGGCCTATCTCGAAACGCTGCGTCAGCTGCGTTAGGTCCGCACGGCCTTACTTGCGCTTCGGCACGTACAGGTCGGTGAGCGTCCCTTCGAAGGCCTCGGCCGACATCGCGATCGTCTCGGATACGGTCGGGTGCGGGTGGATGGTCAGACCGATGTCCGCCGCGTCCGCACCCATCTCGATCGCCAAAGAAATTTCGGCGATCAACTCGCCGGCTCCGGGACCCACGATGCCGCCGCCGATCACGCGATGGGTGTCGGCGTCGAACAACAGCTTGGTGAAGCCTTCGTCGCGACCTTGCGCAAGCGACCGACCGCTCGCCGCCCACGGGAACATGCCTTTTTCGTAACGCAGGCCCTGCGCTTTCGCATCCGTTTCGGTCACGCCCACCCAGGCGATTTCCGGATCGGTGTACGCGACGGCCGGGATCACCCGCGCATCGAACGAACGCTTCTCGCCCGCGATCACCTCGGCGGCGACCTTGCCCTCGTGCGTCGCTTTGTGCGCGAGCATCGGCTGCCCGACGATGTCGCCGATCGCGTAGACGTTCGCCACGTTGGTACGCATTTGTTTGTCGACGCGAATGAAACCACGCTCGTCCACCGCGATGCCGGCCAAGTCCGCGCCGATGACTTTGCCGTTCGGCTTGCGTCCCACGGCCACGAGTACGCGATCGAACAGTTGCGGCTCGGGCGCGCCGTCACCCTCGAAGGTGACCCGCAAGCCGTCCTTCTCGGCGCTGACGGCTTTGACCTTCGCACCCAGCCAGATCGCCTCGAATTGTTTGCGCAGCCGCTTCTCGAGTGGGCGCACGAGATCGGCATCGGCGCCCGGCGCGAGTTGCTTCATGAACTCGACCACGCTGACCTTCGCACCGAGCGACGCGTAGACGGAACCCATTTCGAGACCGATGATGCCGCCACCGATGACGAGCATGCGATTCGGTATCGCATCGAGTTCGAGCGCCCCGGTCGAATCGATGACGCGCGGATCGTCGGGCACTAACGGCAGGCGCACGGGCTCGGATCCTGCGGCGATGATGCAATGATCGAAACTCAAAAGTTTCGTTCCCTGCGCATCATCGACGGCCACGAGACCCGGCTCGACGAAACGCGCGGTGCCGGTTTGCACGTCGACCTTGCGTTGCTTGGCAAGCATCTGCAGACCGCCGGTGAGCTTGCCGACGACGCTCGATTTCCAACCGCGCAATTTGTCGAGATCGATTTTGGGCGCACCAAAAGTGATGCCGTGATCCGCCATCGATGCGGCCTCGTCGACGACCTTGGCAGCATGCAGCAAGGCCTTGGACGGAATGCAGCCGACGTTGAGACACACGCCGCCGAGCGTCGGCCAGCGTTCGATCAAGGTGACCGCGAGCCCGAGATCGGCCGCGCGAAACGCCGCCGTATATCCGCCGGGGCCTGCGCCGATCACGAGCACCTGGACGTGACGTTCGGCTTTCGGGTGACGCGTGACGAGCGGCTGCGCGGCGGGCTGACTCGCCGCTGCAGGGGCGACGGCGGCCGGCACGGCCGCGGATGTCGCCGCAGGCGCCACCGGCGTCGCGGCAGTCGAGGCAACGTTCGCTTCGATCTTGGCGATCAGCGTACCTTTGGAAACTTTGACGCCCTTCTGCACCGACACTTCGACGACCTTGCCGGCGTAGGGCGACGGCACGTCCATCGACGCTTTGTCGGTCTCGAGCGTGACGAGCGGTGACTCCGCCTCGACAACCTCGCCGGCTTGCACCAGCACGTCGATCACGGGCACCTCGGCAAAATTGCCGAGATCGGGGACGCGAACTTCGAGCACGGCCATGCGAGTGCCCCTCAAGCCTGCGCCGCGCCGACGAGCTCGGCGGGCTTGGCCAGACATTCGGCGAGCCAGGTCGTGAAGCGCACGCCCTCGGCGCCGTCGATCACGCGATGATCGTAAGACAGCGACAACGGCAGGATCAGTCGCGGCACGAACGCGCCATCGCGCCACACCG
Source organism: Steroidobacteraceae bacterium (assembly GCA_017853555.1). Classification (GTDB taxonomy): domain Bacteria; phylum Pseudomonadota; class Gammaproteobacteria; order Steroidobacterales; family Steroidobacteraceae; genus UBA964. Next base: position 7,167 of record JAFMJH010000016.1, read on the forward strand.
GCTTCATCACCGACCGCGACACGCCGAGGATCGCCACTTCCGGCGCGTTGATGATGGGCGTGAATGCCGTGCCGCCGATGCCGCCGAGACTCGAGACCGTGAAACACCCGCCCTGCATGTCGGCACCGGCGAGTTTGCCGCCGCGCGCCCGCTCCGAGAGCGCCGCAAGATCGCGCGCGATCGCGAACACGTCTTTACGCTCGGCGTCGCGAATCACGGGGACCAGCAAACCGTTCGGCGTATCGGCCGCGAAGCCGAGATGGAAATATTTTTTGTAAACGAGGTTCTGACCGGACTCGTCGAGCGAGGCATTGAAGTTCGGGAACTTCGCGATCGCACGCACGCACGCGGCCACGATGAACGCGAGCGGCGTGAGCTTGACGTTCTGCTCGGCCGCCTTGGCTTTCAAAGAATTGCGCAAGGCCTCGAGGTCGGTGATGTCCGCTTCGTCGAACTGCGTGACGTGCGGAATGTTGACCCACGCCGCATGCAAACGCGGACCGGAAATCTTGCGCACGCGCGACAAGGGCTGCACGTCGACCGCGCCGAATGCGGCGAAATCGACCGTCGGCACCTTGGGCAACGCCGGCGCAGCCGCAACCGCGAGACCGCCCTGCAGGACGCGCTTCACCCACGCTTTGACGTCCTCGTGCGTGATGCGCGCTTTCGGACCACTGCCGGCCACTTGCGCAAGATCGACGCCCAATTCGCGCGCCAGGCGACGCACGGACGGACCCGCATGCGCCCGTGAAAAGCCCGCTTCCGAAATCGGCGCGAGATCGCGACGCGCACCCGGGATCGCCTGCGCGAGCGCGGCAGGCGGCGCGACCGGCGCAGGCGCAGCCACCGCAGGCGGTGGCGCCGCGACGGGTGCGGCAGGTGGTGCCGCGGCAGGCGCCGCCGGTTTGGCGGGTGCCGCCGCAGCGCCGGCGGCGACTTGCAAGGTCGCCACGAGATCACCGCTGTTGACCTTGCCGCCGACGGCGATGTGCAAAGACTCGATCACGCCCGCGGCGGAGGACGGCACGTCCATCGTCGCCTTTTCGGTTTCCAGCGTGGCGATCGGCGTGTCGACATCGATCGCATCGCCGGGCTTCACCAGCAATTCGATGACACCGACATCTTTGAAGTTGCCGAGATCGGGAACACGTACTTCGATGACTGCCATGACTCGATTCCGTCAGGAATGCAGCGGGTTGGGTTTGGCGACGTCGATGCCGAGCTGCGTGATCGCACGCGCGACCTCCTCGGCCGGCACCACGCCTTCGTCGGCCAGCGCGCGCAGCGTCGCGAGCACCACGAAACGACGATCCACTTCGAAATGATGACGCAGCGCCGCACGCGCATCCGAACGACCGTAGCCGTCGGTGCCGAGCACGACGTAGCGCCCCGGCACCCACTGCCTTATCTGTTCGGGCACGTTGCGCACGTAGTCCGAGGCCGCGATGAACGGGCCCGTCGTACCCTCGAGCGCCTGCGCGACGTAGGGCTTGCGCGGCATTTCGGCCGGATGCAGCAAGTTCCAGCGCTCGACTTCCAGCGCATCGCGACGCAACTCGCTGTAGCTCGGCGCCGAGAACACTTCGCACTCGATGCCGTGCTCGGCTGCCAGCGTTTCGGCTGCCGCGAGCACCTCGCGCAGAATCGTACCCGAGCCGAACAAAGTCGCCTTGCGACCTTTGGCGGGCTTCTGCTTGGGACTGACGCGAGTGAGCGAGTACAGCCCTTTCAGGATGCCTTCGGCTGCGCCGTCCGGCATCGCCGGCATGGCGTAGTTCTCGTTCATCACCGTGACGTAATAGAAGATGCTCTCGCCCTCGGCGAACATGCGCTGCATGCCGTCGTGGACGATCACCGCCAATTCGTACGCGTAGGTCGGATCGTAACTGCGGCAATTCGGCACCAGCGAGGAGAGCAACTGACTGCTGCCGTCCTGATGTTGCAAACCTTCGCCCGCGAGCGTCGTGCGACCCGCCGTGGCGCCGAGCAGAAAGCCCCGCGTCTGCAAATCGCCGGCGGCCCAGATGAAATCGCCGACGCGCTGAAAACCGAACATCGAATAGAAGATGTAGAACGGCATCATGTTGACGCCGTGGTTGGCATACGCCGTGCCGGCCGCGATCCAGGAACACAGGGCACCGGCTTCGTTGATGCCCTCTTCGAGGATTTGGCCTTTTTTGTCTTCGCGGTAGGACATCAGCTGGTCCGCATCCTGCGGCGTGTACAACTGTCCGACCGAAGAATAAATGCCGACCTGACGGAACAGACCTTCCATGCCGAAGGTGCGCGCCTCGTCGGGCACGATGGGCACCACGTGCTTGCCGACGTTCTTGTCTTTCAACAAGGTCGTGAGCATGCGCACGAAGGCCATGGTGGTCGAAATCTCGCGGCCCTCGCTGCTCTCGAGCAAAGGCTTGAACGTCTCGAGCGGCGGAATCTGCAAGGGCGGCGCGACCACGCGTCGCGCCGGCAGATAACCGCCAAGCGAAATCCGGCGTGAGCGCAGATATTGCATCTCCTCGCTGTCCTCGGCGGGCTTGGTGAACGGCAGTCGCGAAATTTCTTCGTCGCTCACCGGAATGTTGAAGCGATCGCGGAAGGCGCGCAGGTCCTCGTCCGACAGTTTCTTCTGCTGGTGAGTGACCATCTGCCCCTCGCCCGCCTTGCCCATGCCGAAACCTTTGACGGTCTTGGCGAGGATGACGGTCGGTTGGCCACGGTGCGCCATCGCCGCCGCGTAGGCGGCATACACCTTGCGCGGGTCGTGACCACCGCGATTGAGGCGCCAGATCTCCTCGTCGGACATGTTGGCGACCATCGCGCGCGTTTCCGGATACTTGCCGAAGAAGTTGTCGCGCGTGTACGCGCCACCCTTGGCTTTGAAGTTCTGGTATTCGCCGTCGACGCACTCTTCCATCACCTGCCGCAGCAAGCCCTGGTTGTCCTTGGCGAGCAACGGATCCCAGCGCGAACCCCACAATACTTTGATGACGTTCCAGCCGGCACCGAGGAATGCCGCCTCGAGTTCCTGCACGATCTTGCCGTTGCCGCGCACCGGGCCGTCGAGACGCTGCAAATTGCAATTGATGACGAACACGAGATTGTCGAGTTTTTCGCGCACCGGCATGGTGAGCGCGCCCATCGACTCCGGCTCGTCCATTTCGCCGTCGCCGAGGAAAGCCCAAATCTTGCGATCCGAGGGCGCCACCAAACCGCGATGTTCGAGATAGCGCTGGAAGCGCGCCTGGAAAATGGCCTGCATCGGCCCGAGACCCATCGACACGGTCGGGAATTGCCAAAAGTCCGGCATCAACCACGGATGCGGATAGGAAGAGAGACCGTCGCCTGCGACCTCTTGGCGAAAGTGTCGCAACTGATCTTCGGTGAGGCGCCCTTCGAGGTAGGCACGCGCATAGATGCCCGGCGCCGCATGGCCCTGGATGAATATCATGTCGCCCGGATGCGAGGCGGACGGCGCACGCCAAAAGTGATTGAAGCCGACTTCGTACAAGGTCGCAGCCGACGCGTACGAGGCGATGTGACCGCCGTACTCGGACGAGATGCGGTTCGCCTGCACCACCATCGCCGTGGCATTCCAGCGTATGTAGGCCTCGACGCGTCGCTCGAGTTCGCGCTTGCCCGGATAGTCGGGCTGCTGACCGGTGGAGATGGTGTTGAGGTAGGCCGTGTTCGGCTTGAAGGGCAGATAGGCGCCCGACCGCCGCGTGTGGTCGATCAGTTGCTCGAGCAGAAAGTGGGCTCGCTCGGGTCCGTGGGTTTTCAGCACGGAGTCGATGGATTCCAGCCACTCCCGGGTCTCGCCGGGGTCCAGATCCTGAGATACGGGCCTGTCGGACATGCGCGCTTCCGTCTTGCGATTTGTGAAAAACGCTATGTTAACTCGGCGCGCCCGCCGATGCCGCACTTCCGGCCTGTGCTAGCATCTGAACCGTCCGTCATGAGCGATCTTCTCACCCTCCGCCGCCCCGACGACTGGCATCTGCACCTGCGCGACGGGGCTGCAATGCAAGCCGTTTTGCCGCACACCGCGCAGCGTTTCGCGCGCGCGGTGATCATGCCCAACCTCAAACCGCCGGTCACGACGACGACGCTCGCGCGCGAATACCGCGACCGCATCCGCGCCGCCGTACCGCAGGGTCTGCGGTTCGAGCCGCTGATGACGCTCTACCTCACCGACAACATGCCGACCGCGGAAATCGACCGGGCGCGCGAAGCCGGCTTCGTGGTTGGCTGCAAGCTCTATCCCGCCGGCGCCACCACCCATTCCGATGCGGGCGTGACCGACGTCGCGCGCATCGATGCCGTGCTCGAGCGCATGGCCGAAGTCGGGCTCGTGCTGCAGGTGCACGGCGAAGTGACCCACGAGGCCGTCGACGTCTTCGACCGCGAACAGCGCTTCATCGACGACGTGCTCGCGCCGCTGGTCGCACGACACCCGACATTGCGCGTGGTGTTCGAACACATCACCACGCGCGCCGCCGTCGAGTTCGTCCGCGGCGCGCGCGCGGGCGTCGGCGCAACCATCACGCCCCAGCATCTGCTCTACAACCGCAACGAAATTTTTCGCGGCGGCATCCGCCCGCACTACTACTGCTTGCCGATCCTCAAGACCGAGGACGATCGCCATGCGCTGCTCGAGGCGGCCACCAGCGGCGACCCGCGGTTTTTCCTCGGCACCGACAGCGCGCCGCACGCGAGGCACACCAAGGAAAACGCCTGCGGCTGCGCGGGCATGTATTCGGCGCATGCCGGAATCGAACTCTATGCCCTCGCTTTCGAGCGCGCGGGCGCGCTCGCCCGACTGCCCGCCTTCGCGGCCGACTTCGGCGCCGATTTCTATGGCCTGCCGCGCAACGAAGATACGATCACGCTGCAAAGACGTCCGTGGACGCCGCCGGCCAGTTACGACTTCGGCACCGACCGGATCGTGCCGATGTTCGCCGGTGAATCTTTGAATTGGTCGCTCGTGTCATGAGCGCGAGCCCCGCGATGATGCGGCGCTTCCGCGGTTTTTTGCCCATCGTGATCGACGTCGAGACCGGCGGCCTCGACTGCAGTCGCGATGCGCTGCTCGAGATCGCGGCCGTGCTGATCGAAATCGGCGAGGACGGCAGCTTGAGTCGCGGCGCGACCCACGCCTACCACGTCAAACCTTTCGAGGGCGCGAACATCGAGCCGGCGTCGCTCGCGGTCACGGGGATCGACCCGTTTCACCCGCTGCGTCCGGCGATCGACGAGCGCGATGCGCTCACGCGCATCTTCAAAGAAGTGCGCGATGCCGTGAAACGCCACGGCTGCAAACGCGCGATTCTGGTCGGTCACAACGCATCGTTCGATCTCGGTTTTTTGAACGCCGCCGTCGCGCGCGCGCAGATCAAACGCAATCCGTTTCACCCGTTCTCGAGCTTCGATACCGTGACGCTCGCGGGGGCTGCCTTCGGCCAAACCGTGCTCGCCAAAGCGGCCATGGTGAGCGGCGACAGCTGGGATTCGGCCGCGGCGCATGCGGCGGCGTACGATGCCGAGCGCACCGCGGAGCTGTTCTGCAAAGTCGGCAATCTGTGTTTGCCGAGCTTTCAGGCCGCGGAACAACGCGCGCGCGAGCTCGGCTGGCACGACGACGTGGCGCTGGCGGAACCGAACGGCGCGGAAGGCACCGACCCCACCTCGCCGGTGGCGGACGAAAATTCGCCTTGAGGCGAACTCAGGCGGCGCCGGCTTCCTGCAGCGCTTTCTGCAACTCGCCGCTGCGAAACATTTCGAGGGTGATGTCGCAACCACCGAGCAACTCGCCCTTCAGATAAAGCTGCGGGTAGGTCGGCCAGTTCGAGAGGCGCTTCAGCGCTTCGCGCAACTCCGGATCTTCGAAAATGTTCACGTGATGAAATTGCGCGCCGCAGGCACGCAGCGCGGCCACGGCCTGCGCCGAAAACCCGCATTGCGGAAAGTCGGGCGTGCCTTTCATGAAAAGCACCGCGGGAGCCGCGGCCAGTTGCGTGCGGATGCGTTCGTTGACGTCCATGGTGCGTGATCCTCGAATCAGTTCAAGCGTGGCAATCGATAGGTTACAGGCGTGACGCGCGTTGCGCATCGCGCGCCACCCGTCGCTCATCGAGCACGCGCAGCAATTGCCACTGCTGCTCGGGCGTCATGCGTATCCAGCCGGCGATCTCGTCACGGCTGCGCAGACAACCCGCACAATGCCCCGTGAGATCGAGCGCACAGATGCTGATGCAAGGCGACATCGGACGTGCGGGCGGCGCGTTCACCACCGTTTCATTCAGCGTATCGGACATGACCCTTCCGTAGGTCCAGGCGACCCGCAAGCGGTCGCAGCGCGTTGAATTATGGGGGTTGCTCACCTATCCTTCAATTTCCTTTCGCATTTTCCAGCGTGGAGAACACAGAATGAAGAATCCCCTTGACAGTGTCGGCACAACCCTGACGCTCGGCGTCGCACTCGCCATCGTCGTGATGGTGTTGCCGATCACACCGGGTGGCGACTTTTCGCAACTGAGCCTCGGTCGCTGGCTGCACATCGTCAGCGGCGTGTTCTGGATCGGCCTGCTCTACTACTTCAACGTCGCGCAGATCCCGGCACTGGCGGCCGCGAATGCCGACCAAGGCGGCCCCGGTGGCGCCGGCATCCTGAAGTACGTCGCACCGCGCGCCTTGCTGTGGTTTCGCTGGGCGGCGCTGGCCACCTGGCTCACCGGCGCCTGGCTGCTCGGCCCGCGCCTCGTCGACGCCTTCACGCTCGCCGAAGGCAGCGAAGTGATCGGCATCGGCGCATGGCTCGGCACCATCATGCTGTTCAACGTGTGGGGCCTGATTTGGCCGAACCAGAAGAAGGTGCTCGGCATCGTCGAAGCCACCGCCGAAGAGAAAGCGGCTGCACGTCGGGTCGCGACCCTGGCCTCGCGCACCAACTTCCTGCTGTCCATCCCGATGCTGATGTGCATGGGCGGTTCGGCACACGGCTTGCCGTTCTGATCGCCACTCAAGGCGTATAGCGAATCACTTTCGCAGGGTCCCCGCGGGCGACGCAGTCGCCCGCGGGAGCGCCCGAAACCAACCACCACGCTTCGTCGCTGCTCACGCCCGCAAGGATGCGCGGGGCGGCTTTGAAACACGGTTCGATCAAACCCTCGGGCACCAGCAACACGCGGCGCTCGCTTTCAGCCAACCACCGCGAAGCGTCGTACGATTCGGCCAGTCCTTCACGCCAGCGCGCGTGACCGAAGTTCGTGACCGGTCGATCCAGATACAGCAAAAACTGTTCTTTGTACGAGAGCAAGCCCAGTTCGCGCTCGCGATCGACTTTGGCAAGCATTTGACGCGTGAACTCCGACGATGAACGCTCGCCATTGATTTGCGGCGCGATGCCGATACCCCAACATACCGCCAGACACGCGAGCACCGTCGGCCACGCCGCGATCGGTCGCCAACGGGCCGTCGCCCACCACGCCGAGGGCGCCGCGATCGCGAACGCCCAGATCGGCCACCACGATTGCAGCGTCACTTCGGCAAGCACGCGCTGCAGCACCGCTGTCTCGAACGCCACCGCCATCGCAAAGCCGACGCCGAGCAACGCCAGTACGGCCGCCAGTGTTTGCGACACCAGCCGTGCCGCGCGGGTCGAATAGAACTGCACCAGATGCGGCGCGGCCGCCCACACGAACGCCGGCAGTGCCGGCAACACGTACACGCCGCGCTTGCCCGGACTCAACGAAAAGAACACGACGACGAGGATCGCCCAACTGAGCGGCAACCAGGATGCGGCGATGCCACGCTGCCAATCGCGACGCCAGTACGACCACAGCCACGGCAAGCCGGCGATCAGCGGCAACCAAAGAAACGGAATCACTTCGACGAAGTAGTAATACCAGGGTTTCACGTGATGCCACGCGGCCGCGTAACGCTGCACGGTTTGCTGGAACAGCAGCTCGTCGCGATACGCGAGCAACGACGGTGAACCGCTGCTGGCCACGGTGATCAGCATCGGCACGAGCCAGGCGGCGATCACGGCGAGAAATACCAGCGGGACGCACCACACCGCACGCGTCGCGAGCGCCTCGCGACGCAGATCGGTGGCACCGCGCCGCGACAGCCACCACGCGATCGGCCACAGCAGCAAAGTCAGAAAACCGACCGCCTTGTCGATCACGCCCAACCCGGCCGCGGCCGACCCGAGCACGATCCAGCCCCAGTGCGGCCGGATCAAAAAATGTCGCATGAACGCGTACAACGCCAAGGTGCAAAAGAAAATCAGCGTCGCGTCGATTTGCGCGCCGCGCGTGGTCACCACGAACAACACGCTGCTCGCCAGCGTCACCGCGGCCAGCCGCCCCGCTTCGGCCCCGTGCAAGCGCCGCGCGAGATCCTGCACGAGCCACAATGTGCCGAACGACGCGAGCATCGAGGGCAACAGGAAGGCGAGGCGCAGCGAACCGGTCAGCTCCTGCGCGATGGCGATCAACCAGAAGTGCAGCGGCGGCTTGTCCTGGTACAGATCGCCGCCGGCATGCGGAATGAGCCACTGACCGGTGCTGACCATGTCGCGCGCGATCGAGGCGAACCGCGGTTCGTCGGCCGGCCACGGGTCTCGCAAGCCGTAGCCGACGAGGATCAGCAATGCGAACCAGACGAAGACGAACAGCACGTCGGCACGCGAGCTTTGACGCGGCCGCGACTCGCCGGTCATCGTCGGGCCTCAGCCACCGGATTCCGCCTCGGGCTGCCGCGAAACGGATCGCAACAGGAACAGATTGCGGAAATAAACCAGCAAACCCAGACCCTGTCCGGCGATGAACACCGGATCGCGCTTGTGGATCGCGTAGGCGAGCAGCACGACGCCGCCGCCGAGACTGAAATACCAAAAGGCGACCGGTATGACGCTGCGCTTGGCCTGTTCGCTCGCGAACCACTGCACGACGAATCGCGCCGAGAACAACGCCTGGCCGATGAAACCGATCACGATCCAAACCAAAGATTCAGTGCCTTGCACGCGACTCTCCCGTATGCGCGACCTGTTCGCCCTCGATCACGACGAGGCCCGGCTTCCAGCGACGACGCAACCACATGACGCCGAAGATGTCGACGATCCCGACCCAAAGGCGATCGAACATCCCGTACTTGGAACTGCCTCGCTCGCGCGGTCGATGGGCGACCGGCAGCGACAGCACGGATGCACCCGCACGTTGAAACAACGCCGGCAAAAAGCGATGCATGTGATCGAACTGCGGCAAGGCGAGAAACGTCGACCGATGCATGATCTTGAGACCGCAGCCGGTGTCGGGCGTGCCGTCGCCGAGCATGGCACCGCGTACCGCATTGGCGACGCGCGATTGCAGGCGACGACGCCAGGTATCGCGACGCGTCGTGCGATGCCCGATCACGAGTGCGGCACGTTCGCGCGCCGCAAACAATTTCGGCAGATCGGCGGGATCGTTCTGACCATCGCCGTCGAGCGTGGCGATCCATTCGGCGCGCGCGTGACGCACGCCCGAACACACCGCCGCGCTCTGCCCGCTGCGAAACGAATGCGTAAGCAACCGGATCGGCAGCCCTTCGGCTTGCAACGCGAGCACCGCCTCGCCCGTGCCATCGGTGCTGCCGTCGTCCACGAACAGGATCTCGATGCGGCACGCGGCGAGCGCGGCAACGATCTCGCGGGCGAGCGGTGCAACGTTCTCGACTTCGTTGCAGGCCGGAATCACGACGGAGAGTTCGAGATCGGTGGGAATGGGGGCGACGACCGAGGACATGCGGGCGCATTGTCCGGGATTGGCGAGCCCCTCACAAGGCAGGCGTCAGGACACCTCGCGACGCAAACGCCAGCGTTTGTGCGACCACGGCCAATCAGCCGGCGCTTCGCGAATCTGCTGCTCGACCCGGCGTGCATAGCGCTCGGTCAACTCACCGGCGCCGAACTGGCTGCCGGCCGCGGCGAGCAATTCGAAGCGCGCCTCGTAGCGACCGCGCCCGACGCGCCGGATCGCGACGAAATACGCGGGATAGCCGAGTTTTTCGACCAGCACCTCGCCGCCCATGAAAAAAGCGGAATCGCGATTGAGGAAACGCGTCCAATGACGTCGCTCGCTTGCCACGGGCTCCTGGTCCGACACCAGCGCGATCACGCGTGGCACGCGTCGCCGCGCCAGCACGTCGCGCATCATCGCGGGCACCGCCACGACCCGCGCACCGAAGCGCGTGCGCAAAGCACGCATTTCACGGTCCGCCCAATCATTGACCAAAGGTTTGTAGGCGCAGTCGACCGGCAAACCGTCGACCGACAGGCGCAACAAAATCCACTCCCAGTTGCACTGGTGGGCGGCAAACAAAACGACGGGTCGACCCGCCGCGAGCTCCGCGTGCAACAGTTCGGAATTCGTGAACTGCAAGCGCGCGCGCAACTCCTCGGCCGAGATTCTCGCCGATTTCAGCAACTCGACCATGACGTCGGCGTAGCCGCGGTAGTAATCGCGCGTGAGGCGGCGTCGCGCCCGGACATCAAGGTCGGGAAATGCGTGCGCGAGATTTTCGCTAACGACCTTCGGCCGGTACGGCGCGACGTTGGTCGCGAGCCAGGCGAGGCCGCGGGCCACGACGTGCAGGAATCCGAGCGGCAAGGCGGCGATCGCCCTCACCCACCATGCAGAACGCAGTGCTCGATGTTCGTTGGCCACGGCGTCGATGTTACGCGCCCTGCTGCCGACTTCGCATCCGGTTCGTACTAGAATCGCCGCGATGAGCACGCTCTACCTCGTTCGGCACGGACAAGCCTCTTTCGGCAGCGAAGATTACGACCGCCTCTCGCAAACCGGCGTGCAGCAAGTCGAATGGCTGCGAGATCATTGGCAAACCATCGACGAACGACTGGATGCCATCTACGCCGGGCGCCTGCGCCGCCAGCGCCATACGGCCGAAATTCTTGCCGCACCGGCAGGCAGCGCGGTGACGACGCTCGCACAGTTCGACGAATACGACGCCGATCGCTTGTTGCGTCACGCCGCCGAGTCGGGTCAATTGCAGCACGTCACGGCCGAAATGCTGATGAGCCGACGCTTCGATGCGCGATCCTTCCAGCGCGAACTCGAAGCGACGGGCCTCGCATGGATCGACGGTCGGTTGCACGCCGCGGGCGGCGAGAGCTGGCGCGAGTTCCGCACGCGCGTCGGCGACGGATTGCGCGAACTCGTCCGTCGCGAGGGGCGCGCCCGGCGCATCGCCGTCTGCACCTCGGCAGGCGTGATCGGTGCCGCCGTCGGCGAAGTGCTCGGTCTCTCCGATCACGAGACGATCAAACTCTCCTGGGCGGTCCACAATTCTTCGGTGACCCGTCTGCATTACGACGACAGGCGACTCAGCCTCTCCGCCTTCAACATCGTGCCGCACCTCGAACACCCGCAACGTCGCGCACTCGTCACCTTCCGGTGACGGCCATCGTCACGCGGCCGCGAACCGCGGGCGCGAAGTCAGCCAGACGATCGGCAAAATCACGAGCGGCAGCACGCACAGAAACACGTGCTGGTTCGAATACGACAGCACCAAAGATTCGCGGCGCAATTCGTCGATGAACCACGCGAGGGTCGCGCCATCGGCCAGCTGCGGCGTGAAATGCGCGGCTTCGAGCAAGCGTTGCACGTTGAAACTCGCATCGTGCGTCACGCGACTGACGAGCACGGCGATGCCGATGCTGCTGCCCAAGTTGCGCGAGAGCGTCAGCAACGCCGCCGCCTCGGTACGCAGCCGCGGATCGAGCGTCGCGAAGCCGAGCGTGTTGAGCGGCACGAACACGAAGCCGAGACCCACGCCTTGCCACATCAGCCAACCGGTCAGCCATGCCGCCGGTGCATCCGATGGCGCGAACGACAAGGCGAACAAGCCCGATGACAACAGCACGCAGCCGACGCTGAAGATCAGCCGCGGGTCGACTTTTCCGCCGACGCGACCCACCAGCATCATGCCGAACATCAAACCGACCCCGCGCGGCGCCAGCAGCAACCCGGCACTGACGACCGAGTAGCCCTGCACTTCCTGCAAAAACTGCGGCAGCAACACCATGCCGCCCATGAACGGCCAACCGACCAGCAGCGACATGCCGATCGAAATCATCAAATTGCGATTGGCGCCGAGCACCGGCGTGAACAAAGGGGTGCGCGTCGTGCGCACGTGCACCGCGAACATCCAGGCCGCGATCAAGCCGACGGCCACTTCGATGACGATCTCGGCCGATTCGAACCAATCGAGTTGCTGACCGCGATCGAGCGCGAGCTGCAACGGCACGATGGTGAGCGCGAGCAACACGAACCCCAGGCGATCGAAGGGTCGCGGCGCCGGATCCGCATTGCCGCGCAGCGTCAGAGAAAGGCCGATGAGCGCGATCACCACGAACGGCAAGTTGATGTAGAACACCGCTCGCCAGCCGAATTCCTCGGTCAACCAACCACCGACCGACGGCCCGAGTATGGGACCGACCATGACGCCCATGCCGAGCAACGCAAAAGCGCGACTGAGATGCTGCGGCGGATAGACCGATTGCAGCGCCGTCTGTCCGAGCGGCAACAGCCCGGCACCGAACATGCCTTGCAAAAAACGCGCGAGCACCAGCGACTCGACGTTGGGCGCGAGTCCGCAGAGCACCGAAGAAATGCCGAAGCCGAGTACCGCGATCATGAACGATCGTCGCAATCCGAGTCGCGCCTCGACGGCCGCGAGCGCCGGCAGCGCACTCGCACTCGCGATCAGATAGGACGTGAGCACCCACGCCGCCTGCTCGCGCGTTGCGGCGAGATTGCCTTGCAACACGGGCAACGCGACGTTGGCGACGGTCATGTCGATGGCGTACAGCAAAATCGCCATCATCGTGCTCAAAGTGAGCACGAGGCGGCGCGTCCGCTCCGCCGCGGAGCCCGACTCGAACGTCGCCACCGCTGTCGTCACGTTCAAAGCCCGGCGACGAATCGCGTCCAGCGCGTGCCGCTTTGCGGGTCGACGCTCACCAGAGCGCTCATGCCCGCTCGCAACGGCAAGTCTTTGGGACCACCGTCGATCGCGATGCGCACCGGCACGCGCTGCACGATCTTCACCCAGTTGCCCGAGGCGTTCTGTGCCGGGAGCACCGCGAATTCCGAACCACTGGCCGGACTGATAGTGTCGACGTGGCCCTGCCACTCCTGCCCCGGAAAAGCATCGATGCGCACGGTCGCACGCAGCCCCTGTCGCAGCATGCCGACCTGGGTCTCCTTGAAGTTGGCTTCGACCCAAAGATCATCGGCACGCACCAAGGTCAGCAAGGCGACGCCGCGGCGCGCCAAAGTACCAGGCTGTGGCACTTTGGCCACCCGACCCGCCACCGGCGCGACGATGCCCGCATGCTGCAAGCGGAGTTTCGCGGCATCGAGTGCCGCCTGCGCATCACGCATGCGCGGATTTTTCTCGACGTGACCCTGCAGCGCTTCACCGAGGCGTACTTTGAGTTCGAGGATCGCCTGCTCCACCACGGCGCGCTGCGCGCGCGCTTGCGTCACGTCGTGTTCGGCGGCGTCGTACTTCGCGGTGGAGGTCAGTTTCGATGCCAGCAGTTCACGCTGCCGCTGCAACTCGCGCTCGAGGTAGCGCAATTGATCGTCGGACACCTTCAGCATGCCCTGACGCATTTCGTACTGGCGAAACGTCGCGGCGAACTCGGCGCGCAGACTCTCGAGTTGCGCAGCGGCGCGCTCCACGTCGAGTTCGAGCGCCGCGCGATCGAGCTTCACCAGCAACTGTCCCGCCGCGACCGACGCGTTCTCGGCCACCAGCACCTCTTGCACCGTTCCTTCGACTTCCGGATAGATGGTGACGATGTCTGATTTCAGATAAGCATTGTCGGTCTCAAGCAGACGACCGCCGAGACCCCAGACGAACAGGCCGACGACGATCGCCACGAGCGGCACGCCCCACAGCAATACTGCACGGGTACGCGATGGGCGCACGGGTTCGTTCGGCGGGGAGGACGCTGGGTTCATTTGGACTCCGATTGCTGAATTCTTTGGATGCCGGCGATGAAGGACTTCAGACCGTTGCGCAAGGCGTTGGTCTCGGCGGTGCGCAACTCGCCGCAGGCTTCGCTGATGATCTCGTCGAGGATGATCCAGATCGAATCGACCACCCGCTCGCCGGCGGGCGTGAGATACAGGCAGTGCGCCCGTCGATCACGCGGGTCGATCTCGCGACGCAACAGACCGCGCGCCTCGAGATCGTCGATGACGCGCACCATCGACATGGGCTGCACTTCGAGTGCATCGGCGAGCGCACGCAAACTGGAGCCCGCGCGGGCCGACAGGAACGCCAGGCCGCGGGCGGTCGCCGGCGTCAGCTCCAGGGCCGCCACGCGCCGCGTGAACTCGTGTCGCAGACGCTTTTGGGCGTCGTGGATGAGAAACGCGAGATGTTCGCCGCGAGCAAGCTGACTCATGGGCGAATAATAGCAAGCATTGCTTATTAACTGCAATGCTTACATTTTTGTCATGCGGCGGCGGAGACGCCCTCGAGCCGATCTTCGAGGTCGGCATACAGACCCTGCAGACGCGCCAAGGTCGCCTCGTCCGCCTGCCACATGCCGCGTCCATTCGCCTCGATGAGTCGACTCACGGCGTTGCGGGCGGCCGCGGGATTCGCCTCCTCGAGGCGCCGACGCATCACGTCGTCGAGCACGAACGTTTCGGCGGCGTCTTTGAACACCCACTCGTCCACCGACCCCAAGCTGCCCCAACCGACGAGATGCGTGAAACGATTGCCGATTTCGGCGGCACCGGCATGACCGTGGGCGAGCATGCCCTCGTACCATTTCGGGTTCAAAAGTTTCGTGCGCGCCTCGACGCGCAGCAGATCAGCCGCGCCGTCGAGTCGCACCTGCCCCGTATAACTCTCGGCGTAACTCAACGCGACCGACTCACCCTTGCGCTGCGTCGCGGCCAACTGCATCACGCCGCTGTGCCCGTAGTAGTGGCTCATGTCGGTGAGACCGTATTCCACCGAGTCGATCGCCTGGAACACGTGATCCACCGTGCCGAGCAAGGCACGCAGCGCCTCCGGCGCCGCGGCACCGTTGCGCGCACCGCCGGCGGTGTAGCCGTTGCGATGCTGATAGAGATCGGCCAACTGTCCGGCATCTTCCCACTGACTTTCTTCGACGACTTCGTCGACGCCGGTGCCGTAGAGCCCGGGCGCCTGGGTGAACACGCGCGCGGTGGCTTCTTCGAGCGTGCGACCCGCGGCGAGCATTGCATCGGCATTCGCCCGCAGATAGTTGTCGGCATGCGACTCGTCTGCGGTTGCCGCGCGCCGGAACAAATCGTCGAGCAGATCGAGCGTCATCTGGAACGTGTCGCGGAAGATCGACGAGACGTCGAGCAACACGTCGATGCGTGGCCGACCGAGCGTCGCGAGCGGCACAAGTTCGTAGCGGTAGATCTTGCCTTGGCCGTCACGCACCGGCTCGGCGCCGACGAGACCCAGCACCACGCCGAGTCCCTCGCCTTCACTTTTGATGGTGTCCATCGCCCACAAGGCCTGCGCCACCGTGCGCGGCCACTCCCCACCATGTTCGGTGCGGTGCTTGGCGAGCAACAACTCGGCCATGTGACGTCCGCGCTCGAGCGCCACGTCGGTCGGCAATCGCCACGGATCGATCCCGTGGATGTTGCGACCCGAGGGCAATGCGGCAGCACCGGAGCGCACCGGATCGGCGCCGTACGCGGGTCGCACATAGCCACCATCCAAAGCATGCATCACCGCATCGAGCTCTTCGCCGCAGCGACCGAGACCGATCACGATGCCGCGGCCCTCTGCCACATAGGCCGGCAGTTCCGCCGGGGGCGCCACGTCGATCAGCGAAGACCACACGCGCAACGGATCTTCGCGACCCATCACCGATCGATCGATCAAGGCATCACGCAACAACGCATGTCGCTCAGCAGCGATACCCTGGGCCGACATCGAACGCGCGAGACCCGGCAGACCGTTGCGCGGCACGTCCATCGCCGCTTCCACCAGAGCCCGTGCGCGCTGTCGTTCGGGCGGTACGCCGAAAACGTGCAGACCATCGAGGATCAGCCGGTTCTCGAGACGCGCCAGATGCTGCGCGAGACGCTCGCGATACGTGGCAAGCGGCTCGTCGGCGAGTTTCGGCAACTCGGGCAAGGCGCCGGTCAGATCGTCGCGGTCGTCATCGAGGCGCGCGCGCAGCTGCGCGAGCTGCTTGTAAAGCCCCGCGCGCGCATACGGCGGCACGGCGTGACTGACGATCGTCGCGTAACTGCGTCGTCGCGCGATCGCCGCCTCGGCCGGATTGTTGAGTGGATAAAGATAGAGATGCGGCACGCCGCCCATCAACACGTCGGGCCAGCAATCCGCCGTCAACGCGCCTTGCAAACCCGGCATCCACTCGACCGTGCCGTGCATGCCGACGTGGATGATCGCGTCGGCTTTCCAACCCTGACGCAGATGCGCGTAGAACGCGGCGTATTGGTGATGCGGCGCGAAGCTGCGCTCGAAAAGCAACTTCATCGGATCGCCCGGCGTACCCATTTGCGGCTGCAGACCGATCATGACGTTGCCGTATTCGACGGTGTCGAGTCGAATGGCCTCGCGCGATGCGGCGGCGATATCGCCGGGCGCCTGCCCCCACTGTCGTTCGATGCGATCGGCCGCACGGGTCGGCAAGAATCGGCGGTAATCGGCCACGGAGAACGCGACGCCGTCCTGCCCCGAGGCGAGGGTCGCCAAACGACGCGTGAGTTCCGCCGACTCGAGCGGCGCGCGACCGATCGAATATCCGTCGTCGCGCAGGCGACGCAGCAGACCGGTCACCGAAGCCGGCACATCGAGCAACGCAGCGGTACCCGCTTTACCCAAACCCGCGGGAAAATCGTAGAGCACGATCGCGATGCGACGCTCGGCCGCCGGTTTGCGACGCAGGCGTATCCAACCTTCGATCTGATCGATCGCGCGGGCGATGCGGTCCGGTACCGCCGTCAACTCGCCGTCTTTGATGGCGCCGAGTCCGATGGTGCTCGATACGCCATCCATCTCGGGCAAGTCGTACATCACGACGCTTTGCATGGCGTGTACGCCGCGCGCATGCCATTCGTGTTCTTCCTGCATCAACAACGGTTGCGCGACGACGTAGGGCACGTCGAGTTTGGCGAGCAGATCGGCCGCCGTTTCGTGGTAGTGACCCGGCTTGGTCGACGAAGCGGGACCGCCGACGATCGAGAACCCCATGGTCGAGACGAAGGCGTCGATGGGCTGCTCGGCGAGCCACTCCCGCACGGCCACGTGCGCCTCGATTCCGGAGACGAACACGGGCAGCACGGCCATGCCGCGCGCTTCGATACCGTCGATTAGTTCACGCAAATATGCGAGGCGCTGCACGACGTGCTTGCGCATGCCGAGTACCGCAACCAAAGGCTGCCCTTTGGTGTAACGGCCCGTCTTGCGCGCCCATTTCAGATACGCGGACGGGTCGGCAAAGAATTCGCCGCTGCGCGAATCCCAGCAACCCATGGTCGGAATCACGGCAACCGGCGCGACCTGCTGCGCAATCCCGAGCGTGTCGCGCAGAATCAACTTCACCATCTGGGTGATGTTGGCGGCATCCGGCTGGTTCCAATACAAGTTCACGCCCAGCCAGGTGCGAAAGCCCGCCAACTTCTGCGGAATCAGCGGCAGCATCTTGACCGCCACCTTGACGAGTTTGGTGTAGGCGTAGAGCGCATCCTCGTCGCGACCGCGGGTGACGAGCCGCATCAACAGTTTGATTGCCTTCGGCGCCTCGCCTTTCTTTTCTTTGAAGCGGTGCTCCCCGACTTTGGTGAGTGCCATCACCTCGGGCATGCTCTCGTAGGCGAAGACCGCTGCGGCGCGCGTGTCGACGAGCTTGGCGGCAAGCCAATCCGCCTGGGCGCGCATATTGATCAAACTGAGGAACACGACATCGGAGCCCGCGAGCGCGGCAGCGAGCTCGGGATCGTCACGGTCGATGTGCGCGTCGTTGAAGATGCGCAACCGGACCTCGGCGCCCTCGGCGGCGAGCCGTCGCTCGACCTCGCCCCAAACGCCGGCATTGAAGCGCTCGATCCCCACCACGAAAGTCAGCGTCGTCATGCAAATCCCCTTCCCGCGCCAATGGATACGGGAGTAATTCCGGGTTGACAGTTAGCCGCGTCTTGATATGTTGACACATGGTACGCAGGGTGTGAGCGGTACCGCAACACGACGCTTTCGCAGCACGGAACTTGCCTCGAAAGTCGCTGACAGGAGCCCGGTTCCTTGCCCAATTTTCCGTTCACGGCCATCGTCGGCCAGGAAGACCTCAAGACCTCCGTACTGCTTGCCGTCATCGACCCCGCCATCGGTGGCGTGCTGGTCACCGGCCACCGCGGCACCGCCAAGAGCACTGCCGTTCGCGCGCTCGCGGAACTGCTGCCCGAGATGAAGGTGGTCGCCGGTTGCCCCTACAACTGCGACCCCGTACGACCGGCCGCCGAGTGCCCGCACTGCAGCACCGGCAAACCTCGCAAGGCGCGCACGCGCAGCGTACCGGTGATCGACCTGCCGCTCGGCGCCACCGAAGATCGCGTGGTGGGCTCGGTCGACATCGAACGCGCGCTCGTCGACGGCGTGCAAGCGTTCTCGCCCGGCCTGCTCGCGAGCGCGAATCGCGGCTTCCTCTACATCGACGAAGTGAATCTGCTCGAAGACCATCTCGTCGATCTGTTGCTCGACGTCGCCGCGAGCGGCGTGAACGTGGTCGAACGCGAAGGCTTGAGCGTGCGCCACCCGGCGCGCTTCGTGCTCGTCGGGTCCGGCAACCCCGAAGAAGGTGATCTGCGTCCGCAGCTGCTCGATCGTTTCGGTCTGCACGCGCGCATCCGCACGCTGCACGACGTCGATGCGCGCGTCGAGATCGTGCGTCGCCGCCTCGCCTTCGAAAGCGATCCGGTCGCGTTCGCCGCACAATACGCACGCGAGCAAGGGAAGTTGCGCAAGCGTCTGGCCACGGCGATCGCGCGACGCGAACAAGTCGCGCTCGGTGACGATGCGTTGCAACTGGCGGCGCAGCTCTGCGATCGACTCGGGATCGACGGCCATCGCGGCGAACTCGCACTCTCGCGCGCAGCAGTGGCGCTCGCCGCATACGACGGCGTCAAAAAAGCGACTGCCGCCCAGGTGGCCGCCGTTGCACCGCTCGCGCTCGCGCATCGCCTGCGCAAAGATCCGCTCGAGCCGGCGGCCGACGACGAACGCGTCAAACGCGTACTCGCCGAAGCACTCGCTTAAAGGGTCTCGCATGCAGCTACACGCGCTGCCGCTGCCCGGGCTCGTCGCACTCGATACGCCGCGTCTGGCACTGATGTTGCTCGCGGTCGAGCCGCGCTTGCGCGGCGCCGTATTCGCCGGGCCTGCCGGCAGCGGCAAAAGCGCGCTGCTGCGCGGACTGCGCGAATTGCTGCCGGACGACCCCTATGCGGAGCTCCCCGCCGGCAGTGACGAAGAAGCCTTGCTCGGCGGCCTCGACGTCGAAGCGACGCTGCGCCGCGGCGCGCGCGTGTTGCGCTCCGGCCTGCTCGGGCGCGCGCACGGCGGGACGCTGCTCGTCGAGGCGTGCAACTTGCTGCCCGAAGGCACGGCGAACCTCTTGCTCGGCGCACTCGACGAAGGTGAGGTGCGACTCGAGCGCGACGGCCTCAGCACGCGCGTACCTACCCGGTTCCGGTTTTTGGGCAGCTTCGATCCGGCCGAAGGCGCACCGCGCGCGCACTTGCTCGATCGAGTCGCGCTCATCGTCGTGATGCCGCAACTCGGTCAGGCTGCCGCACGCGCGGAAATCGTCCGTCGACATTTCGTACCGACCACCGAACTTTGGGCTGACGAACTCGATACCTTGCGCGGTCTCGTCGGCATCGCGCGCGAGCATCTTGCCGAGGTCACGCTCGCCGATCGACAGCGCGAGGAGTTGATCACGACCGCCGTGTCGCTCGGCGTGCAAGGCCATCGCGCCGATCTGTTCGCGACGCTCACCGCACGCGCGAGCGCCGCACTCGCGCTTCGCGACCACGTCGAGCGCGAAGATCTGGAACTGGCGATCCGACTCGTCTTGCTGCCGCGCGCCACGCGCAAACCCGCACCGCCCGAAGAGACTCAACCGCAACAGCAGCCCTCGCCCGCGCCGTCGAATGAGACCGAGCAGCCCGATGACGGCCTGCCGCACGAAGAAGAGCTCGAACTCGACGACGCGGTGCTCGACGCGTTGAGCGCGGAACTGCCCGCCATCCTCGACGCCTTGCCGTTCGCCGCCGCACGCCGCGGTCGCAGCGGCTCGCGCGGGCAGACCGAGGGCAAGCGCGGCCGACATGTCGCAAGCGTCCCGGGCGGCGTGCGCGATGGACGCGTTGACGTGATCGCCACCTTGCGTGCTGCGGCGCGTTGGCAACGCCTGCGACCACGCTCGCAACGCCGCGTCGTCTTGCGCGCCGAGGACCTGCGCCTCAAACGCTATCGCAGCAAAGCGGGCGCGCTGTTTTTGTTTGCCGTCGATGCGAGCGGCAGCATGGCGCTCAATCGGATGCGACAAGCCAAAGGCGCGGTGCACGCGCTGCTCGAGCAGGCTTACGTGAATCGCGATCGCGTCGCACTGCTCTCGTTCCGCGGCCGGACCTCGGAACTGCTGCTGCCGCCGACCAACAGCGTGGAATTGCTGCGCCGTGCGGTGGATCAGCTGCCGACCGGTGGCGGCACGCCGCTGGCGGCGACACTCGTGCACGCCATGGAGATGGCCGCGCAGGCGCGGCGTCGCGGCTTTGCCAACGTCGTGCTCGTACTGCTCACCGATGCGCGCGCCAACGTCGGCGTGCGCGCCGAACGCGCCGGCGTCGACGAAGAGCTACGTCAGCTCGCGCTCGGCTGCGCCCAAACGGGGCTGCGCTCGCTCGTGATCGACACCCAAAGAAATTTCCTGAGCCAGGGCAGCGCCCAGAAACTCGCCCAGTGGCTGGGCGGTAACTATCTTTATCTGCCGGGCGCAAACGGACGCGCGATCGCCTCGGCCGCGCGCGACGCCGCGCTGTAGAACGTCAGAAGAACAACTTGCGGACGTTGAGTCGCACGCTGCGACCGGCCGGATCGAGCAAGTCGGCCTGGAAGTTGGTCGGCGTCGAGCCATCGGCCGCACGCACGCGCGGTCGCGCATCGAACAGATTGTTGAGCTGCAGACTCAGTCGCGTCGCACGCAAGGCCGGCATGCTGCGCGCAAAGGGTTGCAAGCCGAGGTCGGCAAACACGCGCACGCTGACGGTCGTCAATGCGCCGAAGCGCAGATCCGAACGCAACGCATTGCCGCGAATGCCGGTTGCTTCACGCCACTGTGCCGTGAATCGCGCAGTGATACCGTTGCGCGTCAGCGCCATCTGACCCTCGACTTCGTTCTGCGGCTGACCGAAGGACTCGGACAGACTCGCGCCGTTCAACAAATCGAGTCGCGCCAGCCCCGAGGCGAGTCTGGCCTCGTCATGCAGTCGCAGCGTGTGGTTCAAAGAAAACTGCACGGTCCCGCGCCGCGCGAAGCCCAGCATGCGCTCGCGCATCTCGGGCGTGAAATTGGGACGACCTGCGCCGCCACCGCCGCCACCGCCGCCTGCGCCGCCGCCCCGCGCGCCGGAGTCGCCACGCTCACCGCGCTCTCCGCGCCCGAAGCTCGGGGTCTCGGGCTGCGGTCCCCAGGGCAGACTCAGATTGAATCCCCAGCGCAATTCCGCGCGATCGCGCAGCGCGAGATTGATCGGCCGCGCATCGATCGAGCGCAACCGACCGTCGGCGTCGCGCACGAACCGATCGGCAAACGCCGTCTGCGCGGCCACCGTCGCAATGGGCAGCGTGGTCGGCAGGTCACGCGCATCGGTGCGCACGTAGTTCGCGTTGACCGAAAAATCCATGCTTTCGAACGGCTGTGCCGAGAAACCCAACTTGCGCACGTCGCGACGTCCGGCACCGAGATTCGGATCACCCCCGTCGATGCGCGTGACGATCACCGTTTCACCGCGCACGAAATCGAACACGCGCACGCCGGGCGTCGGTATGGCAGGGTCACCGAGTTGCTGCATGGTCGGCGCGACATCATCGCGTGCGACCGACGCGATGAATCGCCATTGCCGCGTCGGGCTCCAGGTCAATCCCGCCTGCTCGCTGCGCAAGCTGCCGAAATCCGCCAGATCCTGCAAACCGAGCGTGAAGTTCGTCGACAACGCCCCCACCGCCGAAGCCCGTGCGGCCAAAGGTACATCCATGCTCACTTGCCCATCGATCGAGCGTCGCGACAGATCGGTGGCACGCACGATCGTGCCGCGCGAAGAACGACTCTCGACGTCGCGATTCCCGAGTGCAAATTTTGCCGTCAGCGTCGCTGCGCCTGCCGGCACGTCGAGTGGCGACCCGGACGCGACGAACGTCGCCTCCGCCGATTGCAGCCGCGAGCGCGCCGACCCGGGCGACTCGCCGCTCGTTTCGGCGGCCGAGGTCGTCCGTTCGGCGTTGCCCGTCAACGACCAGCGCCAACCGTGCTGCGCCGCGTTGTAGATGGCACCGAGGCGCGCCACTTTCGACTCGTCGTCGCGACGCGCCGGCCGTCCAGCCACGAGACCGAGCCCCGCGACGTTGCGCGTCTCGTCGAAACTCGCATTCACCGTCGCCGACTGCCCGGCGTCGAAGCCGCGCGTCATCACGCCATTCAGAGAATATTGGTTCGTACCCGGCAACAGAGTGCGCAGTGCCGCATCGGGCGCCACCGCGCCGTTCGCGCCCAATACCTCGCGCTCGCTCTCGATGAGCGCCTCGTCGTGGCGTGCCTTGAAGGCCAACTGCGTCCGATCGGTCGGCATGATGCGCAACGCGTTCGAATCGAGATCCACGCTGCGTCGACCGCCGGCCGTCGTCACGCGCTCGCCGAGCTCGGCATTGATCGCACGGAATCGCGGCCGCAACACGAAGTTGATCACGCGCTGATCGGCGCGATATCCATATTTGACCGACAGCTCTTCGGGGAACACGTCGAGACGCATGATCGCCTCGGGCGGCAGGTCCCGAACCTCCGCGAATCCGGAAACTCGGGCGCCGTTGATCAACACCACCGGCGGCCCATCGCCACGACTGCTTTGAATTTGCGGACCGAGCGCCTGCAGAAGTTCGGCGACCGAGCCCGCACCGTAACTGGCGATCTGTGCGGCATTCAGACGCACATCCGGCGCGACGTCACCGATCACGCCACCCACCTCGCGCCGACTGCTGATCACCACCGTCTCGAGCGCCTCGGCCGCAGGCGCTTTGGCATCGGCTGCCCGTGCCGCCACCGGCACCACGACCATCATCGCCGCAGCAACCAAAACCAGACGGGAAAGCGAAGACGGGATGCCCGATCTCACGGCGCGCGCTCCGGATTCTGCGCTCGACCGCGTTCGCGCTCGAGTCGAATGGCGAGCAGCGTTTTGAGGCCCCAGTAGCCGATCGCGCCCACGAGCAACACGAACAGCCCCACCATGCCGAAGATCACTTCGGGAGTCGTCAACATGCAAATGCCACGTGCGAAAAGGTGGTGCCGGGAATAGGAATCGAACCTACGACCTACGCATTACGAATGCGCCGCTCTACCAACTGAGCTATCCCGGCTCCGGGAGGGGTGCGAATCTTAAACGCGTCGCAGGCGGATGAAAAGTTCGATTCCGGCGTATTCCATGCCGGGCGGCGGCGGCGGCAGGCGTTCGAACCGCACCTCGGGGGTCGGGACGTCCGTGAGCATCCCGCTGTCGACGTCCTGGAAGTGAAAATGCGGACTGACGTTCGAGTCGAACCACGCCCGCTCGCCATCGGCGGCCAACTGCCTCACGACGCCCTTCGCGGCGAGCAGATTGAGGGTGTTGTACACCGTCGCCTTGGACACCCGATCACCCGCGGCGCGCAAGCGCGCGAGGATCTGGTCGGCCGTCAGATGCTGCGGCTCGGCCAGCAACAAAGCGGCGATTTTCAGTCGTTGAGGGGTGGGCTGGATACCGCATTCACGCAAGCGGTCGGCCGTGGCAAGGGTGTCAAGCATGCGCACGGATGTTAGCCCAAATGGGATCAATTCGCATCTGC
The DNA here is from genome assembly GCA_017853555.1 of Steroidobacteraceae bacterium. Taxonomy (GTDB): domain Bacteria; phylum Pseudomonadota; class Gammaproteobacteria; order Steroidobacterales; family Steroidobacteraceae; genus UBA964. The sequence goes on from JAFMJH010000016.1 coordinate 31,359, forward strand.
GGACCGGCGCAGCTCGCGCGGCAAGCCGAAGACCACGACTTCCTCGCGTCCGGCCGCCTCAACCGGCGCCTCGCCGCCCCACTGCCGCAGCTGCGCCACGACCTCGCGAACCAGCACCTCAGGTGCCGAAGCCCCGGCGGTGACACCGACGGCACGACGCCCGTCGAACCACTCGCGATGCAGGTCCGACGCGCCATCGACCAAATAAGCGGGCACGCCGTGCCGCTTGCCGAGCTCGACCAGACGGTTGGAGTTGGAACTCGTGACCGACCCGACCACGACGAGCACGTCGCAATCGCGCAGCAATTCTTTGACGGCATCCTGACGATTCTGCGTCGCGTAGCAGATGTCTTCTTTGCGCGGCCGCACGAGCGCGGGGAATCGCCGTTCGAGCGTGGCGACGATCTCCGCGGTGTCGTCGACCGACAAAGTGGTCTGCGTTACGAAGGCCAGCCGCGCAGGATCTTCGACTTCGATGCGCGCCGCATCGTCCACCGACTCGATCAGGCGGATCCGCCCGCCATGCGAAACATCGAAACGACCGAGCGTGCCTTCGACCTCCGGATGCCCCGCATGACCGATCAGCAACACGTCGCGACGCTCGCGCGAGTAGCGACGCACTTCCATGTGTACTTTGGTCACGAGCGGACAGGTCGCATCGAAGACCGTCAACGCTCGACGACGAGCCTCGTCCTCCACGGCCCTGGAAACGCCGTGCGCCGAAAAAATGACCGTGGCGCCGTCGGGCACTTCGTTGAGTTCCTCGACGAACACCGCACCGAGCGCCCGCAAGCGCTCGACGACGTGTTTGTTGTGGACCACTTCGTGGCGCACGTGGATCGGCGCGCCGAACAATTCGATCGCCCGCTCGACGATGTCGATGGCCCGATCGACTCCGGCACAAAATCCGCGCGGATTGGCGAGCAGGATCTTCATGCGCCGGCACTCCTTTCGCGACGCCACTCGCGCAACGCATCGAGCAGCAGGAACGCTGCCCCGACCGTGATCGCGCTGTCGGCGACATTGAACGCCGGAAAATAGGCGGCGTTCCAGTGCACGTGCACGAAATCGACCACGTAGCCGTGCTCGAGCCGATCGATTAGATTGCCGACGGCGCCGGCGAGCACCAGCGAGAGCGCAGAGGCGAGCAAGCCCTCACGCTTTGCATCGAGCTTGCGCAACCACACGACGAGCACGACCGAAACGACCGCCGCGAGGACGCTCAAAAAATGCACCTGCCAACCATCCTGTGCGGCGAGGAAACTGAAAGCCGCTCCGGGGTTGTGCAAACGCGTGATGTCGAGCCAGAACCACACCGGCAAGGATTCGCCGTAGACGAAGCGTGTCTCGACCAAACCTTTGGTCCATTGATCGACGCCGATCAGCACCAACGCCATCGGCAACCAACGCCAACCGCTGCGCACCGCCTCGCTCATGCGTGCCGGCGCTCCTCGCCCGCTCCCTCGACGTTGCTCACGCAACGCCCGCAGAGCTCGGGGTGTTCGGCATGCGTGCCGACATCGGGCAGACGATGCCAGCATCGCACGCATTTGGGCGCCGTGGTCGGCGTCACTTTGATCGTGGTGGCGGTGACGGCGGGGTCCGCGATCAAGGTCGCCGCCGAGGTGATCAAAAAGAATCGCAACTCGGCACCGAGCGCGCCGAGACGTTGCAGCTCCGCGGGCGGACAGCGAATCTCCACTTCCGCTTCGAGCGGCGCACCGATGTCGCCCGCACCACGCAAGCGCTCGAGTTCGCGCGCGACTTCGCCGCGCAAGGCGAGCAACGCATCCCAGTCGATGCCGTCGGCCGGCAACGCGGGGAACTCGTGCCACACGGCGTGGAACACCGAAGCACCATGCGGACCCGGCAGGTGCTGCCAGATTTCTTCGGCGGTGAACGAGAGGATCGGCGCGAGCCAGCGCACCATCGCCTCGGCGATGTGATGCATCGCCGTTTGCGCCGAGCGGCGCGCGAGGCTTGTCGTCGGCGTCGTGTAGAGACGATCTTTGATGACGTCGAGATAGCAGCCACCGAGATCGACCACGCAGAACTGGTGGACGCGCTGATAGATGACGTGAAACTGATAGGTCCGGTACGCCTCGATCACTTCATGTTGCAGCGCGCGTGCCCGGCCGATGGCCCAGCGATCGAGCGCGACGAGCTGATCGGCGTCCACAATGTCGGTCGCCGGATCGAACCCCGCGAGATTGCCGAGCAGGAAGCGCGCGGTGTTGCGAATGCGGCGATACGAGTCGGAGGTGCGCTTGAGAATCTCGTCCGAAACGCTCATCTCGTTCGAGTAGTCGGTCGCCGACACCCAGAGGCGCAGCACATCGGCGCCCAGGCTTTGCATGACTTTTTGAGGCGCGATCACGTTGCCGAGCGACTTGGACATTTTGCGGCCCTTGTCGTCGTCGGTGAAGCCGTGCGTCAGCACGCCCTTGTAGGGCGCACGCTCGTAGAGCGCTTCGGACATCAGCAACGAAGAATGGAACCAGCCGCGGTGCTGGTCCGACCCTTCGAGATACAGATCGACGGGGCCGCCGAGTTCCGGGCGCTGCGCGCCGACACATTCGAACGACAACCCGGAGTCCGCCCACACGTCCATCACGTCGGTGACTTTGTCGTAGTCGGCCGCTTCGGCACCGAGCAACTCCGCCGGGTCGAGCGCGAACCACGCTTCTATGCCGCCGCGTTCGACGCGCTCGGCCGCCTGCTCGATCAGCTGCTGCGTACGCGGGTGCAATTCGCCGCTCACGCGATGCACGAAAAGCGGGATCGGCACGCCCCAGGTACGTTGCCGCGAAATGCACCAGTCCGGGCGGTTTTCGATCATGCCCGTGATGCGCTGCTCGCCCCACGCAGGCGTCCACTGCACGCGTCGGATGTCATCGAGCGCGTGCGCGCGCAGACCTTTGCGATCCATGCTGATGAACCACTGCGGCGTGGCGCGGAAAATCACCGGCGTCTTGTGACGCCAACAATGCGGATAGCTGTGCTGGTACGGCGCGTGCCTGACGAGCGCACCGCGCGCTTGCAGCAACTCGATCAGCGTACGGTTGGCTTCGTCGATCTTGAGTCCTTCGACGAACGACGTACCCGGCAAAAATCGCCCGTCACCACCAACCGGATTGCGCACCGGCAATCCATAGCGTTGGCCGACGGCGAAGTCCTCCTGACCGTGCGCCGGCGCCGTGTGCACCGCACCCGTACCGGCGTCGAGCGTGACGTGCTCGCCGACGATCACCGGCACGCTGCGCTCGAGAAACGGATGCTGCAACGCGAGCCCCTCGAGCGCTTGCCCGGAGAAACGCGCGAGCACCACGAAGCTCGCCGGATCGACCCCGTAACGCTGCGCGCAAGCGGCCAGCAATTCTTCGGCCAGCACCAACACCCGCGCCGGGAATTCACCTTGCGCGGGAATGCGCACGAGCGCGTAAGCGATCTCGGCGCCGAGTGCGACCGCTTCGTTCGCGGGCAACGTCCACGGCGTCGTGGTCCAGATCACGAGCGAGGGCTGCGAGTCGGCCAAGACCGCCGCGTCGGCGAGTTGCACGCGATGCGCGAGATCGACGCGATCCTGCACGGCAAAGGCGACATCCACCGCAGGCGAGGTCTTGTCTTCGTATTCGACCTCCGCCTCGGCGAGCGCGGAGCGGCAATCGAGACACCAATGCACGGGCTTCGCACCTTTGTAGAGATGCCCGTTGGCCACGATTTTGCCGAAGGCACGCAGCTGCTGCGCTTCGAAGGCGAAATCCATCGTCTGATAGGGACGGTCCCAGTCACCGAGCACGCCCAGACGTTTGAAGTCCTCGCGCTGCTGGTTGACCTGCTCGGCCGCGAAGTCCCGACACGCTTTGCGAAACGCGTTGACGTCGAGCTTGGCGCCCGGGCGACCGTGCTTTTTCTCCACGGCGAGCTCGATCGGCAAGCCGTGACAATCCCAGCCGGGAATGTACGGCGCGTCGAATCCGTCGAGCGAACGCGCTTTGACGATGAAATCTTTGAGAATCTTGTTGACGGCGTGACCGATGTGGATGGTGCCGTTCGCGTACGGCGGGCCGTCGTGCAACACGAATTTCGGACGCCCGGCGGCCACCCGACGCAGCGCACCGTAGACGTCTTCGCGCTGCCACTTTTGCAGCAACGCCGGTTCACGCTGCGCCAAATCCGCCTTCATCGGAAAATCCGTCTGCGGCAGATTGATCGTTTGCTTGTAATCCTTCGACACTCGTTCACCCATCGTTCAAATCATGCCGAGCGCCACGCGCGCGGCTCGTTCATCGGCGTGCATCTGCACGACCAGCTCATCGAGCGATTCGAATCGCTCCTCGCCCCGCAAGCGCGCGACGAACTCCACTTCGAGCTCGCGACCGTACAGATCGCCCTCGAAATCGAACACGAAGGTCTCGAGCAACGGCTCGACCCCGCCGACGGTCGGGCGCGTACCGAGACTCGCGACTCCGGCGCGCACCGTGCCATCGATGCCGCGCACGCGCACGGCGAAGATCCCCCCGAGGGGAATGCGCCGCCGCCGCAGACGAATGTTAGCCGTCGGGAAGCCCAGTGTCCGGCCGAGTTGCTGCCCGGCGACCACCCGACCGCGCATGGCGTACCGGCGACCGAGCAAACGGGCCGCGCGGTCGAAGTCACCTGTCTGCAAGGCGGCACGCAACGCCGAACTGCTGACCCGCTCGCCCTCGCCGACCACCGGCGGGACGACTTCGACGTCGAAACCGAGACGCTCGCCGGCAGCGGCCAAAAACGCGGCGTCGGCCTCCCCTTCGCGTCCGAACCGAAAATCGTGACCGACCACCACCCCCGCAACTGCGAGCTCGCGCTGCAACAACTGCAGGAAGTCCGCGCCGCGCGTCGCGCGCAACTTCGCATCGAAACGCAGCAGCACGAGCGCATCGAGACCACTCGTCGCAAGGTAACGCCAGCGCTCGCGAAAGTTGGTCAAACGCGCCGGCGGATCGGTCTGCAAAAATTCGCGCGGCATCGGCTCGAACGTCAGCATCAGCGCAGCGCGATCGGCCGCACGCGCTCGCTGCACCGTGGCGGCGATCAGCGCCTGGTGTCCGCGATGCAAGCCGTCGAAGCTGCCGATCGTGACGATCGCGCCGCGATGACGCGCGGCGATGTTCGATGATCCACGTACGAGCTCCACGACGATCGACCTCAACCCGAAGCGCTGCGATTGCGCAAGTCCGCAGGTCGCACGCCCGTCGCATACAGCGCCGCGCCGTATACGACGACGCCGAACATGACGCCCACCGCAAGATAGAGCGCACGCTGCAGCGGCGGCGTCGCGAGCCAGCGCGCCAAATCACCGGTGAACCACCACAAGGCCAGCGCCATGCAGACGTTCGCCACGGCCAATCGCCACAACAAAGACGACCAGCCCGGTTGCGGACGATAGACGCCGTCGCGCCGCAAGCCGCGCCACAACAGCGTCGAATTGACGGCTGCGGAGATGCAGGTCGAGGTCGCCAACAACACGAACGGCGCCGCGAAGCCCGCATAGTGCGCAGGCAACACCACGAGCACGTTGAGCCCCATGTTAACGGCAAGCGAGATCAGGCCGACCCGCACCGGCGTGCGCGTGTCTTGGCGCGCGAAATAGCCGGGCGCGAGAACTTTGACGAGACTGAAACCGACGAGACCCCAGGAATAGGCCATCAACCCGTAACGCGTCATCTCGACGTCGCGCGCCGAAAATTCGCCGTAACCGAAAATCGTCGCCGTGATCGGGCCCGACAAGACCAGCAAGCCGACCGCCGCCGGAATCACGACCACCATCACGAGACGCAACGCCCAGTCGAGCGTGCAGGAAAACTTTTCGGTCGAGCCCTCGGCGTGCTGCGCCGACAAACCCGGCAGGATCACGGTCGCGAGAGCGATGCTGAACACGCCGAGCGCAAACTCCATCAGCCGATCCGCGTAGTACAACCACGCGATGCTGCCGGTGACCAGAAAAGACGCGATCAACGTGTCGAGCAACAAGCTCACCTGCGCCATCGAAGAACCGACGATGCCCGGCACCATGAGCTTGCCGATGCGTCGCACGCCCTCGGCGGCAGGTCGCCAGCGCGGCCACGCGAGCAGGCCGAGTTTGGCGACCGAGGGCAGTTGAAACACGAGTTGCACGACACCGGCGACGAACACGCCGATCGCCAGCACGATGCCGGGGGACTCGGAGTGCGTCGCGATGCCGAGCGCGAACGCCACCATCGTCAGATTCATCACCACCTGCGTGAACGCAGGCACGGCGAAGCGGCCGTAACTGTTGAGCACCCCGCTGAACAGCGCGGTGAGCGATATGAAGAACAGATACGGGAACGTCCAGCGCAACATCTGCACCGCGAGTTCGTACTTGCCCGCTTGCTGCGTGAACCCTGGCGCGAACAGAAGAATGATCAGCGGAGCGGCAATGACGCCGATCGCCGTGACCACCAGCAGCACCGCGCCGAGCGTCCCCTGCACGCCCGCCACCAGTTCGCGGACCTCGTCCTGCGGGCGGAGCACCTTGTATTCGGAGATCACCGGCACGAACGATTGCGAAAAAGCGCCCTCGGCAAACAAGCGGCGCAGGAAATTCGGGATTTTGTAGGCGACCAGGAACGCGTCCATCATGGTCCCGGCACCGAAGGCCTGCGAATACACCATGTCGCGCAACAAACCGGTGACGCGGGAGATCAAGGTGGTGATGCCGACCACCGAGGTGTGCTTGAAAAGGGCGCGACTCATGAGACGTGGGCAACTATACCGAAGAGCGCCCCGGGGAAGCGGGGGCCGACATTGACTTTTCGCCGCCCGATCAGCACACTACGCGCCCTTTTTACAACCACCGGATTGATCCGTGGCCAACACAAAGTCTGCCGAAAAAGCTGCCCGCCAAGCCGTGAAGCACCGCACCCGCAACGTGGCGTTGCGTTCGCGCGCGCGCTCCGCCCTGCGCAAAGCCGGTGAGGATATCGCCTCGGGCAACAAGACCGAAGCCACCACCTCCTATCGCGCCGCCGCCTCGGTGGTCGATTCGCTGGTCAACAAGGGCCTCGTGCACAAGAACAAGGCCTCGCGCCACAAAAAGCGCCTGGCGGCCCGCCTCAAGAAGCTCGCCTGACGTTCGCATGGCTGCCCTCGGGCAGCGTGCCTTGCGAAAACCGGCCTCAGTGCCGGTTTTTGCGTTTTGGGGTCGACGAAAACGGCATCCCCGGCACCCACACCGTGCGTGCCGGTGACTTCCGGCCCGCCTGCGATCCACGACGAGGCTTGGGTGTTGCGGCCGCCTGCACGGCGCGGCGCGCACCCTCGCGCGCCTCGATCGCCAAGAGCAACGCCAAGCGCTCCGGCCCCGCCGCGATCTCGCGGGCGTCGCGCCCCTCGGGCCACGGCTCGAGCGCGCCCGCCAAGGCCCAGAGCAAGTTCAAAGAACGTGCGAGATTCGCGCGACGCAAGGCCAGGAAGCACTCGAGCGCACCGCGCGCGCGCAGCGCTTCGACGCTCGTGATACCGATCGCGGCGAGCAGGACTTCGGCGCGTGGTCCGAGATTGCGCAGGTCGCGGATGCGCAGGCGCAACTTGCCGGCCGCAAGTCTGCGCCGCACCTTCGCGTTGCGTTCAGGCATCGTCCTCGACCGCAGGCGTCGCGGTCTCCTCGAGGAAGCGCATCACGGCCTCGGTCAGATCGCGAGTCCCCGTGCCGCTCACGCCCGAGATCAGATACCACGGCCCCTTGTGGCGCAACGCGCGGACGATCGCCTTCGCTTTCTTCTCGGCTTCGCCCGGCGGCAGCAAGTCGGATTTGTTGATCACCAGCCAGCGCGGCTTGAGTGCGAGATCTTTGCTGAATTTTTTGAGTTCGCCGGCGATCGCACGCGCATCGCGTACCGGGTCGGCTTCCGGGTCGAGCGGCGCGATATCCACCAGATGCAGCAACACGCGCGTGCGCTGCAAATGTTTGAGAAAGCGGATGCCGAGACCGGCGCCCTCGGCCGCACCTTCGATGAGACCGGGGATGTCGGCCATGACGAAACTGCGATGCTCACCGCAGTACACGACGCCCAAATTCGGATGCAGCGTCGTGAAGGGATAATCGGCGACCTTGGGCCGCGCGGACGAAACGGCGCGGATCAGCGTCGATTTGCCGGCATTCGGCAAGCCGAGCAAGCCGACGTCGGCGATCACCTTGAGTTCGAGCTCGAGCAAGCGCTTCTCGCCAGGCAAACCCGGACCGAACTGCCGCGGCGCGCGATTGGTGCTGGTTTTGAACTTCGCGTTGCCCCAACCGCCCTTGCCGCCTTGGGCAACGAGCAGCGTGTCGCCTTCGTTGACGAGATCGCCCAACTGCTCGCCCGTTTCCGAGTCGCGCACCATCGTGCCGACGGGTACGAGCACGAACAGGTCGTCGCCGCCACGGCCCGTGCAGTCGTTGCCGCTGCCGGCCTCTCCGGATTTCGCCTTGAAGGTGCGCTCGACGCGAAAGTCCGCGAGCGTGTTGATGCCGTGCGCCGCACGCAGATGCACGCTGCCGCCGTGGCCGCCATCGCCGCCATCCGGCCCGCCGAAGGGCATGAACTTCTCGCGTCGGAAACTCATGCAGCCGCGCCCGCCGTTGCCGGCCTGGACGCGAACTTTTGCCTCGTCGACGAATTTCATGCGCGTGACACCCCTAAACGAAAACCCCGGCACTCGGCCGGGGTTTGCGACGATGAACGTGCGTGGACGTTCAGTCCGCGAGCACGTTCACGAACATCTTGCCCTCGGCACCGCGGCGCTGGAACTTCACTTTGCCGTCGGTGAGCGCGAACAAGGTGTGATCCGTACCCATGCCCACGTTCGCGCCGGCGCGATACTGCGTGCCGCGCTGACGGATGATGATGTTGCCGGCCGACACTTGCTCGCCGCCGAACGCCTTCACGCCCAGACGTTTGCTGTGGGATTCGCGGCCGTTCTTGGTACTGCCGCCTGCCTTTTTATGTGCCATGTGATCGCTCTCCGTCTCAACCGGCCGAAATGCCGGTGACTTTGACTTCGGTGTACTGCTGACGATGGTTCTTCATGCGCAAGTAGTGCTTGCGACGACGAAACTTCACGATGCTGACCTTGTCGCCCTGGCCATGCTTCTGCACAGTGGCCGACACGGACGCACCCGCGAGCTTCGGAGTGCCCACCTTGACGCTGTCGCCCGCACCAACGAGCAACACTTCGTCGAACTTGACCTCCGAGCCCGGCTCGGCGGTGAGTTTTTCGATGCGCAGCACGCTGCCCTGCTCGACCCGATACTGCTTACCGCCCGTAGCGATGACCGCGTACATGATGACTCCAGCCCTGAAAAGGTCGCGCATTCTACTGGGGCACCATCGCCCGGTCAAACCCTGTCTCGGGCAGATTGGCCTGTCCGCTCAAGGGCTTAAATCGCCCCTGCCCGGTCGGCAGAGCCGTTTTCCCGCAGCGCCCGCGCCTCATCGGCTACGATGGCGCCCCATATGACACTCGCGACCGTCAAGGACCTCGTCCGCCAGGACCTCGTAGCGGTGGACGCGGTCATCCGCGCCAGCATGAAAAGCTCCGTGCCGCTTGTCGACCAGGTGGCCGAGCACATCATCTCGGGCGGCGGCAAGCGCCTTCGACCCTTGATCGTGCTGCTGTCGGCCCGCGCCTGCGGCTATCGCGGCAGCAGCCATATCGATGCGGCCGCATTCATAGAATTCATCCACACGGCGACTTTGCTGCACGACGACGTGGTCGACGGCAGCTCGAAGCGTCGCGGCCGCGACACGGCGAATTCCGTATACGGCAACCAGGCCAGCGTGCTGGTCGGCGATTTCGTCTACTCGCGCGCGTTCCAGATGATGGCCGCGATCGGCTCGCAGCGCGTCATGGAAATCATGTCCGAGGCCACCAACGTCATCGCCGAAGGCGAAGTGCTGCAGCTGATGAACGCCGGTGACCCGGACACCACCCAACAGCGCTATCTGGACGTGATCCACCGCAAGACGGCGAAGTTGTTCGAGTCGGGCGCCGAGGTCGGCGCCGTGCTCGGCGGCGCGAGCCCCAGCCAACAGCGCGCGCTCGCCGACTATGGCCGCCATCTCGGCATCGCCTACCAACTCATCGACGACGTGCTCGACTACCGGTCGAACCCCGAAGAGCGCGGCAAGAACCTCGGCGACGATCTGGCCGAGGGCAAACCGACGCTGCCGTTGATCCACGCCTTGCGCCATGCACGCGACGATGCGGCACGCGAACTGATCCGCAACGCCATCGAAAACGGGGGTCTCGAACAGCTCGACACCATCGTTGCCACGATTGAATCGACCGGGGCTCTTGAGTACACTCGCCGCCTCGCTCAGGACGAGGCCGACAAGGCGTTGATGGCGCTGCAAGCGCTCCCCGAAACGCCGCACAAACAAGGCCTTGCCGCGCTCGCCCGGTTCGCCGTCGAACGCTCCTCCTGAAGCCGGCCGATCAGATCGGGATGTAGCTCAGCCTGGTAGAGCACTACGTTCGGGACGTAGGAGTCGGAG
>JAFMJH010000001.1 GCA_017853555.1 Steroidobacteraceae bacterium
AAGGACCAAGGGATTATGAGTCCCCTGCACTAACCGCTGTGCTACGGGCCCGCCGCGGGCGCAAGTTTAGCAACCCTTTGCGCGTCGTGTGGCGACACCGTAGCATCGGGTCTCTCCCGTTGTTTCGCCGAGGATCCCGATCATGAAGCTCTACTACTCGCCGGGCGCCTGTTCGCTCGCTTCCCACATCGCGCTGTACGAAACCGGTCTGCCGTTCGAGGCGGTGAAAGTCGAAGGACGTGCCCAGAAAAAAGCGGGTGGCGAAGACTACGCGAGCGTCACCGCGAAAAATTACGTGCCCGCGTTGCGACTCGACGACGGTCAAGTGCTCACCGAAGGTACGGCGATCCTGCCTTACGTGGCCGATCGCAAGCCGGAGTCGGGGCTGGCGCCCGCCGCGGGCACGATCGAGCGCTATCGATTGCACGAGTGGCTCGGCTACATCAACAGCGAAGTCCACAAGAATTTCGGACCGTTCTTCGCGCCCGGCACGACCGACGAGCAAAAAGCGGCGGCCAAGGCGAACCTCGGCAAGCGCTTCGACTTCGTGCAGGCCGAGCTCGGCGACAAGCCGTTTTTGCTCGGCACGCACTTCACGGTGGCCGACGCGTATCTCTTCACGGTGCTGGGCTGGTGCGGTTATGTCGGCATCGATCTCGGCCAGTGGGCCGGACTCAAGTCCTATCACACGCGCATCGCGGCGCGCCCGGCCGCGCAATCGGCCATGAAAGCCGAGGGTCTCATCAAATGAGCAAACCTGGGTACCTGCTGGTACAAGGATCAGTAACCGATGTGGAAGGCTTCAAGGCCTATGGGGCAGCCTTGCCGCCGATCTACGCGAAGTTCGGTGGCCACTACCTCACGGTCACGCCTGCTTCGAAAGTCGAGATCGCCGAGGGTGACGCACGCAACGAAAGCATCCTGATCGCGAAGTTTCCATCGAAGGAAGCCGCGTGGGGCTTTTGGAAATCGGCCGAGTACGAAGCGGCAAAGAAATTGCGCGAAGGCAAGGGCCGATTCTTCGTCACCGTGCTCGAGGGACTCGAGGGCGCATGAAATCCTTCGGCGCGATCCTGCAAGAGCGCTTGTCACGGCGCGGCTTCGTCGCACTCGGCGCCGCGGGTGTCGCGGCATCGCTGCCGTCGCTGTCGCTCGCCGATGCGCGACGCTCACCGTCGGCGAGTATCGATCTTGTCGGTATCGCGCCGTCGCGTCGTGACGACTTGTTGCTGTCGCCCGAACTCAAAAGTTCGCCGCTGCTCGCCTGGGGCGATCCGTTGTGGAGCGATGATACCGGCTGGCATGCGCGCGATCTGCGCACGCTGGATTGGCTGGATGCGGACTCCGCGGCTCGGCAGGCGCGCCGTTTCGGTGCCAACAACGATGCGATCGTGTTCTTTCCAGATCCCGGCGAAACTTCGCGCGGACTGTTGTGCGTCAATCACGAGTACGTCACGGCCGAACTGAGTTTTGCCGGCTTGCCGGGCAGCGCCCGCGAGCGAGCGGCCGCACGCGAGCGATGGATCGCAAGCTATCCGCAAGCCGTGGCGTGGATGCAAGCCGCGCACGGCGTGAGCGTGGTTCGCATCGGTCGCGAGCGCGACGGCTGGCAGGTGGCGCGGGGCGCACCGCAGACGCGGCGCATCACGGCGACGACACCGATGGACATCATGGGACCTGCGCGCGGACACGCGCTGCTGCGGACCAATGCGGACCCTTCGGGCACACGCGTGTTCGGCACGTTCGCGAACTGCTCGGCGGGCCGTACGCCCTGGGGCACGTTTCTCACGTCCGAAGAGAACATCGACGACTATTTCGGCAAGACTCGCTCGTGGGCGAGCGACACCGAAGAGTTCGTGCTGCTCGACGCATTCGCGCGCTTCCCCACGGGCGAGGCATCCTTGTACGGCTGGGAGCACGTCGATCGTCGTTTCGACGTGCGGGCGGAACCACGCGAGCAACTACGATTCGGCTGGATCGTCGAGATCGACCCGCAGGATCCGACTTCAACGCCGCGCAAGCGCACGGCGCTCGGACGTTTTTCGCACGAGAGCGCGACCACGATCGTCGCGCCCGACGGCCGTGTGGTCGTCTACATGGGCGACGACGACAAATTCGAATACGCCTACAAATTCGTCTCGCGCGACCGCTTCGATCCGAAAAATGCTGCTGCCAATCGCGACCTGCTCGATCACGGCACTTTGTATGCAGCGCGCTTCGATGCGTCGGGCCGCGGCGAGTGGTTGCCGCTGGTGCACGACGAGAAGGGTCCGCTCAATTCGAAAGCGGGCTTCAAAGATCAAGGCGCGGTCGTCATCAAGTGTCGTGCGGCGGCGGATCTGATGGGCGCGACGCCGATGGATCGCATCGAAGATTTCGAGCCGAATCCGTTGACTGGTCGGGTCTACATGGCCTGCACCAAGAATGCGGACCGCGAACAGCGATCGCGTCGCGATCAGTACATGGGTCGCGAAATCGAGCTCGGCGTCGATATCGCGAACCCGCGGGCGAAGAATGATTACGGACACATCATCGAAGTCATCGAACGCGGTGACGACCCGACGAGTCGCACGTTCGCGTGGAACGTGTTCATATTGGCCGGTGATCCGCGCAACGCGGAGACCAAGTTTCTGACGCGGCGCGACGACATCGCGCCCGGCAAGGTCAGCCGCGGTGACACCTACTTCGCCGGTTACGCCGCACGCGATGCGGTGAGCCCGCTCGCCTGTCCGGACAACGTCGGTTTCGATCCGTCGGGGCGCCTCTGGATCGTGACGGACTCCGATCACGATCTCGCGAACGACGGCTGCTTCGTCGTCCCCACGCACGGCGCCGAACGCGGTCGACTGAAACAGATCGTGAGTGCGCCGGTCGGTGCGGAAGTGACCGGTTGCGAGTTCACGCCCGACGGCAAGTCCTTGTTCCTGGGCATCCAGCACCCTGGCGAAGGTGGCACGGTCGATGCGCCGGCGAGCCATTGGCCCGATGGCGACGGTTTGCCGGCGCGATCCGCCCTCGTCGTCATCGAACGCAAGGACGGCAGACCGCTGTAAGCGCGCGCGCCGCGCCGTACAATCGGGGGCATGAACATCCCCGAACGCCAAGTCCGCTACCAACTCGTCAAACAAGCACAAGGCTTTGCCCTGCAACGCCAGGAGGGTGCAGCCACACGGCCCCCTGGCGCGGGCGAAGTGGTGCTGCGGGTACGTGCCTGCTCGCTCAACCGGCGCGACGTGATGGTGAAGAAAGGGTTCTATCCCGTCGGCGCCAAAGATTCTCTCGTGCCGCTCTCCGATGGTGCAGGCGAAATCGTCGCGGTCGGCAGTGGCGTGAAGCATTTCAAAGAAGGTGATCGCGCCGCAGCAATCTTTTTCCAGAACTGGATTTCGGGTCGCCCCACGGCGACGACCGGCGCGTCGGCCTTGGGCGGCGCGCTCGACGGCATGCTTGCGCAGTACGTGACGCTGTCGGCCGAGGGTCTGGTGCCGTTGCCCAAGCAGATGACTTTTGAAGAAGCGGCTTCGCTGCCCTGCGCCGCAGTGACCGCGTGGCATGCACTCGTCACGCGCGGACACATGCGTGCCGGCGACACGGTACTCCTGCAAGGCACGGGCGGCGTATCCGTGTTCGGATTGCAATTCGCGTTCGCCGCCGGCGCGCATCCGGTGATCACGAGCTCGAGCGACGAGAAGCTCCTGCGCGCCAAGGCACTCGGTGCGGCAGCGATCATCAACTACAAGTCCACGCCCGAGTGGTCGAAGGCCATGCTCGCGGCCACGAACGGCGTGGGCGCACACCATATCCTGGAAGTCGGTGGCTCGGGCACGCTCGCGCAATCGCTCGCCTGCGTGGCGCCGGGTGGCAACGTCGCGCTGATCGGCGGTTTGAGCGGTTTCGGCGGTGACATCCCGGCCGTGAGTCTCATCGGTCGCAACGCGAGCGTGACGGGCATCTTCGTCGGTTCACGCGCCGACTTCGAGGCGATGCTGCAATTCATGACCCAGCATGCGATTCGACCCGTCATCGATCGTCGCTTCGCGTTCGACGACGCCGCGGCCGCCTACGATTACATGGATACCGGCAACCATTTCGGCAAACTCGTGATCGACGTTTGATCGAGAACTTCTTCAATATCCGCCGCGAACGCGACGAGCCGATGGTGGCGGCGTTCGTGATCGAGACGCGCGGCTCGACGTATCGTAAGCCGGGCGCGTTCATGCTGTTCGACGGCGCCGAAGGCCGATGCGGACTGCTGAGCGGCGGATGTCTCGAAGGCGATCTGCACGATCACGCGCGAGCACTGCTGACATCGGAGGCGCGCTGCCTCGAGCGCAGTTACGATTCGCGCGGCTCGGACGACCCGATCTGGGGACTCGGGCTCGGCTGCGAAGGCTTGATGCGCGTGTTGCTGCTGAAGATCGACGCGACCAACGCCTACGCACCGGTCGCGACCTTGCTCGCCGCCGCGCAGGCGCGGCGCCGAACGGCAGCGGCGATCCACATCCGCGACGGTCGAGTGCAGTGCTGCGATGCGGATCACAAACACAGCGACGCGACGCTCGCGCACTGCGCAGCGGTCGCCGGACGCGGTGGCGCAGAACTCGAAGCGCCGTGGTTCTTCATTGCCGCCGAACGGACGCCGCGCATTCTGATTTGCGGCGCCGGACCCGACGCTGAGCCGGTTTGCCGTTATGCCGCCTCGCTCGGATGGCAGGTGACGATCGTCGATCATCGCCCTGCGTACATCGACACGAATCGATTCGTCGACGCCGCGCAGATTTCTTTGGTCGAACTCGACACGCTCGCCGACGCTTTGCCGTTGCACGATGTCGATGCGGCGATCGTGATGAGTCATCATCTGATCGCCGACGGTCGATACCTCGCCGCGCTAGCACAAGGGTCGATGCCGTACGTGGGGTTGCTCGGCCCCGCCGCGCGCCGCGAACGTCTTTATGCGGAAATCGGTGATGCCGCGAGCACCCTGCGCGAGCGCCTGCGGGCGCCGATCGGGCTCGATCTCGGCGGGCGTACGCCCGAAGCGATTGCGCTATCGATCGTGGCCGAGATTCAGGCGGTGTTGCACGGTCGAAACGGCAGACCGTTTTCCGCGCAGGATCACCAAGGTACTTTCTCGCCCGTGTAAAGGATGATCTCCGCGTCCTGCGTGAGTTCATCGATGTGTTTCATCACCGCGGCGACGCTCTGCGTCGCGCTCACCGCCGCCGGCATGCCGCCACCACCCTGGCGGAACAGACGCGTGTCGACCATGCCCGGCGCGAGAATGCCGACCTTGATGCCCCGCTCGCGCAGCTCGGCCTGCATCACGCGCATCGCCATGTTCACGCCGGCTTTGCTGATGCGATAGAAGAACAACCGTCCGACCTGTCGCGTGTTGGTGATCGAAGACAACCCACTCGTGATGGTGACGATTTTCTTTTGTGCGCCGGCCAGCACATGCGGCAAAAACGTCTTGGCCATGGCGAGCGGGCCATAGGTGTTGACGCGCATCACCTCTTCGAACGTCGAATAGTCGAGCACGTCGAATGCCTGCTTCTCGCGATCACCCAGCAGACCGGCATTGTTGAGCAGCACGTCGATGGCCGTACCGGCGTGGCGCGCAGCCGCAGCGTCGATCGAAGCCCCATCGCCGACGTCGAGCGACTCGACCGAGACATTCGGATATTTGGCGGCCAGCGCGAGCAATTCTGCCGCGTCGTCCAGGTTGCGGGCGGTCGCGATCACGCGCCAACCGCGCGCGGCATATTGCGCCACGAACTCGAGCCCCAAGCCGCGATTGCAGCCGGTGATCAGAATGACGGGTCGATCGCTCATGTTCTCTTTTTCACTCCGCGTACGGGCTCGGCTTCGAGGGGATTCTCGGGCCAATGATGCCGAGGATAACGGCCCCGCATGTCCTTGCGTACTTCGACGTAGGCGTTGCGCCAAAAACTCGCCAGGTCGGCGGTGACTTGCAGCGGGCGTTGGGCGGGCGACAGCAACTGGAACGTGACCGGCAACTTGCCGAGCGCCAGACGCGGAGTCGCGGCGAGACCGAAGACTTCCTGCATCCGCATCGACGCGGACGGCGCAAGATCACCCTGATAATCGATGCGCACGCGCGAGCCCGTGGGCAAGCCGAGATGACTCGGCAACCATTCGTCCAGCTTGCGTACGCCGGCATGACCGAGACGGTGCTGCAGCATCTCGAGCAGAGGGAGTTTGGCGAGATGGCTGCGTCGCGTGACGCCCGACAACCACGGTGCCAGCCAGGCTTCGCGATCGACGAGCAAGGCGTCCGCGGCAAACGCGGGCCAGGATGCGACGTCGTGCAATTCCAGACGACGGGCCAACTCGACCCGCGCACAAAAACTGCGACAGACCTCGTCCCAAGGCAAGCAGTCGAGACCCATCTCGGCGATGCCGTCCAGCATCGCCTGTAATGCATGCTCGGGATCGATCTGCGTGAGCGGTCGTTCGTCGATGATGAGCGCGTCGAGCTTGACCAGGCGGCGCATCACCACGCATTGCTCGCGCGTGGACCACGCGACTTCGTCGACGGTTTGCAGGCGCGCGCCCGCGGCCTGTTCGAGCATCGGGCGATCGATCGCGGCCGCCAGTTGAATCCGCGCTTCGCGATCACGATCGTCGAGATCCACGGCGACAAGGTACTCCGCGGACGCCAGACGATCGGTGCGTGCAAAGTGGGCGCCACGCCCGTTCGCGAGCAGGAATCGACCGTCACTGCCGGCCCGACGTTTGCCGATGCGATCGGGATAGGCGCAGGCGAGCAAGCCTGCGGCATCGAGCATCGCGGCCGTCTGCGGTGCGCTCGCGTCCATCCGTCGCTCGTATTGTTTGGCAGCCTCGCGGATGCGCGACCAGGCGCCACGATCGACTTCGCCGCCCGCGAATCGCGAATCGAGCAAGTCGAGACGGGTCGTGACGTCGAGATCGGTCACGTCGCCCGCTCGCCCGCGCAGCAGATCACGTTCGCTGAGCAGCGCGGCGAGTTTTGCGCCGAGCGACAAGACGCCGCGTCGTTGCGCCTCGATCAACAGATGCGCGAGTCGCGGATGCATCGGCAAATGCGCGAGCGCTCGACCATGGGCCGTGATACGCCCGGCAGCATCAAGGGCACCGAGTCGACTCAGCAGGTCGCGCGCACCATCGAGCGTGGCCGGCGGTGGCGTGTCCAACCACGGCATCACGCTCGCCTCGGTCGTTCCCCACTCGGCAAGATCAAGGGCGAGCGGCGCGAGATCCGCTTCCAGAATCTCGGCGCGCGCAAATGCCGCAAGACTGCGCTGCGCGCCCTCGCTCCAGAGTCGATAGCAGCGTCCTGCGGCGACGCGACCCGCGCGACCGGCGCGCTGATCGGCCGAGGCGCGTGAGATGCGCTGCGTTTCAAGTCGACTCATGCCCGATACCGGATCGAACACCGATCGACGTACAAGCCCCGCATCGACCACCACGCGTATGCCGGGCAGCGTGACGCTGGTCTCGGCGATGTTGGTCGACAGGATGACGCGACGCGGGCTCTTCGGATCAAAGGCGAGTGCAACTTCTTGCGCAGCCGGATCGAGATCGCCGTACAAAGGAAACGTCAGCACGCCTTGCTGCAAAACTTCGGGCGCGGCGCCGAGCATGTCGCGGACGCGGCGTATCTCGGCCGCGCCCGGCAAAAACACGAGCACGTCGCCTTCGGTTTCGCGCAAGGCGCGACGCGTCGTGCTCGTCACTGCGCGCTCGAGGTCACCGCCGCCCGGCAAGAGCGGCAAGCCGGAGCCGACGTACTCGATCGTCACCGGGAACGCGCGCCCTTGTGACGTGACGATCGGCGTGTGCTCGCCGAGCAATGCGGCGACGGCAACGCCATCGAGCGTCGCCGACATCACGAGCAGACGCAAATCGCTGTCCAAGGTGCGACGCGCATCGAGACACAGCGCGAGACCGAGATCCGCCTGCAAGCTGCGTTCGTGAAACTCGTCGAACAACACCGCCGCGACATCCTCGAGCGTCGGATCGGTTTGCAGCATGCGCGTCAATACGCCCTCGGTGATCACTTCGATGCGCGTCGCGCGACTGACGCGCGTGTCGAGGCGCATGCGATAGCCCACCGTCGCGCCGACGCTCTCGCCCAAGGTCGCGGCCATGCGCTGCGCCACGCCACGCGCCGCGACGCGTCGCGGCTCGAGCATCAAAATTTTTCGACCCCGCACCCAGGGTTCGTCCAGCAACGCGAGCGGCACGACCGTGCTCTTGCCCGCACCCGGTGGCGCCTGCAACACCGCCGCGGACGCGGACGCGAGTGCGCCGCGCAAGGCGGGCAACGCTTCGGTGATGGGCAGTTCGGGCAGGCGCATTCGAGATCCAGGGCGTTGCAAGTTCGTGGCGGATTGTATGCAATCACGATCATGAAGTTCCTGCGACGTTTGGTACTGGGATTGCTCGCGTCGATCGCGCTCTTGTGGCTTGCGCTCACGGCGTGGGCCTACTGGCCGGGCGAGCCTGAAATACCGGTCTCGAAGCTCGCGACCGCCGACGACCGCTTCATCGTCGTGAACGGGACCCGCCTGCGCTATCGCGAGTGGGGCGAGTCCGCCCCGGGGCGCCCGGACCTGCTCCTGCTGCACGGCTTCGGAAATTCCCTGCAGAGCTTTCGCGAGCTCGCGCCACGATTGGCGCCCCACGCCCACGTCATCGCCATCGACATGGCGGGCTACGGACTGTCGGACAAACCCGTCGCGTTCGATTACCACAACGGCCCGCAGGCCAAACTCCTGATCGCGGCCGCGCATCAACTCGGCCTGCGGCACGTGGTGTACGTCGGGCATTCATTGGGCGGTGCCGTGGCATTGCAAGCTGCCGTATACGACACGGACGCCGGCGGCTTGGTGCTGCTCAACCCCGGCATCATCAGTACCGGCGTTCCGAAAGTCGTGCAGGTCACGCTGCCGCCGTTGCCCCGCCTGTCGGCGAAATTGTTCGGCAGCCGGGAATTCAGAAGTGATTTTTTGAAGAAGTCTTACGTCGATCCGCAGCTCGTCACGCCTGCGGTGATCGACGAGGTGATGCTCGGAGCACGTGCGGAAGGTTACATGGCCGGCATGACGTCATTGATGCAGCAATATTCCGAAGGCGAAGAAGTGCGACTTGCCGCACGAGTGAAAGTCCCCACGCTGATTCCGTGGGGCAACGAAGATCGAAACAAGCCGCGCTCCGAAGCCGACGCCTTGCAGCAACTGATTGCCGGTTCGAAGTTGGTGCGTTTCGACGGCGCGGGGCATTACGTCCACGAAGAAGCGGCGGCGGGTGTTGCCGCCGCGATCACCGATTGGCTCAGCGAGGTCGACCCCGCCCGTTGACCGGCAGGCCGGTGTGCTGCGTGCGGAACTTTTGGGGACGCGCACTCGCACCCCCGCTCTTGCGCACGTCGCCGCGCGCCCGCTCGCCTTCAGCCAAAGTACCGGTACCGGCGGGTTGCCACGGCGGAATGAGATGCTGCTTGCCGGGCCCGATCAGATCCGCACGCCCCATGCGACGCAGCGTTTCGCGCAGCATCGGCCAGTTGTTGGCGTCGTGATAGCGCAGGAAAGCCTTGTGCAACCGGCGTATCTTGAGGCCGCGCGGAATGGCGACGCTCTCGCTGTCGCGCGTGACGCGTCGCAGCGGATTTTTGCCCGAGTGATACATCGCCGTGGCAGTCGCCATGGGCGACGGCAGGAATGCCTGCACCTGATCGGCGCGAAAACCGTTCTTCTTCAGCCAAAGCGCGAGCTCGAGCATATCCTCGTCCGTCGTTCCGGGGTGCGCCGCGATGAAGTACGGAATCAAATATTGCTCTTTGCCCGCCTCTTTCGAATAGCGGTCGAACAATTCTTTGAAACGATAGTAGGTACCGACGCCCGGCTTCATCATTTTGGAGAGCGGGCCCTCGCCGATCGCTTCCGGCGCGATTTTCAGGTAGCCGCCGACGTGATGCTGCGCAAGCTCTTTGACGTACTCGGGTGATTCGATCGCGAGGTCGTATCGCACGCCCGAGGCAATCAACACTTTTTTGATGCCGGGCAAGGCACGCGCCTTGCGATACAGCTGGATGAGGGGCGTATGGTCGGTGTTCAGGTTCGGGCATACGCCCGGATACACGCACGAAGGCCGACGACACGCGCTCTCGATCTCGCGGCTCTTGCACGCGAGCCGATACATGTTGGCCGTCGGTCCGCCGAGATCGGAAATCACGCCCGTGAACCCCGGCACGGTATCGCGGATGGTTTCGATCTCGCGCAACACGGAAGTTTCGGAACGACTCTGGATGATCCGCCCTTCGTGCTCGGTGATCGAGCAGAACGTGCAGCCGCCGAAGCAGCCGCGCTGGATGGAAATCGAGAAGCGGATCATCTTGTACGCCGGGATCTCGGCCGTACCGTAGAACGGATGCGGACGCCGCTGATAAGGCAGCTCGTACACCTGATCCATTTCTTTGGTGGTGAGCGGGATCGGCGGCGGATTGAGCCAGATATCCTGGTTGCCGTGACGCTGCACCAAAGCCCGCGCATTGCCCGGATTCGCTTCGAGATGCAGGATGCGCGAAGCGTGCGCGTAGAGCACCGGATCGTCCACGACCTGCTCGAACGCCGGCAACCGTATGACGCTGCGTTCACGATCGACGTTCTTCACCCGACGCACGAATTTCACCACTTGTTCGGCGGATGCCTCCGCTGCCGGCTCGGCGGCGGCGTTTTTGGTGCCGCCGTTGTCTTCCATGGCATAGGGATCGAGCGGCGGATTCAGCGGCCCCGGGGTATCGAGATGGGTCGAGTCGATTTCGATCCAGCCCGCGGGCAAGGCACGGCGCGTGAATGCCGTGCCGCGCATGTCGTCGATGTCGCCGACGCGTTCGCCGGCGGCCAGACGATGTGCGATGTCGACGATCTGACGTTCGCCGTTGCCGTAGACCAGAAGATCGGCCTTCGCATCGAGCAACACCGAGCGACGGACTTTTTCGGACCAGTAATCGAAGTGCGCGATGCGACGCAGGCTGGCCTCGATGCCGCCGATCACGATGGGTACGTCGGCATACGCCTCGCGTGCGCGCTGCGAGTAGACGATCACCGAGCGATCGGGTCGCCGGCCACCCTCGCCGCCCGGCGTATAGGCGTCGTCCGAGCGCATGCGTCGGTCGCTGGTGTACCGGTTGACCATCGAATCCATGTTGCCGGCCGTGATGCCGAAGAACAGATTCGGTTTGCCCAAGGCTTTGAAAGGGTCGGCAGATTGCCAATCGGGCTGCGCGATGATGCCGACGCGGAACCCGTGCGCTTCGAGCAGACGACCGACGATCGCCATGCCGAAGCTCGGGTGATCGACATAAGCGTCGCCGGTCACGACGATGACGTCGCAACTATCCCATCCCAGCGCATCCATCTCGGCCCGGGACATCGGCAAAAACGGCGCGACACCGAAGCGCGAGGCCCAGTGCTTGCGGTAACCGAACAGGTCGCGAGCCGTTTGCATGATGCGAATTACAACAGAACCGCGTTGCGGGCGCAGGAGTACGTCGCGACCCGGGTCTGGGATATAGTCGCGACCCACTCCACCACCCCGTCCCCGCGCCTCATGGAAGAGTCACGCTCCGGGACGATCGTCGTTCGCGGCGCTCGTCAGAACAACCTCAAGAACCTCGATCTCGACATCCCGACCGGCGAACTCGTGGTCGTCACGGGCGTTTCGGGCTCGGGCAAGTCGTCGCTAGTGTTCGACACGCTGTACGCCGAAGGTCAACGGCGCTACGTCGAAACGTTCTCGCCGTATGCGCGCCAGTTTCTCGATCGCATGGACAAGCCGGCAGTCGATCGCATCGAGGGCATCCCGCCCGCCATTGCCATCGACCAGACGAACCCGGTGCGCACTTCGCGCTCCACGGTCGGCACGATGACCGAGCTCAACGACCATCTGAAGCTGCTGTTCGCACGCGCCGCCCATCTGCATTGCAGTCGCTGCGGAACGGCCGTGCATCGGGACACGCCGGAGTCGATCCACGCCGATCTGCTGCGCCGCTCTGCCGCACTCGAGGCGCCACGCTTGCTGGTGTGCTTCGCGGTCGCGGTACCGAAAAACTTCAAAGACTCCGAGGTGCTCGAGCTGCTCGCCAAGCAGGGATACACGCGCATCCGAAATCGTCGCAAAGGCGAAGTCGAAGTCGTGCAGGATCGCTTGCGACTGCCGAACAGCGATCGCGCGCGGGTGATGGAGGCGCTGGAAGCCGCCTTGCGCGTCGGGCGCGGACGTCTGCGCGTGTATCCACTGCGCGATTCGCCGGCAGCACGCGATCCGGCGACCATCGATACGGCGGAAGCGCTCGAAACCTGGCATTACTCGAACAGTCTGCATTGCGCCGCTTGCGACATCGCCTATCGCGAACCCACCCCGAGCGCGTTTTCGTTCAATTCTCCCGTGGGCGCGTGCGAGGCCTGCCGCGGCTTCGGCCGCATCATCGGCGTCGACTATGGTCTGGTGATTCCCGACGAGAGCAAAACGCTGCGCGGCGGAGCCATTCGTACCTGGCAGACCGAGTCGTATCGCGAATGCCAACAGGATCTCGAGCGTCTCGCGCGCAAGCGCGGCATCCCGCTCGACGTTCCGTGGCGCGAGCTGAGCGCCGCGCATCGTCAATGGGTGATCGACGGCGAAGGCCCGTGGAAGAAAAACGTCTGGTACGGCGTGAAGCGATTCTTCGCCTGGCTCGAGACCAAAGCGTACAAGATGCACATTCGCGTGCTGCTGTCGAAGTATCGCGCGTATACGCCCTGCGGGCGCTGTGACGGCGCACGACTCGCGCCGCAATCTTTGCTTTGGCGCCTCGGCGATCGGAAACTCGCCGACCAGACGCTTGCCGGACGAACGCGATTCAAGCCGCGTGAGGCGGATTGGTCTGATGAAACTCTGACCGCACTGCCCGGGCTGTGCATCCACGATCTCATGTTGTTGCCGCTCGAGCGCGGCCGGGAATTCTTCGACTCACTGCGACTCGACGGCGCACTCGACGAAGCGACGGAACTGCTGCTGGCGGAGATTCGCGGTCGCTACGGCTATCTTTGCGACGTCGGGCTCGGCTACCTCACGCTCGACCGACAATCGCGCACGCTCTCGGGCGGCGAAGTACAGCGCATCAACTTGACGACGGCGCTCGGCACGTCGCTGGTCAATACCTTGTTCGTGCTCGACGAACCTTCGATCGGTTTGCACCCGCGCGACATGCAGCGCGTCATCGAAGTGATGCAGCGCTTGCGATCGGCCGGCAACTCGCTGCTGGTGGTCGAACACGACCCGCAAATCATGCAGCGCGCCGATCGCCTGCTCGACATGGGCCCGGGCGCGGGCGAGCACGGCGGAACCATCGTCAGCTACGGCAGCCCCGCCGACGTGTGCGCCGATGCGGCATCGCTCACCGGCGCGTATCTCACCGGTCGCAAGCGCGTCACCTTGCCGCCGACGCGCAACTCGCGGGCCAAAAACGCAGAGCGTGGGGCGATCGAACTTTCGGGTGTGACGCAGCACAATCTGCGCAACATCGACGTACGCCTGCCGCTCGGCAAGCTGGTGTGCATCACGGGCGTGTCGGGCTCCGGAAAGTCCACCCTGATGCAGGACGTGTTGTATCCCGCATTGCTCAAGCACAAAGGCAAGCCCACCGAAGCGGCCGGCGCACACCGCGCACTCCGCGGCGCCGATCACATCGACGAAGTCGTGTTCGTCGACCAGACGCCCATCGGCCGCACGACGCGATCGAATCCGGCGAGTTACATCGGCGCATTCGATGTCATCCGCGAGCGGTTCGCACGGCTCGGCGAATCGCGCGAGCGCGGATATACCGCAGGTACCTTCAGCTTCAACTCCGGCACGGGCCGATGCCCGATCTGCAGCGGCAACGGCTTCGAGCACGTCGAGATGCAATTCCTGTCCGACGTGTACCTGCGCTGCGGCGACTGCAACGGCACGCGTTATCGCGCCGAGACGCTCGAAGTACGCCATCCGGGGCCCAAAGGTCGCTCGGCCAATATCGCCGAAGTGCTGGAGATGACGGTCACCGAAGCACTGGAATTCTTCGGTGACGTGCCGGATCTGGCGGCGCGTCTGGCGCCGCTCGCCGATGTCGGCCTCGACTATCTGCGGCTCGGACAGCCCGTGCCCACCCTCTCGGGCGGCGAAGCGCAACGTCTGAAACTTGCGGGGCATCTGGCCGAATCCGGCGCCGTTTCCGATCGCGGCAAACTGTTTTTGTTCGACGAGCCCACGACCGGTTTGCACTTCGAGGACATCGGCAAGTTGCTCGCCGCGTTTCGCAAGCTGCTCGACGCCGGTCATTCGCTGTTCGTGATCGAGCACAATCTCGATGTGGTGAGCGCTGCCGAGTGGATCGTCGACCTCGGCCCCGAAGGCGGCGATCGCGGCGGCCAACTCGTCGCTTGCGGCACCACCGCCGAACTCATGGCACACCCTGCGTCACACACCGGCAAAGCCTTGCGCGACTATCGCCTCGAAGCGCCGCTCGCGAGCCCGAAAGTCGCCGAACCCGAGGCGCGCCGCACGCCCGCGCGTGCCGAAGCCATCGTGGTGCGCAATGCGCGCGAGCACAACCTGCGCAATATCGACGTGCAGATTCCGCGCAATGCCTTCACGGTCGTCACCGGCGTGTCCGGCTCCGGCAAATCCACGCTGGCCTTCGACATCGTTTTCAACGAAGGGCAGCGCCGCTATCTCGAGTCTTTGAACGCCTATGCACGGCAGTTCGTGCAGCCGGCCGCGCGGCCGGAAGTCGACGCGATTTACGGCATACCACCCACGGTCGCCATCGAACAGCGCACGAGTCGCGGCGGACGCAAGAGCACCGTCGCGACGCTCACCGAGATTTATCACTTCCTGCGCTTGCTGTACGTGAAGCTCGGTACGCAGTACTGCCCGGATTGCGATGTCGCCATCGAGCCGCAGTCGGCCGAAGCGATCGCGGCACGGATAGTCAAAGATTTCTCGGGTCGCACGATCGACTTGCTCGCACCCTTGGTGGTGGCGCGCAAAGGCTTGTACACCGACCTCGCCAAGTGGGCCGGCGCGAAAGGCTATGGTGAGTTGCGCGTAGATGGGCAGCGCGTGCCCGTGAAGCCCTGGCCGCGTCTCGATCGCTTCAAGGAGCACGACATCGAGTTGCCGGTTGCGCGCCTCGGCATCTCGGCCCGTGGCGAAGCGGATTTGCGCAGCAAACTGACCGAAGCTTTGCAGTACGGCAAGGGCGTGGTGCAGGTACTGCCGCAAGGCAGCAAGAAGGCGATCGTGTTCTCGACCAAACGCGCTTGCCCCGGCTGCGGCACGAGCTTTGCGGAACTCGATCCGCGCCTGTTCTCCTTCAATTCCAAACAAGGCTGGTGCACGAGCTGCTTCGGAACCGGCGCGAAACTGCCGGACTTCGACGCCGAACAGACGGGCGAAGAGGCGACATGGAACGAATGGCATTCCGGCCCGGAGCACGCCTGCACCGCATGCAATGGTGAACGTCTCAATCCCGTCGCGCGTGCCGTACGCTTTCGCGACCTTTCTTTGAGTGCGCTGACCTGCGAGACCGTCACCGCTACCCGCAAGCGCATGGGCGGCTTGAAGCTCGCGACGCGCGAACGCGCCATCGCGCGCGACTTGCTGGCCGAGATACGCGCGCGGCTCGAGTTTCTCGAGCGTGTGGGTCTTGGTTATCTGTCGTTGGACCGCGCCGCACCGACGCTCTCGGGCGGTGAAGCACAAAGAATACGTCTCGCGGCACAACTCGGTTCGAATCTGCGCGGCGTGTGTTATGTGCTGGACGAACCGACCATCGGCTTGCATCCGCGCGACAACCGGATTTTGCTCGATGCGCTCGGCGAACTCGCGGCACATCGCAATACCCTGCTGGTCGTCGAACACGACGAAGACACCATACGTCGGGCCGACCACGTGATCGATCTCGGCCCGGGTGCCGGCATCCGGGGCGGACGCATCGTCGGCGAAGGCAAGGTCGCAGATCTCATGCGCAATCCGGACTCCATCACCGGACGCTTCCTGCGGGAACCGCTGCAGCATTCTGCCGAACCGCGACGCCCGGTCAGTGTCCGATCCGAGGCGTTGCACATCGAGGGTGCGAGATTGCACAACTTGAACGATCTCGACGTACGCATTCCGCTCGGCAGATTGGTCGTCGTGACCGGCGTGTCAGGCTCTGGCAAATCCACGCTCGCCCGCGACGTATTGCACGCGAGCGCCCATGTCCTGGTCGGCGCACGCGGCAAAGCGGCGGCGATCGGTTGCGCGGAGTTGCGCGGCATCGATGCCGTGGATCGCGTGCTGGAAGTCGATCAAACGCCGATCGGCAAGACGCCGCGATCCTGTCCGGCGACCTACGTGGGTATTTGGGACGACATCCGCAAGATATATGCCGGCACCTCCGAAGCACGCTTGCGCGGCTATGGCCCGGGCCGGTTTTCCTTCAACACCGCAGGGGGACGCTGCGACGCCTGCGAAGGCCAGGGTGTGCAAACCGTCGAGATGAGTTTCCTCCCGGACGTGAAAGTCACCTGCGACGCCTGTGGCGGCCGGCGTTTCAACGGCGAGACGCTCGCCGTCCTCTACCGCGAGCGCAGCATCGGCGACGTCTTGGCCATGAGCATCGAGGATGCGACGGAATTCTTTGCACCGCACGCGGCGTTGCACCACGTGCTCAAGCTGCTCTGCGAGGTCGGACTCGGCTATCTCACGCTGGGGCAACAAAGCCCGACGCTCTCGGGGGGCGAAGCGCAACGGATCAAACTCGTCACCGAGCTCTCTAAAGTCAGGACCGACCTGCGTGCGCCGCTGCGTACCAAGCCCAAACATACGCTGTACGTGCTCGACGAGCCGACCGTGGGCTTGCACATGGCGGATGTGGAGAAATTGTTGGCCGTACTGCATCGATTGGTCGACGCGGGCAATACCGTCGTCGTCGTGGAGCACGATCTCGACGTGATCGCCGAAGCCGATTGGGTCATCGACATGGGGCCGGAAGCCGGCGCGAATGGCGGTCGCATCGTTGCCGAAGGGCCGCCTGCGACAATCATGAAAAAAGCGCGGTCACACACCGGCAAGGCCTTGCGAGACTTCCTGACGGCCCGCTAGTCTGCACGGCGGAGGTTGCATGGCTCACGATCTGGTCTGCTGGAAATGCGGCGCGACGCTCGCAAGTTTGTCTTTGCCGCTGCGCAGGCTCGACGTCTGCCCCGGCTGTCGCGCGGAACTGCATGCATGCCGCCTCTGCGTCGACTACGACCGAGCCGTCGCCAAACATTGTCGGGAACCCACCGCCGAAGAAGTTCGCGACAAAGAGCACGCGAATTTCTGCGATCATTTCAAGCCACGCCCGGGGGCTTACGTCCCGGCCGACACCGCCGCGATCGATGCCGCCAAAGCGGAACTCGAGCGCCTTTTCGGAAAGTGACCTTTCGGACAACCCCCATGAACCGCACCGCATTACGCATACTCTTCGGCGCCATCTTCTTGTCCTTGTTCGCCTACACCACCTATGCGAGCACTCGACAAGCCATCTTCGATTGGCAAGGGCTGGTGAGCGAGCCGGACAAGTGGTGGACGCTGGCTACGCTGATGGACGCCTACTACGGCTTCCTTACCTTTTACGTCTGGGTGTTCTACAAAGAACTGCGCTGGTTGCCGCGCGTGGCATGGTTCATTGCGATCATGCTGCTCGGCAACATGGCGATGTCGGTCTACGTCTTGCGTCAAATTGCAAAGCTGCGCGACGACGAACCCGTCGAACACATCTTGATCCAGCGTAATGCTTGATCTGCTCCGCACGCGCATCGTCGAGCCGCTGCTCGGCTTGCTGCGTCAAGGCACGTCGCCCCGCGAATTGTCGCTCTGCATCGCCATCGGTGCCGGAGTCGGGACCTTTCCGGTGCTCGGCGTTTCCACGCCCGCGCTCACTGCCATCGCGCTCTGGCGTCGCCTCAATCTGGTGACCATCCAACTCATGAGTTGGGTCGTCGCGCCGATACAGCTCGTGCTCATCATCCCGTTCATGCGTCTCGGCGAGCGTATCGTCGGCGTCCCGCCCCAGCCCCTCACCGTGGACGAAGGCATGCGTTTGCTCGAAGACGGCGTGCTGCATGCCATCGTCACCTTGTGGGATGCGATCGTCCACGCCACGATAGGCTGGCTACTCGTGGCACCGATCGGCATCTGGCTGCTCCATTTGTCGCTGACGCCGTTGCTCACCAAACTCGCCCTGCGTTTTTCCGGAAGCTCGACATGAATTCGAACTCGACTGCATCCCAATCTCTCGCGATGCGACTACTCGAAGCGGATCGGGTGCCGGACTGGCTGATCCGGAATCGGATTCGCGCCTTGCTGGCACAACGGCTGCGTGAAGAAGATCGCGGCGATCCCGAGCGCCAGCAAGCGCACTTGATGGATCTGGTGCGCAGTCTGCGCGAGAGTCCGATTGCGATTCACACCGCCGAAGCCAACGAGCAACACTACGAAGTGCCGACTGACTTCTATCTGCACGTGCTCGGCAAGCATCTGAAGTACTCGAGCTGCTACTACGACGATTTCGACATCACGCGCGCAGCGACGAACCTCGACGCGGCGGAAGCACGCATGCTCGCCCTCACCTGCGAGCGCGCCGGACTGCGCGACGGCGATCGCATCCTCGAACTCGGCTGCGGCTGGGGGTCGCTGTCGCTGTGGATGGCAGCGCATTATCCGAATTCACGCATCACCGCCGTGTCGAATTCGCGCACGCAGAAGCTGCATATCGATGCCCGTGCCGCCGAGCGCGGTTTGCACAACCTCGAAATCGTCACCTGCGATGTCAACCGTCTCGAGTTCCCCGCCGATACGCGCTTCGACCGCGTGGTGTCGGTCGAGATGTTCGAGCACATGCGCAACTATGAAACGCTGCTGGGCAGAGTCGCGTCGTGGATGAACGCCAACGCCACCTTGTTCGTGCATATCTTCACCCATCATGAATACGCCTACCCGTTTTTGGTACGCGACGAATCCGACTGGATGGCGCGATACTTCTTCACCGGCGGCATCATGCCCAGCGACGACCTGCTGCTGTATTTCCAGAAGGACCTGCGACTGCGCGATCACTGGCAGGTCGACGGTCGTCACTATCAGCTCACCTCCGAAGCTTGGCTGCAGAAAATGGACGCCAACCGGGCGGCTGTGTTTCCGACTTTGGTGAGCGCGTACGGCGCCGATCAAGCCGTGAAATGGTGGGTATACTGGCGCGTGTTCTTCATGTCTTGCGCGGAACTGTTCGGCTATCGGAGCGGACGCGAATGGCTGGTTTCACACTATCTTTTCGAAAAGCGCTGATCGCCACCACCACCCTGCTCTGGGCGGGCGTGGCGAACGCGCAAACGCCCGCGGGTGCACCCGCTGCCGATGCCGCCGTGCGCGAGCGTGGCGAATCGTTTTTGAAGTTCAAAGCGGCTCTCGATGCGAACGATCTCGTGGGCGCGCGACTGAGTGGCGAGGAGCTGGTCGCCAGCACCGAACGGCAGTTCGGCCAGGATGCACGAGAGCTCGTGGCGCCCCTCACCAATCTGGGCACCGTCGCCTATCGTCGCGGTGACTACGCGCTCGCCGAGAAACATTACTTGCGGGCGATACGCATCGTCGACGGGCGCGAAGCCGGGGCCGACCGGGTGTTGTTGCGACCACTGACGGGCCTCGGTGAAACCTACCTCGCCGAGCGCAAGTTCTTCGAGGGTGCAGCGGCGCTCAAGCGCGCGCTCGACCTCTCGCGCAATCTCGACGGTTTGTTCAATCCGGAACAGCTCGACATTCTCGATCCGCTGCTCGAGTGCTACGTGGCCCTCGGTCAAAAAGCGGATGCCGACAAAGAACACCAATACGGATTTCGAGTCGCCGAAGCGGCTTTCGGCAAAAACGATTTGCGGATGATCGAGGCACTCGATCGACTTGCCGCCTGGCACGAGGCCAACGATCGCTATGCGACCGCCCGCGGTCTGCACGCGCGCGCCTTGCAAATCGTCGAGCAGTACGCGACGGCGCGACCCGTGCTCGGGGTTCCGGCGTTGCGCGGACTTGCACGCACCTATTTGTTCGAAGTGATCGTCGGTCCGGAAGGCGGCGACGAAGCCGCGGAAATCAAACCGCGCGATCCGTTCGGCATGCCGGCAGTCGAGCAAGGCCGCCTCAATCCCGACGGCGAACGCGCCCTCAAATATGCGCTCGAGGTACTCGGCAACGGGCAGCCCCTCGATCGACGTACGCGCGCCGACACCTTCGTGCAACTCGGCAATTGGTATTTGATCGGCGGCTCTTTGTCGCGTGCCGCCGCCGAATACAAGCGCGCCTGGACAGAAGTCGCACCCCTCGGCGAAGCAGCGCTCGCATCGTTGCGCAAGCCTCGACTTCTCGCTTACAAGCCGCCGTCCATCTCCGCGAAACGATCAGGCGCGACGGACGACGACGCTCACGAAATCGTCGACGTGCGACTCGCCCTGAAGGTTGGACGCGACGGCAAAGTGATCGCGGTGAAAACGGCCGACGACAGCATTGCGGAAGCGGCGAGTCGACCGGTGATGACCGCAGCCCGACGCGCACGATTCTCGCCGGCGATCGCCGACGGTGAGCCGATCGAAGTGGACGGCGTGCCGTTCGAAGATCGAGTGATCGTCAAGTCGAAGGCGAAGCCTGCAGCGACGCCAGCGACCGACGACGCGACGGCCGGATCGGCACCGCCTCGATCGCCGTAACCGCCGCAGCGACCGCGCCTGCGGGCACCGATGCGGCGACCAGCTTTTCGCCTTTGGCCAGCTGCTCGGCCAAAGGCTGACCCTGGAACTGGGCGAGGAACTTCGCCGCCGCGTCGCGCATCGCGTTGCGCGTCGCGATGGCCATCGGCTCTTCACTGCCGATACCATCGACCAAACTTGCGCCGTAACCCGTGAGCGTCAATGAATCGAAGCGTGCGCCCTCCGGCGTATGCACGTCGATGCGGTAGCGGATCGTCACGGCCACGTACATGCCGCCGGTCTCGCTCGCCGTGGCGAACGAATACTGTTCGATTTTTGGCTCGAACACCGCCTGCAGGTTCTCGGCCTTGCGGGCAGCTTCGAAGTCGGGAAATTCACGTGCCTGACGGAACTCGGCGGTGAAGATTTCGCGCATCAACTTTTGATGTCCGGCGCCGAGCGAGACCTTCCACGGCACTCCGGCACGAGTTTCCGAGTGCACGTAGTTGCGCTGCTCGCTCGTGAGTACGTAGCCGACGTCGGCGCCGATCGGTTGCACGAGTGCGCGCGGCAACACGGGCTCCGGCGCTATCGTCACCCCGCCGCACGCCGCGAGTGCCGCCGACGCGACACTCGCCGCCATCAGTCGCTGCCACCCATGCACGTGTTGATGCCTCCGATGTTCATGCTGACGGCGCAGGTCTTTTCGTTGGTGATGCCGACGAACGTACCGTCATTGCGCTCGACCACCTGCCGCATTAGGGCGGAAAACCGGATATTTGTAAACGGCGTCATGCCCGGCGCTTCCGGGAAGCCGATGGCGTGGATCCGTACGCGACGACGCCCGCTCTGGTCGGGTTTGTTGATGCGATCGATCGAATCGAGTGCGGCCTGGATCGATTCACCCGTGAACTCGTCGCCGAGCACGTAAATGCTGATCCGACGTTCGGCGGACCAATAGTTGCGAATGGCCAACTCCAGACCGTCGACGGGATTCGAATCGCTGAATGCGCGCCAGTCTTTCATACGCTGCACGATTTGCGTACGCAGGCTGGCCGAATCCGTGAGCCATGTCCCCCGCGTACCCGAAAACATCTCCTTGCCGTTGTCGTCGATGATTTGCACCCCTTTCAGCTTGGGGTAAATGTCGAGGATTTCGCGCATCACGGCTTGCGCGGTATCCCAGTGACCACCCTGCATGCTGCCCGAGGTGTCGATCAGGAAAATCACGTAATCGGAATCGACCGGAATGCCGCCGACGGCCTCGGTGGAGATGCGCTTGCGGCTGCGCGACACCTGCAGCAACTTTTTGTTTTGCTCTTCGAGTTCCTGATAGGCGGTGAGCAGTTCGTTCTCCAGAATGTTGCTGACCGCCGCGTTTTGCTTCGAAGCTTTGAACTGCCCACCGAGCGCCGAGAGTTCGCCGGCAGCGCGGGCGAGGTTCAGACGTTCGCGGGTCAGCTGCTCGGTACGACCGCGCAGCTCGCGCTCGAGGCGATCGGAGTCGCCGCGGATCACGAACAGCTCCTCCTGCAGCCGCTTGAGCTGCTGGTTCATATTCTCGCGCGAGACCTCGATCTGCACGGGACGCCCGAACTCGGTGAGCACGAGCAACAGAATGATCGCCCCGAAACCGCAGCAAACGACGTCCAGGAACGACAGACTGAAAATTTCGGTTTCGCGACGCTTGATTCTCATGGCCAATCCGGGGAGGGCATGACGAACGAGCCCTTGGTGAGTCTTGCCAAGCCCCAGAAGCGGTGCGCCGCCTGCACATCGCCTTTCATGGGCAACAGCACGACGTCGATCGGCAGATTGCGATTGATGCCGCGCACCGCCTCGTCGAACAGTCGCACTCGTCCCGCCGCGTCGACGGTCCGTCGCAAGGCTGGCGGCGTGGCGCCCTGCGTTGGCAAGCCATCGGTGATCAGCAAAACCTGATCCGGCGGCAATTGCATCTCGCGAATCGCTTTCAAGGCGTTGAACAGACTCGTACCCTCGCGCGGCACCAGTGCACCGAGGCCATCGAGCACTTTTGCACGCTGCGCGTCATCATCGACCGACAGCCATTGACCCGCCGTACCGGCGAGCACCGGTGCTGCCGCGGTGTTGAAGCCGTACACCTGATACTGCGCGCCCGCCGGCAGTTCCGAGATCACCCAACTCGTGATGTCGACGGCGCGACGCCACTTCGGCGCGGACAACTGTGCCGCGCTCGGCATGTTGCGCAGACGAATGATGTTCACCAAATCGTCATCCAGCATGCTGCCGGACCGATCAAGCAGTACGAGTACGCGCCGACCTTTGAGCGCAAGCCCCGTGATGTAGCGGCGGCCGACCAGATTTTTGCCGGATCCGACGCGATCGCCGCGCTGCGCAGAAGCGACTTTTGCGCTCGCTTCGAGGCGCCGCGAGTTCTCCTGCAAGGCCCTGACGTCCGTTTTCAGCTTTTCGATGCGCTCGCGCTTGGCGAGTGTCGTCTGATCGTACGAGGAACTTTCTTCTTTCGACGTGCGCAACTGCTCGATCAGGACGCTGGCGCGCGAGCTTGCGCTGGCGGTTTCGCTTTCGGTCTTGCGGATCGCATTGCGCAACAAGACGAGGCGTTCGCGACCCTGCGTCACTTCTTCGTCCAATTTCGCCACTTGCGCGGCGAGTACATCGTTGCGCCGCGAGTTCTGCAGCCCGCTTTGCGCGCTGACGATGGTATAGAACAAGATCACTGCGCCGAAGCCGCAGCAAATCACGTCGAGAAACGAGAGACTGAAGACCTCGAAACTACGGCGCGCCATCGCGCTCCCCGACGGCGAGCAGCGACAATTCGACGCCCGGATCGCCGATGCGAATGCGATCGCCCGCGAGTACGGTCAGGCGATCGATCACGCGCTCGCCATTGACGAGCGTGCCGTAACGCGAGTGGTCGACCAGCGTCACGACTTGTCCGTCGCGGCGCAAACTGCAATGCAAACGCGAGACGCCCGCCAAATCATCCGGCAAGCGCAAACCGCCCTCGCCGGGCTCGCGACCGATGGGCAGATCGGTCTCCAAAGTCAGCGGCAACGCGACGCCGGCATGCTGCACGTGCGTCGGCGCGATCTTGGGACGCAGGTCCACGACCGACTCGCGCGGCGCCTCGCGCGGCTCCTCGATCGGGCGATGCAGCGGGACGCTGCGATGGAAGATCACGGTATCGCTCGATTCAGGATCATCATCCAGCGACGAGGCGAATCGTGCGCTCAAACCGGTGGGCATGGACACCCAGCGACATGCCGAGAACTCCGTGAACGCCGCTGCGATACCCGGCAGCTCCCAGACCCACTCGGGTGCGAGCAAGGTCAGATCGCGGCCCGGCGGTCTTACTTCACGCAGCACCGCAGTGATTTTGCGCAGCACCGCCGCGCCGCTCGCGCCGAATTGATCGCGAGTCAGAGAAATGCGCGCCACGTCGTGTGCCGTCGGTATTTCAAGGTGCGCCACTCCGACTCGTGCGGCTTCACTTGCAGCGGGCAACAAGGTGTCTTCGAGCCGCTGCTCCGCCGAGGCGTCGTACAACGGGTCGTAACGATTGCGCCGCACGAGTGCATCGCGCGACATCGCCATCCATGCATCATGCAACTCGAGGAGTCCATGGCCGTGGCGCACGGCGCTCGCCCGGCGTCGAGCCTCCAGGTGATCCGCCAGCACGCGTGTCGCCGCGACATGATGCAAGCCCACTTCCAGCACGAGCACCGTGCCGCTCAAGCCGACGGCCGCGACAGACAACGCCGCAGCATCGTAAAAGCCCAAAACCCGCAGACCCTCCGCACGCGCCGCGGCGAGCAGGATCGACAAACCGGCGGAATCGATTTGCGCGGACACTCCGATCCGGATGTCGAAAGGCGTTGCGAAGTCGCCGCCGCGATACGGCCAGAGCCGACTGCGCAATTCCGCCCGTATCAGATCGACACGGCGTTCGCGCCAGTGCGTAGTGGAAATCGTGGCCGGATACAGGCGGCGCTGGTGCTGCGCATCCGTGCCGAATCGCACCGGATCGTTGACATCCGCGTGCAGGATCGAACGCGCGCAAGATCGCAAGATCCCGTCACTCGCGACGGCAAGCGCAGCATCGATCGTGCCGAGTGCGAAACGAGCGCTCATATGTCGATTGGAAAACTCGCGTTGTTGTCGGCCGAATCGCGCAACTCTCGCGGATCTTCGTCGGCAGTGCGGGGCGGTGGTGCACGACGCGGACCGACTTCCGCCTCATTGGTATCGACGTCGCCGGACGTTTGCGCAGCAGCCGCGGGCGCCGTCTTGGCGGCGGGCCGAACCTCTTCCGGTGGCTCCGCGTTCTGCGCAATGGCGCGCACGCCGAGCGTGGACACCATCCACGCCAGCGTCGCGATCACGACCAAAGAAATCAGCCATTTTGCGATCGGCATTCGTTCATTCCGCATATCGAGCCACCCGGAAACCGATCTCCTGCGTCGCCACCTCGGCACCGTCGCGCCAGGCTGCACGCAATTCGGCATACGTCGCCGTACGCCAACTGCTGCCCTTGATCACGTGCCGCGACCCGCTCGCCGGACCCAGGTAATCGGTCGACGAGCTTGGCGTGTCATACGAGGCATAGAAGTCTTGCACCCACTCGGTGACGTTGCCGACCATATCCTGCAAACCCAACGCATTGGGCGCGAACTTCCCGACCGGCGCGACGGCAGGATAGTCGTCCTGCCAGGCTTCGAGCACCGTCGGCAACGAAGTCGCCGCTTCGCCGCCGGCGAGATTCGCGCTGCCGGCGGGCGGTGGCAAGGTGTCACCCCAATCGTAACGCTTGGTCTTGCGTTCGGCCCCCGCATAGCGCGCGGCGAGCTCCCATTCACCCTCGGACGGCAAACGATAGCCGCTCGTCACCGGTTGTCGCAGCACCCATTGTCCATCGCGTTGCTCGTAGGCCGGCGGCAGACCCTCACGCTCGGAGAGCCAGTTGCAAAACGTCACCGCGTCCGCCCACGTCACACCGGTCACCGGCATCGCGTCCAGATCAATCGAACGTTTGTCGACGAACCCGGAGGCATGACTGTCGCGAAACTTGCGAAACTGGCCATTCGTGATTTCACGCGTGGCGATGTAGACCGGTCGCGCAAAGGTGAGTACACGCGGCGTCTCGTTGGCGCGTCGACCCTGCTCGCGTCGCTCGCTGCCGAGTGCGAACGTGCCGCTCGGCAACAGGCGCAACGCGATGCCGAGCGGCGACTCCACTTGCGCGGCGGGCGCTTTCCAACCGGCAGGTTTGCCTTGCAGCGTCAGCTCGTAGTCGACCCGGCGCGCGGCGGCCGCAGACAGATCGATCGTCGTTTCAAAGTCTTGATAGCCGGGTGCCGATACCTTGAGCGTCTGCGCAATCGCCGGCAGCTCGATCTCCAACGGCGCCTTGCCACGTTCCAGGCCATCGATCTGCACGACGGCGCCGACCGGCTTGCCCTGCACCAAAAGTTTCACGGCGACCACGGGCAACTCGAGCGACCACGCGAGTTTTTGACCGGCGCCCGGCACGAGGTTGCGCACGATCGAACCGTAACCCGCACGCTCGACGGTGATCTCTTGCGGCAGTCCGGCCGGCAACGACAACACTTGCGGCGTGCGGCCGCGGAACGTCCCGGCGACCGAGACGTCCGCGCCGCTCGGCGAGGAGACGATGCGCAACGTCGCATCAGGTGCGCCGAGCGTCAGCGGTCCGATCGAGAGCGTCTGCCCACCTTTGAGCAGCACGGCGCCCTGCCAGACTTTGGCACCGGGCGCCCGAATCGTGAGCCGGCGCAAACCCGCAGGCGCGTCGACCGTCGCCGGCAAAGTCACGGGCGCTTGATCATCGACGGCCAGCGTCGCCTGCGAAGCATTCACCGACACGGCGATCTTGCCCCAGTGGCTTTGCATCACGACGCGCAACGACTCGTGCTCACCCGCCCCTTTGATCTGCAAGCGACGCGTGAGATCGAGATACCGCGGCGCGCGCAACGTCACCGTCCGCGTGCCCGTCGCGAGCGCAATCTCGCCCGGCGCGCGACCGACTTGCACCCCATCGACGAACACCGTTGCCGCGATGCCGCCGGTGTCGATGGACAAACGTCCCGGCAGTGGTTGCAAACGCACGCGCAAGATCTCGATACCACCCTGCCCGATTCGCACCGTCTGTTGACTCGATTCGTAACCCTCGCGTGACACGCGAAGGGTGCGCATCCCAGGCATGGCATACAGAACGTTGCCGGCATGCCATGAGATGCCGCTCGCGTGTACGCGCGCATCGACGGGATCGACGTCCACGGCGATGCGATGCATGCCGAGCGTGACGAGCGCCACCAACAGCGTCAGTGCAATGGCGATGATCCAGCCGACTCGAAAATTTTTGACGGGGCGCTGACTGGGAAAGGGCTGCGCGTCGACCTCACCGAGATCGGCGGGGACGATTTCCTCGGTCGCGACGTCGTCGTCACCCAGCGCCGTCAATGCCCGCACCGGCTCGATGGTCGCGTTGCTTGCCGAGTGCGTCACCACGATCGACGGCTCGAGCCCGACGTCACGCAATTGCACGCGCGCCGAACCCAGAAAGATCACGTCGCCGAGCAGCAATTCGCGAAACGCACCGGGTGCCATCCAGCCGTTGTTGACGCGCACCGGGACGTCACCGTCGATGCGGATCCGCAATACATCTTCTTGGTGATCGATTGTGACGCGCTCGGCGTCCTTCGCGCCGGGGACCAGCACGTTGCAAAGCCGGTCGCCACCGATGCGTACCGGAAGATTGAGGGCGCGCTCACCGAAGGGTTCGTGAACGTGGATCATCCGGGGATCGCCTCCGTGCAACGCAACTCGATCACTGCCGAGTCGTCACCGGGCACCAATACGACTTCGCGCCTTACGTCGCGGAACCCTTCGCGCGTACCGAGCAACACGTAACGCCCAGGCTTGAGCGCAAGCTCGGTTTTCGACACGGCGCCGATCTCCCGCAATTTCTGGATGACGATCCGGGTCGCCCCGTCCGATTGGATGACGAGGCGCACCGGGCTGTCGTAGCGCTGCAATTGGGCGCGCAACGCACTCACCTGTGCACGCAGACGCGGCGCCTCGCCGATCACGGCTGCCGCTTTCGTGATCAAGGCATCCGCCTCGGCGCGCACCTCCGGCGCCGACAATCGTTCCGGTTTCGTCACCATCATCTCGAGCCGACGCGCGAGTTCCGCGCGCGGCCTCACCCGTATGGCCGACTCACGCGCGAACACCAAAGTCGGATCACGCGTCAGCAAAGATTCGTATTGCGCCAAAGCCTCCGCCCAGCGCTCGCCGCTCTCGAGCGCGAGCGCGTTGCGGCGCAGCGTGTCGAGATCGGTGCGCGCGCCGAGCGCGTCGAGCGCGATCAAACCTTCACGAACTTCGACGCCCTCGGGGCGCAGAACCTTGGCGCGCGCCAGAGCGGCACGCGCCTGCTGGGGCTGCCCGGCGCGCAATTGCCGCAGCGCCTCGCCGATCTCGCGCGCATAGCGATCCGAGCCGAGCAGGTCTCGCGCACGCGCTGCGCCGTTGCGCGCGAG
Source organism: Steroidobacteraceae bacterium (assembly GCA_017853555.1). GTDB lineage: Bacteria > Pseudomonadota > Gammaproteobacteria > Steroidobacterales > Steroidobacteraceae > UBA964. The sequence continues at coordinate 28,352 of JAFMJH010000001.1, forward strand.
CCGGTTTTCACCGTCGGCGCGCAACACCTGTTCAAACAACTGCAACGCGTGCAGAGCGTCTTCATTCAACAACGCGGCCTCGGCGTCGGCGAGTCGGTCGAGCACGGGAGCCAATTTCGCGATTCGTGCCAAAGCCTTTGCCGCTTCGGCATTGCCCGGATCGATTTGCGCGGCGAGCTCGTACGCACTTTTGGCTCGATCGAGTGCGGACTCCTCGAGCGCGCGCGCCGCCGACGACAGCTGCGCATCCCGCGCAGGAACGCGCTCCGCCTCCACCCGCCCGAGTCGTTGCTGCGCGACCGTCATTCGTTCGATCGCAAGCTCGTATTCACCGGCACGCTCGGCCGCATAGGCGCTTTCACCAAGCGCTTTGGCCGCGCCGAACGCCGCACCACCCCACACGCCCGCCGCGCGCTGCTCGAGCGCTTGCAGCGTGGTCTCGAATTGCTTGCGCGCGTCTCCGAAACGCCGTCGTTGTTCGTCTGCCGATGCCGCCGACAACAACGCACGTGCGGTATCGGGCGACACGCCTTCCGACCGCGCTGTCTGAGCGACGGTGGTGGTACCGATCGCAAATTTCGGCAACCAAAAAAATACGGCGGCCAGCGCCGCGAGCAATGCGCCAGCACCGAACCACACGTGCCAGCTGCCGCGAGGACGCATCGCGTCATGGCTACGCAGGGCGTCGAGATCAGCGGGCACGATGCGATCCAGCAATGCGGCTCCATCGACGTCGTGGGCGCTCAAGTCCACCGCCCGCAACGCCTGCAACACCGCACCCATATCCCGTGGTCGGTCACCCGGCTCCTGCGCCAGCGCCTGCCGCAGCAGCTCGAGCAGCGCAGCGGGTAAGGGATGCGGGAACGCGCCCTCCTGCAAGTCTGCCGCATCGAGACGCTCATGCGGATATGCGGGCGGATAGCCACGCAGCAGCTCGTACGCGAGCGCACCGAATCCGTAGACGTCGTCGGCGACGGACGGCGGCGCGCCGGACGCCTGTTGCGGCGACGTCGAATAACGCGCGTGCGCAGCCTCTGCAGGCGCGACACCGTCCAGCGAGGCGACGCCGAAGTCGGTCAGCAATGCGCGACCACGAAAGTCCAGCAGCACGTTGCCGGGTTTGAGATCACGATGGATCACGCCCTGCCGATGAGCGGCGCTCAAGGCTTCGGCGACGTCGATCAACACCGACAAAACATGTGCGGCCGGCTTGCCGCGCAGCCGTGTGGCGTCGCCCGATGCCAGCTGCATCGGCAACACCCAGACTTCGTCGTCGTGCATCGGTGCATCCGTACGCACGACGCGAATATCTGGAACGGCCGCATGCAAGCGCGACGCAATAGCGTGTTCGCGTTGCAACGACAAGCATGCCGCATCGGACAATGCATTGCCGGCGACTACCTTCAGCGCGACCTGCACGCCGGAGCTTTCGTCGAGTGCGCGCCATACTTGAGCACCGGCATCGCCACCCAGATGCTCGATCAGCGCAAACCGCGCAAGCAGGCGCTTACCTTGTTCGAACACGGTCACGTTCTCAGGGTTGAACGGCAGGGTCGGCCGGACGTGCGTTTTCTTCCTGATAGATGCCCGCGAGCAGCTTGCGCCATTCGCGATAACGCTCCTCGGCCGTACCCGTGAGCTTCAAAGTACGACCCTCGACTTCGACCACCTGCGGCGTCGCCTCGTTCTGGAAGCTGGTGGCGAGTTCCTTCACCTCCTGCGCGGCGACTTTGGCATCGGAATATTTTTTGATGCCGGACATGACGGCAGCCACGCCGCCGACCGCGCCGGCGGTACGTGCGGCGCTTTCGAGTCGCTGGCAGGCGTAATCGGTCGGTGCGCAGTTGGCTTTCGCGAGAATGGCCGCGAGTACCGCCGCAGAACCCAGGATGGTGCGGGTGCGTGCTTGCGATTTGACCCGCTCTTCACGCTCGATCGCATCGCGACTGGTGCGTCGAAAACCGCCGTAAGAATCGAACAGTTTTTCGGAGAAGCCGCTGTTGTAGCCGTCGATGGTGTCGATCAGTGCGGCGTCACGATCACGAATCTTGTCGATGCGGGCCACCGCAGGGTCGTTCTCGGCAGGCAACCTGACCAGATGCGTCAGGCCATCGGCGCCGCGCGCGAGGTAGGCGGAAAACGTCTGTGGCGCGAGATCGGCCGCGAAGCGCAGCCGCGCGACTTGACGCAGCTCGGCACGCTGCGTGGCGTCGAGTCTTTCGCGCGCCTGCAGCAAGTCGTTGGCGATCTGCGCGTAGACGTTCTGGAACGGATCGCGAGCCCGCAGCGAGGCGTCGGTCTTGTACGCGCCGACATCCGCTTCGCCGGAATATATTTTTTTGTTGATCCAGTTGCGACCGACCGCATCGCTCGCCGTGATCTCGAGCGAGAGACGCATGCCCGTGGATTCGACGATGCGCCCTGTGACCAGCAGGTCGACGAAACGTACCGTGCTGGGCACGACGCGTACGGCACCCCATTGACCGGAAGTCTCGAGCGTCGATTTAAGGCGCGTGGCGATCAAGCGCGTCTCGGCTTTTCTGACTTCCGGATAGATTCGTCGTTTGTCGAGCGCTTCGACGTCATCGGCGAGCGCTGCCGGAATGCCGGGATCGAATTCGTGAATCGCGACGTCGAGCAACTCGACTTCGGCAATCTGCGTTTTGGCCTGCACGGCATCGACCTTGGCCACCGGACGCACGTCGTTCACGACGCAGCCGGCCAGCAGCGCGAAGAGCGCCGCAAGCAATGGTGTCGCGCGACGGATCATCCACCGCCTCCCTTCGAGCCCTTTTTGTACTCGATGTATTCCTTCCACAATTTTTCTTTGAGTTCCGGATCGGTTTCCTGTTCAGCGGCACGCCGCAAGCGGCGGGCGACGATATCGTCGTCGTCTCCCGAGGGAATCCCGCGATCGGGCGCACCACCACCACCGCCGGTCGTCACGGCTCCCCGGTCACGACGATCACCTCCGCCGCGCCGCGTTTCGTTGCCCGCTTTGCCTTCCGCGCCGCGCGCACCGCGCTCGGAACGCAAATCGCCTTCGCGATCGCCGACATCTTTTCCCGTATCCGCGGTGCGCGAACCCGCGGTGGCGGCGGCACGCGCATCACGCTCGGCGGCGCTGCGTCGCTGCTCGTCACTCAAAGTTTTGTCGAACTCGCCCAAAGAATCATCAAGCCGGCGATCGAGTGTGCCGCGACGTTCTTCGGCGGTCGTTGCCGCGCCCGCGACATCGCCGGCCGTACCCGCTTCGGCACCGCCGGAGGCACTCGGGGTGGACATGTCCCCCGCGCCCGAAGTTCCCGCGCTGCCGGAACGCGACGGCGTCGCATCACCACCGGGCGACGGCAGACCGCCCGACGTCGGTGCGGACGTGGGCGTACTCGGCGCAGGCAGACCGCCCGACGTCGTCGCGCAACCGCCCAACAATGAAATCAGCCCGGCCAACCACCAAGTCGATGCGCGCGTCATCCGCCACCTTTGAAGAATGCATGCAATTGATCCGAGAGCCGGTTGCAGGCCGTGCCTTCGACCCGCGCGATGAACGGCAACGGCACGATGGCGCCGACGATCGCCGATGTGCCGGTGACGTTCGTGCCGACGCTGCCAGCCGATTTCGCCTGCTTGAGGTCCCAGATCGTCGCCTCGAACGCCGACTCTTTTTCCCACCACCCGAAGCCGATGCATCCGGCCGCACCCGGTGCCACGCCGCAGGCAAGACTGCCGCCGCCGTCGGTACGGCGCGTTGCACCATTGAGCCAGACCACGTAGCGCACGCCGGTGCTGGAGACTTTTTCACTGACCCCCGGTTTGCCGAGCAGCTTGGTCACGCCCTCGGGCCGCGACGGCGCCGTGCCGGGCTCGAACCACGGAAACAATTGATCGACGAACGCATTGTTGTCGACCACGTCGACGGGGTTTTGATGGGTGCTCAAACCTTTGGCGACGCAATCCATGAAACCGTCCGCGGCCGCGGCTCCCTCGATCTGCGGCTTCGCGAGTATCACCACCGCCTCACCCTGCGCGACGGTCGTTTGCAGTTCGCGCGACTGCTCGACGCGCGCACTCATGCAGCCGCCGAGCAGCAGCAACGAGAGGACGATCAGAGGTGATGTCGAACGAACGCCCAACTGGAGTCTCCGCAAGCGCGCCGCACGCACGCCTCGCGGGCCGTGCCGGCTGACTCGACCAAGTTTACCGAACGACGGGCGACTGACTAGTCGCTTTTGGCCGGATCCGGGAATCGATCGAGGCGCCGCAGTTCGGGGAAGACACGCAAATAGGTTGCCACGACCAGTAGACAGGCCACCCCACCGACCGTGACGGCCGCGACCGGCCCCCACCAACGGGCCGTGACCCCCGATTCGAATTCGCCGAGCTCGTTGGACGTGCCGATGAACATGGAGCTGACGGCGCTCACGCGACCGCGAATCGCATCGGGTGTCTCGAGCTGCACCAGCAAGTGGCGCACGAATACGCTCACCATGTCGCCGGTTCCGATCGCGAACAGAGCCAGCGCCGACAGCCAAAAACTCGTGGATTGCCCGAACACCACGGTCGCGGCGCCGAACACGGCCACACCGCCGAACATCCAGGTCCCGGCGTGGCGCGTGATGGGGCGGTACGCGAGCCACACGGCAACGAGTGCAGCGCCGACGCCGGGTGCGCTGCGCAACACACCGAGTCCGACCGGGCCCACGTGCAGGATGTCCGCTGCGAAAACGGGCAGCAACGCGGTCGCACCGCCGAACAGCACCGCGAACAAATCGAGCGAGATCGCGCCCAGCACAGGTTTGCGACGCAAGACGAAACGCAAGCCTTCGAAAAATTCCGTCAAGGTCGCCTCGCTGCGACCTTTGGCACGCACCGGACGAATGCTCCAGATCAGAAGCGTGACGATCGCCAACAACGCGAGCGCGACGGCATAGACGAGCAGCGCGCCGGAATGACCGATCACCGTTTCGCCAAAAGCGTACAACACGCCACCGACGGCGGGGCCCGCGATGGCGGCGCTTTGAAACAAGGTGCTGTTCAACGCGACCGCCGAGCCGAACACCTCGGGCGGCACCAGGTTGACGGTCATCGCCTGACCGCAGGGCATCCAGAACGCCCGTCCCGCGCCGAACAACGCCATGGCCACGAACACGGGCCAAATATCGCGACCGCCGGAGAGCGTGAAAGCCAGCAACACGAAAACGCAGCACGCCTCGACCAGATACGCGCCGACCATCACCAGACGACGATCCGCGCGATCCGCGACATGCCCACCGGGCATCACCAAAACGAGGAACGGCAGGAATTGCGCGAGACCGATCAGACCAAGGTCGAGCGGGTCGCCGGTGATCGCATACACCTGCCAGCCCACCGCAACGCCCAGCATCTGCCACGCGATGGTCGCGCAGAAGCGCGCGAGCGCGTAACGACGGAAGTCCTTGATCGCCAAAGCGGCACGAATGCCGGAAGAAACTGCCAAAGGACCGCCCCGATCGTGTACCCGAAGAGTCTCATCAGAACACCCGCCACACCGCCCTCGCAAGTTTCATCACCCGCCGACCCGCTGGTCGGCCGCAGACCCGTGCAGCCGTGCTTGGCAACCCCGCCCGGGTGTTAACGTGCCGCATCGCCGCGCATGAGGAAGTCCGCGATGTCCACCGATCAGATCACTCGACACTTTGCCACCATCGAGTCCGGACGCTGGGGAGCACGACAAGTGCACTATCGTCGTGTCGGCTCGGGCCCCGTCGTGATCTGCTTTCACCAATCACCCTTGAGCTCGCGCGACATGCTCGCGACCATGGAGCGCTGGAAGTCGCACTTCACCTGCATCGCACCGGATTCACCGGGTTTCGGTTTGTCGGACCCGCTCGGCGTCGCGAACGCGGAGATGCGCGACTTCGCCGACGCGGCGATCGAATTCATGGACGCGATCGGCGTCGAACGAGCTGCGGTCTACGGCTTCCACACCGGCGCGATGATTTCGGCTGCGGTTGCCGCGGCATATCCCGAACGTATCGTGTGCGCGGCCGCCAATGGCTACGTGATGCTCAATGAAGACGAGCGCGCCGACATCGTCGCGCATTATCTGCCCGAACTGAAGCCGAGCTGGGACGGCGCTCATCTGACGTGGTTGTGGGCGCGCATGCGCGAGCAATTGATTTTCTTTCCGTGGTATCGCAAATCGCTCGCCGATCGCATGTATTTCGATTTGCCGCCACCCGATGCGCTGCACGCCGGCTTGCTCGATTTCATGCGCTCGGGCGATCACTACCGCGTCGGCTATCGCGCCGCCTTCACCATGCGCTCGGACCTCGCGTTGCGCGAAACCAAAGTGCCGATACTCGTCACCGCCGCGGCGACCGACGTGCTCGCGAACCAGTTGCCGCGCATCCGTCGGGCGGCTTCCTGCGTGACGGTGCAAATCGGTGGCGACACTCAGGACACGCTCGATCTGTGCCGCGACTACATCAAGCGTCACAAACCACCCAAAGCGCCTCGCATCGCCCCGACCAAACCCTTGCCCGGAAAACTTTGGAGCGATTACGTCACGCTGCCCAAAGGCCAGTTGCGCGTACGTCGCAACGACGATGCGCAAGGCCGGCCCGTCATCGTGCAGCACGATGCGGCAGGATCGTCCGAAACCGTGCTCGCACTGGCCAGCGGCTTCATCGGCAAACGACCGGTCATCGCCATCAACCTGCCCGGCCACGGCGAATCCGACAACGTGATGCCGCGCGGCAAAGTCACGGTGACCGCGTACGCGAAATCCCTCGATGCCGCGCTCGGCGCAATGGGCATCAAAGAGGCCGACTTCATCGGCGTATGGGGTGGCGGACTCGTCGGTCTCGAGCTCGCGAGCATCGCGCCGCGACGCATCCGTCAACTCGTCATGGCCGACGTGCTGTATCACGACGAGACGCTGCGCCAACAATTGCGCAAGCACTACACTCCCGACATTCGTCCGAACTGGTATGGCGGACATCTGCTCGAAGCCTGGTACCTGATGCGCGACCAGGGTCTCTTCTGGCCATGGTATGAACAAAATCGCAAAGGCGCGCTGCGCAAAGAACCGCACGTGGATCCGGTGATGATCCAGCAACGGGTGTTCGAATTGTTCCGCTCGGAAGGGATGTGGCGTCACGCGTATCAAGCGCACTTCAGCTACCCGCTCGCGCGGCGACTTTCGCAAAGCAAAGTGCCGCTCATGTTCGCGGCGCCGCTCTGGGATCCTCAGTACGAAGCCTCGCAAGCCGCAGCGCGCGATTTCCCCCGCGCACCGTTCGTCGAGCTGCCCGACGAACCATCGCGCTGGGCACGCACGCTGCTCCCTCTTTTGAACGGAGAACGCTGATCATGTCGTGGACTTCACTGCGCAAGACGATCGTGCCAGTTCTCACCCTCGTCGCGCTCGCGTCGCCGACCTTCGCAACGGCGCAAACGGCACTGCCGCCACAGATCGAAGGACACGAACTCACGCAGATCGGCCCGGGTTACTACACGTTCCGCAACAAGGGACTGCGCAACGTCTTTCTCGTCACCAGCGCCGGCGTCATCGCCACCGATCCGATCGAACCCGAAACGGCACGCCTGATGCGCGAAGAGATTCGCAAGATCACGCCGCTGCCGGTCAAATACGTGGTCTACAGCCATCAGCATTGGGATCACGTGCGTGGCGGCCGCATCTTCAAAGACGAGGGCGCGATCTTCGTCTCGCACGAAAACTGCGTGCCCCACTTTCGCGACCTGCCCGACCCCGAGATCGTCATGCCCGACCAGACCTTTTCGGGCGATCGATATTTCTTGAAGCTCGGCGAGCGCACGCTGAAGCTGCGGTATCTCGGCACGAATCACGGCGACTGCCTCATCGTCATGACGCCGGACCACGTCAACGTGCCGTTCATCGTCGACCTCGCCACGGCGGGAGGCATGCCCTTGCCGTTCATCGCCGATTATTCACTGCACAACTGGGTGCGCAGCCTGCGCGAACTCGAAAGCTGGGACTTCGAGCAATACGTCGGTGGTCACGGCGTTGCACTCGCGCCAAAGAATCGAATCGCCGAACGACGCGAATACATCGAAGCACTGCTCATCGAAACCAAACGCGAACTCGATGCCGGTACGCCGCTCGCGAACATTCCCGACGCCGTCGCGGCGCGCCTGCAAGGTCGCTTCGCGCACCTGCGCGGCTTCAACGGCATCGTGCGCGACAACGTACGCCGCACGATCACCTATTACGGGATGGGCTGGTGAAGCGGTTGTGCGTGTTCTGCGGCGCCAACGTGGGCCGCAACCCGGCCTACCGCGACGCGGCAGTCGCGCTCGGCGAGGAACTCGCGGCGCGGGACATCGGCCTCGTATACGGCGGGGCGTCGGTAGGACTCATGGGCGTCGTCGCCGATGCGGCGCGTGCACGCGGCGCCGAGGTGATCGGCGTGATTCCGCAAGCGCTGGTCGCGCGCGAGCTGGCGCATGGCGGGTTGCGCGACCTGCGCGTCGTCGGTTCGATGCATGAACGCAAAGCGACCATGGCCGAGTTGTCGGACGGCTTCATCGCGTTGCCCGGCGGCATCGGCACGCTCGAAGAATTGTTCGAAGTCTGGACCTGGAGTCATCTCGGATTGCACGCCAAGCCCTGCGCCTTGCTCGACGTCGCGGGCTTCTATTCGGGTTTGGCGAGCTTCCTCGATCACGTGCACGCCGAAGAATTCCTGCGCCCGGGCGTACGTGAAATGCTGCTCGTCGAACGCGAACCCGGTCCATTGATCGACGCCATGCACGCCTGGCGCGCACCGCCCACACCGCAATATCTCACCCGCGCGCAAACCTGAGAGGCTGCGCGCAGCGGATCAAAGATGCTGGTTGATTTCCGAATAGACGCCATTCGGATCGAACATCGACATCGAGCGCAGGTGAATCACGCTCTGGCCGTCGTGCGACGGCACGGTCCAGTCGGTCGGTGGCATCGAAATCGTGGCGCCCGCGGCGACCGCACGCGCATGCACGGCGCGTACGTCGTCACACTGCACGACCAGAATCGCCTCGCCCATTCGCACCTTCGTGCGCTGCGAGGGAACAGCCGTATCGAACGGCGCGTTCACGTATTGCAAAAAGCCCACCATGCCGATGCGCGGATCGTCGGCTTTGAGCAGCACCAATTCGACCGGTTCATCCGCCGGCCCCACGGGCGGAAAGCCCGCTTTGGCGATCAGCGAGTGATCGTAGAAGCGCGTCCAGCCGAAGACGGTTTCATAGAACGCAGCGGCACGCCGCGCGTCCGGAACGATGAAAGTCGTACGTCGCAAAATCGAAGACATGATCAGTTCTCCCTGGGACGCATTGCGCGCCGTTCTGCATTCCATTCGCGCCAGACCGTCATGATCACCGCCAGCACCACCGGCCCGATGAACAAGCCGACGAGGCCGAATGCGGCCAAACCACCCAGCACGCCGAACAACACCAACAAAAACGGAATCTGAGTTGCGCCGCTGATGACGAGCGGTCGAACCACGTTGTCGATCCAGCTCACCGCCGTCGCACCCCAGATGAACAAGCCTGCTGCCGCGACGGGGTCGCCGTTCAAGAACAGCCACAAACTGGCACCACTCCACATGAAAGGAATGGCGAACGGGATCAAACCGACCAGGAACGTCAACGCTGCGAACAAGACGGGCGCGGGCAGGCCCGCCACCCAGTAACCGAGCCCCGCGAGCGTGGCCTGAGCGAGCGCGGCGAGCACGAGCCCGTACACGACCGCTTTGACCGTACCGCCGACGGCCGAAAGATAGTGTTCCACGCGTACTTCGCCAAAGAAACGCTGCAAGGCATGATTGACCTGCACGGTTACCTCGTCGCCATCGCGATACATGAAGAACAAGGAGATCAAGGCCAACACCAGTTTCGTGATGTTGCGACCGACGCCACCGAACACCGCCGTCAACTGCCCCGAGGACTGATCGAAGAAGGACTTCACGGCCAGATCGATCGAGCCGGGATCGCGCGCGATCTGCTCCAGCCAGCTCTGCAATTTCGGACCGACCAAGGGCAGGTTGCGAACATAGTCCGGCAGCACGACATTCGCCAGCGCAGGTCCGAGTTCACGATAGAAGGGCAGCGCTTCGGTCTTGATCAGAATGGCCAACCAAAACAACGGCAAGATGATCGCCGCGCTGAGCAGCAAGGTCATGACGAGCGCCGCGGGCACGCGACGTCCGCCGAACTGGCGCACCAGCCATTCGTGCACGGGCCAGGTGACGTACGCAAGTATGCCGGCCCAGATCACCGGTACGATGAAGGGCTGCAGCACCTGGAAGGCGAGCAACACCAACACCGCCACCAGTGCCACGACCGTCAGTCTGCGCAACCACTGCGCCATCAACAGTTCTTCGCTCACTTGCGATCCTCACCGGTTACCACCACGAACAACAACAAACACGACTCCGACCAGCGATTCACCCACGTGTGCAAATTCCCGCCTTGCACCAACGTATCGCCGGCTTCCAGAACGATCTCGCGATCCGGCAAGACGAAGGCGATGCGTCCGGCGAGAATCGCCATGTAGTCGAGCGTCTGATTGCGGTGCATCGGGATAGCGGGAGCGCGTTCGCCACCGGGGATCTCGGCCACGTAGAAGCTGGTGCCGGAGAATCCTTCGCGATAGGCGTTTGCGGCCGTTGCGCCCGCGTCGACCGTCAATGGCAACGACACCGGCAGGCCGGAAGATTCCCACAATCGCGAAATCCGCGTGCCGTTGAGCTCAAAGGCATTGGCGGGCTCACCATCGGCGATCACCCGCGGTCGACCTTCGGCATCCACGCTCGTGACCACTCGACGCAATCGCCGCCAACGATCACGAATCACGGGGGCTGCCGCGGCCGGGGTTGCGGCAATGGCGCTTGCGGCGCACAACAACGCGCGGCGGGACAAGGCGGCGCAACGACTCACGGGGCGACTCCGTGCCGGTGTACGGCATGAGAACGAAGCGTGCATTCTCGCAGGGATTCGTGACAACGTCATACAATGCCGGACATGAATCGCCGACCGCTGCTCGCCCGCATCCGCTTTTCGGTCCTGACCGTTATCTTTGGAACGCTGCTCGGCGCGTTGCCGGCGCTTGCTGCCGACGCAAATCCTCCGATGCGCGCCAGCGCACCGGCCGCCACGCCCCTGTCGGCGCCGGCTTTCAAAGAGGTGTTGGCCAAGCAACGCGGCAAAGTCGTGTTGCTGAATTTGTGGGGCACGTGGTGCGTGCCCTGCCTGCGCGAAATTCCCGATCTGGTCGCCGTCGAAAACGAACTCGGTCCACGCGGCATGGTACTGCTCGGCGTGGCGATGGACGAAGCGGCGACGCTGCAATCGACGGTCGAGCCGTTCCGCCTGAAGTTTTTCCCGCAATTCCGCACTTGGGTGCGCGGCGAGCCGGACATGGATACGTTGGTGAGCGTCGTCGATCCCGCCTGGAACGAAATCCTGCCCACGAGCTATCTCATCGACCGCAACGGCAAAGTGATCAAAAAAATACAGGGCAAGAAGACGCGCGAAGAATTTCGTGCGCTGGTCGACGCCGCGCTCTGATTCAGTCTTTCGACCAGGCCACGATGGACGCGGCGACGGCTGCCGGATCTTCGTGGTGCATCATGTGACCGAGCCCGGCGAGCGTGACGAGCGTCGTTGCCGGAAAAGCGCTCGCCAACGAAGCGGCATCACCATCGGCCTGCAAGCGCTGCAGATATTCCGACTCCGCAGCCAGCACCAGCAAGGCAGGCGCCGTCACTCGACGCCAGCACGCCTCGGCTTCTTCGCGCCGATACAGCGTGGGGTTGACCAGACGGTGCCAGGGATCAAAACGCAACTCCACCGCACCGTCGTCGCCATCGCGCGTCCAGGCACGCGCGATGAAGCTCGCCCGCTCGGACGTCAGACGCGCATTGCGTTGCCGCAACTTGCCCGCCAGCGCTTCGACCGATGCGTAGCGGCCTTCGCGCGGCGCGAGGCGCAATTGCTGCAACCATTCGGCATAGCGTTGCGGCGCTTGCGTGGCGGGGGTGCGTCGCAGCCCGAAGCCCTCGAGCGAAATCAGCCGCTCGACGCGCTCGGGGCGGATACCGGCGTACATGCTCACCACGTTGCCGCCCAGGCTGTGCCCGAGCAGACGCACCGGTTGTGCCGGCTCGAGCAACTCGAGCAGCGCATCGAGATCGGCAAAGTAATCGGGGAACCAGTAGGGCTGCGCCATACCTTCGCTCGCGCCGAAGCCGCGCAAGTCGGGCGCGATGAAGCGCCAATCGCGCGGCAACGCGTCGACCAGAAACTGGAAGGTGGCCGCGCAGTCTTGAAAGCCGTGCAGCAAAAACCACGTTTGCGCCGCATCGTGCTCGGGACCCCAGTGCAAGACGTGCTGGCGCAGGCCGCGCAGCGTCACGAACGTCGAACGCGGCGTTACCTCGGCGCGATACATCAGGTACCGAGAAACATCCGGTAGGCGGGATTGTTCGTCTCGTCGGTCCACGGATACTGGAGTTCGGTCAAATGCGCCGAAAACGCCGCGTGACTTGCGGCCGGCACCTGGATGCCGACGAGCACGCGACCGTAATCCGAGCCGTGATTGCGGTAGTGGAACAACGAGATGTTCCAACGGCCGCCGACGGCCTCTAGAAAGCGCGCCAATGCACCCGGTCGTTCCGGAAACTCGAAACGCAACAGCAATTCGTCACTCAAGCCTCGCGCATGACCACCGACCATGTAACGCACGTGCAGTTTCGACAACTCGTTGTCGGTCATGTCGACGACCGGGTAGCCCGCGGTACGCAAGGCGGAAATCACCGCCTCGCGATCGGCCACGCCGTCGTTGAGCGCAAAGCCCACGAAAATCCGCGCCACGGTGCCGGCCTCGTAGCGGTAATTGAATTCGGTGACGGCTCGGCGTCCGAGCACGCTGCAAAAACGCAGGAAGCTGCCCGGCTGTTCCGGAATCTCGACGGCCAGCAACGCCTCGCGGTGTGCGCCGATCTCGGCGCGCTCGGCCACGTGCCGCAAGCGATCGAAATTCATGTTCGCGCCGCAGTTGATGGCGACGAATCGACGTCCGCTGCACGCTTCACGCGCCACGTATTTTTTGATCGCGGCCACGGCGAGTGCGCCCGCCGGCTCGACGATCGAACGCGTGTCTTCGAAGATATCCTGGATGCCGGCGCACATCTCGTCCGTCGTCACGAGCATCATTTCGTCGACGCAGGTGCTCGCGATCCGGAAAGTCTCTTCGCCGACGCGACGCACGGCGACACCATCGGCGAACATCCCGACCCGATCGAGCGCGACGCGATGGCCTTTCTGCAACGAATCGTGCATCGCCGTCGAGTCGGCGGCATTCACGCCGATGATGCGGATCTGCGGATGCAGATATTTGAGGTAGACCGCGATGCCGGCGATCAAGCCGCCGCCGCCCACCGGCACGAAGACCGCATCCACGTCGCCTTTGGTTTGTTGAGCGATTTCCAGACCGATGGTGCCTTGGCCCGCGATCACGTCCGGATCGTCGAAAGGATGCACGAACACCAGGTTGCGCTCGCCGGCGAGTCGCGTGGCGTACTCGAACGCGCTGTCGTAGTCGTCGCCGTGCAGAATCGCTTCGCCGCCGAGATCGATGACCGCTTTAACTTTGATGCGCGGCGTCGTTTGCGGCATGACGATCACCGCCGGGATGCCGCGACGCCCCGCCGCGAGCGCAACGCCTTGCGCGTGATTGCCGGCCGACGCGCAAATCACGCCGCGCGCGGCTGCTTCATCGGACAGATTCGCGATCTTGTTGTACGCGCCACGGAGTTTGAACGAGAACACCGGCTGCAGGTCTTCGCGCTTGAGCAACACCGTGTTGCCCAAGCGGCGCGACAGGCGCCGCGCTTCTTCGAGCGGCGACTCGATCGCCACGTCGTGCACGCGCGCGCGCAGGATCCGTTCGATGTATTGCGGTGGCGCCATCATGAGTTCCGCGGCGCCCGCAGCGTCAGGCGTCTGGCGTGGCCTTCACGGTGTCGCGTGCAAACGCACCGAACACGCGTTGCACGAAGGCGTCGCGCTCGGCCTTCGATCGGGCTTGCATCGCTTCGGAAGGTACGTACTGCTCGATCAACTCCGGCGTCACCACGCCTTTTTCGGCAAGCAGTGCCTCGATGATGCGCGTGCGTTCTTTCTGCACCCACAACTCGGCACCGAGTTCGAGCGTCACCGCGATCAGATTGTCGATCGCCGGGTTGTCGAAGAACGCGGGCTCCGGCGCCGGAACGGGGACGGCGGATTTTCGGTTGTCGCTCATGGTGCGTCTAGCATAGCGAACGGCGGCACCGCAGAATACCCGCCCCGCGGCGACCGCGAGCTTCGATGCGCAACGTTTGGCTACTCACCCTCGCCCAGGCATTCGCGGCCTGCGGCACCATCATGCTCGTGACCTTCGGCGGCATCGTCGGCACGGAGCTCGCGCCCAGCGCCGTCCTGGCGACGCTGCCGGTTTCGATTTCGATCTTCGGCGTCGCCTCGACCTCGCTCCCGGCGGCGCTGTTGATGCAGCGCATCGGCCGCAAAAGAGCCTTCGTGGGCAGCGCCTTGATCGCCGCCCTCGCGGCGCTCGGCATGGCCGCGAGCATCGCGCTGCATAATTTTTGGACCTTCTGCGCCTCGGCCTATTTCATCGGCGCCAACATGGCCTTCGTGCAGCAATATCGATTCGCAGCCGTCGAGTTCGTCGCGCCAGCGCTCGCCGGGCGCGCGGTGTCGACCGTGATGCTCGGTACGCTGGCCGCCGCGCTGGTCGGGCCGTTCCTCGGTCAGACCGTCGCACATGTCGGCGACTGGCCGGAGTTCACGGCCACCTACGTCGCGCTGTCGGCGCTCTGCGTGACGGCATCATTGATCCTCACTCGTCTGCCCGACGTGGTGCCGCCGCCGCGCAGTGACTCGCCGGCCGAAGGTCGATCGCTCTCGACATTGCTGCGCGTGCCGGATTTTCGTCTCGCGGTGTTGTGCGGCCTCGCTTCATATGCCGTGATGAGTTTCATCATGACGGCAACGCCGCTCAGCATGCACGTGCATGACGGCTTCGCGACCGCGGATACCACGCGCGTCATCACCGCACATCTGCTCGGCATGTACCTGCCCTCGCTCGCCGCACCACTGCTCGTACGCGTGCTCGGCGTCAGAGCGATGATGTTGCTCGGCGTCGCCGCGAATCTGGCATGCGTCGCCATCAGCGCCATGTTGGGACACGCGTTCGTCCATTACTTCGTCGGCCTCGTGCTGCTCGGGCTCGGCTGGAATCTGATGTTCGTCGCGGCGACGACGTTGTTGACGTCGACCTACACGCCGCAAGAACGCTTTCGTGCGCAAGGCTTCAATGATCTCGTCGTGTTCGGCTCGCAAGCGACCGCGTCGTTGCTCGCCGGCACGGCGATCGAAACGCTGGGCTGGGAGTCGCTGAACATCGCAACCCTGCCGTTGCTCGCACTCGTCATTTGGGCCATAGTCAGTCGCTCGTTTTCGAAGTTTTCATCGGGGGAAGCATGAAACTCTACGGATCACTCGTCTCGCCTTACGTCGCACGCGCCGTGTTCGCCGCACGCCTGAAGGGCTTGTCACTCGAAGCTCAAACCCCGCCCGGCGGCGGTATCAAGTCGCCCGAATTCCTCGCGCTGAATCCGCTCGGAAAAATGCCTGCTCTCGAAGACGCCGGACGCGTCGTTCCGGAATCCATGGTCATTCTGGATTTTTTGGAAGATGCCCATCCGCAACCCGCGCTGTTGCCCGCCAAGCCCATGGATCGCGCGCAAGCGCGCCTGCTCGGTCGCATCGTCGATCTCTACATCATGAATCAGCTCGGGGTGTTCTTCCGCAACATGAACCCGGCCAGTCGCAACGACACCGACATCGAAGCGGCCAAGGCGGCGTTGCACAAGAGCATCGGTCAACTCGAACACTTCATGGGCGACGGTCGCTATGCCGTGGGCGAAGAACTCGGCTACGGTGA
This sequence comes from Steroidobacteraceae bacterium, assembly GCA_017853555.1. GTDB lineage: Bacteria > Pseudomonadota > Gammaproteobacteria > Steroidobacterales > Steroidobacteraceae > UBA964. The sequence goes on from JAFMJH010000001.1 coordinate 44,364, forward strand.
CGTTGCCATCTTTCCCTGCCTGATGATGACCCAGAGCGTGGTCGCGAACTTCGGCATCACCGATCTCTACGCCGGCCACAAGCGATTGACGCGCTGGTGGCAGCAGATGCAGGCCGATCCGCGTACCGCCGCATTCGTGACCGAATACCAGGCGGCCATCACCGCATTCCTCTCGCGTCGCTGATGAAAGCGTACGGCTGGAACGTCGCCGAATTCGGCGGCCCGGAAACCATGCAATGGTGCGAAATGCCATTGCCCGTCCCCGGTCGCGGGCAGTTGCGCGTGCGCGTGCATGCCTCGGGCATCAACTTCGCCGAGACTCGAATGCGCGCCGGGACATATTCCGGTCAGGAACTCCCCTTCGTGATGGGCATGGAATCGGCAGGCGTCGTCGAAGCCGTCGGCGAGGGCGTCAAAGATTTCGCGGTCGGAGACCGTGTCTTCGGTCGCGCGCGCGGCTCGCATGCGACGCACGTGCTGTTCGATGCCCTGCACACCCTGCCGCTGCCCGACTCGCTCGATTTCGTGCAGGGCGCCGCCATTCCGGTCGGCTGGTTGACCGCGTGGCACGCGTTGGTCACCGTCGGCCGCGCACGTACCGGCGAGCGCGTGCTCATCGAAGCGATCGCCAGCAGCGTCGGCAGCGCCGCGTTGCAAATCGCCAAGTGGCAAGGCTGCTGGGTCGCCGGCACGGCCAGCCGCGACGACAAATGCGCGCGTTCACGCGCCTCGGGAGCCGACGCAGCCTACAACTACAAAACCGCGCAGCTCGCCGAAGAAATCATGCGCGACACCGCAGGCCATGGCATCGACGTCGGCCTCATGACCATCGGCGAAGAAACGGCGGCTTCGCTGTTCGACTCGATGGCCTACGAGGGCCGTATCGTGATGTACGGCAGCACGGGCGGCAGACAGGTGTGCTTCAACCTCAATATCGGTACGCGGAATCTGCAATTGCTGGCGATGAGCATCTCGACCAGCGCGCGCTTCGTGCCGGAAACCATGCGCAGCTTCAGAGAAGTGGCCGTGCCGGGATTTGCAAACGGTACGTTCAAAGCCGTCATCGACAAAACGCTGCCGATGAGCGCGCTCGTCGAGGCGCACGCGATGGTCGATTCACGCACGCATTACGGCAAGATCGTACTCGTCAACGATTTCTAGAACGCGATCACGACTTTGCCGTCGCGATCGCTGCCGGTGCACGCGGCACGATCGCAGGCTTCGAGTATGCGCTCGAGCGGATAGACGCCGGCGATCTTGGCCACGAGTTCGCCGCGCGACATGAGATCGGCGAGCCGCGCGTACATCGCGCGCACGCCCTCGGGGGTGCGTCGCGTGGCGAATTGCCGCGCGAAGCTCACGCCGACCAAACGAATGTCTTGTCTGAACATGAGATAGAAATCGAGTTCACAGCGCTGGCTCGTCATCGACCCGTAACTGGCCACGATACTGCCGGGCGCGAGACACTCGGCGATGCGCTGCGTTGCAGGCCCTGCGACGGCATCGATGCCGAGTTTGATCGGCGCACCCTGCACGACCTCGCGTGCCCGTGCCGCCAGATCGGGGCCGTCGACCAGCACCACGTCGCCACCCAACTCGCGCAGTTCGTCGACCATCTCGGCGCGCCGCACGACGTTGACGGTGCGCACGCCTTTCAAGCGCGCAAGCCGGATGAGATAGCGGCCGCAACTCGAATTGGCGGCGTTCTGGATCAACCAGTCGCCTCGCTGCAAATCGGCAAAATCTTCGAGCAACACCTCGGCGGTCGGACCGTTGACCGTGAGCAGACTCAACTGGATCGCATCACCTTCGGGCGCCGGCATGCAGGCGGCGGCTTTGCAGCGCACTTCTTCGCGAAACGTTCCGCTGGCGAGCGCCGGGAACACGCGGTCACCGACCTTGAGGTGACGCACGGCGCTGCCGACGCGCAGGACGTGGCCGATGCCCTCGAAGCCAGGCGTACGCGGCACCGGAAAGCGAAACGGCTCGACGCCCTGGATCGTGCGCAGGTCGGCGATGTGCATCGCGGCCGCCTCCATGCGCACGACGACCTCATCGTCGGCCGGCTGCTCGGCAGGCAACTCCACCACGCGCAAGACGTCTACCGGGGAACCATAGCTCGACTGTACGGCGGCGCGCGGCATATTCAGATGACTCCGCGCTCGACCATGCGCGCAATCGCATCGGCCTGACGCTGCTGGAAATAACTGCGATCGGGAATCACGAGCGTGCCGCCTTGCAACAAACCGTTGCGGCGACGCAGATCGGCATTCGCGAACGAGTCCGCGAACATCTCGAGTGCCTGACGCGACAACATGTTCGACATCGCCGGGCGACGACGGTAGGCACGCAATCCGGCCATATCCAAAAATGCATTGGCTACCGACGACTCACCGACGCCGGCGAGAATCATCTGATTGCCGTGATAGTCGAGGATGTCGGAAAACCCGTTGCTGGAATCGACCGGCACGTCGATCCCGCGCAGTTCGGCGTTGTTGGCCGACACGACGTAAGCGAGATTTTCGAGCGCACGCGCACGACGCGCGATCTGCTTGATGGTGAGATTCGGCGAGGCGACTTCGCTGGTCGAGTGCAAAAACACCTCGGCGCCGCGAATCGCGTGCGCCCGCGCGACCTCCGGATACAGGATTTCTTCGGAGGCGATCGCGGCCAGTTTTCCGATTGCGGTATCCGCCACCGGGAAAACGGCCTCGATGCCGTAGACGTCCAGATATTTGTCCCAGACGTCGTGCGGCGTGGGCGCAAAAATCGAGATCAAACGACGATAGGTGAGCACCCGCTTGCCCGACGGATCGAACACCCAACAGGCCTGGAAGTAGATGCCCGGAAAATGCGCATCCGTTTCATAGCCGTTGCCGGCGAGAAACACGCCGTGTTTCTGCGCGAGTGCGGCGAGCGCATCGTACTCGGGACCCTCGGGCGCAATCGCGCCCTTGGAAGCCCACTCGGGGATGGTTTCGCCCCAGGGCGGACCGCTCAGAATGTACTCGGGCAACACGACCAGCTTGAGATCCGCGCCGACCCAGCGCTTCGCGCCGCCGATCGCGGTGTCGATGCGTGCAATCGAAGCGCGCATGCGCGCCGCGGCAGCCTCGCGATCGCGATCGGGATGCACGCCGTCGCAGTCGATCTGCAAAGCCAGCGCCACGTAGCGATCCAGTTTTTGTATCGTCATCCGTTTCTCCGCGCATGCTCGGCGGCATCGCTCCAGGTTTGTAATTCGACGAGTTTTGCCTCGCGCAACAGGAAGCGATCGCAAAAGCGCGCTTCAAAGGCTGTGCCATCCGGCCAACTGCCCTGCATGTCGCCGTGCAGATAGACGGCTACGCCGTTCGAGGCCTCGCAGGCTTCGACGGTCGTGACCTGCTTGCGCACGCTCGCATAGCGCGTGGCACTGAACGAAACGAAGTCTTCGAGACGCGTATAGCGATGGCCGCCCGAAATCGTCATCACGAAATCCGGCGCCAAAAAACTCGCGGCACGCTGCAAGTCGCGGTGCGCCAAGGCGTCCATGAATTCACGGGCGATATCGATGGCTACGGCGCGATCCGAACGCGCCGCCGCCACGACGATACCGCCATCACCCAAAGGTTGCGTCATGCCGACTTCGCCTGCGCCGCCTCGAGACTGCGTATCGACTCGCCGTAGGCGCGACGCCCGGTGGACAGATACGCGGTCAACGCACCACCGATCACGAGGACGACCAAGGCGACGGAAAAGCGGATGCCCTGCGGACCCTCGAATACGCGATCGTTCAAAAGACCGACGACCGGCGGACCGAGCAACATGCCGAGGCCGTTGATGGTGAGGATATACAACGAAGAAATGCGCGCGCGGAATTCACCCGGCGTCACGAACACGACGGCGGCAGCACCGCATGCCGTGCTCATCGCGCCGCCGATGCTCGACGGGATCAGCAGCAGCAAGGCGACTTCCGGTGTCGGCGCGAGCGGCAGCAAAGCGGTCGCGACGACCAACAACACCAGAGCGATCAACGATGCCGTCATCGGACCATCCGGACGGCCGCGTCGATAGAGGTGTGTCGTGAGCCAGCCGCCGAAGATCGCGCCCGCAGGACCGATGATGAGCAGAATGCAGCCGTAGGCGAACGAAAATCGCGGCGCATCCCAACCCCAGACGCGATCGAACATCGCGGGCAACCATTGCAACGCATAGCCGACGAGCGGCGAAGCGACCATGCCGATCAGCAACGGCGCGTACGCGGCGCGATGGGTGCGCAGATAGGCGACGAATTGCGCGGTGGACGCCGCCTCGGCCGAGTGCGCGAGTCGATCTCGTCGCAGCGGCTCGCGGATGCCGAACACGAGCAACGCGACGAGCATCCCGGGCAATCCGGCGGCGACGAACACGACTTGCCAAGGCTCGAGATGCCCCACCACCGGAAAACTCATCGGCGGCTGGCTGGCCATCCACGCGACGATCAAACCGCCGACGAGATAGGCGAACCCCATCCCGGTCGCCACGCCCATGTTGAGGAACGCGATTGCGCGACTTTGCTCGGCGCGCGGAAAATGATCGGCGATCAGCGAATTGGCGGCGGGATTGAGCGCGGCCTCGCCGAGCCCGATGCCGAGACGCGCAGTCGCCAGTTGTCCGAAAGTTTTGGCGAGCCCGCAGGCGGCCGTCATCGAACACCAAAACAGCATCGCGACGCCGATGATCTTCTTGCGGTCGTAACGATCGGCCAGCCAACCGAAAGGCAAGCCCATCGACACGTAGAACAGCGCGAACACCGGTCCCATCAACAGGCCCATCTGGGTGTCGGTCGCGCCGAAGAATTCTTTGACCGGACCGACGAGCAGCGCGAGCACCCAGCGATCGAGCAGCGAGATCGCGTAGGCGAGCGTGAGCAACACCACCACGTACCACGCATAGGCGCGGGAGGGATAAGCAGTTTCTTCGGACATGTTGGTGACGAACCCCGCCGATCGGACCATCCAAGGGTCGGCAGGGCGCGCCTGCCTGTCAAGGCGGGCACGAGGACCGCCCGCAGGGCGCCGATTTTCGTTATGTTTCGCCCATGCGCATCGCGATCATCGGCAGCGGCACCGCCGCCAAGACCTTGCCACCCCACCTGGCCAGCATGGCTACCGAGGCGGGCGCGGAGGCCGTGCTGGTCAACCCGCGCCTGAGCGCGTTCGCTCTCAGCGCCTACGAGCGCTTGGTGGTGGATGTGGGGTACGTCGACGCCATGCAATCGGCGGCAGCGCAGTCGGCCGATGCCGTTCTGATCAACTCGTTCGCCGATTACGGCGTCGACGCCGCGCGCGCGGCGACGGCAACGCCGGTGATCGGTGCCGGTGAGGCGACACTGCGTGCCGCCTCGCAGGACGGCGCTCGTCCGTTCGCGATCGTCACCGTTTGGCCGGCGTCGATGGGATTTTTGTACGAGGAGCGTTTGCGCGCACTCGGACTCGGCAGCCTCTGTCGCGGCGTGCGGCATCTTTCGCCCGAAGAGGAGCTCGCCCGACTCGGCAGCGAAGATGACGTGATGCAACGCATGGCGCGTCACGACACCCAAGTGCTCGAGCGTCTCGTCGATGCCTGCCGGCTTGCGGTGCGGCATGACGGAGCGGCGGCGATCGCTCTCGGTTGCACCTGCATGGCGCCGATCGGTCCGGCGCTCGCCGCGCGCCTCGACGTACCGGTGTACGAGTCGTCGCGCACGGGTCTGCATGCGGCAATCGACGCGGCCCGTGACGGTGCGCGTCGGGAGCCGACTGCTCGATATCCCGCATTGATACCGAATATCGTCTCGGCATGGGCCGGGACTGTCGAAGCGGTGGCGAACGTCGGCGTCACCAACACCGACTGCCCCGTCTGCATCACCACGGAAGATCCGACATGAGCGACACGACGCGCCTTGAAGCGCTGGAAATCAAGACGGCGCATCTCGAACACGCCGTACAACAATTGTCGGACGCCCTGTACCGCCAGCAAATCGAACTCGAACGCGTCATCGCGCGCAACGCGCAGTTGCTGGCCGAACTCGACGCCGCAGCGCCCTCGGATGCGGCGACCCGCCACGAAAAACCGCCTCACTACTGAACATCGCGGAGTCATGCAATGATCAATCTCAATCGTCGTCGCACTCTTGCACTCGCCGTCGGTGGCACGGCGCTCGCCACGCAGCTGCCTGCCGTGCTGCGGGCCGCGGAACGTCAAGCCGCGCTGCGCTATCCGCTGCGGCTGTCGGCCAACGAAAACCCCTGGGGGCCCGGTCCCGCAGCCCGCCTCGCGCTGGCGGCCGCGATCGACGACTCTTGTCGCTATCCGATGGAATCATCGGCGCGATTGCTCGCCGCGATCGCGGCCAAAGAAAACTTGTCGGCCGACAACGTGGCGATCGGCTCCGGCTCGGCCGAGTTGCTGAACGTCTTGGCGACCGGCTGGTGCGCCCGCAAACGTCTGGTGTCGGCCTGGCCCACCTTCAATCAAATCCACACCATGGCAGCGAGCGTCGGTGCGGACATCGTGCATGTTCCGGTCGACGCCGCGCTGCGACACGACTTGCCGGCACTCGACGCGGCCGTCAACGGCAACACCGGCATCGTGTACGTCTGCAACCCCAATAATCCCACGGGCACCGTCGTCCCGGCCGCTGCGTTGCGCGACTTCTGCAAGTCGATCGGTGAACGTGCGCTCGTCGTGATCGACGAGGCTTATCTCGATTTCGCGGATCCGGCGGCAACGGGCAGCATGGTTGAGCTGGTGCGCAGCGGCGCGAACGTGGTGGTGTTGCGCACCTTCTCGAAGCTGCACGGCCTCGCCGGGCTGCGCGTCGGCTATGCACTCGCCCGTCCCGACCTCATCAAAAAAATCCGCGGCCCGCACCTCGCCATCCCGAATGGCGCAGGGCTCGCCGCTGCGCTCGCGAGCCTCGGCGACCAGCCGTTCATGCAAACGACGCGCGAAACTCTGCTGGCCGATCGCGCGCGCATCACCTCGGCCTGCCAGGCCCTCGCGATCGAGTGCACGCCCTCGCAGGGCAATTTTCTGTTCATGAAGACCGGCTTGTCGCTCGAAGAATTCCGCAACCGGATGCGTGCCGAGCGCATCGAAGTCGGACGCCCCTTCGAACCGCTGCTCGATTGGTGTCGAGTCACGGTCGGCACCACGGCCGAAACCACCGCATTCATCACCGCATTGCAAAAAATCAAGGAAACACGCGCATGAATTCGCTCTCACGCTCGATCCTCGCGCTCGCGCTGGTCGCAGGCTGCGTCGTCAACGTCGGCCTCGCCGCGCCGTCGACGGGCGTGCGCGAAACGTTGTCGGCCGAAAAGATGTGGACACTCGCCCGTTTGGGCGAGACGAGCCTGTCGCCCGACGGCACGCGCGCCGTGGTCACGGTGACGCGCTACGACGTCAAAGAAAACAAGGGGCAGACCGATCTCTGGCTGATCGACACGAAAAGCGGCATCACGCGCCAACTCACCAGCGACAAAGCCGCCGACACCTCGCCGACGTTCAGCCCGGACGGGCTGCGGATCGCGTTTTTGTCCAAACGCGGCGACGACAAGGAAACCCAGCTCTACTTGATCCCGGTCGATGGCGGCGAGGCACGACGCATCACGCAGATTCCCACCGGCGTATCGGCGATCAAGTGGTTCCCCGACGGCAAGCGACTCGCGTTCGTCACCCCGATCTGGATCGATCTCGTCAAATGGGAAGATCAGGAGAAGCGTCGCAAGGAACGCGAAGACAGCAAGATGAACGCGAAAGTGTGGGAGCGCGCCCCCATCGCCTATTGGGACCACTTCGTCGACGACCGCGAACCGCATCTGTTTTCGATTTCGGTGGAGGGCGGTGAACCGACCGCCATCACGCGTCAGTCGGGCCACCACCTCTCCAAACGCGCTTATTCCAACGCGTCCTACGACATTTCGCCCGACGGTCTTGAAGTCGCGTTCGTGTCGGACGTCGATCGCAGCGGCGCGGATCCGAACGCCGACGTGATCGTGCTCGAAAGCTGCGGCTGCAAACCCGCCCGCGATGTCACCAGCGAAAACGGCGCCGACGACGGCATGCCGCTATACAGCCCGGACGGAAAGTGGCTGGCGTACACCGCGCAGACCATCAAAGGTTTTTACGCCGATCGTGCCCGTCTGCTGCTGATCGATCGCAAAAGCGGTGAACGCCGCGACCTGTCGGGCGATTGGGATCGGTCACCGGGCGAACTCGTCTGGCAAAGCGATTCGACCTCGCTCTACAGCACGGTCGACGATGCCGCGACGAATCGCGTCTATCAACACGCTCTCGCGAGTCCAGGCAAGCCGCGCGCGATCACCACGACCTCGAGTTTCGGAAATCTCGCGATCTCGAAAGGATCCAAACCGATCGCAGTCGCGCTGCGCCAGAGTTTTTCGGAGCCGCCGACGCTGGTGCGGCTGGACCTCGGCACCGGGACGGCGAGCGTCCTCACGCGCTTCAACGACGCGGCGCTCGCGACCGTCGATCTAGGCAAGGTCGAGAGCGCCACGTACGCAGGCGCCAAGGGTGATCCGATCCAGATGTGGGTCGTTTATCCGCCCAATTTCGATCCGACTAAGAAATATCCGGTCTTCATGCTGCTGCACGGCGGTCCGCACAACACCATCCAGGATGCCGTGCAGTGGCGCTGGAACGCGCACGTGTTCGCCAGCTGGGGTTACGTCGTCACCTGGCACAACTTCCACGGTTCGAGCGGATTCGGCAACGCGTTCGGTGACTCGATCAATCCGGATCGCATCACCATGCCGTACGAAGACACCTTGCAGGCGGCTGCGTGGCTGGCGTCGAAACCGTTCGTCGATGCAAGCCACATGGTTGCCGGCGGCGGCAGCTACGGCGGTTTCCTCGCCGCGACCTTGCTCGGGCGCGCGCATCCGTTCAAGGCGTTGATCGCGCACGCCGCCGTCTACAACAATTTCACCCAGATCGGCGCCGACTACGGTGCGGAACGCGATCGATTCTTCGAATTCTGGGAACGACCGGAGGAGTTCGCCCGTTACTCACCGCACACTTCGGCCGGCAGTTTCGTCACGCCGACGCTGGTGATTCACGGGCAACTCGACCAGCGCGTGCCCGTCAATCACGGCATCGAGTTGTTCAACACCTTGCAGAAGCGCGGCGTGCCGTCGAAGCTCGTCTATTTCCCCGACGAGAATCATTGGGTCCTGAAGCCGCAGAATTCCTTGTTCTGGTATCAGAACGTCCGCGAATGGCTGCAACGTTACGCTCCGGCGAACGAACCGACGCATTGAGGTGCAGACGATGAAATTCTTCAAACTGCTGCTGAAAACTTTGGGCGTGCTCGTGCTGCTGCTCGCCGCACTGCTCGCTTCCTACCTGTTCTATTTCAGCGGCTCCTCGCACACGCCGCAGAATTTGCACGCCGCGACCGGCTATCGATCGCCCGCGGGTCCGATCCTGGTGTTCGGCGGCAACCGCGGCACCGGTCTCGACATCGTGCGCAAGCTGCGCGAACGTGGCGAAGACGTGACGGTCGCCCTGCGCAAAACGTCGCAGACCGAAGAATTGCGTGCGCTCGGCGTCAAGACCGTCATCGCCGATGCGCTCAACGCCGACGAAGTGCGCGCCGCGTTCCAAGCGGCTCCGTTCGTCGCCGTGGTGTCGACTTTGGGTACGAGTCGCGGCGAGAACGCGAAGCGCCCCGACTGGATCGGCAATCGCAACGTCATCGACGCCGCCCGAGCGGCCGGCGTACGACGGTTCGTGTTCGTCACGGTGATCGGTGCGGGCGATTCAAAAGCCACGGCACCCTGGCCGTCGAGCAAATTTCTCGCCGAAGTGATGGAACTCAAAACCCGTGCCGAAGATCATCTGCGTGCGAGCGGGCTTGCGTACACCATCATCCGCCCCGGCGGGCTCGGCAACGTCAAAGAAACCGGTACGGCCGTGCTCGCCGAGGATCCGCAGGCGTTCAGCTACATCTCGCGCGCAGATCTGGCGACGCTCACCGTCGCCGCGCTCGGCGATGCGCGCACCGAATTCAAGACGTATTCGGCCTACGATCCGAGCCGCAAGGTCATCTGGAAAATGTTCAACGATTGAGTCGACGACGCGTCGATCACCACGGCAGTTCGCTGCCGTCGTACATCCAGTAGCGACCGGCGTTCTTCAGCGTCAACTGCGCAATCACCTTGCGCATGCCGGCGGCGCTTTCGGGAGCGTCGATGTCGGCGCGCGGGCCGCCCATGTCGGTGCGCACCCAGCCCGGATGCAAGGCGGTGGCGGCGATGCCGTGATGCTTGCCGAGATCAATGGCCATCGAACGCATTATGGCGTTCACCGCAGCTTTGCTGGCCCGGTACGCATACAAGCCGCCGATTTTGTTCAACTCGATCGAGCCGAGGATGCTCGTCAACGTGACGATCTTTTTCTGCTCGGAACTCGCCACGTGCTGCACGAACGACTCCGCCATTTTCATCGGTGCCATGACGTTGAGGCGATATACGGCCATCCAGTCGTCGAAATCGGAACTGCCGAACTTGCCGAAGTCGAGACCGAGCTCGGCGAATTTTCCTTTGCCCATCGTGCCGGCCGAATTGATCAGCACGTCGATCGGCGTGCCGCGCAATTCGAACGCGGCGCGATCCACGGCCGCGTGATCGGTGACGTCGAGACGACGCGGCACGACCTGCGTCGGATGACGAGCGGCGAGTTCGCGCAACGCCGTGGCGCCGTCGGGATCACGGGCTACCGCGAGCACGTTCCAGCCCTCGGCCGCATATTGTCGCGTGAGCTCGAGTCCGAGTCCGCGGGATGCACCAGTGATCAGTACGGTCGGCATGACGATCGCTCCCTCGATTAATATGCGGACATCATGAACGTGCCCGCGCACTACCGCAAACTCGTCATCCACGCGCTCACCGGCGATTTTCGCAGCGCCACCACCGTCGTCGAAGAGCCGTGGCGCGATCCCGGCGCCGGCGAGATCGTCATTCGAAATCGCTACGCCGGTTGCAACGCGATCTTCGACAAGAACCTGTGTCGCAACGCCATACGCTACGTCGACGTACGTCCGCCGTATGACATGGGCATCGAAGCGGTCGGCGAAGTCGTTGCCGTCGGGCCCGGCGTCACCCAATGGCAGATCGGCGACGCCGTCGCACATAGCAAGCTCGGCTCCGGATATCGCGAATATCAACTCGCCGATGCGCGCCGCGCGATTCGCATCCGCGAAGCCTCGCCCGAAATCCTGACGCTGATTCCGACCGGCATTTCGGCGATGGTCGGCCTGGAGCGCGTCGGCGACGTGCGTAGTGGCGAGACCGTCGCCGTATCAGCAGCGGCCGGCGGTCTCGGTCACATCGTCGTGCAGATCGCAAAACTGTCGGGCTGTCACGTGATCGGTCTCACGAGCGATGCACGCAAGATTCCGTTGCTGCGCAGTCTCGGCGTCGACCGCCCCGTCAACTTGCGCGAAGAATCACTGGCCGAGGTATTGCAGCGCGAATATCCGCGCGGCCTCGACGTCGCCTACGACTCGGTGGGCGGCGAGGTGTTCGATACCTTTCTCGATCACCTGGCGATGCGGGGCCGCCTGGTGATCAGTGGCCACACCTCCGACTTCGACAAGGCCATCGAGAACGTCTCGCAGCCGCGCATCTACCGCAAGCTCTACTGGAAATCGGCTTCCGTCCGCGGCTTTCAGAACCAATCGTTCCCGGAGTTCTTCGACGAGGCCGCCGCGCGCATTCTGTCTCTCTATTACGCGGGACGTCTGCGGCCGCTGACCGATCCAACCCCCTTTACGGGCCTCGAGCACGCGGCAGATGCGGTCGAATATCTGCTCTCAGGCCGTAATCTCGGCAAAGTCATCGTCAAACTGTAGGGAAAATACAACACGAGTCGAAGCGATCGGCGGGAGCAGTTATAGTCCCTCGCCGGACGTGGTCGTGTGCCCCGCCGCTTCATTCACCAACAGGGACTCAGCATGTCAAAAAATCGTTTGTTGCATTTGGCCATCGGCCTCGCTGCCCTGCCCGCTGCCGTCAACGCGCAGCCGGCCAACGAGCAGACGAGCGGCGGTCTTGAAGAGGTCGTCGTCACGGCCGAGCGCCGCGAAGCCTCGTTGCAGTCGGTGCCGGTGCCGGTCACGGCGCTCACCGCAGAGTCGCTCGAGAAAAAGCAGGTGACCGAAGCTCGCGATCTCGCGCGCTACACCCCGAGCCTCAAGATGCTCAACAACATCACGACGCCGACCAACCTGTCGCCCTCGCTGCGCGGCTCGCTGCAGCAAGATGCCTCGTTGATCGTCGCCGAATCGCCTTTCGGCTTGTACGTCGATGACGTGTACCTCGCGCGCCTGAACGGCAACAACGTGGCGCTCGCGGACATCGAGCGCGTCGAAGTGCTGCGCGGCCCGCAAGGCACGCTGTACGGCCGCAACTCGCTGTCGGGCGCCATAAAATTCATCTCGCGCTCGCCGGGCGACAAAGAGTGGTTCGAAACGAGCTTCGGTGCCGGCAACTTCGATCAGAAGCGCGCCAGCGTCAGCGTCGGTGGCTCCTTGAGCGATGATTGGGCGGGCTCGTTCTCGGCGCTCTACAACAACAAAAACGGTCAGTTCTACGATCGCAACCCGGCGATCGCCCAGAAGACCGGCCTCGAGCGCAACTACGCGGCGCGCGGCAAGCTGCGCTACCGCGGCATCGAAAACCTCGACGTCACGGCGTCGCTGTCCTATTCGGATGCGAAGAACGATGGCGGCCAGCTGATTCCGGCGACGACCCCCTCGGTGCCGTCGACCAAGCAATACACTTCGGACGATCTCGTGCCGCAGTTCGGTACGTACATCCTGAACACGCCGCCGCTCTCGCGGCTGGGTGCGCCTTACCGCGATCGCACCGAAGGTTCGACGAAGCAGACGATCGCTTCGCTGAACGTCTCCTACAAGATCGGCGACATGACGCTGAAGTCCATCACGGGCTACGTGAAGACCAAAGACTTCTTCAACAACGACTTCAGCGGCAACGGCAACGTCGTCGCGGTGAACACCGCCGACGCGGACCAAATGAGCGAAGAACTTCAGCTCTCCGGTACGGCGGCCGACGGTCGTCTCGACTATCTCGCCGGCGTGTACCTGTTCAATGAAAAGGGCACGCAGGCGTTCGCATGGGCGACATTCTTCCCGCCCTTGCTGCCGGTCGCGGTACCGATTTCGACCAGCGCGATCCGCGCCAAGACGGACTCGACCTCGGCGTTCGTGCAGATGAGCTACCACATCACCGACGCCCTCAAGGCGACGGCGGGTGTGCGCTACACCGAAGATCGCAAGACCTTCGACTTCACCTTCGTCGGCAAGCTGCCGCCGATCACGCCGACCACCGGTGCGGTGAACCTCAAGAACACCTACACCCAGACCACGCCGCGCTTCGGCCTTGACTACACGGTCCCCGCGTCGGGCAACGTCGATCGCATGCTGATCTACACCTCGGCGGCGAAGGGCTTCAAATCCGGCGGTTACAACGGCATCAACATCTTCTCGTTCCAGGATGCGCAGAAAGCGTATTTCCCGGAATCGAACTGGACGTATGAAGCCGGCGTCAAGACGGACCTGTTCGGCAACAATCTGCGCATCAACGCGAACTACTACTACGCGAAGGTGTCGGATCTCGCACTCAACGCTCTGGTGACGTTGCCGAATGGCACGACCGCCTTCCCGGTGCAGAACGCCGGCAAGGTCACCATTCAGGGTCTCGAGTATGAAATCACGGCCGTCCCGACCGACGGTTTGACGCTGTTCCTGAGCGGCACTGCATTGACCGACGGCAAGTACACCTACTTGCGTCCGGCCAGCGCGCCGGCGAACGCGCTGCGTGACTTCGGCGTGAATGCGGTTCCGCCGCAGTTGCCGAAGTTCTCCTACAACGCGGGCTTCGAGTACGGTCACGACACCAGCATCGGTCGTGCGACCGTGGGTGCCGACTGGTTCTACACCGACGACTACATCACCTCTGCGACGAACGACTTCAAGGTGAAGGGCTTCGGGCAAGGCAATGCGTTCGTGGGAGTCGAGTTGTCGAAGAATTGGAGCACGCGCTTCTCGGTCAAGAACTTCTCGAACAACGACACCATCCCGACCGGCAGCCGCGGCTTCCTGGGCGGATTCATTCCGGTACGTCCGCGCGAGTATCTGATGTCCTTCAGCTACAAGATGGACTGATCGACCCGCTGCGCACGACGCAAGTCGTGAAAAAAAAGCCCGGACGGTGACGTCCGGGCTTTTTTTATGGGCTGCGTTTCAGCGCATCAGGAATTGCCGGTAGCCTTCAGTTCGCGTTCGGTCAGGCGATAGAAGTACAGCGGGATCATCGACAGCGCGAAGTACAGACACGGCAGGAAAGCCGCGCAGTAGCGAATGCCGTCGATGGCCTCGACCGTCTGCGTCGGCGCCTTCGACTGGAAACCGAACCAGGCATAGCCGAGACCCAGCAAGGTCGGCGCAAAGCTCGATGCCACTTTTTCCACGATGCTGTAGAGCCCCGAGAAAATGCCCTCGCGGCGCAGACCGGTCTTGCGAAAATCGTACTCGATCGTGTCGGGCAGCATCGACTGGCCCATCAACAGCAACCCGCCTGCGGCGAATCCTTTGATCGTGGCACGCAAGCAGAAAAACTCCATCGACTCGTCGGGGCTGGCGAGCAGCCAGGTGAGCGACGCGACACTGAACATCACCGTCGCGACCATATAGGTCGCACGTTTCTCGAAGCGCTTGGTCATGCGCGTCCACAGCGGGATCGACGCGGTCTGCGCCAGGAAACTCACCAACGTGAACAGGATCATCCACTCGCCCGGATTTTCTTTGCCGAGCACGTACTTGACGACGAAGATGCTCATCGCCGTCGAGGTGAACAGACCGAACAGTTGCGTGAACTTGGTGCCGAGCAAGGCGGCGAACGGCTTGTTTTGCAGGCCGAGCCGCAACTGCTCGAAAAACGGCACGGACTGCCGGTCACGCTCGTGCGCACGACCTCCGGCCGTACCCCAGAACGTCCAGCCCATGAACACCAGAATCGATGCGCCCACGTACAGCGCCATGCGCGCATAACCCTCGGCGCCGTCGCCGAGCAACTCGGCCATGCGCTGGGTCGACACGCCGACCATCGTGCCGATGCCGATGAAGAAGACGCGCCAGGAAATCATCTTGGTGCGTTCTTTGTAATCGTCGACGAGCTCCGAGGGCATCGCCATGTAGGGCACGTTGAAAATGGTGTAGCCCGTGCCGACCAAGGCCAGCGACAAGGCGACGAGCACCAGCGAGCCGGAGATCGGTGTGAGCGCGGACGTGAAGAACACGATGAATGCGCCGCCGGCGACGAAGCCGCCGAGCAACAGGTACGGTCGTCTGCGGCCCCAGCGGGTCTGCGTGCGATCACTGATCAATCCCATCAGCGGATTTGCAATCCAGTCCCAGATTTTTGCCACGAACAGCACGAGCGACGCCGTCGCGATCGCGATGCCTAGCACGTTGGTCAGGTAATAGAGTTGCAGAGCCGCGAAGCTGTTGAGCAGTATCGACGCACCGAGCGTGCCGATACCCCAGCCGAAGTTCAGTTTCCAGCCAGGCGAGCTGATTTCGCCACGTTCGTTGGTCATCGAGTTCCCCCCAAAAAAATCAACGCATCATTCGAGCGGCCGCTTCGCCGGCGAGGCGGCCAAAAGTCGTGGCGGTCAGCAAACCGTTGCCCGCCATGTAGCCCCAGCTCGACGGACCGGAGATGCCGCGCGCCGCACCGCCGCCTGCGAACAGATTCGGCAGCGGCGTGCCGTCTTCGCGCAGCACACGCGCTTGCGCATCGACCGCCAAGCCGCCCTGCGTGTGAAACAGAGCGCCCGTCACTTTGACGGCATAAAACGGCGCGCGCAACTCGGGCTTGTTGCGAAAGTCGCGGCCGAACGCGTCGGATTTCCCGCCGCGCACGCAAGCGGCGACGTCACGCACGGTTGTTGCGAGCCCTGCGGCATCGATGCCCGCGAGCGCGGCGAGCGCCTCGATCGAGTCGGCGCGCAGCAATGCGCGGCCTTCGATCGCGTCGCGATAATCGTCGAACTCGGTCATGAGTTGATGCAAGCGCTCGTCGTAGATGTCCCAGGCGACGCGACCGGGCTGCGCGACGACATCGACCGCCTGCTCGGAATAGCCGCGTGCTTCGTTCGAGAATCGCGCGCCATGCACGTTCACTTGAAAGCCGCCTTCCATGATCAGCGGCCAAAGAATAGGGATGCCGCGTCCCGCGGCCAACCCGCCATGACCTTGATAGCTGTGGATGTCGCGCACCGCCGCACCGAGCGCGAGTCCGAAACGGATCGCATCACCTTTGTTGCCCGGGTGTCCGAAGAACGTCGCACCTTCGATCTCGGGAATGAACTCGCGCACCATCGCGTCGTTGCCTGCAAAGCCGCAACACGCGAGCACCAGCGCATCGCAGGACAAATCCTCGTGCGAACCATCGGGGCGCTGCACGCGTACGCCGCGGACGCGGCCATCCGCATCGGCAAACAATTCCGTAACCAGCGCCTCGGTGAGGATGTCGATGCCGCGGCGCTCGCAGGCTGCGGACAACGCACCCATCAACTCGGCTCCGGTGCGATTCGGCGTGCCATGCATCCGCTTCACCGAGTGTCCGGGATAGAGGAAGCTGTCGACGAGCGTGAGCGGCACGCGATGATCGTCGATCAACCAATCGATCGTGCGTGCCGAGGCACGCGCGAGCTCGAGCGCGATGTCGGCATCGGTTTCACCACGTGTTTTGCGAAGAATGTCGGCCGCGAACATCTCGGGCGTGTCGACGATGCCCTGTTCGGTCTGCGCCCGCGTACCGGCACCCGGAATCAGACCGGTCGACATCGCGGTCGTACCGAGCGCCGAGGCATCACGCTCGAGCACCAGCACTTCCGCACCGCCTTGGTGAGCCGCAAGCGCTGCGGTGAGACCGCAACCGCCGGCACCGACGATCAGAACCGAGACGTGCGCTGAAAAACTGGCTTGAGCGGGCGGCAGAACGGCAGGCCCGCCCGCAAACGTGGGCGTATCCATGTATGGATGCAGACTATCCGGCACGGCCGCTACGCTCAACCTGTTTCATCGGCCACTGATCGGTCGATCGCCTCGGGGACACGGGTTGTGACCGCAGAGTGCCTAGTACGATGCGTCGATGCGCCTACGAGGAGTACACCGATGACCGCCGCCGACCTCTCGACTGCCACTCTGGATTTTCTGCGCCGCAAGCACGGCCACTTCATCGCCGGGCGCTGGGTGCCCTCGGCTTCGGGACGCAGTTTCGATGTGCACGATCCGGCCACGGGACTGACGATCGCGAGCTGCGCGGCGGGCGATGCACACGACATCGATCTTGCCGTGAAAGCGGCGCGCGCCGCGCTCGAAGGTCCGTGGAGCAAGTTCACGGCGGCGCAACGCAGCGCGATCTTGTGGAAGATCGCCGACCTCGTGCAAGCGAACTTCCAGCAGCTCTGCGAGCTTGAAATCCTCGATAACGGTTTGCCCACGCCGCTCGCACAATACGTCTGCGGCATGGTGGTGCCGGAATTCTTCCGTTACTACGCGGGCTGGCCGACCAAAATCGAAGGCGCGACGATTCCGGCTGCGCCGCAGGGCAAACCGCCCGGCGAAGTTTTCTCGTTCACGTTGCGCGAACCGATCGGCGTGGTCGGTGCGATCACGCCGTGGAATTCACCCTTGCCGATGGTGATGCTGAAGATCGCGCCCGCCCTCGCCACCGGTTGCACCCTGGTATTGAAGCCCGCCGAACTCACGCCGCTCACGGCGATGCGCCTCGCCGAACTTTGCCAGGACGCGGGCGTGCCCGACGGCGTGATCAACATCGTCAACGGTTACGGCGCGGATGCCGGCGCTGCGCTCGCGGCGCATCCGGGTGTCGACAAGATCGCCTTCACGGGCTCGACCGAAGTCGGCAAAGCGATCGTGAAAGCTTCGGTTGGCAACTTGAAGAAAGTCACGCTGGAACTCGGTGGCAAATCACCCGTGGTCGTTTTCCCGGATGCCGATCTCGAGCAGGTGATTCCGGGGGCTGCACGTGCCTGCTTTTTCCTGCAGGGGCAAAACTGCATGGCCGGCACGCGTTTGTTCGTGCACGAAAAAATCCACGACCAGGTGGTCGAGGGGATTGCACAAATCGCCCAGGCGATGAAGATCGGCCCCGGCCTCGATCCGACGTCCGAATTCGGACCGCTCATTTCCGCCAAGCAACGCGATCGCGTCACGAGCTTCGTCGAAGCCGGGCAGCGCGAAGGCGGCGAGCTCGTCTGCGGCGGACGCGCCCCGACGCGCCCCGGCTACTTCTTCGAGCCCACGATTTTGACGCGCATGACAAGCGACATGACGCCGGTGAAGAACGAAATCTTTGGCCCGGTGTTGTGCGTACAGACCTTCGGTGACGGCGATCTCGATGTGGTCGCACGCGAAGCGAACTCGACCATCTACGGTTTGTCGGGCAGCGTCTGGACCCGCGATCTCGGCACGGCGATGCAGATGGTGCGCAAGATCGATTCGGGTCAAGTCAGCGTCAACATGCATGCCGCGATCGATCCCGCGATGCCCTTCGGGGGCAACAAGCAGTCCGGTTGGGGTCGCGAATTCGGCAAGGACGGGCTCGAGCCCTATCTCAAAACAAAAGGGATCTCGATGACGTGGTGAGCCTCGAACACATCCGCTGCGGCTACGTCGACGGCGCACACGGCCAGGTCCATTATCGCGAGCTCGGCACCGGTACGCCGCTCGTGCTGTTGCACTGGGCACCTTCGAACGGCCGGCAGTACGAACATTTGATGCCGCTCTTCGCCGCACGCGGATTTCGCGTGCTGGCGGTGGACATTCCGGGTTACGGCAATTCGCACAAACACACCGCTGGCTGGAGCTGCGCGGAAATGGGCGCTGAGCTCGCGATCGCTTTGCACAGGCTCGGCGGCGTATCGCGCGGATTTCTTTGTGGCGGACATCTGTCGGCGGCGGTCGTGGCCGAAATGGCGATCGCGGAGCCTGCGCGCTGGCCGCGCATCGTGCTCGACGGTTCGCCCACGCTGACGCGCGCGCAGTTCGCGACCCTGATGGCGAGCTTTGCGGATCTATCGCCCAAATGGTCCGAAGATGGCGCGCACGAGCGTTTCGCTTGGCGCATGACCGAACGCTTTCTGCACGAATGGAATCCGGACTACCGCGCCACGCCGGAGAACTTCGCCGTGCAATACGCCTACATGGCGGACTATCTGCAAATGGGCTTTGCGCCGATTCGTGCGTTCATCGAACCGGGCTCGGGCAAACCGGGCGGGCTCGCCACCTATGACGCGCTCGGACGTTGGCCGCTGATCGCATCGAAGGTGCTGGCGCTGACTGCCGAGAGAGAAGCGTTGCGAGTCGGACACGAAGCGGCGCTCGCGCGACTGCAGCATCACGTCGCGCACGAATTCAAAGGCGCGCATCCGCTGTTGATCCCGGAGCGCGCGACGGAATACGTCGCGACGATCGCCGACTTTTTGTCAGCCCCCTGAGGTTGCGCGCGACAAAAAATCCGCGATGCCGTCGATCTCCGGCTGAGCCAGTCCGCGCATCACGCGGGCATGCGACTCGCTGAGCCCGGGTCGACGCTGCTCGAGCACGTCCAGAAACTGCCGTTGCAGGTAGGCGTGATGTTGACCCGCGAGACGCGGTACGTCACCGATCGAACGGCCTTCGCCCCGCGCACCATGACAGGCGGCGCAGCGCTGCGCGTACACGCGCGCACCGAGATCGAGATGCTCGCCGGTACCGCGTTGATTGCCCTGCGTCACGGGCAACCGCGCCACATACGCCGCAACGTCCGCGATCGCCTGCGCGTCACCCATCTGACGAATCTGGCTGGCGTGTTCCATGCGCACGTCCCAACGGACGCCGCCGCGAAATGCGACGAATTGCCGGGTCAACACGCCGACGTGCTGACCGGCGATGGCCGGAATCTCCCCGGCGGCGCGGCCCGCACCATCGACGCCATGACACGCCGCGCAAACGGCATACAGCCGCTCGCCGCGCATGACGT
Organism: Steroidobacteraceae bacterium; assembly: GCA_017853555.1. Lineage (GTDB taxonomy): Bacteria > Pseudomonadota > Gammaproteobacteria > Steroidobacterales > Steroidobacteraceae > UBA964. The sequence goes on from JAFMJH010000001.1 coordinate 64,466, forward strand.
CGGGACTGCGCGCACGCACGTCGGCGACCGTTGGCTCCTGGGCCCGACCGAGCGCCGTGGCCACGGCCGCGAGCACGATCACGACGATCGATAGCCACACCAGATGTCGACGCATGTGAGTTGCCATGGGCTCACTCTAACGGCGACGAGTGCGCGCCCTCATGCGCATTAACCGAAGTTCACCAGCTGCCGGTGTTCGGCATGGAGGCCCAGGGTTCCGCCGGCGGCAAAGCCGCGCCCTCCTGCAAAAGCTCGATCGAAATGCCGTCTGGCGAGCGTACGAAGGCCATACGCCCATCGCGCGGGGGACGCAGGATCGTCACGCCGTGATCGGCCAGGCGGCGACAGGCCGCATAAACATCCGGTACGGCATAGGCGACATGACCGAAGTTGCGCCCACCGTGATACGTCTCGGGATCCCAGTTGTGGGTGAGCTCGATCTGCGCCGACGCATCTCCGGGCGCGGCCAGAAAAATCAGCGTGAACCGACCCTGCGGTACGTCGCGGCGCGAGAGCACCTCGAGACCGAGCGCGTCGCGATAGAACCGCAGCGAAGCCTCGACGTCCGTCACTCGGACCATGGTATGGAGGTATTTCATGGCCGAAAGTATAGGATGCGCGCCATGTCTGCGTCCCCCGAGTGGCAAGCGATCCTGACGAGCCTGGCCGTGGCCGCGCGCGCCGTGGCGTTCGCGCTGCCGCTCGCCATCGCGCTCGCCTTGCTGCTGATGCGCAAATTTCCGGGACGCATGCTGCTCGACGCCATCGTCCATGCCCCGCTCGTGTTGCCGCCGGTGGTCGTGGGCTACGTGCTGTTGCTGCTGTTCGGCATCCAGGGTCCGCTCGGGTATTGGCTCGATCGCTGGCTCGGCGTGCGTCTCGTGTTCACCACCAACGGCGCAGCGCTCGCCGCCGGCCTCGTCGCGCTGCCGGTGATGGTGCGCAGCGTACGTCTGGCCTTCGAGTCCATCGACCCGCGTCTCGATCTGGCCGCACGCTCACTCGGTGCGGGCCGCTGGGATCGTTTCGTCTCGCTCCATCTGCCGCTCGCGCTGCCCGGAATTTTGTCCGCCGCCGTGCTCGGCTTCGCGATGTGTCTCGGAGAATTCGGCGCCGTGATCACCTTCGCCGCGAACGTGCCCGGTGAAACGCAAACCCTCGCGCTCGCCATCTACGGCGCACTGCAGACGCCCGGCGGAGAACCCCTCGCCTTGCGGCTTGCGACGATTTCTTTGACGATCGCCATTCTCGCGCTGGTGATCTCCGAATGGCTCGCGCGGCGCATCGGACGCCGAGGGCCACGCGCATGATCGACGTCGACGTCCGTTTCGAGCGTGACGAGTTTTCGCTGCAGGTCGCCTTCACCGCACCGCCGGGCAGCGTGACCGCTTTGTTCGGCGCGTCCGGTGCCGGCAAATCCACCTTGCTGGACATCGTCGGCGGCGCGCTGCGTCCTGCGAGCGGCCACGTGCGCTACGCCGGCGCAACCCTCACCGACACCGCGCGTGACTTTCACGTCCCCGTCGAAGAACGCGGCATCGGTTGGGTGTTCCAGGAAGGTTTGCTCTTCCCGCATCTGGATGTGCACGACAACCTGAATTTCGCCGCGCGACGCGCCAAAGCGGGTCTGCAGATTCCGCGCGCGCGCATCCTCGAAGTGCTCGGACTCGGCGCACTGCTGCGCCGTCGCCCGCATGAACTCTCCGGTGGCGAACGACAGCGCGTCGCCATCGCGCGCGCCTTGTTGTCACGACCGCGTCTGATGCTGCTCGACGAACCGCTCGCCTCGCTCGATGCACCGCGCAAACTCGAAATTCTCGCGCTGCTCGAAACCCTGCGTCGCGAGTTCGCCGTGCCGATGCTCTATGTCACGCATTCGCTCGGCGAAGTGCTGCGGCTCGCCGACCACATGGTCGTGCTCGAACGCGGACGAGCGGTTGCGAGCGGCGCGATCGGCGACTTGTTCGGACGTACCGACACGCCCTTGCTCTCGGAACGCGCCGATGCCGGCGCGTTGCTCGACTTGCAAGTGATCGCCAACGATCGCGCCGGCAGCGTCACTGCGCGCATCGGGGCGCAAACGATGGTGGTCGCGGCGGATGTACGCGTAGGCACGAACCTGCGCGCTTACGTGCTCGCGAACGAGGTCATCCTTGCCAGTGCAAGACCGACCGGCATCTCGGTGCGCAACGTCTTGCAGTCGGTCGTGACCCGCCTCGCGCATCGCAACGACGGTTCGGTGATGGTGGAACTTGCGCTCGGCGAGACAGACTCGCCGCATCGCCTGCTCGCCAACGTCACGCTGGCCGCCGCACGAGAACTCGGCCTTGCGCCGGGTCAGGCGGTGCATGCGCTGATCAAGACGGTCTCGGTGGATGCCCCGGCAGGCGCCCGCGCCATCGGCACGGGCTGAGCGATCAGAACATCTGCGAGGGACCCGGAGCGTCCGTATTTTTGGGCGGATGACGCGCGGCGATGTAGTCACCCGTGATCATCGCGTCATACGACTGGCCGGGGCCGACCATCGGGTACACGCCCGCATCGGGGTCGATGATGACCTCGAGGAATGCGGCGCCCGGATGACGGATGAATTCTTCGATGACGCGCGGTACGTCCGATTTTCGATCGAGACGCACGGCGTATTCGAATCCGTCCGCCTGTGCGGCCTTGATGAAGTCTTTTTTGTGCAGCGACTTGTCGCTCGCCGACATGCGTCCTTTGAAGAACAGCTTCTGCCACTGCTTGACCATGCCGTCGCCGAAATTGTTGAGAACGACGACCTTGACCGGCAAATCGTAGGTGGTGACGGTTTCGAGTTCGCCGATGTTCATGCGGATCGACGCATCGCCGTCGATGTCGATCACCAGCGCGTCGGGATTGGCGAATTGCGCGCCGATCGCCGCCGGCAACCCGAAGCCCATCGTCCCCATGGACCCCGACGTCAACCACAAACGCGGCCGCCGGAAGTCGAAATACTGGGCCGCCCACATCTGATGCTGACCGACGCCGGTCGCGATGATCGCCTCGCCTTTGGTGAGGCGATTGATTTCTTCGATGACGTAATAGGGCTGGATCAGCTCGCTGTCGCGATCGTAGTTCATGGCATGCGTGCGCCGCAGATCATCGAGATGCGCATGCCACGCCGCCAGATCGGGGGCGAAACCGACGCGTTGCCCGTAGGCGAGCAAGGACTTCAACGCGGCGGGCAGTTCGCCGACGTGCGCCCAGTTGACGCGCTTGACCTTGTTTATTTCCGCGCGGTCGATGTCGATGTGCGCGATGTGTTTTGCGTTCGGCGCGAAGCGCCCGGGAACTCCGGCGACCCGATCGTCGAAGCGCGCGCCGACGGCGATCAGAAAATCGCAATCGTCGACGGCGTAATTCGCGAACGCGGCGCCGTGCATGCCGAGCATGCGCATCGCAAGCGGATCGGTGGTGTCGTACGCACCGATGCCCATGAGTGTCGTCACCACCGGGATGCCGAAGGCCCGCGCAAAAGCGGACAGTTCGTTGGAGGCTTCGCCGTTGACGACGCCGCCACCGGCGTAAATCAGAGGTCGCTTCGCGGTGCGCAGCATCGCGAAAAACGCCGCGGCTTCATCGTCTTCGATCGCGGCGTTCGAGGTGGCGAACAAGCGCTTGCGATAGCCGGGGATCGGCAACAAGCCTTCACCGCGGAACGTGCCGCTCCAGTTCTGCACGTCTTTGGGCACGTCGATCACCACCGGGCCCGGACGTCCCGTGCGTGCGATCTCGAACGCCGTACGCACCGTCGCTTCGAGTTTTTCGGGTTCGGTGACGAGGAAAATATGTTTGGCGACCGAACCCATCAATGCGGGGACCGGAGCTTCCTGGAAGGCGTCGGTACCGATCGCGGCGGTCGGCACCTGGCCGCAGATGACGATCATCGGCACGGAATCCGCCATCGAATCGCGCACCGGCGTGACGGTATTCGTCGCGCCCGGTCCGGAGGTGACCATGCACACGCCGACTTTGCCGCTGGCGCGTGCGTAGCCCGCGGCCATGAACCCGGCACCTTGTTCGTTCGCCGGAACGATCAACGGCATTTGCGGCTCGCCGCGTTCCGTCCGCTCCTGGTTGTAGAGAAACACGGCATCGTACGTGGGCAGGATCGCACCACCCGAGTAACCGAAGATCGCGGTCGTCCCCTCGTCGGCCAGGACGCGCACGATCATCTCGGCACCGGTCATGGTGGTACCGGCTAGCGGATGCACGGCTGTGGAACGCGAAGTCGAGGGCTCGGACATGGCTGATGCAACAATGCAACGACGGAAACGGGGAGCGTCGAGACTATCAGTTTGAGCGCCCGGTGCAATATGCTATGCGAGGAATCCACGGTTTTTCCGCAATATGCGCCACATCATCGCCATACGACTGCAGAACGAAGCCGGCGCGCTGACGCGCGTCGCAGGGCTGTTCTCGACGCGCGGATACAACATCGAGTCGCTGTCCGTCGCCGCCACCGACGATCCGACCGTCTCGCGCATCACGTTGGTGACGCGCGGTTCGGATTCGGTCATGCAACAAATCATCAGCCAACTCAACAAGCTGATCGATGTCGTAGCGGTCGACGACATGACGCAAGGTCGGCATTTCGAGCGCGAACTCGCGTTGCTCAAACTCCGTGTGCGGCACGAACAAGCCGATGCGGTACGCGGTTACGTGATTCGTGCGGGCGGACGCGTGATCGATCCGGCGAGCGAAGCATTCATCGTGGAGTTCACGGCGAGCGAAGCCGAAATCGACAAGTTCATCGTCGATTTGTCCAAAGGCGCAGAACTGCTCGAAGTGGTGCGCAGCGGTGCCGTCGGCATCGGCCGTCTCGAGACGACGACACGCGCGCGCAGCGCCTGATCGGTTTCAGCGAAACTCGCGCAACAACGGCGTGACGGCGTCGCGGATCACCTGCGGCACGGCCGTGCTGCGGCGCGTCGCCGCATCGACATAAACGTGCACGAAACGACCGAGGGCGGCGGCGGACTCCTCGCCCGCGGTGAACACGCCGAGTCGATAGACGATGCTGCTGCGACCGAGCTTCTCGACGGCGATGCCGATGTCGAGCAGGTCGGGAAACGAGACCGAACGCAGATATCGGCAGCCGGTTTCGGCAACCACGCCGAGCGCGGGCAAACGGCGAATGTCGGTGCCCGTCGTCTCCAGCAAATAACCGTTCACCGCCGTGTCGAACCAGGAGTAATACACGACGTTGTTCACGTGCCCGTAGACGTCGTTGTCCATCCAGCGCGTCGGCATGGTACGAAACACGACGAAGTCCGCCCGGGATGTCGGTGACGAATCGTTCATGGGCCGATTGTCCTAGGTACGGCCTGCGTTGTCAGCCCGCGTTGCAGTCGCCCGCCCGCGAGGAGTAGCGTCGCCGACATGAAAACCCGCGCAGCCATCCTCACCAAAGTCGGCGCTCCGGCGCCTTATGCAACTTCGCGCCCGCTGGAGATCGCCGACATCGAACTCGCGCCCCCCGGACCCGGCGAAGTATTGCTGCGGATGAAAGCGGCCGGGCTCTGCCACTCCGATCTGTCGGTCATCGACGGCAATCGGCCGCGTCCCGTGCCCATGGCGCTCGGCCACGAAGGCGCAGGCATCGTCGAAGAAATCGGCAGCGGCGTGACGGATCTCGCCATCGGCGATCACGTCGTCACCGCCTTCGTGCCGAGTTGCGGCCACTGCGCGCCCTGCGAAACCGGACGGCCCGCGCTGTGCGAGCCCGGGATGGCGGCCAATACGGCCGGCACTTTGTTGAGCGGCGCGCGACGCATCTCGCGCAACGGTGTGGCCATCAATCACCATCTGGGTGTGTCGGCCTTTGCCGAATACGCCACCGTCGCGCGCAACTCGGTGGTGAAGATCGATCGCTCGCTGGGTTTTGCGGAAGCCGCGGTGTTCGGCTGCGCCGTCATCACCGGCACCGGTGCGGTGATCAACACGGCTGATCTGCCGAACGAGCGCAGCGTCGCGGTGGTGGGCTTGGGCGGCGTCGGGCTCGCCGCACTGCTCGGCGCGCGCGTGCGCAAGGCGCACACCATCGTCGCGATCGATCTCTCGAACAGAAAACTCGAACTGGCGAAATCTTTGGGTGCGACGCACGCCTTCAATGCCGAAGGCCCGGACGTCGTCGAAGCGATTCGCGCCGCGACGCGCGGCGGCGTCGAATTCGCCTTCGAAATGGCGGGCTCGGTGAAGGCCATGGAGCTCGCCTACAAAATCACCCGACGCGGCGGCACCACCGTGACGGCAGGGCTGTCACATCCGCAGTCGATGTTCTCGATCCCGCACGTCGGCATCGTGGCCGAGGAGCGCACCATCAAAGGCAGCTATCTCGGCAGTTGCGTGCCGTCGCGCGACATCCCGCGATATGTCGAGTGGTACCAGCAGGGTTTGTTGCCGGTCGACAAATTGCTCTCCGAAACCATCGCGCTCGACGACATCAATGCGGGCTTCGATCGACTCGCGAGCGGCGAGACGCTGCGGCAGACGATCGCGCTCTGAAGCGGCGACGCGCGCTCAGATCGGCACGTTGCCGGCGTCGTAGTCGTACAGCGTGCGTACTTCGGTCATGCCGTCGGCCAAGGCTCGCACTTGTTGCTGCGGGTCTTCGGCAAAATACAATTTTGCGCGTGCGCGCGACATGGCCAGCGCAGCCGTGACGCGCGCATGTCGCGCACGCTCGTAGCGCTGCAAAGCCTCGTCCGGGTCACTCGCGGCCGCCGCAGCACGCCCCAACACGGCCGCATCTTCGAGCGCCATGACGGCACCTTGACCGGTGAACGGCGGCATCGCGTGCGCCGAATCGCCGAGCAAGATCGCGCGACCTCGCGTCCACGTCGGCAAGGGATCGCGATCGAACAACCCCCAGCGAAACAAGCGATCGGCGGGCGTCAGCGCCAGCAGTCGCGTCGCATCGGAATGAAAATCGGCGAACTCCTGCTCGAGTTCGGACACCGGCGCGGCGACTGACCACCCTTCTTCGGTCCACGCTTCGCGTCTGGCGACGGCGACGATGTTGATGAGCGCACCGCGTCGCAGCGGATAACGCATCAAGAGTCGTCGCGGACCGACGTACATGCACAGCGGCGGTTCGACCAAATCTTTGGGCACGGAGTCGCCCGGCACCAGGCCACGCCAGGCGACATAGCCGGTGAAGTTCGGACGATCGATGCCGAACAACTCCGCTCGCATCACCGAGTGGATGCCATCGGCGCCCACCGCCCAATCGGCCGTTGCGCATTCGCCGCCGCGAAACCGCAGCGTCACGCCGTCGGCACGGGCCTCGACGCCTTCGAGCGCACGTCCCGTATGTATGCACTGCGGATCGAGCGCGACGATCGCGCGCTGCAAAGCCGCATGCAAATCGGCGCGATGCACGTGATACAGCGCAATGCCGTAGCGCTCGGCGCTGCGATCCTGAGGCAAGCTGACCAGAGTGTCACCGCTCGCATAATGACGAATGGCTCCCGAGGTCGGCGTACTGCCCATGCGCAGCAGGTCGTCGCCGAGACCCAAGGCCAAAATCGCCTTGCCCGCATTCGGCGTAATGCTGAGCCCCGCGCCGACTTCTCCGAGCGTCGCCACTTGTTCGAACACGCGCACGCGCTGACCGGAGCGCAGCAATGCGAGCGCCGCTGCAAGACCGCCGATGCCGCCACCGACGATCGCGACCGAGGTGTTTTTCATCGTGCGACTCGAATCGGCAACGGCACGTTGCACAAGTCGATGCGCCCCGCCGGTCGTTGGTAGAAATCGTCGCGTCGATTGCGCCGGGCTTCGGTGACGGCCGCAAAACTTGGCGTATCGGTACGCAGCGCTTCGAGCGGAGTGCGCTCCTCTTCGGGAACTTCGCTGGCATAACGCACGCTGCGGATCGGCAATCGCTCCGCCGCCGTTTCATAGAAACCGAGTGCCTTGGTGCCGCGCGGCAGCGCAGCCAGCAACTCCATGCCCTGCACCACCCGACCGATCACCGTGAGATTGCGATCGAGATGACGTGGTGCGTGGCCGATCACGGCATACAACTCCGCCGCGTTGCCGGAATCTTCTGCCGCATCACGACCGACGCCGATCACGCCATAGCAGTGCGCGAGCCAGATGCGCCCTTGCTTGCGGTCGCCGGCTGCAGCGAAGCCGTCGACGAAGCCGACTTGCGGCGCATAGACGTCGCCATCGCGCAGCGCATCGAACGGCACGTCTTTGGTCCAAGCTCGTTCGAATTCCGGCGCGAGCTTGCGCTCGGCGTACGGCATCGGCTTCCGTTCGCTCGCATCGCCCCACTGCGTGACGAAACCGTCTTGCACGCGGTTGATCGACAAGCCATCGAACCAGCGATTGGCTACCAAGGCCTGCAGATTGGCGAAGTGCGCCTTTGCAAAGCGCGGCGCAAGTTCGATGATCACGCGGCCGGCGTCGAGTTCCATGTAGAGCGTGCGCGCCGGATCGAGCGCACGCCATTCGTCGGCTTTCGAAGCGGCGAGCACGGCGGCCATGCTGCCGGCCGGGGCGGCAGGCGACGCAGGGAGCGGCACGCGCGCCACGGTCAACACGCCGGCGGACGGAAACAGGGGCGCGCCGGATTCGCCGTACAGAATGTCTTCGATGCCGAACGTCGTGCGCGTCAATTCATAGGTCATTTCAGGTCGAATGTTCTGGCGGAATGCGGCGCTGCGATAACTGCATTCTTCGCGCTTCACTTTCGCGACGAAACTCAGGGGCCGTGCCCCGCGCCGCCATTTGATCGCGCACTCGAGCGGAAAATTCATCAAGGCGGCAGCTTGCAACGCGGCGATGGCCGCCGGATCTTTTTCGAGATTCGCGCCGCCTTGGTTCGGATAGAACACCCACGAGCGCATGCGGTTTTCCGTGCGCTCCGGATTGCGATCGAAGGCGTAAATTTTTTGTTGGGCGGGACGATCGGCATCGAAGCCGTCGCGTGATATCTGGTGATAGAACACCGTCTCGCCGAACTGGGGCGCTTCGATGCGGACGATCTTGTGGTACAGCGTAATGCGCTTGCCGCTCGCCGCATTGGCCGGATCGGGGACCTCGCCGGCGTAGCGCCCGGGCAGCCACTCGAGCAGTTCGCGCAACTCGCGCTCGAGTCGCGGGTCGGCCGCAATGGCCCCGTTCGGCAGGCAAAGAATCAGCAGACAGAGCAGGCGGGCGATGGTTCGGTGCATGACCCATTCTAGCCGCGGAACACTTGCCCTAAACTTCGCGGCATGAACATCGATGCAAAACGCCGCGCGATGGCCGGCGCGGTCGTCGCCCCTCAGGCCGGCGGCGCCAAGACCATGGTGCGCGTCGGCCGTGAAACCGCGGGTCGAGCCGGCAAGGGAGTCTCGGTGATCACCGGCCTGCCCCTCACCCAGACCGCGCTGGAAGAGTTGGCCAAGCAGCTCAAAAAGCGCTGCGGTTGCGGCGGGACGGTCCGGAACGGCGTGATCGAGATCCAGGGTGACCACCGCGACCTGCTGGTCGCGGAGTTGGTGCGCCTCGGTTATCCGGCGAAACGTTCGGGCGGGTGACGGGCGGCGCGGGTTTCGGCGCCACCACCTCGAACTTCGGCGTCGGCAGGAACGGCACGCTTTGGCGCATCGTGCGCTCGATGTCGCGCAGCAAGCCCGCCTCGTCCGGCGACACCAGCGACACCGCACGACCGGTCGATCCGGCCCGCGCCGTGCGACCGATGCGGTGCACGTAATCTTCCGGGACGTTCGGCAACTCGTAATTCACGACTTGCGGTAATTCTTTGATATCCAGACCGCGCGAGGCCACTTCGGTCGCGACCAAGGCCGTGATGTCGCCACTCTTGAAATCGGCCAGCGCTCGAACGCGCGCACCCTGACTCTTGTTGCCGTGGATCGCGGCAGAGCGAATCCCCGCACCCTCGAGTTGCTGCACCAGACGATTCGCGCCGTGCTTGGTGCGCGTGAATACCAACACCTGATGCCATGCGCCTTCACCCGATGCGCCGTGATCGAACAAATGCACGAGCAAATGGCGCTTCATCTCTTTCGGCACGCGAAATGCGACTTGCTCGACACGCTCCGCCGTCGTGTTGCGCGCGGCCACTTCGATCGCCACCGGGTCGCGCAGAAAGCGCGCGGCCAGATCGCGAATGTCGTCCGAATAGGTCGCCGAGAACATCAAATTTTGACGTGCCGCGGGCAACATGCGCATCACGCGCTTCAAGTCGTGGATGAAGCCCATGTCGAGCATGCGGTCGGCTTCATCGAGAACGAAGTGCTGCACGCGCGACAAATCGAGCTCGCCCTGGTCGGCCAAATCCAGCAAGCGTCCGGGCGTCGCGATCAACAGATCGCAACCGCCGCGCAAACCGGTGATTTGCGGCTTCTCGCTCACGCCGCCGAAAATCACCTGGGTACGGATGCGTTTGTATCGGCCGTAAACGCGCGCGTTTTCGGCAATCTGCGCGGCAAGCTCGCGGGTCGGCGTGAGCACGAGCGCACGCGGCGTACGGCCGTCGGCCGCGACCAGACGCTGCAACAAGGGCAGCACGAAGCCGGCGGTCTTGCCGGTACCCGTCTGCGCGCCGGCGAGCACGTCTCGACCGGCCAGGACTGCGGGGATGGCTTGCTGCTGAATCGGGGTCGGCACGTCGTAGCCTTTTTCGGCGACGGCACGCAACAACTCGGGCTCGAGCCCGAGATCGGAAAACTTCATCTAAAAATTACCTGATGGTTATGAAATCACGCGCCCAGGACGGGCGTCTAGTTGTGATTGCGCAGTATACACGAAGCTCAGCCGCGCCGGGCTTCCAACGTGGCCCAGCGCGCGTAAGCGGCTTCGATTTCTTCGCCCAGCGTCTGCAATCGCGACAGCGCGGCCGTCACCTCGTCTTTGGGACGCTGATAGAACGCGGGTTCGGCAATGGCGCTTTCGAGTGCCGCCTTCTCGTTCTCCCAAGCTTCGATCGTCGCCGGCAATGCGTCGAATTCGCGTTGATCCTTGTACGACAATCGACGCGCTCGCGCAGGCGGCATCTCGACCGCTTTGCCGACCGGACGCGTCGATTCGGCGCGGCGCTGCAGTGGTGCACGAGCATCGCGCCATTGCGCATAGTCGCTCCAGCCGCCGACGAATTCCTGCACCTGCCCGTCGCCCTCGAGCACCAAAAGACTCGTGACCACGTGGTCGAGAAAAGCGCGATCGTGACTCACCAGCAGCAAGGTACCGTCGAAGTTCGCGACCAATTCCTCGAGCAGTTCCAGCGTGTCGATGTCCAGATCGTTGGTGGGCTCATCGAGCACCAGCAAATTCGCCGGTCGCGCAAACAACCGTGCGAGCAACAGGCGATTGCGTTCGCCACCCGACAACGCACCCGCCGGCGTGCGCAGTTGATCGGGCCGGAACAGGAAGTCGCGCAGATAACTGGAGACGTGCCGGTTCTCGCCGCCGATCGGCACGAAGTTGTTGCCATCGTTCACGTTGTCCTGAACGGAGGCTGCGAGATTCAGCTGTTCGCGCTGCTGATCGTAATAGGCTATTTCGAGCCGGGTTCCGCGCAGAACCTTGCCCGCGACCGGCTCGAGCTCGCCGAGCAGCAACTTCAGCAGCGTGCTTTTGCCGGCACCATTGGGGCCCACGATACCGACGCGATCACCACGCTGAATTTTGACGTTCAGCTCGCGAATGATCACGTGATCTTCATAGGCGACACGCGCGTGTTCGGCTTCGAATACGCGCTTGCCCGATTCGTTCGCTTCCGTGACCGCAAACTCGGCGCGGCCGATACGCTCGCGACGGTCGCGTCGTTCCGAGCGCATCTCTTTGAGCGCCCGCACCCGCCCCTCGTTGCGCGTCCGACGGGCTTCGACGCCTTTGCGGATCCAGACTTCTTCTTGCGCGAGCTTGCGATCGAATTCCGCGTTCGCCTTCGCCTCGATATCGAGCTGCAAGGACTTTTTGACGACGAAATCGTCGTAGTTTCCGGGCCATGAACTCAACCGGCCGCGATCGAGTTCGACGACGCGGGTCGCCAGACGATTGACGAAGGCGCGATCGTGACTGACGAACAGCAAGGCGCCGCGGAACCCGATCATGGTCGACTCCAACCATTCGATCGCTTCGATATCGAGATGGTTGGTAGGTTCGTCGAGCAACAATATGTCCGGCTCGCTCACCAGCGCACGTCCGAGCAAAGCCCGTCGACGCCAGCCGCCGGACAGATCCGCATAACGCGCCTCACCGTCGAGGCCGAGGCGCGACATGACATTGTCGATGCGCGGCGCGATCTCCCAACTCTCGCCGGCCGTCGCGGGCAAACCCCCGGCGACGACATCGCGCACGCTGGCATCGGCGACGGCATCGAGATCTTGCGCGAGCAAGGCCACATGCGCCGACGGCTTGATCCACACTGTGCCGTCGTCGGGTGTGGCCAACCCCGCCACCAATCGCAGCAAGGACGACTTGCCCTCGCCGTTGCGCCCGACCAGACAGACGCGCTCGCCTTGATCGACGAGCAGCGAAACCCGATCGAGCAGCGGACGAGAACCGAACGCCAGCGAGACGTCGTCGAAACGCAGCAACACCCGCGTTTACTTCAAGGTTTCTGCAGCGCGACGCCGTTGCTGCGCATCCAATCGCAGGCGCGAGCGAAGGCCGGGATCGCATCCTCGGCGCGATAGCTCGGTCGATAATCCGCGAAAAATCCGTGCTGCGCTTCGGGGTACACGATGAGCTCGGATTTTTTGGCCGCAGCCGAACCCTCTTTGGCGATGGCGGCACGCAGCGTCTCGACCGATTCGACCGGAATGCCGCCGTCACGACCACCGTATTGGCCGAGCACGGGTGCCTGCAAGCCACCGACGAGATCGATCGGATTTTTCGGCTGCAAATCGTTGCCTTGACCGACGAGCCGGCCGTACCAGGCGACGCCTGCCGCCACTTCGCTCGAGTGCGCCGCATACAACCAGGTGATGCGCCCGCCCCAACAAAATCCCGTGATGCCGACTTTGCCGCGTCCGCCGTTGCGACGCGCGAACTGCACCGTCTCGTCGAGATCGGCCATCACCTGCGCGTCGGGAACTTTGGCGACGATGTCACGCATCAAGCCGGGCATGTCGGCCACGGTCGCCGGATTGCCCTGGCGCGCGAACAATTCCGGCGCGATCGCGTAGGCACCCAATTTCGCGAATCGACGACAGACATCGCGAATGTGTTCATGCACGCCGAAAATTTCCTGGATCACGATCACGATGGGCAGGTTCTTGCCGCCTGCAGGCTTGGCCGCATAGGCCGGCAAACTGCCATCGCGCACCGGGATCTTGATTTCACCGGCGTCGAGTCCGGCCGCGTCGGTGGTGATGACCGCCGCGTGCACCGGCAGCGTGGCTGCGGCGAACCCGGCCACCAACGCGGTGGTCACGAATCCGCGACGGTCGAGTTGGGCGAGCGGATGCAAGCTCGCGTGCTGCGATTCGAAATCTTTGTTGCGCATGTGTTCGGCTCCGAAGGTGACGAATCAGAGAGTACGTTTGACGATGCGACCGTTCTTGACGATCAGACGCAGGTTTTGTTCCGGGTTTTCGAGCACGCGCACGTCCGTGAGCGGATTGCCCTCGACGAGCAGGAAGTCGGCCCACGCGCCCGGCTCCACGACGCCGAGTTTGCCCTCCGCGTACGGGTTGCGCGTGGCACTCAACGCGAGCAACTCGCCGTTGGTCGAAGTCGCTTGTTTGAGGATTTCGAAGGACGAGAACCAACGCAGACGCGCACCGAACTCGCGCGACTCCCAGGGGAATACTTTTGGGGAGCCGAACACGTCGGTGCCGAAGGCAACTTTCACGCCATATCGCTTCGCCAATTGCATCATGCGGTCGAGGCCGACGGACACTTGCGCGCTCTTCGCGCTCTGCGCCGACGGCTGTGCGGGCGCCGCCGCACCCCCTGCCGCGAACACGCCCGAGAACACGTACGCCTGAGGCGAGAGATATACGCCGCGCTCGGCGATGAGCTTCATGGTCGCTTCGTCGATCAGGTGCGCGTGTTCGATGCTGCGGACGCCCGCTTCAACCGAACGGCGAATCGCTGCAGGCGTGTAGGCATGCACGGCGACGTAGGTGCCGAAATCGGCCGCTGCACGCACCGCGGCACGCAACTCTTCTTCGACGTATTGCACGCTGTCGATGGGGTCGTACATCGACGATATGCCGCCACCGGCGGCCAGCTTGATTTGCGTGGCGCCTTGACGCAGTTGCTCGCGCACGGCCGTGAGCACTTCGTCCGGACCGTCGGCGATCCGCCCGTAGCCCATGCGCTCCAAGGCATCCGTCGGGCCGCCGAAACGACGCGACTCCGCCGTTCGATTGCGAAAATCGCCATGGCCGCTCGTCTGACTGATGATGGCGCCCGAGGGAAAAATGCGTGGCCCTTCCACCAAGCCTTCGTCGATCGCCTGCTTGAGACCGAAACTCGGTCCGCCCATGTCGCGTATCGTGGTGAAGCCGCGCAGCAAAATGTTGCGGCCCTCGGTCGCGCCACGCGCGGCGAGATAATTGGGATCGGCGTCGCGCAGCTGCGAGATGGCGATCGAAATCGTCGGGTGCACATGCGCGTCGATGAGCCCGGGCACCAACACCCGACCACCCGCGTCGATGCGTTCGCGTGCCGCAGGCGCCGCATTCGAATCGACCACCGCGACGATCTTCTGCTGCACGACGACGACGGCGGCGTCCTCGCGCAACTTCTCGTGCACACCATCGAAGATTCTGGCGTTCACGATGACGAGATCGGCGTCGGCTGCATGGCCCTGCGCGATGCCGAGCATCGTCAACAGAATCGACGCTCCAAGGACGCGCAGTAATCGTTCAAGCATCGTCAGTGACCTGCGGCGGAACTGCGCAAGGGCAGCAATACTTCGTTACGCCGCATGAACCATGGAATGAAAGGCGCGTCGTAGCGCGCGATGATCGCGGCATCACCCGGCAAAGGATCGAGATGGCGGCGAGCGAGTTGTTCGCGCAGGCTGCGCTCGGCAGCGCGAAAGTTCTCTTCCGTCCAGCGTCCGGAATACCGCCAGGCGCCGACGACCCGCGAGGGTACTTCGCGTATGGTCACGCGCGGATCGCTCGGCACCGGCACGCTGCGTCGATCGAACTGGCGCGGCACCACGAAGGCGACGCGATAGGTGCCGCCGCTCGAGGCTTGCTCGACGGGCGCCGTCATCGCGATCTTCTTTTCGCTGATGTAACGGAACAATCGACCGAAGGCGATGTTGCCGGCGGTGAGAAAGCTCGCATCGACCGCGGTCTCGGCGAGCATGTACGGTTGATACTCGCGCAGCTCGAACGCGCCGTCACTTTCGAGTACGCGATATTCCGGTTGTTCGATCGCCATCGCGACGCCTCCGAAAAAACTCAGCGTGATGCCGATGATCGCGGATGCGAGCGCGCGCGTCATGCGACCTCGAACAATCCGGCCGCTCCCATGCCGCCACCGATGCACATCGTCGTGACGACGTAGCGCGCACCGCGCCGCTTGCCCGCAAGCAGCGCATGTCCGACCAGCCGCTGGCCGCTCATGCCATACGGGTGTCCGAGCGCGATCGCGCCGCCGTCGACGTTCAGTCGATCATCCGGTATGCCGAGCTTGTCGCGGCAGTACAGCACCTGTACGGCGAACGCTTCATTGAGCTCCCAAAGATCGATGTCGGCGACCGTCAACCCGGCACGTTGCAAAAGTTTCGGTATGGCGAACACCGGGCCGATGCCCATTTCGTCCGGTTCGCACCCGGCAATCGCAAAGCCGCGGAACATGCCGAGAGGTTGCAGGTTTTTTCGCGCAGCCTCGTCCGCACTCATGAGCACGCACGCACCGGCGCCGTCGGAGAATTGACTGGCGTTGCCGGCGGCGACGCTGCCGCCCTGCATCGCGGGGCGAATCCGGGCGATCGACTCGAGCGTCGTATCGGCGCGCAAGCCTTCGTCCACCGCCACCGTGACTTCTCGCTTCGACAACGCACTCGTCGCCTTGTCGATCACGGCGGTTTTGACCGTGATCGGCGCGATCTCGGCGTCGAAGAAGCCTGCGGCCTGCGCGGCGCAGGCACGTTGCTGACTGCGTGCGCCGTATTCGTCTTGACGATCGCGACCGATGCCATAGCGCTTGGCGACGTTTTCGGCGGTCTGCAACATCGAATCGAAGATCGCCGGCTTGTTCGCGAGCAACCAGGGATCCTGGAACATGTGCTGGTTCACTTCGAGTTGCACGCAGGAAATCGATTCGACACCGCCGGCCACGTAGACGTCGCCCTCGCCGGCGATGATGCGTTGCGCGGCGAGCGCGATGCTCTGCAAGCCCGAAGAACAAAAGCGATTGACCGTCACGCCGGCGACGCTCACCGGCAGCCCCGCGCGAATCGCCGCCTGGCGCCCGATGTTGTTGCCGGTCGTGCCTTCGGGCAAACCGCAACCCATGATCACGTCTTCGATCGACGCCGGGTCGATACCGGCGCGTTCGATCGCGGCCTTCACCGCATGCCCGGCCAAGGTGGAGCCATGCGTGAGGTTGAATGCACCACGCCAGCTTTTCGCGAGCGGTGTACGCGCCGTCGATACGATGACTGCCTCGCGACTCATGCTGCACCTCCCGTGATCGAGCCACCTTCGGCGGCGAGCCGCTGCAACAACGGTGCCGGCGTCCAGAACGCGGTGTCGGCGTCGGGCAGCGCGGCGAGCTTGTGCATGCGACGCACCACTTCGTAGAGGCCGACCGTATCGGCATAACGCATCGGTCCCCCGCGCCAAATCGGAAAGCCGTAGCCGGTCAGATACACCATGTCGATGTCCGATGCGCGTTGCGCGATCTTCTCTTCCAGAATTCGCGCGCCCTCGTTCACGAGCGCATACACCAGACGCTCGACGATTTCCGCCGCATCGATCTTGCGGGTCGTTCGCCCCGCTGCGGCACGCTCCGCGTCGATGATCTTTGCAACAACCGGCGAGGGATAGGCCGCGCGATCACCCGGCTTGTAGTCGTACCAACCGCTGCCGGTTTTTTGCCCGAAACGGCCGAGCTCGCAAATCGCATCGGCGATCTTGGCGGGCCGTGACAATTTTCCTTCGGCTTGCTGGCGCTTGCGGATATGCCAACCGATGTCGTTGCCGGCCATGTCGCTCATGCGAAACGGGCCCATCGCGAAACCGAAGCGCTCGATGGCCTGATCGATCTGCTCGGGGCTCGCGCCTTCGTCCACCATCGCGAGTGCCTGCGCCGAATACTGGTTGATCATGCGGTTGCCGATGAAGCCATCGCACACGCCCGACACGACCGCGGTCTTCTTGATTTTTTTGGCCAAGGCCATCGCCGTCGCGAGCACATCCGGCGACGTCGCCGCACCGCGCACCACCTCGAGCAGGCGCATGACGTTCGCCGGGCTGAAGAAATGCAAGCCGATCACGTCACCCGGGCGCTGCGTCGTCGCCGCGATATGGTCGACGTCCAGCGTCGACGTATTGGTCGCGAGGATCGCCCCGGGCTTGAGGGTGGCGTCCAGAGTCTTGAAGACTTTCTCCTTGACCGCCATGTCTTCGAACACCGCCTCGATCGCAAGATCGGACGTCGCGATGCCGGAATAGTCGAGCACGGGTTCGAGCAGCGCCATTCGGGCCGCGAGTTTCGATTCGTCGAGCTTGCCTTTTTTGACTTGCCCTTCGTACGTCGCGCGAATCCGGGCGACACCCCGATCGAGTGCCTCCTGACCGAGTTCGAGCAGGCGGGTCCGAATTCCCGCGTTCAAAAAATTGATCGCGATCCCCGTGCCCATGGTGCCGGCCCCGATGATCGCGACGCTCTCGATCGGCCTCGGCTTGACGTCTTTCGGCAGACCGTCGACGCGCGAGGTGGCGCGCTCGGCGAAGAACACATGCCGCAGTGCCGCCGACACGTCGCTGATGTAGAGGCCCTTGAAGAGTCGCTGCTCTTCGGCCAGACCGTCATCGAAGCGCTTGGTTGCGGCAGCCTGTACGCAATCGATGATCGCGAGCGGCGCAGGGTAATCTTTGAAGGCGGTTTTCGCGGTGTTGCGCGCGTACTGCAACACACCCTCCAGATCCGGCTCGCGGACGCGAATGTCGCGTATCCGCGGCAGAACTTTGCCCGCGGCACGCGCGGCAGCGGATTTTTCGGCTACCGCGACCGCGGCGGCGATCACGTCCTGATCGACGATGGCGTCGAACAGCGGTGCTTTCGCGAACATCTTCACCGGCACGGGCTCGCCGCCCAGCATGACATTCAAGGCGTTTTCGACGCCGATGATGCGCGGCAAGCGCTGCGTGCCGCCCGCGCCCGGCAGCAGGCCGAGCTTCACTTCGGGCAGACCGACTTTGGCATCCGCGTGCGCCACCCGATGATGGCAAGACAGCGCGAGTTCGAACCCGCCGCCGAGCGCAATGCCCTCGATCGCGGCCACCACGGGCTTGGTGGAGTCGTCGAGCGTCGCGTTCAAGGACCACAACGTCGGTCCGCGGAACGCCTCGGGCGTGCCGAATTCTTTGATGTCCGCGCCGCCGCTGAAAGTGCCGTTCGCGCCGACGAGCACCGCGGCGTCCACGGCGGCGTCGGCCTGCATGCGCTCGATCGCGGCGGCGAGTGCGCGTCGCAATTCGAAGCCCAGACTGTTGACGGGGGGATTCGCGAAGGAGATCACCGCGACCCGACCGCTTGTGGAGTAACGGACCAATTCGGTCGACATGCGAACCTCGTTATTTGTTTTGCAAACCGCCGGTGAGCACGATGCGCATCGCCGCTTCGACGCTGAGGTCGATGGGCTCGATCTGATCGCGCGAGACGTATACCGTGTAGCCGCCGATCTGGTAGCTCATCGGCATGTAGACCGCGACCAGATCGCCCGTGTTCGATTGCCCGGGCAGTGCCGCGCTTTCCTGCGTTACGAAGCCGATCGACTTGCCGGCACCGAACGGGACGAGCACCACACGCTGCAGTTCGCTCTCTTCGCCTTTGTTCATCAGGCTCGTGAGGTCGCGAATCGCCGCATACACGGTCTTCACCACGGGGATGCGCAAGATCAAAGATTCTCCGAATTGCAGGACGCGGCGCACGACATACGCGTTCACCAGCAAGCCGACGACGAACATCAGCAAAAAGCCGGCGAGCAGGCCGAGACCCGGTCGGTACAACTCCGCGGGCAACAAAAGTTTCAACGGGCCCGACAGCAGCGACTCGGTCGTCACGCCGAGCCAATAGACCAGATAGGTCGTCAAACCGACCGGCAAAATGGTCAGCAGACCTTTCAGGAGAATGCGTCCGAGGGTTTTCATCGCGGGGAATCGCTGCGACTCTGGGGCAAGGATTGTAGGTTTTGTGCCGCGCGGTGTCTTGGCCTGCAGCGTGCGGTCGCACACTCGCCCGCTTCGCCATCCGCAAGGACGATCGGCGGCTTGACTTCCTTTTCGAGAGCATGTACCTTTCCGAGACAAGGTACCAACCAATGCCCGACGACACCGGTTTCAACGCGATCCGCAAAGGCCTGCTCGAGTTCGTGGTGCTGAAGATCATCGGCAGCCACAGCGTGTACGTGCCCGATATTCTGCGGCGCCTCGCCGAAACCGAGTTCGCGACCCAAGAAGGCACGCTCTACCCGCTGCTCAGCCGGCTGCGGAGGGAGGCCTTGGTCGATTACGAGTGGCGCGAGTCGGACGTGGGCCCGCCTCGCAAGTATTACCGCCTCACGCAGGCCGGCGAGTCACGCCTCTCGTCGTTCGACGGCTACTGGCAACACATCGATCAAACCATCGCCAAATTGGGACGCTGACCATGCAACGCGTACTGACCGTGAGCCTCAACCTCAACGCCTACCAAATCGAAGCGGACGCGTACGCGCAGCTCGAGGCGTATCTCGCTGCCGCAACGCGCAAGCTCGATGACAATCCCGACCGTGCGGAAATCCTGCGCGATCTCGAACAAGCGATTGCCGATCGATGCAAGCAAGGCATGCGCAAAGATCAATCCGTCATCTCGCTCGCCGAACTCGAACCGGCGCTCGCCGCGATCGGCGAAGTCGACGGCGCGACGCAGGGCGCATCGAGCATCCAAGCGCAAGGCAGCAAGTCCGACCATGACGCGTTGCAACAAGTCAGTGAGAACGCCTACATCAGTGGCGTCTGCGCCGGGCTCGCACGCAGCGCCAAAATCGACGTCACGCTCGTGCGCGTGATCGCGGTCGTGCTGCTGTTCATCAGCAACGGGGCGATGATCGCGCTTTACCTGGCGCTTATGCTGCTGATTCCGTATGCGCCGTTGAACCCGGACGCTGCCCCGTTGCGTACTCTGCCGCGACGCTGCCGCGAGCTCGTCACGGCCTTGCGCGCCAAACTCAAAGCCATCACCGGCTGAGGCAAGCTCTCAAAGTTCGACTTGCGCGCCGGACTCGACCACTCGACTCGCTTCGAGTCCGAAGTGCGTTCCTGCGAAAGCGGAGTTGCGCGACATGAAGGCGAACAATCTCTTGCGCCACATCGGCAGATTGCCCTGATGGGTCAGCACGATGTCGTCGCGACCCAGGAAATACGTGACTTCGTGCAGCTCGAGATCCCGCCAGGTGCGCTGCGCGTCGCGCAGCAATTTGGGTACGTCGGGTGTTTCCATGAACCCGACCTGCGCCCAGATGCGATACAGGCCGGGCATCACGAGTTCCGTGCGCGTAGTCGAGCCTTGCAGCACGCGCGGCACGGACACGGTTTGCAGATTGAGCACCACCGTCTGGGCGTGCAGCACGCCGTTGTACTTCACGTTGCGCACGAGCGTGCGCGGCAGCAGCGTTCGATCGCTGGACAGAAACACTGCCGTGCGTGGCACGACCACGGGTTGCGCTGATTCGAGAAGCTCGCGAAACTTCTGCGGCGTGTAGTCTTCGCGCGAAGTGCGTTTGGCGAGTTCGCTGCGACCGTGCTGCCATGTACGCATCACCGTCAGCAGCAATACGCCGAACGCCAGCGGAAACCAGCCGCCGGAGGTGATCTTCGCGCTGTTCCCCAACACGAACAGCAACTCGACGGCAAGTACGACACCGAGCACAGCCATCTGCAAAATATTGCCGCGAGATCGCAGCATCGAAAGCAAGGTGAGCATCAGCACCGTGTCGATCACCATCGTGATCGACACGCCGATGCCGTAAGCCCCGGCCAAGGCGTCGGACGAACGGAAGCCCGCCACCAGAATCAGCGTGCAGATGCACAGCATCCAGTTGACCGACGGCAGATACACCTGCCCGATCGACGCCTCGGACGAATGCACGATCCGCATGCGCGGCAGAAATCCGAGCAGCTGGCATTGCCGGCAAATCGAAAACACGCCGGAGATCACCGCTTGCGAAGCGATCACCGTCGCGGCGGTCGCGAGCAGCACGAGCGGCAACAACAGGTTTGACGGGGCAAGCAGATAAAACGGGTTCTTGAGGGCTGCGGCGTCGCGCAGCAACAACGCGCCCTGACCGAAATAATTGAGGAGCAGCGCCGGCAAAACCCCCATGAACCAGGCACAGGAAATCGCCGGTCGCCCGAAATGCCCGAGGTCGGCATAGAGCGCTTCGCCACCCGTCACGCAAAGAAATACGGCGCCGAAGATGGTCAAGCTCAAACCGAGATGCGCACGCACCAGATCGATCGCGTAGATCGGGTTCACGGCCACCAGCACTTCCGGGTTCTGAGCGATCGACAGCACGCCGAGCACGGCCAAGGTGCCGAACCACAAAATCATGATGGGACCGAACGCTTTGCCGATCTTGTCGGTACCGCTCTTCTGCAGGCTGAACAAGGTCAACAGCACGACGGCGGCGATCGGAATCACGGCATGCTCGAGATCGGGCTCCACGATCTCGAGACCTTCGACGGCAGACAGCACGGAGATCGCCGGCGTGATGATGCCGTCGCCGAAGAACAGTGCGCAGCCGGCGAGTCCGATCAGCGACAGCACGGCGACGAGACGCGGGTCGGCCGAATGGATGGTCAGTTGCGTCAGGGCCAGCACGCCACCCTCGCCGTCGTTGTCGGCTTTGAGGACGATCAGCACGTACTTGATCGCGACGATCAGCAGAATCGACCAGAAGATCAGCGACAACACGCCGAGGATGTTGCCGAGATTCGCGGGGTCGAGTTGCGAGTCGGCGAACACCGTACGCAAGGCGTACAACGGACTCGTGCCGACATCACCGAACACCACGCCCAATGCACCGACGACCAGACCGGCGCTCAGCGAGGCGCTTTTGCCGTGACTCATGGCAACCTTATCCTAATGCAGCGGAGGCAGCTGCGAAGGGCGGCGATTATAGACGCGGTTGCCGGGTGATCGAGTAGTAGGCCATCGACAGGCCGCCGCGCGCGGGATCGTTTTCGACTTCATGACTCAGTTGAGCCCCGATGGCGGCGATGGCGCGGCGGGATCGGATGTTGGCGATCCCGATGTGAAACCACACCGTATCGACGAAACCGAAAGCGTGCTCGAGCATGAGCCGCTTCATCTCGTGATTGTAGGTTCCACCCCAGCAGCGCCGCGCAAGAAAAGTGTAGCCGATCGAAACGTGCCGCTCGGCGGGCTGCCAGGCGTAGTAGCGTGAAGAGCCGATGACTTCTTTGGTCGCGACATCGCGCACGAGCAAGGCGCCGCTGGATTCGAGACCCGAATCGAAGAGCTTGCGGAACACTTCGGGTCGCCAACGATCATGGGCCGGATGCTGCTCCCAAATGAGCGGATCACTCGCCACCGCGAACAACGCGTCGTAGTGCTCGGCACTCAGCGGCTCGATGTGCACCATCTGCCCGGTGAGGGTCGGTTGCAATAACTGATCGGTCACGGGCGGTATTCTAGCGCGGCGCTGCGGTGTTACAACGCACGGACCTGCCGTCACCTGCTATCGTGCGGCGATGCCCATGACCTCGACCTATCTGCGCTTGATCGGCGTGGCAGCCCTGTGGGGCGGCACGTTCATCGCCGGGCGCATCGCAGCACCGCAAGTGCCCCACTTCACCTTGGCCGCGCTGCGTTTTTGGTCGGCGGCACTCGTGCTGTTGCCGGTGGCCTATCTCGTCGATGGGCGACTGCCGCGCCTCGGTCGTCGTGACGTGCTCTACGCCGCGCTGCTGGCCGTGTTCGGTCTCGTGATCTACAACCTGTTTTTCCTTGGTGCGCTCGAACTCATTCCCGCGAGCCGCACCGCATTGGTCGTGGCGCTCAACCCCATCCTCACCGCCATCGCGATGGCAGTCGTGTTTCGCGAACGCCTCGCGCCGCATCGCTGGATGGGGATTTTTCTGGCCTTGCTCGGCGTATGCACGGTGCTGGCCAAAGGGGACGTCACGCTCTTGCTGCAACGCGTCGGCGCCGGCGAGTTGCTGATGTTGGGTGGAGCCGCGTGCTGGGCGGTGTACACCATCGTGAGTCGGCTCGCTCTGCAAAGTGCGACGCCGCCCTCGCCACTTGCGCTGACGACGGTGACGACCTTGTGGGGCGCGGTGATGCTGTCGATCGGCATTCCATCCGAATGGTCGGCGTGGCACGTCACCGACGTGACGGCATCCGCCTGGTCATCGATCGTCTATCTCGGCGTCGGCGGTACCGCGCTCGGATTTTTTTGGTATGCACAAGCGCTCACACGCTTGCCGGCAGCGCGTGCCGCCGTATTCAACAACCTCGTACCGGTATTCGGCGTGTTGTTCGGCACGTTGTTGCTGGACGAGCCGCTGTCGGCGTCGATGGTGGTCGGCGGCCTCATCGCGCTCGCGGGCGTGAGCCTCACGAATTGGACACCTTCCGCCGCGCGCGTCGAGGCTTCAACCGAACAACGCGCGCTCGATCAACGCGACGCCCAATAGCGCGAGCACGATCCAGGTGCCGAGCGTGCCGAAAAAACGGCCGCGCGAGTAACCGGCCGACCTGCCGAAACCCCGCGCATGAAGAATGCGCGACAGCAGCAGTGCCGCACCGAAGGCATGCACCAGCAGCGGGTTCGCACCCGAAATTTCGTACGCCAGCAGCATGACGAGCGCGAGCGGCGTGTACTCCACGAAGTTGGCGTGCACGCGCATCGCACGTTGCAAATCCGGATCCCCGCCATCGCCCAGACCGACTTGGCAGCGTTGCCGTTCCCTGACGATGCGCCAGGACAAATACAGCATGAGCAAGGCCGAAAAGCCCGCGTACATTCCCGTCACCATACGTCCTCCGATTCATTGGCCGTGCATCGCGACATGATAATCTGGTCGTCATGTACCTGCCTGCGGCATTCAAAGAACAGGACGCGGAGTTCATCGCGGCGTTCGTCGATCGACATCCATTGGCAACGGTGGTGGTCAACAGTCACGACGGCTTCATCGTGGATCACATCCCGTTCATGCGCGAGGGCGAGTTCGCGATCGGCCAAAAGCTCATCGCGCACGCCGCCAAAGCCAATCCGCTCTGGAAGGCGCTCGGCACCGGCGCGCCCGCGGTGCTGGTGTTCTCGGGTGCGGGCGCGTACGTCTCGCCGTCACTTTATCCTTCGAAGGCCAAAACCCATGAGGTCGTGCCGACCTGGAACTACGTCGCCATCCACGTGCACGGGCAACTGCGGTACACCGAAGATGACGCCGAGAAGCGCGCGATCGTCGACCAGCTCACCAACAAAATGGAAGCGACGCGTACCGAGCCTTGGAAAACGACCGATGCGCCCAAGCCGTACATCGAGCAGATGCTGCGCGGCATCGTCGGCCTGGTGTTCGAGACGCACTCGATCGTCGCGAAAACCAAAGCGAGTCAAAACCGACTGCCCGAAGATCGCGCCGGAGTCGCAGCCGGCCTCGGCAAAGACAGCGAAGCGGCCCGTGTCGTCGAACGAAATGTCATCGGACGCAGGCTCGAATCTCCAACCTGAAAAACAGGGTATCTCGTTCCGGGAAGTCATACATCACGGGCAACTCAGCCCGTTCGATCTGGACGAATCCGACCGAGCGATAAAACCCGTGAGATCGGGTCGCGGCGGACGGGGTGTCCAACACGACTTGGCGGATTCCTGCAGATCGGGCGAAGTCCAAAAATGCGTCGTAGAGCGCGCCGGCAACGCCGTGGGCTTTGCCCCGAGAGGCCGCCGCCACGAAGAACTTCTTCATGACGCCAAGATCGGGACGCAGACGCAACAACCCGATCGTACCGATGATTTCCGATGACTCGTTCTCGGCAACGAGAAAGGTGCCGTGCCCCCGGAGGTAATAGCCATCGATATCGGCGAGGTCCTTCTGGTCGCAAATCGACAGTCCCAAGTCGAACTCGTCGTTCTGGATGCCGAGGACGAGTGCGCTGACGGCATCGGCGTCGGTGCGATTGAAAAGCCGAATCTTGAAACGTGAAACCACGGTGGCGGGTCGACCGGAAGAAGTGGAGCGGGCGATGGGAATCGAACCCACGTTAGTAGCTTGGGAAGCTACAGTTCTACCATTGAACTACGCCCGCAGAGCGCTTGCATTCTAGGAGCGGCGACGCGCCGGCGGCAAGCCGCGACGCGGCGCTCGTCAGTCTTTGAAAAACGGCTCGACGACCCCCTGGCGCTTGATGGTGAGCGGCTTGCCGCGCCGATCCAGCGTCTTGCCGAGCGTGGTACGGATCCAGCCTTCGGAGACGCAGTATTCCTCGACGTTCGTGAACTCGACACCGTTCAGTCGTATGCCGACGTGGCGGGAAAGTATGGCTTCGTCGTAAAAACGACTGCTCGGGTCGACACTCAGCCGATCGGGAAAAACGTCGCTCACGGTACGCAGGCTCCTTGCGATTTTCAGGCGTCGATTATACCCGTCACGGTACTCACGCAACGTCCGCCGATCCACACCTCGCCGGCCTCGATCTGCACTTCGATGCGACCGCGACGACCGACGCAACAACCCTGCGCAGCAACGTACCGCGTGTCATCGTGCACGAGACCGTGCGCGAGGCGATATACGGCAACAGCCCCGTTGCCGCTGCCGCACACGGGATCTTCGTCAACCCCCTGCGACGGTGCGAACGAGCGCACTTCGATCTCTTCGGCGACGTCGTCCGCGCCGTCGGCAAACAAGGTCAAGCCGGTCGCGCCCATCGAACGCTCGAACGCGGCGAGCGCCGAGAATTCCGGCTGCAAATCGAGCAAGGCCTCGCGACTACGCACGCGCGCGACGATCCACTTGGGACCCACGTCGATCAGTTGCGGGGCCAGTTGCGGATCGAGCGCCGGCCCCACGAGATCACGCAGCGCAGTTCGGTCCGACGCCTCGAGTTCACGGGTCGCGGCGCGCGGCAAGCGCAGGCGATACACCCCCTGCGTCACTTCGACGGGCACGAGACCGGCACCGCATTGTTGAACGAGCTGCAACGCACCGCTCACCAGACCATGCGCGAGCGCCGCATGCGCCGAACCAAGCGTCGGATGACCGGCGAACGGCAACTCGGAACGCGGCGTGAAGATGCGCACCCGATGGGTTGCACCAGGCGCGGTGGGCGGCAACAAAAATGTTGTTTCCGAAAGATTAGTCCAGCGGGCGATGTGCTGCATGGCTGCATCGTCGAGCTCGGCTGCGTCGATCACGACGGCAACGGGATTGCCGCGCAGGCTGGTATCCGAAAATACGTCGACGACGGTATAGCGGCGTTTCATGGTGGGCCCGTAAAATGTGCGCTTTCCAATTGGAGTTACCGCATGCTCGCACAGAACGTTTTCCGAAGCACGATCGCAACACTGCTGGTCTCGAGCCTCGCCGGTTGCGTCATCGCCGTCGATCGTTCGCCCGATTCGACCAAAGAAAAAGCGCCCTCACCGCCCGCCGCCATGATGATCGGCTGCCCCGAAGGCACGCAGACGGTCACCAAAGACGAAAGCCAGACCGACGGCAAGCACATCAGGATGATCGTATGCACGAAGCGGGTGGGCGAAGGTCCGAAAGTCGAGGCGACGATGCTGCTGCCCAAACTCGCGGAGTTGCGCGTGTTGCTGGCCAACGATGCGGATCTGCAGGGCGAATCACGCACCCGGGTGCTGGGCGCGATCGACGAACAGATTGCGCGCCTTGCAGCCAAGCGCGCCCCTTGATGTTCGACAAGAGGCGTCGCGTTCGCTCGTGCTACATTGCGCCCCATGAAGACCAAAAAAGAAATCGTCGATAACTGGTTGCCGCGCTATACCGGCACGGCGCTCGAAGACTTCGGCGAGCACGTACTGCTCACCAACTTCGGCAACTATCTCGATTTGTTTTCCGCCCAGACGGGAGCGCCGATCGTCGGTCGTGATCGCCCGATGCCGAACGCCACCGCCGACGGCATCACCATGATCAACTTCGGCATGGGCAGCGCCAATGCGGCGACGGTGATGGATCTGCTGTCCGCGGTTCAGCCCAAGGCGGTGCTGCTGCTCGGCAAGTGCGGCGGTCTCAAAAGAAAGAACCAGATCGGCGATCTCGTGCTGCCGATCGCCGCCATCCGTGGCGAAGGCACCTCGAACGACTACCTGCGGCCGGAGGTTCCGGCATTGCCCGCTTTCAGTCTGCAGCGTGCCGTGTCGACCATGATCCGGGATCTGAACTGCGATTACTGGACCGGCACGGTCTACACGACCAACCGTCGCGTTTGGGAGCACGACGACGAGTTCAAAGAATATCTGCGCGAGACGCGCAGCATGGCGATCGACATGGAAACCGCAACGATTTTCGCTGCCGGCTTCGCGAACAGCATTCCGGCCGGAGCGTTGCTATTGGTGTCCGATCAACCCATGGTGCCCGAGGGAGTCAAAACCGAAGCGTCGGACAAGAAAGTGACGTCGGAATTCGTCGATCGTCACATCCGCATCGGCATCGAGGCACTGCGCCTCATTCGTCGTCACGGCAAGAGCGTCAAGCACCTGCGCTTCGACGAATAAGGCGCGATCACCGTCAGCGGAAGACCTTCGCCCAGAAGGTCTTCATGTCTTCCCACGACTCGCGATCGGTGCGCTCGTCGTAAGCGAGCGGCAAACCGTATTTCTTGCCCTTGTCGGTCGCCTCCGGATTGCTGAAGCCGTGCTTCGCGCCCGGATAGGAAATGAATTTGTAATCGACGTCGAGTTCCTGCATTTCTTTGTGAAACGCAGCCTGATCTTCAGCAGGCACCATGCCATCGGCCTCGCCGTGACACACCAGCACGCTGGCTTTGAACTCACCCTTCTTGGCTTGATGCGCGCGCGTCAATGCGCCGTGGAAACTCGCCACGCCCTTGAGCGGCAGGCCGATTCGCGCGGCATGAAGCGCGAGCGCACCACCGAGGCAATAGCCCATCGCGCCGATGCGATCGGGATCGACGAGCGGATGCTGTCGCAGTTGTTCGTAAGCGGCCGTCAATTTCTCGCCAGTCGCGGGCACGTTGGCGAACAGACCACCCATCAATTTTCCGGCTTCCGCGGGATCCGCCGCCTCGCGACCGTCACCGTACACGTCAGTGGCGATGGCGACGAAGCCGAGCGCGGCAAGTTCACGCGCACGCCGACGCAGGTAGTCGTTCAAGCCCCACCATTCGGGCAACACGATGATGCCCGGTCGCTTGCCCATGCGCTGCGGATCGTAGGCGAGGTAGCTGGCGAGTTCGGCTCCGCCGGCCTTGTAGCGTAGGACTTCAGTATGCGCTGCGTCGGGCATGATCGATTCCTGTGGTCGGTTTGGAAATACCGCGCGAGCGCGGGATGCGGACTTTGGCAAGCGGGACGCCGGTAACGCAAGTCCCCTCTGCCATAATGAGCGCATGTCGGATGATTCAGCACCCGCTCCGCGACGTCGGATACGCAGTTTCGTCCTGCGCGCAGGGCGCATCACCCTCGCTCAAGAACGTGCGCTCGAAGTCGAATGGCCGAAATACGGCATCGACTACACGGGTACGCCGATTTCGCTCGGTGCGGCGTTCGGACGTGACGCCCCCTGCTCGCTCGAGATCGGTTTCGGCAACGGCGACAACTTGCTGGCGTTGGCCGCTACACATCCGGAACGAAACTACATCGGCGTCGAAGTGCATCGCGCGGGCGTCGGACATTTGCTGTGGTGCGCCGCGCGCGATGGCCTCACGAATCTGCGCGTCCTGTGCCACGACGCCGTGGAAGTGCTCGAACACGCTATTTCACCGGGTGCACTCGACGAAGTGCTGATCCTGTTTCCCGATCCGTGGCACAAGAAGCGGCACCACAAGCGCCGCCTGCTGCAGAGCGAGTTCGTGAATCTGATCGCCTCGCGTTTGCGCAGCGGCGGCCGGCTGCAATTGGCCACCGATTGGCAGCCTTATGCCGAACAAATGCTCGCGGTGATGAGTGAGAACCCGGCATTCGTGAATCTCGCCGGCGAACACGGATATGTGCCGCGCCCGGCGTGGCGTGCACTCACGCGCTTCGAGCGACGCGGCCACCGTCTAGGCCACGGAGTGTGGGATTTGTCTTTCGCGCGACGCTGACGCGCCGTCAGTTCGCGAGGAACGTCGCGCGTATCCCGTCCACCACGAACTGTACGGCCAGCGCGCCGAGCACGACGCCGAGCAAGCGGTTGGCGACGTTCGAACCGGTGTGGCCGATCAATCGCGTGACGCGCTCGGCACTCAACATCAACACGAAGGCGATGCCGAGGACAACCCAGGCGGCGAGCAGCAAGACGAAAAACGTCAGCGGGTCGCTCCAGACGGATACCCGTCCGAACGACAGCAGTATCGTGGTGAGCGCACCCGGCCCGGCAAGCAACGGAAACGCCAGCGGGAACACCGAGATGTCGGCGCGTCGCCGACTCTCGACTTGTTCGTCGGCCGAGGTACGGGTGCCCGACTCGCGCGCGAAGACCATTTCGAGGGCGACCAGGAAGAGCAACAATCCGCCGAAGATGCGGAACGACTGGATGCTGATCCCCATCGCATCAAGCAGTGCGGTGCCGGCGACCGCGAACAACACCACGATCAACGCCGAAATCACCGTGGCCTTGATGGCCATGCGCTTTTTGTAGGCCGAGGTCGCCCCTTCGGTGAGGCTCGCGAATTCGGGGAGGATCGAGATGGGGCTCACCACCACGAAAAACACCACGAAGAATTTTAGAAAAGCCTCGATCATCATTGCTCCGGAGCCGGTGCGGCGATTTTAACCTCATCGCCACTGACGCTCACGGCGATCGACCGCAAGCGGCGACCGGCGCAGGGACCTGCAACGCAGATGCCCGTGTCGCGGGCGAATAACGCGCCGTGCGAAGCGCACTTGATCAAATCGCGATCAGATGTCAAAAAATCGTGCTCTTTCCAGTCGAGCGCATGGCCCGCATGCGGACATCGGTTCACGTAGGCGCGCAATATTCCCGCGTTGTCGCGCACGACGAAGCCGCGCAAAGGCCATTCGCCTTCTCCGATCGAAAATCCGCGCGCACCGCTCGTCTCGAGATCGGCAAGCCGGCATACGGTATGCAGCGAAGCGGGCTCGCTCATTGATTTTTGTGTTCGAGTGCGGCGATGCGCTCGCGTTGCCACCACACCATCGCCAAACCCGGCAGCGCAGTGAAGAACGTGACCACGAAGAACGCGGCCCAACCGATCTCGTCGGACAAAAATCCGGCCGGAGCGCCGAGCACGTTGCGCGGCAGCACTGCGAGCGCCGACAACAACGCGTACTGGAAGGCGCTGAAGCGCACGTCGCACAAGCCCATGATGAACACGACCAGCGCCGTGTTGCCCATCGCGCCGACGAAGTTGTCGACGAACACGGCGATCGCCATCACGAATATGTCATGCCCCGTGACCGCGACTGCGGCATAGCCGAGGTTCGCGACCGCCTGCAGCAAACCGAATCCGAGCAATGCGCGCACGAGACCCAAACGCATCATCAGCAAGCCGCCGACCACTGCGCCCGCGATATTGGCAATCAGCATGACGGTCTTGGTGACGGCGCCGATTTCGGTTTTGGTGAAGCCGACGTCCATCAAAAACGGCGTGAACAACTTCAACGCGAACGCATCACCGACTTTGTAGAGCACCAGGGCCGCGATCAGCAGCAGCATGCCGTCGTTGGTCAACAGTTGCGCGAGCGGACCGCGGACCGCTTCCGCAAGCGTACGCGGTGGCGGCACCCGCGACTGCGGTTCGGGCGTGAATGCGGTGACGAACATGAAACCCGCCATGCAGCACGCCATCACGAGATAGGTCACGCGCCAACCGGCAAAATCCGCCAGTATCAGTGCGCCCGAAAACGCGAACCAGGATGCGGCGCGGTAACCGAGATTGGTGGCGGTCGCTGCCGGACCACGCTCGACGCTGGAGACGAGATCGGTTCGCCATGCGTCGATGACGATGTCTTGCGAGGCCGACAAGACGGCAACCACGAGCGCGACAAGCGCGAGCGATGTCAGGCCTCCTTCGGGTCCGTGATAGGCCATCCACGTCAAAGCAACGGCGAGCGCACCCTGGAAAATCACGATCCAGCCGCGGCGCCGACCGAGAAAAGGCGGCACGTAGCGATCGAGCAGCGGCGCCCACAAGGGCTTCAAGGTGTAGGCGAGACCGACGAGCGAGAGCACGCCGATGGTCGTGTTCGAAATGCCGCTGTCTTTGAGCCAGGCCTGCAAAGTGGCGTCGGTGAGGTTGTACGGCAAACCTGATGCGAGGCCCAGCACGAGCACGGCAGCCAGCCGCGGATTTCTCAGAACGTCCTTCATCGCACCGACTTCATGACGGCAGATCGTAGTCGATGATCAGCGGCGCGTGATCGGAAAAGCGACTCGCTTTGTGGATGTGCACGCGACGCGCCGCTCCGGCAAGGTGCTCGCTGACGACTTGATAGTCGATACGCCAGCCGACGTTTTTGGCCCAGGCCTGGCCACGGTTCGACCACCATGTGTACTGGTCGGGCTCCGCGTTCACTTCGCGGAACGCATCGCGATACCCCGCCGCGCCGAACAACTGGTCGAGCCAGGCGCGCTCTTCGGGCAGGAATCCGGAGTTTTTCTGATTGCCGCGCCAATTTTTGAGATCGATCGGTTTGTGGGCGATGTTCCAGTCCCCGCACAAAATGTATGCGCTGCGTCGGCGCCGCAGCTTCGCGAGGTGCGGCGTGAAAGCGTCGAGAAAGCGGAACTTTGAGGCTTGCCGCTCGGGACTCGATGAACCGGAGGGCAAATACAATGATACGACCGCAAGCTTGCCGAAGCGCGCCTCGATGTATCGACCCTCGCGGTCGAATTCGTCCACGCCGAAGCCACGGATCACTTCGGTCGGCTTGCGACGGCAATAGAGTGCAACGCCCGAATAACCGGGTCGCTCGGCATCGTGGAAATAGCGGTGATAGCCCGGCAGATCGACGTCGTGCCCGGCCAGCTGCGACTCCTGAGCCTTGGTCTCCTGCAAACAGACCACGTCGGCGTCCTGTTCGCGCAGCCAGGCGAATGCGCCCTTGGCCGCAGCGGAGCGGATGCCATTTGCATTCAGGGTGATGACGCGCACCGCGATATGATAGCGGCATGACTCCCCATCAACGCAGTTTCATCGATCTCGCGCTCTCGCGCTCGGCGCTCCGCTTCGGTCGCTACACCCTGAAGTCCGGTCGCGAGAGTCCCTACTTCTTCAACGCCGGTCTGTTCAACGACGGCGAAGCGCTGGCCGTGCTAGGGCGTTGTTATGCGGCTGCGCTCGCCGCATCGGGCGTCGACTACGACATGCTGTTCGGCCCGGCTTACAAAGGAATTCCGTTGGTTGCGACCACGGCGGTCGCCCTGTCGGAGCACCACGGCCGCAGCGTCCCCTGGGCCTTCAACCGCAAAGAAGCGAAAGACCATGGCGAGGGCGGCACGGTGGTCGGCAGCGTGCTGACGGGACGCGTGGTGATCGTCGACGACGTGATCACCGCCGGAACGGCGATTCGCGAATCGGTCGAGCTGATTCGTCGTGCCGGCGCCGAGCCGATTGCCGTGCTGCTCGCCCTCGACCGCCAGGAGCGCGGCCAAGGTGCGCGCTCGGCCGTGCAGGAAGTCGAGGCGGAGTTCGGCTTGCGGTGCGTGAGCCTGCTGACGCTCGCCGATCTGATCGAACTGCTCGCCACTCCCGGCCAATCGATGCTGCCTGCGGAGCATCTCGATGCGCTGCAAACCTATCGCAAACAATACGGCGTTTGAACGATGCTCAAAGATTCGAAATTGTTGAGACAAGAAGCCTACGTGAATGGCCAATGGATCACGGCCGACGACGGCAAGACCGTGGCGATCGCCAACCCCGCCAACGGGCGCATCGTAGGTCACGTGCCGGTGATGGGCGCCGTCGAAACGCGACGCGCGATCGATGCCGCCGCAGCCGCGTTGCCGGCCTGGGCGCGTCGTACCGCCAAAGAGCGCGCCGTGATTCTCCGCAAGTTCGCGGATTTGATGTCCGCCAACGCCGACGATCTGGCGATCATCATGACCAGCGAACAAGGCAAGCCGCTGGCCGAAGCGCGCGGCGAAGTGGCCTACGCCGCCTCTTTTCTCGAATGGTTCGCCGAAGAAGGCAAACGCGTCTATGGCGACATCGTGCCGACGTTCCGCGGTGATGCGCGCGTGCTGGTGTTGCGCCAACCCGTCGGCGTTGCGGCCGCGATCACGCCGTGGAATTTTCCGGCCGCGATGATCACGCGGAAACTCGGCCCGGCGCTCGCTGCAGGTTGCACGTTCGTGAGCAAGCCTGCACCGCAAACGCCGTTTTCCGCGCTCGCGCTCGCCGAGCTCGGTGAGCGCGCAGGTCTGCCGGCCGGCGTGTTCAACGTCGTCACCGGCGACGCCGAGGCGATCGGTGGCGAACTCACCTCGAGCTCGAAGGTGCGCAAACTGAGTTTCACGGGTTCGACCGCGGTCGGCAAAAAGCTGATCGCGCAGTGCGCGAGCACCGTCAAAAAAGTGTCGATGGAACTCGGCGGCAACGCGCCGTTCATCGTCTTCGACGATGCCGATCTCGATGCGGCCGTGCAAGGCGCGATCGCCAGCAAATATCGCAATACCGGTCAAACCTGCGTGTGCGCGAATCGTCTTTACGTGCAAGACGGCGTCTACGAAGAATTCGCCGCGCGGCTCGCGAAAGCCGTGGCTGCACTGCGCGTAGGCGACGGACTCGAAGGGCCGACGGAACAAGGTCCGCTGATCGATGCCCGCGCGCTCGCCAAGGTCGAAGCGCACATCGCCGATGCCGTGAGTCTCGGTGCACGCGTTGCCCTCGGCGGCAAGCGTCATGCGCTCGGCGGCAATTTCTTCGAACCGACCATCCTGCTCGACGTGACGGCGTCGATGCGCATCGCGCGCGAAGAGACTTTCGGTCCCGTGGCGCCGCTGTTCCGCTTCCGCGACGAGGCCGAAGTCATCGAGCGGGCGAACGATACGGAATTCGGTCTCGCCGCGTATTTCTACACGCGCGATCTCGCACGCAGCTGGCGCGTGCAGGAAGCGCTCGAATACGGCATCGTCGGCGTGAACACGGGTCTGATCTCGACCGAGGTCGCGCCGTTCGGCGGCGTCAAAGAATCCGGGCTCGGCCGCGAAGGCTCGCGTCACGGCATCGACGACTACACCGAGATGAAATACGTGTGCGTGGGCGGCCTCGCGCCGTGACCGCATCACAAACTGCCGACACGCCGTCACCGGTGTCGCCGACGCGCACCCTGATGCTGCTGCTCGCCGGCTGCAGCGTCGTCGGCCCCATTTCGACACTGGTGCTGATGCCGGCGCTGCCGGCGATCCGCGCGGAGTTCGGCGCCAGCACGGCAGCCACGCAAGCGGTCATCAGCGCATTCCTGTTCGCCTTCGCCGCCGGCATTCCGTTCACGGGACCCTTGTCGGACCGGTACGGCCGTCGACCCGTGTTGCTCATCGGGCTCTCGACGTTCTTTGCCGGCTCCTTGCTCGCCGCGTACGCGCCGACGCTCGAAGTCCTCGTCTTCGCGCGCGCCATCCAGGCACTCGGCTGTTCGGCGAGCGCCACGGTGTCGCGTGCGGTGCTCGGTGACGTGTATCGCGATTGGCGACTCGCCCAAGCGCTCGCGAACCTCACCTTGTTCATGATGATGGGTACATCCATTTCGCCCTATCTGGGCGGCTGGATGACCGAGCGCTTCGGATGGCACGCGCCGTTTTTGGTGTTGATGGCCATCTCGTCGATCACGGGAATCGCCTGTTGGCGGTTGTTGCCCGAAACGCGCGTAGTCAAAAGCAACGCGGCCAGTGCACGGCAACTGTTCGACACCTCGCTCGCCGTGCTGCGCAAACCGGTGTTCGTCGGCTGCATGATCGACGCCGGAGTGATCTACGCGCTCTATCTCGGGTTCATTTCGGTCGCGCCGTACATCATGAGCGAGATGCTCGGCAAGCCCGCGACGGAATTCGGCATCTACGTGCTGTTTCTGTCGGTGGGCTATTTCCTCGGCAATTTCGTGGTGTCGCGCATCCAGGGTCACGCGCAACTCGAACGCGTGGCGCGCTTCGGCACTTATCTGCAAGCGGCCTCGGCGTGCACCGCGGCCGCCTTCGTCTGGTCGGGACACACCGACCCGCTGTACTGGTTCGTGCCGATGTTGCCGCTGGCGTTTGCGCAAGGACTCACCTTGCCGCACGTGACGGCGAGCGCGGTGCGTCTGGTACCGAATTTCGCCGGCGTCGCCTCGAGCCTGATCGGGCTTGCGCAACAAGCGGCCGCAGCGATCGCCGTGCAGGGCATGGGCTTCCTGCCGACCGATTCGCCGATTCCGGTGCTCACCGTCTGCGCCATACTCTCGCTGATTTCTTTGTGTGTCATGATCGCCGTCGATCGCGCGTTACACCAACCAGGGATGCCCTCCGCATGAAACTCGGACTGTCGCTCGGTTACTGGGGTTCGAAACCCCTCGATCGATTCATAGAACTTGCGCAGCGTGCCGAAGATCTAGGCTTCGATATCGTCTGCACGTCAGAAGCCTACGGTTCGGATGCGTTCACGCCGCTTGCCGCGATCGCCGCACGCACGTCGCGCATCAAACTCGGCACCGCGATCATGCAGATCTCGGCCCGCACTCCTGCGGCTGCCGCCATGACGGCGATCACGCTCGATCACATTTCGAACGGCCGCCTGTGTCTCGGCATCGGCGTGTCGGGCCCGCAAGTGGTCGAGGGTTGGTATGGCCAGCCGTTCAAGAAGCCGCTGGAGCGCACGCGGGAGTGGCTGGCGATCTTCCGCAAGATTCTGGCGCGCGAAGAGCCCGTGAGCTTCGAAGGCGCACAGTATCAGCTGCCGTATCGCGGCGCCGGGTCGACCATGCAAGGCAAATCTTTGATGAGCATCACGCATCCGCTGCGCAAACACCTGCCGGTCTATCTCGGCGCCGAGGGCCCGAAGAACGTCGAGCTCGCGATGACGCAGTTCGACGGTTGGTTTCCGTTTCTGATGCCTCCCGATCGATTCGACATCTATGGCGAGGCACTCGCGCAGCGACGCCCCGATTTCGAGGTATTGCAGTCGATCCTGTTCTCGCTCGACACGAATCCGCTCACCGGCTATCTGCCGGTGAAGAAGATGCTGGCGCTGTACGTCGGCGGCATGGGCTCGAAGGAAGAAAACTTCCACAAGCGCGTGGTCGAGCGTGCCGGCTACGGCGATGCGGCACAAAAAATCCAGGACCTGTGGCTGGCCGGCCGGCAAAAAGAAGCCGTGATGGCGGTGCCGGACGAACTCGCCGACTCCTTGTCGCTGATCGGTTCGCGCGACAGCCTGCGTGAAAAACTCGCGCGCTGGACGAAATCGCCCGCGACCACGTTGCTCGTCGGCGTGGCCGATTCCTTTGAAGAGACGGTCAAGAACATGGAAGTACTGGCTGCGGAGGCGCTGTGATCCAATGCGACGCTACACATACGCGCTACTCGGCGTCATCGGTATTTTGGCGGTGAGCATTTCGGAGGTGGGTGCCAAGGCGCCGCAACCGCCGCTCGCGCCGCAGAAACCCCATGCGGTTCCGTCACCGTTCGGTTCGCGCGAAGACCCGTGGTACTGGTTGCGTGACGACACGCGCAAAGATCCGTCCATGCTCGCGTACCTCGAAGCCGAGAACGCCTACACCCGCAAGGTACTCGAACCGCTCGCGCCGCTGCAGAAGAAGCTGTACGAAGAAATCGTCGGCCGCCTGAAACAGGACGACGCATCCGTGCCGGCGAAGCACCGCGGTTACTGGTACTACACGCGCTTCGAAACCGGCAAACAGTATCCGATCTACGCGCGTCGCAAAGGCGAACTCGGCGCGACCGAAGAAATCCTGATCGACGGCAACGCGCGCGCCGCCGGCAGGAGCTTTTACCAACTGGCCGCGCTCGAAGTGAGCGATGACGGCCGATGGCTGGCCTTCGCGGAAGACACCGTGGGGCGCCGTCAGTACACGGTGCACATCAAAGATCTGCAAACCGGCGAAGTGCTGGCGGACACGCTCCAGAACGTCGAGGCGGCGCTCGCCTGGGCGGCCGACGACGCGACCTTGCTCTACATTCGCAAAGACCCGACCACGCTCTTGGGCAACAAGGTCTACCGACACCGACGAGGCACCGAGGCCGCGCAAGACCAGCTCGTCTATGCGCAGGACGACGACAGCTTCTATCTGTCGGTATCGCGATCGAAAACCGATCGGTTCATCTTCATTTCGGCCGAAAGCACGGTGTCCTCTGAAGTGCGTTACGCCGATGCACAAGACCCGGCGCTGCACTTCCAAGTAGTCTTGCCGCGGGAGCGCGACCACGAATATCAGGTGCAAGACATCGGCGATCGCTTCGTCGTGCGCACCAACTGGCAAGCGAAGAACTTTCGCATCGTCGAGGTGCCGATCGGCAAGGAATCCGATCGCAACGCCTGGCGTGACGTCGTCCCGCATCGTGCGGATGCGTTCGTCGGCCACTTCGACGTGTTCGACGATTGGCTGGTGGTCGAAGAACGTTCGGGCGGCTTGCAAAAGCTCCGTGTCAAAGCGTGGCAGGGACCGCGTGAATTTTTGATGGATGCGGCAGATCCCGCCTACGTCATGGGGATCGGCAACAATCCGGAGACCGCGGGCGGATCGCTGCGATACACCTACTCGTCACCGACCACGCCGACGACCACCTACGATTACG
Source organism: Steroidobacteraceae bacterium (assembly GCA_017853555.1). GTDB lineage: Bacteria > Pseudomonadota > Gammaproteobacteria > Steroidobacterales > Steroidobacteraceae > UBA964. The sequence continues at coordinate 102,583 of JAFMJH010000001.1, forward strand.
CGTTCGAAAGCGGAGTGCGCGAGTTGCGCAAGCGTGATCCGGTGCTGGGCGATTTCGACCCGGCGCATTACGTCGCCGAGTTTCGTTTCGTGACCGCGCGCGACGGAACACGGGTGCCGGTGTCGCTGCTCTATCGCAAGGGCACCAAACTCGACGGCTCCGCACCGCTTTACCAATACGCATACGGCTCGTACGGCCTGACCTCGGAACCCTCATTCCGATCGGGCATCCTGTCGTTGGTGGATCGCGGCTTCGTCTATGCCATCGCGCATATCCGTGGCGGCGAAGAAATGGGTCGTGCGTGGTACGAAGACGGCAAGCTGCAACGCAAGCTGAACACCTTCACGGACTTCATCGACGTCACGCGCGCGTTGGTCGCCGACAAAGTCGCCGATCCGACGCGGGTGTTCGGCATGGGCGGCAGTGCCGGCGGTTTGCTCATGGGCGCGGTCGCGAACCTCGCGCCACAGGACTATCGCGCACTCGTGGCGCACGTGCCGTTCGTCGACGTGGTCACCACCATGCTCGACGAAAGCATTCCGCTCACCACCAACGAATTCGACGAATGGGGCAATCCGGCGGCGGCGCGCGAGACCTATGAATACATGCTCGCGTATTCGCCCTACGACAACGTGAAGCGGCAACCTTATCCGGCCCTGCTGGTGACGAGCGGTCTGTGGGACAGCCAGGTCCAGTACTGGGAGCCGGCGAAGTGGGTGGCGAAATTGCGCGTGTCGAAGACCAACGATCGCCCGCTCTTGCTGCGCACCAACATGGAAGCGGGGCATGGCGGCAAGTCGGGACGCTTCGAACGCTATCGCGAAGTGGCCGAAGAATACGCGTTCATCCTGTGGCAGGCCGGCATCAGCCGATGAGCGCGATGCTCGGGCGCTTCCACGAAATCAGCATCAGCACTCCGAATCTCGCCGCTTCGTTGTCGTTTTACGAGTCGCTCGGTTACGCGCGTCTCGAGACCCTGGCCGTGTGGCCGCATCCGCATGGCGTGGTCAGCGACGGCGTCGTGACGCTGGGCTTGCACGAGTACCGATTTCCGTCGCCGTCGATCACGTACGTACACGATGACATCGATGCCGCCCGCACGGCGTTTGCGAGTTTGGGGATCACATTCGCGTTCGACATCAATACCCCGGGCAAATTCAACGAATTCGGATTCCGCGACCCGGGCGGCACGATGGTGACGGTGCTCGAACGCGAGACCTTTCATGTCGTGCCTGCGAGCCGCTCGAGCTGCGGCGAATTCCAGGCATTCAGCCTGCCGAGTGCGGATTTGGCACACAGCAGGCTGTTTTGGAGTCGGCTCGCCGTGACGCCGCCGCGCTTCGATGCCGCAGGCCTTGCGCTCGCCTTTCACGATGCGCGCGCGGATGCCGCGCAAATGCTGTTGTTCCGCAATCCGGAAGCCGCCCGCACGTTCGTGGCACCCGAAGGTACGCGACTCGTGAGCGGATCTTTGTCGACTTAAGTCACGCGCGCGGCGATCGCCGCGACGAAGCGCTGCAAAGCTTGCGGACTCTGCAACAGGAACAACGAAGGTTCGACGAGTTCGAGCTCCATCAGTACCGGTCGGCCAGTTGCATCCGGTGCAACATCGACGCGTGCGTAGAGCAAATCTTCGGCGGTGACACCGGCGAGCCGCAATGCGACCTCGAGTGCATGCTCGCCGAGGGCGCGCTCCGCCGCTGCGAGCGGCAAAGCGGGCGACACCTGTTCGTCGTCCGCCGCGAAGCGAGGCGTCTTGCGCACGGCGTGGGTGAATTCGCCGTCGATCCACACCAACGCACGTTCGCCGTGATCATCGACGCTGTCGAGATAGGGTTGCACCAAAGACTCCCGTTCGCCGACGAGTCGCGCGAACAGTGCCTGGGCTTCGGGCGTCGCGGCGTCGCGAACGCGATGCGTGTCGAACGAGCCTGCGCCGACGGCGGGCTTGAGCACGACGTCCCGCCACCCACGGGCCGCGGCGAGCGTACGCAACGAATCGGTCGCACCCCGCGGGACCAGGGCGGTCGGCGTCACGGCGACCCCGGCAGCGGCGAGTTCGAGCAGGTAACGCTTGTGGACGTTGCGACGCAGCACGGGCGCGGGATTCCACAAACGCCCGAGCGCGGCGACGCGATCGATCCATTTCAAAAATTGATCGAGATGGTGTACGTAATCCCAGGTCGAGCGGATCAGGGCGTCGCCGCCCTGCCACGCGTCCGGATCGTTCCAGGCCACCATGCGCGCCTCGACACCGACGGCTTCGAGCGCCGTGAGCAGCAAGGCTTCGTCTGGGTCGGGTTCAGGCAGCGGGCGGCAGGTCGCGATGTGCAGCACGGCAGTCACCTATCGCTCACATCGAAGGTCGCGTCCGCATCAGATAGACGCCGAAAGCCATCACCAGCATGTTGACCGCGCCGATCAAAAAGAACGGCGCGCCGCGATCGACGACGTCATAGAGCCAACCGCCGATCGACGAGGTGAACAAAATGCCGAGCGATGCGGAGATGCCCGCAAGCCCGAACACGGCGCCGCGCACGTCGGCGGGTGCTTCCTGACCGAGCACCGTTTGACTGGCGAGGATGGCGCAGATTTGCCCCATGCCGAGCAGGATGGCGACCAGCGTGATCCATTCGCTCGTCGGGTCACCCACGAAACCGCCGGCGATGTAACCGACACCCGCGACGAACATCGCAACGGCGCCTGCGGTGACGCGATTCATGCGATCGAGGGCGACGCCGAAGAAGATGGCGAACAGCAGCCCCGCCGAATTGGCGACTACGTACGGTTTGGTCGCCGCGGCGGTCGCTTGGGCGATGGTTTCACCGTTGGCGATCGCGGTTTGCTGCAAGCGTGCGCTGAAGAACGTACCGATGACGATGCGATCGGCGAACGAAACGAACTGCAACATGTAGGCGAACCAGATACGCGGATTCGTACGCGCTGCCGCGAGACCGATGGCGAGCACACGACGCAGCGGCAGTCGCTCGGCGGTTTCGCTCGGCGTTCCCCGTCGCAGACCCAACCAGCACACCAACGCAGTCAGCAGACACAGGGCCGCGGCCACGCCGAGCGTGAGGCGGCCGGCCGTCATCGGATCGAGGCCGCCGGCGGCAAGCTTTTGCGGCACGCGCCCGAGCACGAGCACGGCCAGCGTTGCGCCCAGACCCTGACAGAAGCCCGTGATCCCGACGAACAGGCCGCGCGATTTTTCGGCGGGGATGTCGGCGAGCACGGTGGCCAGCATGCAACCGACCGCGGCGACGCCGACCGAAAAGAACAGCGCGCAACCGAGCAATTGCGGAATGGTGGTGGCGAGCGGATACAAAAAGAATCCGGCGGCGAGCCAGACGAAGCCGAGCGCGTAGACGGGTCGCCGCCCGATCTTGTCGGACAACGCACCGAACGGCGCAACCAGCATCAAAGAAATGATCTCGTTCGATACGCCGAGCAAGCCGAGCACGCGACCTTGCTGCTCGGGCGGTACCTTCAAATTGGCGTTCAGGAGGTAAGGCTGGATGAAGGCGATGAACGCCAACATGCCGATGGTGATGAACGCGGAGAACAGGTAGGTACGCGCATTCCAGCGCGTGTAGCCGGGTGCGAGTTGCACCGGCCCCAGTTTTTGCATCACGGCCATGTCGGTCATGCGCTGTCCCCACCCTGCGATGTTTGTCTTGTGGTCGACCATCCTAAGGGTCAGGCGCCACGGCCGCCAGCGGAACCGGCCCACCTTTGCGCTATGCTCGACTCATGCGACCACTTTCACTCGGCGAAGCGCGTATCGATACCGTCCTCGAACTCGAGGCCGTGCCCATGCCGTTCGCACAATTCCTTCCGGCCTCCTCACCCGAGGCCATCGCCGCCGAACGTTCATGGCTCCTGCCGCAGCACGCGGATGCGACGCTCGCGTGCGGGCTGCTCAGCTTCCACACCTACGTGATCCGACATCGCGGCCGAACCATCCTGGTCGACACCTGCATGGGCAACGACAAAGATCGCGGCGGTCACCCGCTGTTTCACGGTTTGCGCACCCACTGGCTCGACGAACTCGCGGCGCTCGGCGTGCGCCCGGAGTCGGTCGATTACGTCATGTGCACGCATATGCATGGCGATCACGTCGGCTGGAATACGCGGCTCGAGAACGGTCGCTGGGTGCCCACGTTCCCGAATGCGCGTTACGTGTTCGCCGAGCGCGAATACGCGTTGCGCGAAGCGGCCTATCGCGCCGACGGTCGCGCCGGTTACGGCTCGTTCGGCGACAGCGTGCTGCCGGTCGTCGAGCGCGGCCAGGCCGAACTCGTCGCCTCGGATCACGAAATCGAAGGCTTGCTGCAACTCGAAGGGGCGCCGGGGCACACGCCGGGCAACGTCGTGATCCATCTGCGATCCGGAACCGGGCACGGCATCTTCAGCGGCGACACCATCCACCATCCGCTGCAAATCAAATATCCGGAATGGTCGTCGGCCTTCTGCGAAGACCCTGCGCAATCGGCGATCTGCCGCAGACGATTCGTCGAGCGCCACTGCGACACCGACACGCTGATCCTGCCGGCGCATTTTCCGGCGCCGACCGCCGGACATATCCGCAGCGACGGCGATCGATGGCGCTTCGCATTCCTGGAACACTTCGGATAAGCCGAACCTTTTAAAAGAATAATTCTGCTTTTTCTTACTTCCGTTGGGCGACACAATGCGCGCCCGGAAAATGGCAGTCGGACGATAGTCATGCAAGACGTGTTGCTGATCCCCTTCGCGGATTACTGGTGGGCCTACGGCATATTCGTCGCGGCGGTGCTCGGCATCATCGCCTTCGACCTCGGCGCGTTCGGCAAAGCCGGCGCCACGGTCACCTTGCGCCAGGCTGCCATACGCAGCGTGGTATTCGTGTTGCTCGCCCTCGCCTTCGCGCTGGGCCTCTACCAGTTCTTGCTGCATGAACTACCGCATCGTCCGGAGCTTGTCGGCCTCGCCCACCAGACGCTGGCGCGCGACGCCACGCTCGAGTTTCTGGCCGGCTACGTCGTCGAATATGCGCTGGCCATCGACAACGTGTTCGTGTTCGTCGCGGTGTTCTCGTATTTCGCCGTGCCGCCGCAATACCAGCAAAAAGTATTGTTCTACGGGATTCTCGGCGCGCTCTTGTTTCGAGCGCTGTTCATCGCCATCGGTTCGGTGCTGATGCAGTACCACTTCGTGGTGGTGATCTTCGGCGTATTCCTGATCGCCACCGGACTCAAGATTCTGTTCCTGCCCGAAAAGCCGATGGATCCGGCCAACAATCCGGTCATCAAACTCGTCCGCCGCATGGTGCCGGTGACCGCGGACTTTCGCGGCGATGCCTTGTGGACGCGGATCGACGGTCGCCTCTGGGTGACGCCGCTGTTCGTCGCCCTGGTGTTCATCGAGTTCAGCGACGTCATTTTCGCGGTGGACTCGGTGCCGGCGATCTTCGCGCTCACCAACGAACCGTTCATCGTATTCACGTCGAACGTGTTCGCGATACTCGGACTGCGATCGCTGTTCTTCGTGCTGCAGAGCATGGTGCAGGCGTTCCGCTTCCTGAAGTACGGTCTCGGCGTGATCCTGTTGTTCGTCGGCGCGAAGATGGTGTGGCTGAACGAAGCTTTCGACGGCAAGTTCCCGATCGCCTGGTCGCTCGCGATCATCGGCGCGATCATCGCGGTGTCGATACTCGCCTCGATCGTGGCGAATCGATTCAAGACAGCGTAGCGAGAAACTCCGCGATCGCGCGTCGCGCTTCCGGTTCATCGAGGGTCGGCGCGTGGCCCCGCGCGGGGACCACGGTGCTGCAGAGACCGGGGTGTTGCGCGTGCATGCGCGACAACGTCGCAGCGGCGAGCAGATCGGAAAGCGCGCCGCGCAGACAGAGCATCGGCAGATCGCCGAGCGCGCGGAACTCGCGCCAGAAATCTTGCGGCCCGCTTGGCGTCTCGACGAGCGCGCGGGCGATGCCGGAATCCATGTCGCGCTCGATGCAGCCCGGCCGGGACTCGCGATAAATGCGGCGCGCAAAGCGCAGCCAATCGGCGGGCGTGTAATCCGGCATGACCGACTCGTGACCGAGGCGTGCACGTTCGGCCGCCTGCTCCCAGGACGACACCTGCACCGGCACGCCGACCGAGGCGCCGATGCGCTGCAAGCCGACCGGATCGAGCTCAGGGCCGATGTCGTTCAAGACCAGTGCCGCAAGCCGTGCGCGATGTGCCGCACCGAGACACAAGCCGATCAAGCCGCCGAGCGAAGTACCGACGATGATCACTCGGGCAAGCGCGAAGTGATCGAGCAAGGCGATCACATCGGCGACGTAACTGTCCATGCGATAGCGACGCCAGTCGGCGTCGCGATCCGAACGACCGCGGCCGCGCAGATCGGGCGTGAAGACGCGCCGCGTTTCCGCCAGTTGCGGCGCGAGATCTTCGAAGTCGCGGCAATTGCGCGTGAGTCCGGGCAGACACACGACGGGCGCGAGATCGGCGGCCCCGCTCGACGCCGGGTACTCGCGACAATAGGTGCGCAAACCGTCGCGCAGCACGAGGCCGTGCTCGACGAAGGCGTCAACCGTGCTCACTTTGCGAACAAGCGCGAAGGATCACGGAACGCTTTGAATTCGAGTGCGTTGCCGGAAGGGTCGTAGAGAAAGAACGTCGCCTGTTCGCCGACCTGGCCGGCGAAGCGCACGTAGGGTTCGATGACGAAATGCACGCCGCCCGCCCGCAAGCGATCGACGAGCGCGTGCCAGGTCTGCCATTCGAGCACGACGCCGAAATGCGGCACCGGAACGTCGTGTCCGTCGACCGCGTTCGTATGTGCAGGCGGCGCGAAAGCCGTCCGAGTCGGATCGACATGGGCGACGAGTTGATGGCCAAAGAAATCGAAGTCGACCCAATCATGGGCACTGCGGCCTTCGGCGCAACCGAACAACGTGCCGTAGAAGCGTCGCGCGGCGGCGAGTTCGTGCACGGGAATCGCAAGGTGGAACGGTGCGAGCATGCGTGATCTCAAGTCGAACGTTGCAGGATTTTCGGCAACAGCTTCTGGAATTGCTGCGGCATGGCGCGCTTAAGCCACCAAAGTACGGCGTACTTCGAGGGGTACGTGAAATGCGTACGACCGCGCGCAGCGGCCGACAACATCGCTTCGGCCACTTCGTGCGCTTCGATACCCGAATTCTCGACGAGTTTGCGGGCCGACGAGATCGTACGCTCCGAACCGCGAGCCGTTTCGATCAAGCGCGTGCGGAAGAAGCCCGGCATCGCGGCGACGACTTGCACGTCGTGCGACGCATACTCCTGCATCAGGGTTTCGCTCAAGGCGACCACGGCGGCTTTCGCGGCGTTGTAGATGGACATCTGCGGACCCGTGCAAAAACTCGCTGCGCTCGCGATGTTGATGATGAGGCCCCCGCGTCCATTGGCCATGTGGGGGATGACGGCGCGGCAGGCGTTGGCCACGCCATGCACGTTGATGTCGAACACCCACTGCCAATCTTCGGTCGTGGTGTGGTGAAAAGCCCCGGCCGCGGCGACGCCGGCGCAATGCACCGCGATGTCGATGCCGCCCGCCGTCGCGGCGGCGGCATCGACGATGGCGCGCAAGGCCGACGCATCGCGCACGTCGCAAGGTGCGGCACCGACTTCGACACCGTCACGCGCCAAACTTTGGGCGACGAGATCCAGGCGCACGGCATCGACGTCGGTCAAAAACAGACGCCAGCCTTCGCGAGCCAGGATTTCCGCGCAGGCGAGGCCGAGACCACTCGCGGCGCCGGTGATGAACGCACGGCGTCCGGGAAAGCGCTGCGACAAGTTGAAAGCGGATCGGGTCATGCGTGAATGCTAACCTACATCGAGCGGGGACGTTTCGCGCGTCGGCAGGCGTCGCTGCAATATTTCACGGTGTCCCAGTTTTTGGCCCATTTTTTGCGCCACGTGAACGGCCGGCCGCAATGCGCGCAAGGACGACTCGGCAGATCGGATTTGGCCACGCCGCGCACGGCTCAAACCTCCGAATTCGCCAGCTTCGCGCGCAGCTCGGCGGCGGCACCTACGATCGCTGCGCGTGCCTCCGGGGCGTAGCGCGCGGCGTTGCGCAGCTGCAGACTCATGCGCGGGTTGCCCGCCAGCGCACGCTCGTGTCGGAACAGATAATCCCAATACAAGGTGGTGTACGGGCAGGCGCGCGGGCCAGTGGCAGTCCCCGGATCGAAGCGACACCGTGAACAATGATCGCTCATGCGATTGATGTAGCGACCGGTGGCCACGTACGGCTTCGAGGCCATGACGCCGCCGTCGGCGTACTGCGACATACCGAGCGTATTGGGCAACTCGACCCATTCGACGGCGTCCACGTAGACCGCGAGATACCACTCGTGCACGCGCTTCGGCTCGACGCCGAGCAGCAACGTGAAGAGCCCCGTCACCATCAGACGCTGGATGTGGTGCGCATAGCCGTAGCGCAAGGTTTGCGCGATGACCTCGCGCAAACAGGCATATTCGGTCTCGCCCGTCCAGAAAAAATCGGGCAATGACGCGTGCGCGTGCATCGCATTGCGCTCGAGATACTCGGGCATGCAGCGCCAATAAATGCCGCGCACATATTCACGCCAACCGAGAATCTGGCGTATGAAACCTTCGACCGCAGCAAGCGGCGCGCGACCGGCGCGATATGCCGCTTCGGCGGCGGCAATCACCTCGCGCGGATCGAGCAGTTTCAGATTTAAGGCAGCGGAGAGTCGCGAATGGAACAACCAGGTTTCCCCGCCCCACATCGCATCCTGATGATCGCCGAACGACGACAAACGATGGCCGATGAAATCGTCGAGTGCCGCGAGTGCCGCGGCTCGCGAGACCGGCCAGTCGAAGTCCTCGAGTCGGCCGACGTGGGTTGCGCCGTGGCGCTGCTGCACGTCGTCCAAGGTTTCGCGCGTGATCGCGTCGGGCGCAAACGCGAGCGGCGGCGGGATCGAACCCGGCGCGGGCCCGGTGCGACCAAAACTTTTGCGATTTTCGGCGTCGAAGTTCCATTGTCCGCCCTCGGGCTCGCCGTTACCGTCGAGCAAGATCCGATGTCGCTGACGCAATTCGCGATAGAAAAACTCGAGACGCAATTGCTTGCGGCCACGGGCATGACGCTCGAATTCTTCGTGCGTGCAGAGAAAGTGCCGATCGGGCAGCTCCGTGAATTCGACCTGCGCGGCACGCAGCGTCGCACGCAGTTGTTCGCGGACGCCCCACTCACCCGGCTCGACGTAGCACACGCGGCGCGGCTCGAGCCTTTTCAAATCACCGGCCAGAGACTCGCTCACGGACGCGCCCGAGGTGTATTCGACGCGCAGGCCTTCGGCCAGGAGTTGGTCGCGAAAGTGCCGCATCGCGGCGAGAAACATCGCGATCCGCGGCAATGACGAGGGCACGCGCGTCGCTTCCTGCTGCGCTTCGATCATCCACACCACGTCGCGCGCCGGATCGAGGTCGTCGAACAGCGCGGAGTCCCGGTTCAGCTGATCACCGAGCACGATCAACAGTCGTGCGACTTCGCGAATCGGCTTTTTGGTGGTCGCCATCCGCACATCATAGAGTCCGACCCCGGGAACGTCGCCTCTCTGGCATAAATACACCCCGATGACCGATAATCGACACGAACAAGGAGGTTGCATGTCAGGCCAAGCGCGTTATTCCAATCTTTCCATCACCTTGCACTGGCTGATGCTCGTGCTGCTCGTGGCTGTCTACTGCCTGATGGAATTTCGCGGCTATTTTCCGCGCGGCAGCGAAGAACGGGACGCGATGAAACATTGGCATTACATGCTGGGGCTGTCGGTATTCGTCCTCGTCTGGATCCGCATCGCCGCACGCGCCATCGGTGGCGTGCCGCCGATCACGCCGTCGCCGTCACGTCGGCAGCAACTCGCCGCCAAAGCGGTCCATGTCGGCATGTACGCACTGATGATCGGCATGCCGATCGGCGGCTGGATCATCCTGAGTGCGGAGAGCAAGCCGGTGCCGTTTTTCGGTCTGACGTTGCCGCCGTTGGTCGGGCCGAACGAAGAGCTCGCTCACCTCGTCGAAGAAATCCACGAGGCGGCGAGCAAAGTCGGCTACGTGCTGCTCGCGGTACACGCCGCCGCCGCGCTCTATCACCACCACTTCATGCGTGACGACACGGTGCGGCGCATGATGCCGGGTGGTCGCGAGAACAATTCGTGATGATGGAGCGCATCGTCGAAAAGCTGTTGTACTCCAGCCGCTGGTTGCTGGCGCCACTCTATCTCGGCCTGTCTTTGGCACTGATCGCGCTCGGCATCAAGTTCTTCCAGGAGGCGTTTCACGTCTTCCAGGTACTGCTTGAGCTGCCCGAAGACAAGCTCGTGCTCGTCGTGCTGTCACTGATCGACATCGCGCTGGTGAGCAGCCTGATCGTGATGGTGATGTTGTCGGGCTACGAGAACTTCGTCTCGCGCCTCGACATCGCAGCCGAAGAAGCCGACAAACTCGGCTGGTTGGGCAAACTCGACGCCGGCACCCTGAAGTTGAAGGTGGCGGCTTCCATCGTCGCGATCTCGTCCATCCACCTGCTCAAGGTGTTCATGGATGCCGACACCGTGCCGAACGACAAAATCCTTTGGTACGTCGTGTTGCACCTGACGTTCGTGATTTCAGCAGTGCTGATGGCGGTGCTGGACCGCATCGCCTTCTCGGGCCATCGCGGCGGACATTGAATGCCGCGCGTGCGCGCTCAGCGCGCTGCGTATTCGACCAGCACGTAACGCAATTTGCGGGCGGGTATTTCGGATTTGACGACCACCCGGTCAGGCCCCGTGACCCAAATGTCGTTCATGCCCGCCAGACGATAACGCGTCGTGCTGAAGCGCCCGGCGGGCACTTCGACGGTTTCTTCGCCGAGTCGCTCGATCGACAAGGGGACGATGCTGCCCTGCACCGACTTCGTGACGTCGGGGCCCGCTTCGAGGCTGAAGAGCGACAGCTGCTGCACGCCGCCCTGCTCCGCCAAATAATTGGCCGTGTGCCAACCGTCGCCCGCCACGGGATGTGCGCCAAAAGAAAACCGCGCCGGCAGCGTCACCGCTTGCGAACGTCGTCCGGCGGGACCCTCCGCCTCGCCGCGCATCACGGCGCCGTCGCGCCGGAAGAATGCCGAACCTTTGTAGCGCCCTTCGTTCCAGTAGCTGACGTACGCCTCGATCGGCTGGAACTGCGGATCGACTTGCTGCACGACGGTGAACTGCGCATTTTTGGCAGCCAGATCGTGCCAGACGATCAGCGTGCGCGACTCGTCGGGGCGGACCAGGATTTGAAACTGCTCGCTGCCCCGAACTTCGCGACCGTCCAACGACTCGTATCGATATTGACCCGACGCGCGACGCGCGATCGAGGCATTTGCGAGTACCGGTGACGCGAGCTCGGCCGCCTGCGCCGCATGCGGCAAAAGACCCCAGCTCGACATCGACACGATGAGGATGGCGAATAACAGTGTCATGCGAACCACCAGGAATGTGGCCAACGGGCGTGCAATCGTCGATCCAGTCCGAACCAATGCCCCGTCGGCCAGAGGACCAGCGGCAGGAACATCAAGCCCAACACGATCAACGAGGCATCGTAGTACCCGCCGATCGCGAACGCGAACATCATCGCCATCGCGCCGAGTGCCGCGCCCCGGGTGACGCAACCGAAGAGCAATCCCAAAGCGATGGCCGTTTCGCCGAGGCATACCATTGCAGCCAACACCTCGTAGTGCGGCAGCCCGATGCGTTCGATGAACCAGGCGCCGAAGGATTCCGGGTCGATCTCGGCAAGACGCTCGGTGAAAATATGCCGCAACCGGTCGCTGAACAAATATTGTTGCACCCACTTGTTCGCGGCGGCACCGGCGAAAAACAGCGCCATCAAATAGCGCAAGCCCAGCAGCGCGATGCGCCCGGCGCGTCCCGTGCGAGCGCCGATCATGGTGCCCCCGTCGGCAATGGACGACCGAGCCAGCGACGCACCAAGGCATAGCCCTCGCGACGCGGCATTTGCACGCAGGTTCCGCGCGGCTCGCCATTCGTCGCGCGCCACGTACCGTCGCGCAGATCGATCGTGGTGTCGTCGACGCTCAAGCGACCGGCGACCAGATCGAGTTGCGCCGCACGCTCGAGATCGATGCGAGTGCGTACGTCACCGCGCTCCAGATAGAGCGTGACCGGACGCGCGTCGGTGGTCTTGCGACGGATCCATTGCACGAGATAGTCCCAGATAGTCGCCACCTGCGCCCAAAAACTCTTCTCGCGCAAACGATAGACCCGCGACTCGGCAGGCTTGCCCGGGTCTTCGCAACGCAGGAATTCGTCGCAGGTGGTACACAAAATATTGATGCGAATGACCAGCGACTCCGGCGGCACAGGCTGCGGTGCGCGCCCGCAGGCCGACAGGGCGAGCAGCACGAGAACGGTGAAACTGCGACGCAAAGACAGGCGCAACATCGGCTAACGCATCGTCACGAATTCTTCGGCACTGGTCGGATGGATCGCGACGGTGTCGTCGAAGTCGCGCTTGGTCGCGCCCATCTTCACGGCGACCGCGAAGCCCTGCAGCATTTCATCGGCGCCTGCGCCGATGACGTGACAGCCGACCACCCGCTGCTCGGGGTCGACGGTCACCAGTTTCATTTCGGCGCGGGGTTTGCGCGGGGTCATGGCGTGATACATCGGCACGAATCCAGAGGTGAATACTTTGACGCGTTCGGCGCCGTAACGCTCGACGGCCTCGGCTTCGCTCAGACCCACGGTACCGATCGGCGGGTGCGAGAACACCACGGTCGGAATGTTCGAATAGTCGAGATGACGGTCGGCCATGCCGCCCCAGATACGATCGGCAAGGCGTCGTCCGGCCGCAATGGCCACCGGTGTCAGTTGCGCCTGCCCGGTCACGTCGCCGATGGCGTACACGCCCGGCACGCTGGTTTGTTGGTATCGGTCGACGGCGATGCAGCCGCGATCATCGAGACGCACGCCGGCGCGTGCAAGCCCGAGATCGTCCACCAAAGGTTCGCGCCCGATCGCCCAGATCAGCGCGTCGAACGGTCCGAGCACGCGACCATCGTCGCTCGACAGCCGCAAGCTGCCGTCGGCGTCGCGATGCAGTGCGCGCGGCACGGCGTGCAGCGCGAATTCGACGCCGTCGTCGCGCATGATTTTCGAGAGCGTCTCGCCCAACATCGCTTCGAAATGACGCAATACGCGGTCGTGCCGCAGTACGACCGTGGTCGCACTGCCGAGTGCGGCAAATATGCCGGCGATCTCGACCGCGATGTAGCCGCTGCCGACGATCGCCACGCGTTCGGGTCGGTGATCGAGTTCAAAGAAACCGTCGGAAGTGAGCCCGAGTTCGGCGCCGGGGATCGGCGGCAGCAACGGCCGTCCGCCGGTGGCGATCACGACGTGCTCGGCCTCCAGCGTTTCACCGTTGACGCGCACCGTGTGCGCACCCGCGAACTCGGCATGGCCGCGCACGAGGGTGATTTTTTTGTTGGCGAGATTGCGCTCGTAGATGCCGTTCAAACGCGTGACGTAGGCATCGCGTCGTTCGCGCAACATCGCCCAGTCGTGCCCGCGCAACGCGACGTCGAAACCGTAATGCTCTGCATCGTGGGCCGCGTGCGCGATCTGCGCCGCGTTCCACATCACCTTTTTCGGTACGCAGCCGACGTTGACGCAGGTGCCGCCGAGGCGCGCCGATTCGATCAGAGCGACCCGTGCGCCGTACTCGGCGGCGCGCTGCGCGCAGGCGAGCCCGCCACTGCCGCCACCGATCACGAGCAAATCGAAATCACCGCCTGCCATAGCCACCTCGGAGCACCGAATACCCGCGAATTGTTGCACGATGTGCGGCGTCACGGCGCATCTTGCAGTACCCTTGCTGCGCCATGAGTACCCTGAAAATCGCGACCTGGAACGTCAATTCCCTGCGGGTTCGCTTGCCGCAACTCGTCGAGTGGGTCGCCGCCGCATCCCCCGACATCATCGCGCTGCAGGAAACCAAAACCGTCGATGCGGATTTTCCGGTGGCCGACATCGAAGCGCTCGGCTATCACGTCGCCTACGCCGGTCAGCGCACCTACAACGGCGTGGCCATTCTGTCGCGTGCGGCGATCACTCCGGTCGCCACCGACATCCCGTCGTTCACCGACGAGCAACGACGCGTGCTGGCCGTCGACACGGCAGGGTTGCGCATCATCGATCTCTACGTCCCGAACGGCCAGGAGCCGGGCTCGGAAAAGTTCGCCTACAAAATGCGTTGGCTCGAGGCGCTGCACGGGTGGCTCGCCGCCGAACGCGCCGGCGATCGCAAACTCGTCGTGCTCGGCGACTTCAACATCGCACCCGAAGATCGCGACGTGCACGATCCGGCGGCCTGGGCGGGCGGCGTGCACGTGAGCCCCGAAGAACGCGAGGCACTCGCGACCTTGCTGAAAATCGGCTTCGTCGACGTGTTCAGAGCGTTCGAGCAACCCGAAAAATCATACAGCTGGTGGGATTACCGCATGGGTGCGTTCCGTCGCAATCACGGACTGCGCATCGATTTGATTCTGGCGGATATCGAGCTCGCCAAACACTGCACAGGCTGCCATATCGATCGCGAACCGCGGCGCGCCGAGCGCCCCTCGGATCACACGCCGGTGATCGCCGAATTCACGCTGTGAAATTCTTGGGCGGGCGGTCGTAGCCCGTCACGTAGCGCCGATGCAATGCACTGAGCTGCGGCAATATGTGTTCGGCTCCGGCGACCTCGCCGCGCGCGATCGCGGCCTGCATAATTTCGACCGACAAGGCGTCTGCACACGGCTCGGCGATCGGGGCGTAACTCAAGTGCCAAGGCTCCGGACTGACGCCCTCGCCGCGCGTCGTATACGGCCTAAAAAATCCGTAGTCGCCGGCGTATTGCATAAGCCACGCCTGCAGTGCCGCGAACGGTCCATCCGGCGCGTATTCGTCGGGGTCGAGGCGCAACGCCACGCCAGACGGCAGCGCGGCGCGATCGTAGACGTCGCAATCTGTGCCCCAATGATGCCGACTGGCGCCGGGCAAAGCCGACCACCACAAAATCGCCTCGATACGCGTCGCGGGCGTCAGTTGCGAGGCATCGAGTACTTCGCCATCGCGATCCTGCATCGGTCGCAGCCCGTTGAACTTCGCATTCCAGATATCGCGCTGGCGTGCAAAATCGCGGAAGCCGGACGCCGGCACGAGATCGATCCCGGCGCGTGCGGCGGCGGCACGCAAGCGCATGAAGGGCGCAACGACGTCGACGTGCAGCGCACAACCGAACTCGGGTACGTCGATGACGTGATCGCGGCTGCGACCCGTGAGTTGCAAAGCGTCGAGCGACGGTCCGCTCAAGCAACACCATCTCGCGGAGCGTCCAACACTTGCAGGAATACCTCAAGCGGCTGCGCGCCCGAGAAACCCGTACGTCGATCGAAGACGAATGTCGGGACGCCCGAGACGTTCCAGCTCCGCGCGAGATTCTCCAACTCGACCACCTCGCCATGCAGGCCCGGCTCGTCGAGTGCGCGCCCGGCTTCGTCGGCGTCGAGGCCGCACTCCGCCGCGATCGCACGCAGCACGGCCGGATCACCGACATCGCGCCCATGGGTGAAATAGGCGGCGAACAGCGCGGCGATGACGGCATGCTGGCTGGCGGCCGAATGACGTCGCGCGTAGGCCGCGAGCACATGGGCACGTCGCGTGTTCGGTGACCGTTTCACCGCGTCGAATCGAAACTCGATGCCGAGCGTCGCGCCGAGCGTCACGAGTTGTCGCTGCGCATCGGCAAAGCGATTCACGTCGCCGAACCGTTCACGCATGTATTCGGCGCGATCGCGACCCTCCACCGGCAGGTCGGGGTTGAGTTCGAAGGGCAACCAGGTCACCGACTCGACGGCCGCGGGGCGCGCGGCGATGGCCTGCTGCAAGCGCGCGTGCCCCACGTAACACCATGGGCACACGACGTCCGAAAACACTTCGATTTGCATGCGCAAAGCATAGCATCGGCTTGCCTGCGTAAAATGCACGGGTGATCCATCTCAGAAACGTGCGGCTGCGACGCGGCCCCGAGCCGCTGCTCGAAGCGGCGACGGTCAGCATTTTGCGCGGCGAAAAAGTCGGCCTCGTGGGGCGCAACGGCTGCGGCAAATCGTCGCTGCTCGCGCTGTTGCGCGGCGAGCTC
Organism: Steroidobacteraceae bacterium; assembly: GCA_017853555.1. Lineage (GTDB taxonomy): Bacteria > Pseudomonadota > Gammaproteobacteria > Steroidobacterales > Steroidobacteraceae > UBA964. Next base: position 118,830 of record JAFMJH010000001.1, read on the forward strand.
GCGCTCGACGGCGGCGAGTGCGAAGTGCCGGCGCATTTGTCCATCGCCTCGGTGGCGCAAGAACTGCCGCATTCGCAGCGACCGGTGATCGAGCACGTGATCGACGGCGACGAGGCCCTGCGCGATCACGAGCGTCGCATGCAGGCCGCCGAGTCGGCGGGCGACGGCCTGCGGCATGCGGCCTTGCTCGCGGAGTACGAGACCATCGGCGGCTATACGGCTCGCAGCCGCGCCGCCGCGCTGTTGGACGGACTCGGCTTCGAGGCGGCGGCGATCGATCGTCCGATCGCGGAATTTTCGGGCGGTCTGCGCATGCGCGCCATGCTCGCCCGGGCACTCATGTGTCGCTCGGACGTGTTGCTGCTCGACGAACCGACCAACCATCTCGATCTCGATGCGGTGCTCTGGCTCGAAGGCTGGTTGCGCGCGTATCCCGGCACGCTGGTGCTGGTCTCGCACGATCGCGAATTTCTCGACGCCGTCGTCGGCCGCATCCTGCACCTGCGTGATCGCGCCTTGAGCGCCTACAGCGGAAACTTCTCGCGATTCGAGGTGCAACTGGCCGCCAACACGGCACAGCGACGTGCGGCGGACGACAAGCTGCGGCGTGAAATCGCGCATGTCCGCAGTTTCGTCGAGCGCTTTCGCGCGCAGGCGACCAAAGCACGACAAGCGCAGAGTCGCCTCAAGTGGTTGGAGCGTCTGCCGGCGATCGTCGAACAACGCGAAGAGAGCGTGTTTCATTGGTCGTTCGTCGCGCCGCGAAAGTTGCCGCAGCCGCTCGTGTCGCTCGAACGCGTGGCCGCGGGGTACGGCGAGCGGGTCGTCGTGGAGGACGTGCGCCTGTCGATCGGCCCCGGTGCGCGACTCGGCATACTCGGCCGCAACGGCGCCGGCAAGTCGACGCTGATGCGCGTCATCGCAGGCGATGCGCCGACGCAGCGCGGCGTGCGCACGCCGGCCACCGATCTCGAATGCGGTTTCTTCGCGCAGCTCGAGGTCGACCAGCTCGACGTCGAATCCACGGCCATCGTCGAACTCACCCGGCGCGGTGGTGCGGACGTTGCCGCATGGAACGAGCAACAAAAGCGCGATCATCTCGGACAATTCGGTTTTGCGGGAGAGCGCGTCTTCGAACCGATTCGGCGTTTTTCGGGCGGTGAACGGGCGCGCCTGTCGCTCGCCATCCTGGTCGCGCGTCGCCCGAATCTTTTGTTGCTCGATGAGCCCACGAACCATCTCGATCTCGAGATGCGCGATGCGTTGTTGCTGGCCCTGCAGGAATTCGAAGGCGCCGTCGTGCTGGTGTCGCACGACCGGTCATTGCTGCGCAGCGTGTGCGACGAATTCTGGTTGGTGTCGCAAGGACGCGTGCAGCCGTTCGACGGCGATCTTGCCGATTACGCCGGCTGGTTGTCGCAACGCGCGAGCGTGAGCGGCGGGTCGCAGGTCGACGACACGCCAAGCGGCGCCGAGCAGCGCAAAGATCGCAAGCGACGCGAAGCCGAGGCACGCAATCAACTCGCCCCCCTGCGCGCGGCAATGCGGCGCATCGAGACGGAACTCGAGCGGCACAACACGCGCCGCGCAGAACTCGAACGAACCTTGGCCGATCCGGATTTTTACGTGCAGGTCGGGGCCGCCGAGCAACGCACGACCACCGAGGCCCACGGCCAGCTGCTCAAGGAAATCGCGGCACTCGAGAACCGTTGGCTCGAGATCGGCGAGTCGATCGAAGCCGCCGGAAAATAAAAAGGGCGGATCTTTCGATCCGCCCAAACGGGGGTCACTCGTCAGAAGGGACGGTTGACGGGAGAAAGTATAAAAATGCGACCCCGCCGCGTCAAGCATTTGTACGAGAGAACGCTGTATTTAAGTTGTACAGCCTGTCCTCGCGGGGTGCGTAGCAGCCACTTGCCAGAGGCTTTATTCTTTTTAAATCAATAAGTTAGGGGGTTTTCGCCGCTGCTTGATCGCGCAACTCGGCGAGCGCACGGTTCGCCGCCTCCTCGAATGCGGCGACGATCACGGTCATCCGATCGGCCGTCACCGGTGCCAGTGCCTCGGCTTCGAACTCGCCGACCAATGCCCGATCGCTGGCGCGCAGGACCGTGGCCCGCAGCCTCACCCGCGCCGCGCGCGTGCCCGCCCCGATCTCGCCCTCGATCTCGAAACGCTGCACGCCGAGGCGCAGCGTGTACTGCACCGGCGCCGACGCGGCGGCATCGAAGGTGCGGAACGTGCCGCGCTCGCGCCACACTTCCAGCGCGAGCGCGTCGACGACGCGCGGAATGGAGGCTGCCCAGCGACTGGCGGCAAAGAAATCGAGGCTGCGATCGGCGCGCGACAACAACACGCGATCGGTGTCGTATCCCGGCGCCGCAACACCGGTGATCACTTTCAACGCGGACGCCTTGCCGACTTCGGCGACTGGTCTTTCTTTGCCCGGCGATGTCGCACGCAAGACGTACGTCACGGCAGAGACATCGGACTGGCCAAGCAGGCTGCAGCCGCTCATCAGCGACACGATACCGATCAGCAGCACGCTCCACGGCAGGCGTTGCAATCGACTCATCGCGGAACCTCCACGCCCGCCTTGCCGGCCGGACGCACGATGCGAGAGGGGTCTTCACGTAAAGTTTTGGCGAGCTCGCGCACCTCGGCCGCCGCTTCGCGACTCTCGCGCAACAATCGCGTCGCCTCCGGCAAACCCTCGCGCGTGAATGCATTGAGGTCGCCCTCGTTGCCCGCGACGAACGCATCGAGCCGCGCACTCGTCGCGGCAAGATTTTCCGCTACGGTTTCGACCCGTTGCATGGTATTGCGGACCCGCGGCGTCGCATCGTCGCTGAGATCCCGCAACGATGCGGCGACTGCGCCGAGATCACGCGCCATGCGCCGCAGATCCGCGGCCAGAACGTCGACTTCACGCATGGTCGCAGGCAAACCGCGACTCGCACGCTCGAGATTCGAAATCGTGCCGGACAAAGCCTTGATGTTTTCGTCCGACAACAGACGGCTGGCGCGTTGTGCGACATCGGAGGCGCGCGCCATCACCTCGGGCAGGCCGCTCAAAAACACGTCGAAGCTCGAACGCACCGAACGAATGACCGGATAGCGTTCGCTCGGCACCGTGTCGGCCAGCGGTTTGTTGCCCGCATCGCCCAGCAAATCGATGTACAACAAACCCGTGACGCCGAGAAAGGACAGCTCGGCGACGGTGCGTGGCGAGATCGGCGCCGACGAGTCAAGATCGACGATCACCTGCACGCGTGCCGCCGAGCGACGATCGATGCGCAGCGCAACCACGCGGCCGATATCGACGCCGAGATAGCGCACGGTGCTGCCGACGTTTAGGCCGCTGACCGAACCTTCGAAATAGATTTCGTGTCGCTCCCAGGAGCGCGCTTCGGAGGCGTCGGAGTACCAATAAACGAAGGCGACCGCCAAAGCGGCAACCAGCAGCACGAAGGCGCCCACCGCGGTGTAATTGGCCTCACGTTCCATGAGCGACTCCGAAGCGGCGCGCACGTTCGCCGTGGAAATAGGATTGTATCCACGGATGCGGATGATCGACGATCCCGGCCAGGCTGTCGGTGACCAGTTTGCGATCGACGATCACCCCGACGCGGTCGCAATTGCGGAATATGGTATCGAGGTCGTGGGTGATCATCACGATGGTCAAAGACAACTCCTGACGCAGCCGGATCAGCAGATCGTCGATGGCCGCGGCGCTGATCGGATCGAGCCCGGCCGTCGGCTCGTCCAGGAAGAGCAGCTTCGGATCGAGGGCGAGTGCGCGCGCGAGTGCGGCGCGCTTGATCATGCCGCCCGACAATTGTGCAGGATATTTGGCCCCTGCATCGGCGGGCAAGCCCACCAACTGCAATTTCAGCAGCGCGAGTTCATCGAGCGCCCGGGCCGACAAATCGAGGTGCTCGAGCATCGGCAGTTGCACGTTCTGCAGCACCGTGAGCGAACTGAACAGAGCCCCGGCTTGAAACGTGACGCCGTAATCGGCCTTCAAGGCGCGCAAGGCGCGATCGCCGAGATGGGTGATCTCGGTCCCGAACATCCGCACCTCGCCTTCGTTCGGACGATGCAGTCCGAGCACGGTACGCAACAACACCGACTTTCCCGAACCCGACCCGCCGACGATGCCGAACGCCTCGCCGCTGCGCACTTCGAGATCGAGATGATCGTGCACCACCTGGGCGCCGAAGCGATTGACGATGCCGCGTGCTTCGACGGCGAGCATCAGATGTCGATCTCCATGAACAACACGGCGAACAAGGCGTCGGCGAGGATCACCAAAAATATCGACTGCACGACCGCAACGGTGGTCAGACGGCCGAGCTCGCGCGAGGAACCGCGAACCTGCATGCCGCGAAACGTACCGACGATGGCGATCAATATCGCGAACACCGGCGCCTTGATGATGCCGACCCAGAACGTGTAGTCGCCGATCGATTCGTCGACGCGTTGCACGTATTGCACCAATGGCATGTCGAGCAACACATTGCAGAGCAAGCCGCCGCCCAGAATTCCGACCGCGTCGGCGATCACCGTGAGCAAGGGCAGCGCGATCACGAGTCCGAGCGCGCGTGGCAACACCAGAACTTCGATCGGTTGCACGCCGGTCGCACGCAGGGCATCGACTTCTTCGTTGAGATTCATGGCGCCGATTTCGGCGGCAAATGCGCTGCCCGATCGACCCGCGACGATGATGGCGGTGAGCAGCACGCCCATTTCGCGCAGCACGCCCACGGTGACGAGATCCACGACAAAGATATCCGCGCCGAATTTGCGCAGTTGCTGCGCGCCCATGTACGCGATGATGACGCTGATCAGAAACGCGATCAGAGCGACGATGGGAATGGCGGTGATGCCGGTGTCGTAGACGTGGCGCGCCACCGAGATCGGATGCCAGGCGCGGCGATCAAAGACGCCACGCAGAAACCGGACCGTGGCTTCGCCGAGAAACGCGAGCCCGTCCCGCCAATCGCGCGCGGTGTCGAAAGCGCGATGACCGAGAGCGGACAAGACGGAGCCGCGCGACGCTGCAGGCGGCGCAGAGACTGCGGCGGCGTCACCCAAAGCAGCGTCGACGAGCGCGACGGTCACCGGCCGCTCGCCCTCGTAGTCGACCGACAAACCCCGCTCGGCGGCGCGCTGCTCGAGTCGACGCACCGCCCAAGCGCCGGCCAGATCGGGCACGACGGCACCGACGATGATCCGCAAACGACGATGGGAAGAAAAATCGAGCGCGTCGATCTCGCGCTCGATGTCACCGACTTCGCGCGAGCGCCAATGACCGCCCAAGGTGACGCACAACGTCTCGCCGTCACCGACGATCGTCAGGTGGATCGATGCCTTGTCCGGATTCGGGTGCACGACCTGGGCCGTAACGGCCGCGGTTCGTCAGGGCAACGTCTTGTGGGCACCGTCGCACAGCGGTGCGTTCGCGGTGTGCTTGCAACCGCAAAACCAGACTTTGCCGGTGGTGGTCGCATCATATTTGAGCGGCGTGAAGTCGCTGCCTTTATGCGAGCCGTCACAGAACGGTTGCTTGGCGGACTTGCCGCACGTGCACCACCAATAGCTCTTGCCGGCTTCGACGTCGACGGGGATCGGGGTGCGGCTGGCGATGACGGGATCGGACATGGGTATGGACCTGTATGGTTAAATCGCCTCGAGTGTAACGCGAGGCGGATGATGACGACCATCGGTACTCCCCTAAGTTCGGGTGCAACGCGATTGATGCTGCTCGGCGCGGGCGAACTCGGCAAAGAAGTCGTCATCGAAGCGCAGCGCTTCGGCGTCGAGGTGATCGCCGTGGATCGCTATGCCAACGCGCCGGCCATGCAGGTTGCGCATCGCTGTCACGTGATTGACATGCTCGATCCGCGCGCGCTCCGGGAACTTGTCCTGCGCGAACGCCCGCATTTCATCGTGCCGGAAATCGAAGCCATCGCCACCACCGAATTGCTCGCGCTCGAGCAGGAGGGGTACACGGTGATTCCGACCGCACGCGCGGCCCGCTTGACCATGGATCGCGAAGGCATCCGGCGGCTTGCCGCCGAACAACTCGGGCTAGCGACTTCGCCGTACCGGTTCGCCGACACGCGCGAGGACTATCTGCGTGCCATCGCCGACATCGGCTTGCCTTGCGTGGTCAAGCCCGTCATGTCGAGTTCGGGCAAAGGCCAGAGCACGGTGCGTGAGACGACGCAGATCGAAGCCGCCTGGGACTATGCGCAAGCCGGCGGACGCGCGGGTGCAGGCCGCGTGATCGTCGAGGGTTTCGTCGACTTCGATTACGAAATCACCTTGCTCACGATGCGTCATGCGGGGGGCACGGACTTTTGCGCGCCGATCGGTCACTTGCAAATCGCCGGTGACTATCGCGAGTCGTGGCAGCCGCACCCCATGAGCACGATCGCGCTCGAGGAAAGTCGCCGCATCGCCACCCGCATCACCGAAGCACTCGGCGGCCGCGGCGTCTTCGGTGTCGAACTGTTCGTCAAAGACGATCGCGTATGGTTCAGCGAAGTATCACCGCGACCGCACGACACCGGCATGGTGACGTTGATCTCCCAGGATTTGTCGGAGTTCGCCTTGCACGTGCGCGCGATACTCGGCTTGCCCATACCGTCGATTCGTCTGCATGGCGCCTCGGCGTCGTGCGCAGTGCTGATCGACGCCGATACGGCGAATCTCAGTTTCACTCAAGTCGAAAGTGCACTGCAGGAACCGGATACGGCACTGCGTCTGTTCGGCAAACCCGAGGTACGCGGTCACCGCCGCATGGGCGTGACGCTCGCCCGGGCGGACTCCGTCGAGCGCGCCCGCGACGTCGCACGCGACATGGCCGAGCGCCTCGTGTCCGGCGCGCGCCCCTAGTTCGTCGCGTGGTTCATCGCGACGCCGGCCATCACGCCTCGCCGCGCAGACGACGCAATCGCATCACGACGACGAGCGACGCCGCGCAAAGCGCAACTCCCAGCCAAAGATTGACGTCTCCGAGCAACGCGAGCGCGCTGAGTCGCTCATGGGCCGTATCGACGCTGCGCGCGATGCCGTCGGCACTGCTGCCGTGTTCGGGTCGGTTCACGGTCACGTTCACCGCTTCGAAATAACCGCTCAATCGATGCGCGAGGAACTGCGCGACGTAGCGCGTACCGAAGAGCAGCTTTTCAGCCGTGATCGCGAATACCGGCGGCAACGCCGCCCACACCCAGGGCGAGCGTTTGGCGTACACGGACATCAGCATCAGATAGGCCGCGACGGGTGAATACCAGAGCGCAGCGACGAGCAGATTCCCGAGCAACGTCGCCTGGATGGCCAACCACTCGAAACCGTGCCAAATCACGAGCGGCGCGAGCGGTGTTCCGCCGAGCTTCAAAGATGCGAGCAGAAAGGTCACGAGGCTCGTGACCAGCGACACCGCCCACACCAGCACGGGCGTGGCGACGAGCGCGACGAAAATCTTTGCCAGCACGGTGTCGCGATCGGACACGGGCAGAGAGCGCCAGAACAGAATGCTGCGATCCTTGCGCTCGGCATACAGACAATCGAGCAGGTAGCCGAAGATCACGAACAGCGACGCGATCAATATCGGCAGCATGAGCCCCGCGATCCAGACCGCGAAGATTTTCTGTTGCGCGATGGTGTCGGTAGCGAGGCGGGAAAAATACTCGGTATCGTCGCCGTCGAGCGAAATGCTGATGCCGCCGTGCATCTGCGTGCCGAAGAGTGTGCCGAGGATGAGCAATGCGGCGACGCCCAAGGGCACCCACAACAGACTGCGGTGCTCCCAATATTCACGGCGTACGAGCGTGACGAATTCGCGGACGTTCATCGGCGAGCCCCCTGCATTTTGGCGACGAACAGATCGGCCAGCGACGGCGTGCGCGTTTCGCCAAAAGCCGCGAGTTCGCTCGCGCTGCGGTTTTCAAAAGTCATTGCGATGCGACCGAACACTTCGCGCTCATCGATCGGACCCAAGGTGCGCGCGGCGGAGGCCTGCGCCGCCGAGGTGATCAATTGCACGTAGCGAGACGACAAATCCTCGACGGCTGCATCGAGCACGATGCGGCCACGATCGATGAACAACACGTCGGTGAGCAGATGCTCCACTTCTTCGACTTGATGCGTCGTCACCAGGATCGTGCGCTGATGATCGAAGTAGTCATTCAGCAAAGTGTCGTAAAACGTGCGGCGGTACAGCAGATCGAGCCCCAGCGTCGGTTCGTCGAGCACGAGGATGCGGGCATCGATCGCCATGATGAGTGCGAGGTGCAACTGCGTGGTCATGCCCTTCGACAGTTCGCCTATGCGCGCCCGCAGTTGCACGTCCGTGCGCGCGAGCACGGTTTCGGCACGGTTGCGATCGAATTTGGGATGGACGCCGGCGACGTAGTCGAGCGCTTGCGAGACCCGCAACCACTTGGGCAGCACGGCAACGTCGGCGATGAAGCAGATTTCCTGCATGAGCTGATCGCGCGCGGTGCGCGGATCGTGGCCGAGCACGCGCAATTCACCCTCGAAGCCGATCAAACCGAGCAACGCCTTCAGGGCGGTGGTCTTGCCGGCGCCGTTCGGACCCATGAGCCCGACGATGCGGCCGCTGCGGATGTCGAACGAGACATCGTCGAGCACGGGCTTGCCGGCGTTATAACTTTTGCGCAGATGGCGCGCGGTGATGACGGGGTCAGTCATTTTTCTTGGGTCCCAGCAATTCGTGTACGTCGAGACCGAGACGCGCGATGGTGGCCTGCGTCTTCGGCCATTCCTGCTCCAGAAAGCGCTGCCGCTCGTCTTTCAAAAGTGCGGCGCGGGCGCCGGTACTCACGTACATCCCTAGCCCGCGACGTTTTTCGACGAGTTGCTCCTCGACCAGAGTCTGATAACCCTTCAACACCGTCAGCGGGTTCAGACGAAACTCCGCCGCGACATTGCGCACCGACGGCAGGGGATCGCCTTCTTTCAGCGTCCCTTCCAGGATCATCGCCACGACGCGATCGCGCAGTTGGCGATAGATCGGCGTGCCGTCGGCCCACTTCGAGTCCATGCGGGTCTCAGGCGTGCGGCAGCCAGCGCATCACTTGGGCACTCTGCTGCAATGCACAGAGAAACGCCGCGGTGGCGGTGAAGGAGGCGAGCGCGGCGAACCAGTTGCGGGCGGCCGGCAGCGGACAGTGGTCGAAGTTGTTCAAAATCATGGCGGTACTCCGTTTTTTGACCGAGCGATGGGCCTGGCCTGTCGTCTTGGTGTTATATATCACTACAACACCGAGCCCGTGTCAACTCCCTCCGTCAAGGGGGGTGCCGGTGGATTAAAATTGGGGGGTATTTTCTCTGGAGTATCCCGATGAAGAAGCCCCTGAACGTCGCAATCACCGGCGCTGCCGGCCAGATCGGCTATGCCCTCGCCTTCCGTGTCGCCTCCGGCGCCATGCTCGGCCCCGACCAGCCGGTCAACCTGCACCTGCTCGAGATCACGCCGGCGTTGCCGACGCTGCAGGGTGTCGTCATGGAACTCAACGACTGCGCGTTTCCGACGCTGAACAAGGTCGTCGCGACCGATGATGCGAAGGTCGCGTTCAAGGATTGTCACGCGGCGCTGCTCGTCGGCGCCCGTCCGCGCGGCCCCGGCATGGAGCGCAAAGATTTGTTGCTCGCCAACGCGCAGATTTTCTCGGCGCAAGGCAAGGCGCTCGATGCGGTCGCGGCACGCGACGTGCGCGTGCTCGTGGTCGGCAACCCCGCCAACACCAACGCGCTGATCGCGATGAAGAACGCGCCGTCGCTCAAGCCGCAGTCGTTCACCGCGATGACGCGTCTCGATCACAACCGCGCGCTGTCGCAGCTCGCGGAAAAGACCGGCACGCACGTCAACGACATCCAAAAAATGATCATCTGGGGCAACCACTCGGCCACCCAGTATCCGGACATCAACCACTGCTTCGTGCAGGGCAAGTCCGCACGCTCGCTGGTCGATGCGGCGTGGGTCGAAAAGGACTTCATCCCGACCGTGCAGCAACGCGGCGCGGCGATCATCAAAGCCCGCGGCGCGTCGTCCGCGGCCTCGGCCGGCTCGGCGGCGATCGATCACATCCGTGACTGGTTCCGCGGCTCGGCCAACGGCGACTGGGTGTCGATGGGCATTCCCTCGGACGGCAGCTACGGCATTCCGGAAGGCGTGATCTATTCCTACCCCGTCGTGTGTCGCAACGGACATTACGAAATCGTGCAGGGGCTCGCGATCGACGAATTCAGCCGTGCCCGCATGGATGCGACGCACAAGGAATTGCTCGAGGAGCGCGACGGCGTGAAGGAACTTCTCGGTTGACGCGCAGTCCGTCTCGACAGGACGCGAACGAAGGGGGCCGTCGGCCCCCTTCTTTTTTACCGTATCCGTATTAGGCTTTGCACATGCTAAACACTCTGCTCGTTGTCGCCCTCGCCGCACTCGCCCTCTGGGCCCTGACCGTCCCGGGCGGCATCATCACGCTGCTGTTCGTCGCCGCCGTGCTCTACCTCGCTTACAAGCGCTTGAGCCTCGCGACCTTCACCGCGACGTTCTTCGTGCTGCTGCTCGCCTATCAATTGCTGGGCGCACCCGCCGGAGTCTGGAAAGGATTTCTCTGGCTCGCCTTCACGGCGCTCGCCTTGTTCAATCTCGCACCGCTGCGCAAATCGCTCGTCACGCGGCCCTTCATGAAAATCTATCGCCGCATGCTGCCGAACATGTCGTCGACCGAGCGCGAAGCCCTCGAAGCCGGCACGGTGTGGTGGGATGGCGAACTCTTCACCGGCAAACCGGATTGGTCGAAGCTGCTCGGCGCGAAAGCGCCGCAGCTCACCGCCGAAGAGCAGGCCTTTCTTGACGGCCCCTGCGAAGAACTGTGCGGCATGATCGACGACTTCGACATCACGCACCGCCGCGGCGACATGCCGCCCGAAATCTGGGAGTTTCTGAAGACGCGCGGCTTCTTCGCGATGATCATCCAGAAAAAATACGGCGGCCTCGAGTTTTCGGCCTATGCGCATTCCTGCGTGCTGGCGAAACTGTCGACCCGCAGCTCGACGGTGTCGTCGACCGTCGCGGTGCCGAATTCTTTGGGTCCGGGCGAACTGCTGCAGCACTACGGCACCGAGCAGCAGAAAAACCATTATCTGCCGCGACTCGCGCGCGGCGAGGACATCCCCTGCTTCGCGCTCACCGGTCCGCGCGCAGGCTCGGACGCGGCGTCGCTGCCGGACACCGGCGTGGTGTGCCACGGAAGCTGGGAAGGCCGCGAAGTCGTCGGCATCAAACTCAATTTCTCGAAGCGCTACATCACGCTCGCACCGGTCGCCACCGTGATCGGTCTCGCCTTCCGCCTGTTCGACCCGGAGCATCTGCTCGGCGAAAAGAGCGATGTCGGCATCACCTGCGCACTGATTCCGCGTGCCACGGCAGGCGTCACCATCGGTCGGCGACACTTCCCGCTCAACGTGCCGTTCCAGAACGGCCCGATCCAGGGTCGCGACGTGTTCGTGCCGCTCGACTTCATCATCGGCGGTCCGGCGATGGCAGGTCAGGGCTGGCGCATGCTGGTCGAGCAGTTGTCGGTCGGCCGCTGCATTTCTTTGCCCTCGAGCGGTACCGGCGGCGGCAAAGCCGCGGTATTCGCCACCGGTGCGTACGCGCGCATCCGCCGCCAGTTCAACATGCCGGTCGGCCGTTTCGAGGGCATCGAAAGCGTGATCGCGCGCATGGTCGGTCTCACCTACACGATGGATGCCGCGCGCTCGGTCACCGCCGGTGCGATCGACGGCGGAGAAAAACCGTCCGTACCTTCGGCGATGCTCAAATATCACGTCACCGAGATGGCACGTCAGGTGGCCAACGACGCGATGGACGTGCACGGCGGCAAAGGCATCTGCCTCGGTCCCAACAATTATCTCGGCCGCGGCTACCAGGTCGTGCCGGTGGCCATCACGGTCGAAGGTGCGAACATCCTCACGCGCAGCCTCATCATCTTCGGGCAGGGCGCGATCCGTTGTCATCCCTTCGTGCTCAAAGAAATGGAGGCGGCACGCAATCCGGATCGCAAGCGCGGCGTGGACGAATTCGATGCGGCCTTGTTCGGCCACGTCGGCTTCACGATCAGCAACGCCGTACGCTCCTTCATCATGGCGCTCACCAACGCGCGCTTCACCGCAGCACCGGACACGGGTCCCGCGCGCCGCTATTACCAGCATATCGTCCGGTTCTCCGCGAGTTTCGCGTTCGCGGTCGACGTCGCGATGCTGAGTCTCGGCGGCTATCTCAAGAAGAAGGAAAATCTTTCGGCGCGGCTCGGCGACGTGTTGTCGTGCATGTACCTCGCCTCGATGGTGCTCAAGCACTATGAAAACCAGGGCCGCAAGCCCGAAGATCTGCCCATCGTCGAGTGGGCCTGTCGCGATCTGCTCTACAAAGCGCAGGAGCAACTGCACGCCTTTCTGCGCAACTTCCCGATTCGTTGGCTCGCGGGGCTGATGCGTTTTTGCATCTTCCCGAACGGCTTGCATTACTCGGCACCGGACGATCGCCTCGGTCGCCAACTCGCGAGCCTCGTGCTCGAGCCGTCGGCGGTGCGCGATCGTCTATGTCATCCGGTCTATCGCCGCGTGGCAGCGAACAACCCGCTCGGTCTTCTGCAGGAAGTGCTGGAGATGGCCGAGCGCGCCGAAGCGCTCGAGAAGACGATCCGCGTCCAGGGCGTGAAAACCGGTCGCATCCGGAGTCTCGCGCTGCCGCAGCAAATCATCGAAGCGGAGGCCTTGGGACTGATCACGTCCGCCGACGCGGAGTGGTTGGCCGAATACGATCGCAAGGTCATGAACATCGTCGACGTCGACGATTTCGCACCGCACGAACTCGGCACGCTCAGCGCAAGCGCGCGATGAGTGCGCGACTTGCGCCTTCGACGAGATCGAGCACGCGCTCGAAATCCGCGGGTCCGCCGTAGTACGGGTCGGGCACGTCGCTGCGCGGTGCCTCGGCCCAGTGCGACAAATACAAAGACACGCGTACGGCACGTCCGGGCGGTGCAAGCGCGAGCAAGCCGTCGCGGTGCCCCTCGTCCATCGCGAGCAGCAGATCGAAGCGATCGAAGTCGTCGGGCTCGATGCGACGTGCGCGCAACACCGACAGATCGTAGCCGCGGCGGCGTGCCGCGGCGATGGTGCGCGGGTCGGGCGGCTCGCCGGCGTGAAAATCGTGCATGCCCGCCGAGTCGATCGTGCCGCGCAGCCACGGCGCCTCGCGCATCGCCAAGGCGCGGAACACGCCCTCCGCGGTGGGCGAGCGACAAATATTGCCGCTGCAGACGAACAGGATGCTGGGATCTTTGGGCATGTGCATCGATGGTAGTCTAACGAAGTGATTCTGCACGTCGACATGGACGCGTTCTACGCCTCGGTCGAACAGCGCGACCGCCCCGAGCTCGTCGGTCTGCCGCTGATCGTCGGCGGCACGAGCGGTCGCGGCGTCGTCGCGGCTGCGAGTTACGAGGTGCGCAAATTCGGCGTGCGCTCGGCGATGCCGATCCGCCGCGCGCTGCAACTGTGTCCGCATGCCGTCTGCGTGCGCCCGCGCATGGCGCGTTATGCCGAAGTGTCGGCACAAGTGTTCGCCGTGTTCCACGAGTTCACGCCGCTCGTGCAAGGTTTGTCGCTCGACGAAGCCTATCTCGACGTCACGGCAAGTCGCGCTCTCAAAGGCGACGCCGTCACCATCGCGCGCGAGATCAAGCGCCGCATACGCGAACGCACGGGACTCGCGGCCTCCGTCGGCGTCGCGCCCAACAAACTCGTCGCCAAGATCGCCTCCGATCTCGAGAAGCCCGACGGGCTGACGGTGGTGACGGAAGATCGCATCCATGCAGTCCTCGATCCCCTGCCGGTAAAGCGATTGCCCGGACTCGGACGCAAAAAGGGCGACGAGGTCATGGCCGCCGGCATCGCCACCCTGGGCGCGCTGCGAGGCGCGAGCGAGCGTGAATTGCGCCCGTTGTTCGGCGCCGACTGGCAAAGCTGGCAACGACGTGCCGCAGGGATCGACGATCGTGCGGTCGATCCGGATCGGGACGACAAATCGGTGAGCGCAGAACACACCTTCGCCACCGACCTTGCGGAACCTGCGGCCTTGACGGCGGAACTCGCCCGTCTCGCCGACAAGGTCGCTGCACGCCTGCGCGCCAAAGAAATTGATGCGGGTTGCGTGACGGTCAAAATTCGTCGCCACGACTTCGTCACCCAGACGCGACAGATGCAGATTGTCCCGGCGACCCGCGAGACGCGCGTACTCGCCGAGGCTGCGCAGCGCCTGCTTGCCGAATGGTTGCGTGCGCATCCGCGAGCGAAACTGCGTTTGCTCGGCGTCGGTGCCTCGGATCTGCAGACGGCCGTGCAACCGGATCTGTTCGATGCGCCCGTCGCCATCGCCAATCGCAAACTCGACGCCGCAGTCGACGCGATCAAGCAGCGCTTCGGTCACGATGCTCTGTCGCGTGCCAATGGCCTCAGGGCGATGCACGAAAGCGTGCTCGGTGATGCCACAACGTCGCGAACGCCGCGCCCGCCAAAACACCGAACCAATGAGCCTCGATGACGACGCGTGCGCCGTCGGCCAGCAATTCGTTCGGCCAGGGCAACACCCCGACCACGCGTTCGTAAACGAGCTTCGCGACGCCGAGCATCGCGAGCCACTTTGCGTACCGTACGCGTTGCCAAAGATCGTGCACGATGCCGGCGGTCATCGCGGCATGGAGCACGCCGGACGCACCGACGTACCACTCGATCGACGTGCACCACCAAAGACCGAGATCGATCGTCGCGATGGCCAAAAGCAGCAACGCCAACCAGGCGCGCAAAGGAAAGGCGCGCCGATAGAGCAGCACGATCAGCAGGAGCCCGGCGACGTTGGCCGCCGCATGTGCCGCGCCGAGGTGCACGAAGTGCCCGGTGATCCAGCGCCACGGCTCGTCCGTCTCGAAGGCATCGCGACGCCAGGCGAGCCATGTGACCCACTCGCTCAAAAGTCGTACCGATACTGCGCACGCACGATCGCGGATGACGGCCTCGCAAGTGCAGCATGGCCTGCGCCGGGCAAACCGAAGGAGTCGAGGACATAACCGTTCGTCGTTGCGGCGAGCGTGTCGAGTTCGCGCGGCGAGCGGGTGAAACCGGAGCCGAACGCTTTGAGCAAGGCTTCCTTGCGCGTCCAATGCCGCAGGAAGAAGGCGTCGCGCGCCGCATCGGACTGCTCGGCCGCGGCGCGCAACCCGGCCCGCTCTGCGTCGGTGAACACCCGTTCGGCCAGACGCTCGGCATTCGCGACGCTGCGCGGGCGTTCGCAGTCGACACCGACCGATGGCGTCGCACCGATCGCGATCAACAACAAGTCGCCGGAGTGGCTGATATTGAAGGCCAGGGACGGGTCGTTCGACAGACCGGGTTTGCCGTGCGGACCGATGTCGATGCTCACGGCGTCGGGAGCCCGGTTCGAATACGCGCCCAGCAAACGGCGCAAGAGCACCCGCGCGGCGATGAAATGCCGACGCAGCGTCGACTCGCGCATCGCCAACGCGCGTTGACGCTCGGGCTCGGACAGGACATCGTCGTCCGACGGGCCACTTGCAGCGAGCGGCGCGAACCAAAGATCAACGCTCCCCTCGGGCAGGGAAACCGCATTGTCCGGGCGCGCAGGCCGCCAATCGGGAAGGTCGCTGAAGATCGCGCGCGCCACTATGGTCGGCAATATGCCGCTCACCCGCAGGCCGTGCAATACTTCGGTCATGTCGTTGATTCTGGATGCCCTGAAAAAATCCGAGGGTGCACGCTTGCGCAGCGATCACCCGGCGATGTTCGAGTCGCCCGTCGCGCGCCCGCGCGCGACGCGCCCGCGCTGGTTGTCGGGTCTCGTGGCCTTGCTGGTCGCGAACGGCGTACTGCTCGCCATCGTCTTGCTGCGCGCCGATCACGCGCGTGAACCGGTCGCCGAAGTGACGGGCGCATCTTCAAGCACGTCCGTGTCGAGCGCCGTCGGGGCCGTCGTCGCGCCCACGAAGGCCGCGAATCGTGCGTCGCCAACGACACCGCGCAGCACTACCCGCGCCCCGGAAGTGTCGATCGCCGAGTCGACCGACACGCCGACACCCGTACCGGTGCCGACCGTGACGCGCGACGAATTGGTCGCGGCGGGGCTCGCTATCCCGGAGGCCACGCTCGGTCTGCACGTTTATCACGAACGCCCTGCGGCGCGATTCGTGTTCCTGAATGGCCAGAAGCTCGGCGAAGGCGCCGTCTCGCACGAGGGCCTGCGCGTGATCGCGATCGCGCCGCGCGCCGTCGCACTCGAGTATCGCGGCTCGCGCTTCGCCGTCGGCATCGATCCGTTGTAACGCGCCATGCAAACGATCGTCGCAATGGATGGATTGCAACTGGCCGACGCGCTGCGCGCCGGCATCTACCGTCTGTTTCAGAAGACCGATCACATCAACAAGATCAACGTGTTTCCGGTCCCCGACGGCGACACCGGCACCAATATGTCTATGACCTTGTCCGCCGTGCTCGCGGCCATCGATCGCGAGCCCGTCGATCACGCCGGCAAACTTCTGGTGCGCGCGGCCGATGCGGCGCTCGACGGTGCGCGCGGCAATTCCGGCGCGATTCTCGCGCAGTTTCTGCTCGGTCTCGGCGACAGCGCCGGGCATCTGGCGAAAATCGATTTGCGCGCTTTCGTCGCAAGCCTCGCCACCGGTGCCGCGTATGCACGCGACGCGCTGTCGCAACCGCGCGAAGGAACGCTGCTCACGGTGTTGCGCGAATTTGCCGTCGCCAGCGCCACCGTCAGCGAGCGAGCGAGCGATTTCCGTCAGTTGTTCAGCGCTGCGCTGGTCGGCGTGCGCGCCTCGCTCGACGGCACGCGCAACCAGCTCGAAGAATTGCGCGCGGCCAATGTCGTCGACGCCGGTGCCCTCGGCTTCGTCGAAGTGCTCGAGGGCATGACCCATTATCTGGACACCGGCGAAATGGCGCGCGTCGATGCGCCGGTTCATGCCGGCGACGAGACGATGGTGCAGGCGACGGTGTCGAGCGACCAGGATTTTCGCTATTGCACCGAATGTCTCGTCACCGCCGACGAGGGCCGGGAAATCGACTTGCGTCATCTGCGCGAGCAGCTCGGCACTCTGGGCGGTAGCCTCGTGGTCAGCGGCAGCAAGCGAAAAGCCAAAGTTCACGTGCACGTCGAAGACCCCGAGGCCGTGTTCCGACTCGTCGAAAATTTCGGCCGGGTCGGCGCGCAGAAAGCCGACGACATGCGTCTGCAGCAATCGACCGCGCAGCATCGCCGCACGCAACGCATCGCCGTGGCGACCGATTCCGGGGCGGACATCCCGGACGAATTCATCGAACGCTACGGCATCCACATGGTCCCGGCGCGCGTGCACTTCGGAACCCATTCGCATCTCGACAAGGTCAGTCTCACGCCCGCCGAGTTTTATCGCGAACTCGCGCGCAATCCCGAGCATCCCAAAACCTCGCAACCACCGCCGGGTGATTTCCGGCGGACCTTCGAGTTTCTGGCCTCGCACTACGACGCCGTGCTGTCGGTGAATCTCACCTCGCGACACAGCGGCACGTTCAATGCGGCGCAGACCGCCGCGCAGCGCGTCAGTGCCGAGGGGCGCGCCGTGCGCGTGATTGATTCTTTGAACGCGTCCACCGGCGAAGGACTCGTCGTCGTGGCTGCCGCCGAAGCCGCAGCGGCTGGCGCGGATCTCGACACCGTCGCGCGCGTCGCACAAGATGCCGTGCGCCGCACGCAGACCTTCGCGTTGCTCGCGACGGTCGACTTCGCCGTCAAAGGCGGTCGCATTCCCGCCATCGTCGGCAAAGTCGCACGCTGGCTGAGACTCAACGTCATTTTGTGCACCGACCCGACCGGGCGCGTGGCTGCCGGGAGCGGTCTCATCGGACGCCATGCCTTGCGCGAACGCTTCGCCAAATTCATCGTGCGTCGCACGCGCTTCGATGCCGAGCGCGAGCGCTTGCGCATCTTCGTCGGCCATGGCGATTTGCCGCAGGCCGGTGAAGCGCTACTCGACGATTTGCGCAATCGATTCGGCGACGCCATCGACTTCGCCGCGCTCACCGACATGGGACCGGCGGTGGGCGTACACGGTGGCCCGGGTACGCTCATCGTCGCCGTGCAAAGAGTCAACCGAGCGCCGCAATGACCTCGGGCGGAGCCTGCACGAGCTCCACCAGCACGCCCTCGCCCGCAATCGGAAATTCTTCGTTCGACTTCGGATGCAGGAAACAAATGTCGTAACCGGCCGCGCCCTTGCGTATGCCGCCGGGCGCGAACCGCACGCCGCGTGAGCTCAGCCACTCGACCGCACGCGGCAAATCGTCGATCCAGAGGCCGATGTGGTTGAGCGGCGTGGCATGCACCGCGGGCTTTTTCTCCGGATCCAGCGGTTGCATCAAATCGACTTCGACTTTGTACGCTCCGCGCCCCATCGCGCAGATGTCCTCGTCGACGTTCTCGCGTTCGCTGACGAAGTTGCCCGTCACCTCGAGCCCGAGCATGTCGACCCACAAAGTTTTCAAGCGCGCTTTGTCCGGGCCGCCGATCGCGACTTGCTGGATACCGAGCACGCGGAAGGATCGCGATGCATCGCTCATCAACGGAACCTCATGATCACTTGATCGACCGCGAGGCTCTCGCCTTTGCTCGCCGAGATCGACTCGACGATGCAATCCTGCTGCGCGAACAGGATGTTCTCCATTTTCATGGCTTCGATCGCGGCGAGCTTCTCGCCGGCGCGCACCGTCTGGCCGACCTGTACGGCGACGTCGACCAGCAAGCCGGGCATGGGCGACAGCAGCACTTTCGAGAGATCGGGCGGCGCCTTGAAAGGCATCAGCGCTTCGAGCTGCGCGACCCGCGGCGTGAAGACGCGCGCGAATACGCCGGCACCGTTGTGCTGGATACGATAACCGAGACCGACGCGTTCGATCTGCGCACAGAACGGCTTGCCGTCGAAGGTGCCGTGCACCGCGATCTCGCGCAGTGACACGTCGAGCCCGACTTCGTGCGTCTGACCGGCGACGCTCACGTGGTAGAGCTTGCCGACTTCGCGTACGCCGACCGGAATCTGATCGCGTCGACCTTCGCCGTCGGTGAGCACCACGACGAAATCTTCGCGGATACGCACCTCGTGTGCGCGGCGCTGTCCGCCCAAGGTGGTGGCGCGTTCGCGGATGCGACGATGCGAAATGGCCGCGAGGGCGAGCAGGAATGCCGGCTGATCGTGCGGCACGGCCTCGATCGAAAACCCTTTCGGGTATTGCTCGGCGATGAAGCCGGTGTTGAAGTCGCCTTTGACGAAGCGCGGATGCGCGAGCAATGCCGCCTGGAACGGGATGTTGCTCGAGATGCCGCGAATCACGAAGCCGTTCAGTGCTTCGCGCATGCGGGCGATCGCTTCGTTGCGATCGCGCCCGTGCACGATCAGCTTCGCGATCATCGAATCGTAGAACATCGGGATTTCGCCACCTTCGTACACCCCGGTGTCGACGCGTACACCGCCGCCATCGGGCACCGGTTGCGACGCTTCCATGTTTTGCGCGGGCGGCCGGTACTTCACGAGGCGCCCGGTGGACGGCAGGAAGTTGCGGAACGGATCCTCGGCATTGATGCGACATTCGATCGCCCAGCCGTTGCGCTTGAGGTCTTTTTGGGTGAACGCGAGTTTCTCGCCTGCGGCGATTCGGATCATCTGCTCGACGAGATCGAGGCCGGTGATGCACTCGGTCACCGGATGCTCGACCTGCAGACGCGTGTTCATCTCCAGGAAATAGAAACTCTTGTCCTTGCCGACCACGAACTCGACCGTGCCGGCGCTTTGATAGTTCACCGCCTTGGCCAGTGCCACGGCTTGTTCACCCATCGCCTTGCGGGTCTTGTCGTCGAGGAAGGGACTCGGCGCTTCTTCGATCACCTTCTGGTGACGACGCTGGATGGAGCACTCACGCTCCCAAAGATAAAGACAGTTGCCGTGCGCGTCACCGAGCACCTGGATCTCGATGTGGCGCGGCTCTTCGACGAATTTTTCGATGAATACGCGATCGTCGCCGAAACTGTTGCGCGCTTCGTTGCGGCACGACGCGAAGCCCTCGTGCGCTTCCTTGTCGTTCCATGCGACACGCAAACCTTTGCCGCCGCCGCCGGCGCTTGCCTTGATCATCACGGGATAACCGATGCCTTTGGCGATCTCGACGGCCTTTTCGGGCGATTCGATCGCGCTGTTGTAGCCCGGTATGGTGTTGACCTTGGCTTTGGCCGCGAGCTCTTTCGAGGCGATCTTGTCGCCCATCGCCGCGATCGAAGCGTGCTTCGGACCGATGAAGACGATGCCTTCGGCTTCGATGCGCCGCGAGAATTCGGCGTTCTCCGACAAAAAACCGTAGCCGGGGTGCACCGCTTCGGCGCCGGTCTGCTTGCAGGCGGCGATGATCTTGTCGGCGACGAGATACGACTCGCGCGACGGGGCGGGGCCGAGCAACACCGCTTCGTCGGCCAGCTCGACGTGACGCGCGTCCTTGTCCGCTTCGGAATACACGGCCACGGTCGCGATACCCATGCGACGCGCGGTCTTGATGACGCGACAGGCGATTTCGCCGCGGTTGGCGATCAGAATTTTCTTGAACATGTCAGGTTGGCTCCGCGGCACTCAAAGGGGGATGTTGCCGTGCTTGCGCCACGGTTCGTCGATTTTCTTGTCACGCAGCAACGTCAGCGCGCGACAAATCCTGCGCCGCGTTCCGTGCGGCATGATCACGTCGTCCACGTAGCCGCGCGACGAAGCGATGAACGGGTTGGCGAACTTCTGCTTGTACTCGGCTTCGCGAGCGGCGAGCTTTTCCGGGTCGCTCTTTTCTTCGCGGAAAATGATCTCCACCGCGCCCTTCGCACCCATCACCGCGATCTCCGCATTCGGCCAGGCGAAGTTCACGTCGCCGCGCAGATGCTTCGAGGCCATCACGTCGTAGGCACCGCCATAGGCCTTGCGCGTGATGACCGTGACTTTGGGGACCGTGCATTCGGCGTAGGCATACAGCAATTTCGCGCCGTGCTTGATGATGCCGCCGTATTCCTGCGCCGTGCCCGGCATGAAGCCCGGCACATCGACGAAGGTGATCACGGGGATCGAGAACGCGTCGCAGAACCGCACGAACCGCGCGGCTTTGGTGCTGCTCTTGATGTCGAGACAGCCCGCGAGCACCAGCGGCTGGTTGGCGACGATGCCGACTACCTGACCGTCCATGCGGGCGAAGCCGATGATGATGTTCTTGGCGAAATCCGGTTGCAGTTCGAAGAATTCGGCGTCGTCGACGATTTTCTCGACGAGCTCTTTCATGTCGTACGGCTTGTTCGGATTTTCGGGCACGAGCGTGTCGAGCGAATAATCGTCGCGATTCGGCGGATCGCCCGCCTCGCGCAACGGCGCCCGTTCGCGATTGCTTGACGGCAGATAATTGAAGAAGCGACGCACCATCAGCAAGGCTTCGACGTCGTTGTCGAATGCGAGATCGGCAACGCCGCTGCGCGTAGTGTGCGTGATCGCGCCACCGAGATCTTCGGCGGTGACTTCTTCGTGCGTCACGGTCTTCACGACTTCCGGGCCGGTGACGAACATGTAGGAACTGTCCTTCACCATGAAGATGAAATCCGTGAGCGCGGGGCTGTATACGGCGCCGCCCGCAGACGGACCCATGATGAGACTGATCTGCGGCACGACACCCGAGGCGGTGACGTTGCGCTGGAATACTTCGGCGTAACCGCCGAGCGACGCCACGCCTTCCTGGATGCGCGCGCCGCCGGAATCGTTGATGCCGATGACGGGTGCGCCGACTTTGGTAGCCGTATCGAGGATTTTGCAGATCTTCTGGGCGTGCGCCTCGCTCAACGAACCGCCGAACACGGTGAAGTCCTGACTGAACACGAACACGAGGCGGCCGTTGATGTAGCCGTGCCCCGTGACCACGCCGTCGCCGGGGATTTTTTGATCGGCCATGCCGAAGTCGTTGCAGCGATGCTCGACGAACATGTCCCATTCCTCGAAACTGCCCTCGTCGAGCAGCACCTCGAGTCGCTCGCGCGCCGTGAGCTTCCCTTTTGCATGCTGCGCGGCGATGCGTTTTTCGCCGCCGCCGAGACGCGCCTGCGCGCGCTTCTTTTCGAGTTGTTGAATGATGTCATGCATGATGTCGAGATCCTTGTTCAGGAAAATTTTTGACCGGGTGATTCGAACAGATCGAGCAGCCCGCGGGCCGCGACCGAAGGGGCGATGCGAGCCGCCGATACGTCTTCGAGGGCGCGCGGCAACGCGGCACGGACGGCCGGATGCTCGCGAAAGTCGGCGGCGAGCCGCGCGTGCACTTCGTCCCACATCCAGGTGAGCGCCTGCTGACGGCGGCGAGCGGCGAATTCGCCGCACGCGACGCGCAATTGCCGGAACTCGCCGACGTGGTTCCAGAACAGTTCCAGCCCTTCGCCCTTGAGGGCACTGACGCGCATCACGCGGGTATGCCAGCGCGCAGCGTCGGCATGATCCGGGTGCCCGGTGTGATGCAGCACGCGCAGGGCACCGATGATCTGCGCTTCGGCACGCATCGCGGCATCGGGGTCGAGATCGGCTTTGTTGATGACCACGAGATCGGCAAGTTCCATGATGCCTTTCTTCATCGCTTGCAGATCGTCACCGGCGTTAGGCAACTGCAACACGATGAACATGTCGGTCATGCCGGCAACGGCGGTTTCGGATTGGCCGACGCCGACCGTCTCCACGATCACCACGTCGTAACCGGCGGCTTCGCAGACGAGCAAGGCTTCGCGGGTTTTTTCGGCGACGCCACCCAGAGTTCCCGACGAGGGACTCGGCCGGATGTAGGCCTGCGAATGCACGGAGAGTTTTTCCATGCGCGTTTTGTCGCCCAAAATCGATCCGCCCGAAACGCCGGACGACGGGTCGACCGCAAGCACCGCGACTTTGTGCCCCTGCGCGATCAGGAACATCCCGAGCGATTCGATGAAGGTGGATTTGCCGACGCCGGGCACGCCCGAAATGCCGAGTCGCAAGGCACGCCCCGTCTGCGGCAGCAATGCGTTGAGCAGCTGGTCGGCGCGACGCCGGTGATCACTGCGCGTCGACTCGAGCAACGTGATGGCCTTGGCGATTGCGCGACGCTCACCGGCTTGCACGCCGGCGATCAAGGCGTTGTCGTCGGTCTCAGCCGGCGACACGGGCACGACGGATGTGATCGAGGACGTCGCGGGCGCTTTCCGGTATCGGCGTACCCGGTCCGTAGATGCCGGCGACACCGGCGTCGTACAGGAATTGGTAGTCCTGCTGGGGAATCACGCCCCCCACGAAAACGATGATGTCGGCGGCACCCTGCTCACGCAACGCGCGCACGATTTCGGGCACCAGCGTCTTGTGGCCGGCGGCGAGCGTGCTGACGCCGATGGCGTGCACGTCGTTCTCGATCGCCTGTCGCGCGCATTCCTCCGGCGTCTGGAACAGCGGCCCGACGTCGACGTCGAAACCGAGATCGGCGAACGCACTGGCGACCACCTTCGCACCGCGATCGTGACCGTCCTGGCCGAGCTTGGCGATCATCACGCGCGGGCGACGACCGTGATCGGTCGCGAACGCCGCGATGTCGGACTTCAAGGATTCCCAGCGCTCGGCGCTGTCGTAGGCTGCGGCATACACTCCGGTCACCTCCTGCGAATTGGCGCGATGGCGACCCCACACTGTTTCGAGGGCATCGCTGACTTCACCCACGGTGGCGCGCAGACGCATCGCGTCGATGGCGAGCGCGAGCAAATTGCCGTTGCCGTTTTTTGCCGCCGCGGTCAGCGCCTCGAGCGCGGCGCCCACTTTGGCGGCATCGCGCTCTGCACGCAGGGTTTTCAGGCGCGCGATCTGATTCTCGCGCACCGCGACGTTGTCGATGTCGAGAAACTCGACCGGGTCTTCTTTGTCGAGCTTGAATTTGTTGACGCCGATGATGACGTCCTTGCCCGAGTCGATGCGCGCCTGCTTTTCGGCGGCGCTCGCTTCGATGCGCAACTTCGCCCAGCCGCTTTCGACGGCGCGCGTCATGCCGCCCATCGCATCGACTTCTTCGATGATGGACCAGGCCTTGTCGGCCATGTCCTGCGTCAACCGCTCCATCATGTAGGAGCCGGCCCACGGATCGACCACGTCGGTGATGTGCGTTTCTTCTTGCAGGATCAGCTGCGTGTTGCGCGCGATGCGCGCGCTGAACTCGGTCGGCAGCGCGATCGCCTCGTCGAAGGAGTTGGTGTGCAGGCTCTGCGTCCCGCCGAACACCGCCGCCATCGCCTCGACGGTGGTACGCACGACGTTGTTGTACGGATCCTGCGCCGTGAGACTCCAGCCGGAAGTCTGGCAATGCGTGCGCAACATCAGGCTCTTCGGATTTTTGGCGCCGAAGCCGGACATGATTTTCCACCACAGCAGACGCGCAGCGCGCATCTTGGCGATCTCGAGATAGAAGTTCATGCCGATCGCCCAGAAGAAACTCAGGCGACCGGCGAATGCGTCGACGTCGAGACCTTTGGCGAGCGCGGTCTTGACGTATTCTTTGCCGTCCGCGAGCGTGAACGCGAGTTCGAGCGCCTGGTTCGCGCCGGCTTCCTGCATGTGGTAGCCGGAGATCGAAATCGAATTGAACTTCGGCATCCGCTGCGCCGTGTATTCGATGATGTCGCCGACGATGCGCATCGACGGTTCGGGAGGATAGATGTAGGTGTTGCGCACCATGAATTCTTTGAGGATGTCGTTCTGGATCGTCCCCGAGAGCAACTCCTGCGCCACGCCCTGCTCCTCGCCGGCGACGACATAGGCCGCAAGCACGGGCAGCACCGCGCCATTCATCGTCATCGAGACCGACACCCGATCGAGCGGTATGCCGTCGAACAGAATCTTCATGTCCTCGACCGAGTCGATCGCAACGCCCGCCTTGCCGACGTCCCCGGTGACGCGCGGATGGTCGCTGTCGTAACCGCGGTGGGTGGCGAGATCGAAAGCGACGCTGACCCCCTGGCCACCGGCGGCGAGCGCCTTGCGGTAGAAGGCATTCGACGCCTCGGCGGTCGAAAACCCGGCGTACTGGCGGATGGTCCAGGGGCGCACGGCATACATCGTGGCCTGCGGACCGCGGACGTACGGGGCGAAGCCGGGCAAAGTATCGGCGTAGGGCAGACCTTCGAGATCCGCCGCCGTGTACAGCGGTTTGACGGTCAGCCCTTCCGGCGTCTTCCAGACGAGGTTGCCGAGGTCGCCCCCTGGGGCAGACTTGGCGGCTGCCTTGTCCCAAAGCGGGAGGGAGTCGGAGTCGAGGAGATCTTCCGGTCGCATGTAGGCCCCTGAGAAAACTGGGGAAGTTTACTCATCGGGGGGGTCGTATCGCGAGCATTGCGACCCGCGGTGACCGTGAAGAGGGCTGCTAAGGCGTGGCGCTCACCGGCTGACCGGCCGCTCGCCAGCCCTCGAAGTCACCTTCCAGATGGCGCAATTGGTCGAATCCGGCGCCGAGCAGCGTCTCGATGGCGATGGCGGCGCGCCGCCCACTGCGGCAATAGACCACGATCTCGGAATGCTGCATGGACTTCAACTCATTGATCTTGTTCGGTATTTGATCGTACGGGATGTTCCGGGCACCGGGCAGGTGACCGGCGGCGAACTCCTCCGGTGCACGCACGTCGAGGATCACCGGACGCCCTGCCGGGGTGTCGATCCGCTCACGCAGCGTGGTCGCCGTCACCGGCGCGACGCGCGCCAGAATCTCGCGGGTGCGGTCCGTAGCGGCCGCAGGCGCCGGAGTCGCAGCTGGCGGCGGGGTGGAGTGTGGCACTTTGCGCAATCGGCTGATGTCGTAGCCCATGGACTGCACCTTTTGCACCAGCGCTTGATAACGTTCGGCGCTGATCGACGGAGTTCGCGCCATGATCCAGACATAATCGCGCGCGCTTCGGGCGATGATGGTCTCGGAATAGGCGCCGTCCAGGTGCGAAATCACGAATTCCGCCTTGATGGGCCACACGAAACGCATGCCCCAGATGGCGTTGCCGGTTCCGGGGACCACGAACCCCTTGGGCTCGTATTTCTTGGGCGGGCCATCGAGGGCGCCCTTGTTGAAGGTGAAGGTCGTGTGGATCGTGCCGTCCGGGTTCAGCGCGTACGACTCGACCGCGTTGTAGGCGTCGGTTTCGATGAAGGTCGGAATGGTGGCGATCACGTACCAAGGCCCCATGAACTTCGCCAGATCGACCTGTTGCACGGTGGGCACGGTGACTTTTTTGGGCGAGACCGCACAGCCGGCCAGAGCCAGACAAAACCCCAGCAATCCGAGCGCCCAAACTGTTTTGCGATGCATGGTGTACCTCTCGCTATTCGGCCACGTACCAACGATCCGCGACTTGTTCCACCGAGAACCGATCGAACGGCAAGCCCTGACCTGCCACGTCGAACACCGCGCGCGTCCCGCCGGCTTCGAAGTTCGGTGAGGCGGCGCGCACGATGCGCAACGCCGCGATCAACAATTCACGATTCGCGATGCTGCGACGACAACTGTTGATCAACATATCCAGGCTCTTGGACGACTGAGTCTTGCGAAAGTTCGGGCTGAGATGCTCGCGGTAGTACAGGTCGCAACGCCCGTCGACGAGCGCCTTCTCCGCCGCATCGAGCAACGCGAGCACCCCGGGCGGATTCTTGGTCGCGGAGCGCGGCGTCGTCGGTGCGCTCGCGCCCGCAACCGGCGCGGCGGGCATCGACTGCGCGAGCACGCGCCCGCGATTGGATTCCAGATCGTCGAGCTGCGCCGCGATGTCGCTCGGCAACGCGGCTTTCCACTCCTTGCCGTAGGGGAGCAAAGAAACGCTCGCGAGCACCTCGACCTTGCCGCGGTCTTTGGATTGGCGACCCTTCACGAGCACTTGCACGAGGTCGCCGTCGCGTACCGCCGCGAGACCTTTGAGATCTTCGAAGGGACGCCCGCGCCAGAACGTGCGCTTGAGCAACACGACGCAAAAATCCACGCTGGTGAGTCGCTCGATGTCGGCGAGCGGACGAGCCGAGCCGAAGAACCGATTGCGCAACGTGTCGTCGTTGCGCGCCGCCTCCTCGCGCAGCTTCGTCAACAGCGAGAGCCGCAGACGATCGCGCTCGTCGGGGTGCAACGACTGTGCCAGCGCTTGCGGATCACCGCTCGCGATCGCGTTCAAAAGTTCGAGCGCCGCGCGACGTTGTGCGCCGCTGACGTCATCGGCGTGTACCGGCGAGGCGAACACGCCGCACAGACAACACCAGATGACGACGCGACGCAGCATCTTCACGGCCGGACCTTGGCGTACCCGAAGCGCAGACCGAACAGA
Organism: Steroidobacteraceae bacterium; assembly: GCA_017853555.1. GTDB lineage: Bacteria > Pseudomonadota > Gammaproteobacteria > Steroidobacterales > Steroidobacteraceae > UBA964. Next base: position 146,347 of record JAFMJH010000001.1, read on the forward strand.
CGCGCCCCGCCGAAGAGCACGACATAGGCGCCCATCGACACCAGCAAGCCCCACAAACCGGACGCCATCCAGGCGGGCGTGTACGCATACGCGGCGACGACGCCGGCCGCGAACGCCAACACCGCGGCGGGATTCCAGGCCGGCAGACGATCGAGCGTGCTCGTGTCGTAGTGCATGCCGTGGAAAAGATAGTAGTCGACAATGATCGGTCCGATCAGCGGCGGCACCACGTTCGCGATCTGACTGATCCAGTCCATGAAGTGTTGATAGATGCCGAGACCCAGCACGGTACCGATCGCGCCGCACACCACGATCGTGACGCGCTTCGGCAAATGGAACACGCTCGCCGTCTGTATCGCAGGCAGATAGAGGTTGGTATCACCGGTGGTCCACAAAGCGAGGCTCATCGCGATGAGTCCGGTCACGCCGACCACGGCACCCGCGGTCATGAGATAGGCGCTGAAGTCGAAATTGCCCGAGACGATGCCGCCCATCGCACCGATGACCTGCAGGAAGATCTGCGTCACCACCAGCACCACGAACGGAATGGCGATCGCGACCCATGCTTTGCGTGCAAAGCGGGTGTACTCCGCCATCACCACCCCACCGACGACCCACGAGCCGATCACGATGTTGATCGCATCGGTGTCGGACAGCGGTTGCTTGGTCGAGGCGGTCTTGGACAACTCGAGGAATGCCTGCCAGCCACCGGCTTTGTCGACGTTGAACCAGCCGGCGTAGATGCCGACCAGAGCGAGCACGACCGTCGATGGCACGGCGACCTTCTCGAGTCCTTTGACGCCGTAGAGCGTGGTGAGCGTGTAGAGCACGCCCGCGAACAAGGCGATCGGATAGAAGAGCGGGCTGTCGAAACTGCCGGCCCAGGTGAGGCCGAACGCGCCGACCACGATGCCCTGCCAGCCGATGGTGAGCGCCGCGAGGAACAACACGGGCAGATACGCGCCGATGTTGCCGTAGGTGAGTCGATAGAGCAGACCGCTGTTGCAGGCCGTTTGATAACCCATGTAGCCGACGAGTGCACCGACCACGAAGTTGATGAGGTTGCCCCACATCGCGTTGCGGATCAGATCGGGAAAATACAAGCCGGCGCCGAGCGAACTGCCGACCAGAAGACCCGTGACCAAAAATCCCCAACCGAACGCGAGCGTCAGCAGCGGCACCGCATCACGCCGCTGATCGGCGCCGAGTGGCGCGTGCGGACTGTCCGCGCTCTGCGCCTCCTGCGATTCGTCGACGCTGAACCAACTCTTTTTGGTGTGTTCTTCGCTCATGTCGCCCCCCCTCTTATTTTGCATCGTGTCGGCTGCCGAGCCGCCATCCATTCACTGCCCAAATCGCCGCGAGCACGGCGCCGATCAGCGCCGCGCCGCCCGGTGTCGTCCCCATGGCTTCGATGGCCGTCTTCGCTTGCGCACCGACGTAGTCGGCGGCGCGGTAGACGGGCACGTCGATGAAGCTCTTGGCTTTGTATTTCGTTTCGGTGTCGAGCGTGCTCCAGAGCATTTCGCGCCCCGGTCGAATGAAGGCGTATTCGCCGAAGCGGCGCACGACGAGCAGGGTCGCGATCATCCCGAACACGTTGAGCAACGACAGCAACGCGAATCCCGCGATCATGATCACCGGCACGAACGTCAACAAGGCGCGGACACCGAGCTTGGATGCGATGCGTCCGGTGAGAAACAACTGCGAGACGATGGTGAGCGACTGCACGATGAAATCGATGGTCGCGAACATCTCGGTGCGCTGACGGGTGTCGCTGAACGTCTCGCTCACGATGCGCAACTGCTCGAAATACAGGAAGGTGTTCACCAACGACAGCAGAACCACGAACAAGGCGATGCCGAGCAGATACGGCGAGCGCAGCACGATCGCGATACCCGCGAACGGATTGCCGCCGAGACCATGATCATTGCTCGACGTCGCTCCGGCGCTTTCGACGGATGCGCGCGAGCGGTTCCAGATGCCGATCAGAATGCGCTGGCAGACGATCGCACACAGAAATCCGCCGGTACCGAGATACAGCACGCCGGCGTTGCCGATGCGATCGACCAGCATGCCGGCCGCGAACGGTCCGACCAAAGCGCCGAACGTTCCGCCTGCGGCCACGAAGCCGAACAACCGCTTCGCCTGCTCGGAATCGAACATCTCGAGCAGGAAGCTCCAGAACACCGACACCAGCATCAAGTTGAGCACGCTGATCCACACGTAGAAAAACGTGCCGACGTTGAGATTGCCCTCGTCGATCTGCAGCGACGAACCGATGCCGGCAAGGATCACGGCCACGAGAGCGTAAATCGCGGGCAACAAGACGCTGCGACGCATGCGCGCCACCAGCCAGCCGTAGATCGGCACGATCGCGATCGAGAACATCGCCGTATACAGCCAAAGATCGGCGACACGCTCGCGACCGAGCAAGGTCGCCACGGTCTCGCGCACCGGGCGCACGGCGAAGTAACTGCCGAGCACGAAGAAGAACAGGAAGAACGCCGCGACGACGGCGGCGGTCTCGCGTGGCTCGACCTTCGCCACGCGCGCGAGCTGTCGTTGCAGAAAACTGCCTTCAGCGAACATCGGCGGTCAGGCCTCCGAAGAACTTCGACCAATCGACGGCGCCGGAGGTTTCGTCCGACAATACTTCCATGGTTTTGCGCTGCGCGTCCTTGCGACCGAGCGCATTGACGCAAATAGCGGCCACGTCGGCGCGCGGGATGCGGCCGCGCACATCGCGCGGATCACCCTGCATGACTTTGATGAGTTTTTGTCCGCCGGCGTCGTTCGACAAGCCGCCTGGCCGGACGATGGTGTACGGCACACCGGAGTTGCGCACGGCTTCTTCGCCTTTGAATTTCCAAAGAAGAATGTTGTCGAACATGCGATTGAGCGGCGCATCGGGGTCGGTGACGCCCATGGACGACACGAGCACGATCTGTTTCACGCGCGCTTTGGTCGCAGCCTCGGCCGCAGCACGCACGGCACCGTAGTCGATCAACTCGGGTTTGTTGGTCGGGTCGTTGCGACTGTTCGAGCCGAGAGCGGAGACGACGTAATCGGCGCCTTTCATGGCGCGATCGAGCGTGCCGGCTGCTCGCACGTCACCGACGATCAACTCGATGCCGGCGCCCAGCATTTCGCGCGCCTTGGTTTCGTCGCGCACCAGAGCACGCACTGCAAAACCTTTGGCTTGGGCCTGCTTGACGACTTCGCGGCCCGTGCCGCCGGTCGCACCGATCACGAGCACGGTGTCGGCCGCCACGGCCGTCGTGGCGCTCGCCATGCCGACTGCAGCGACGGCGCACAGCAGCCAAGCCATCATTCGCGTCGCGGATCGTTCGATGGTCGTCATCGCAGCCCCTCCATTGTCACGAGATCGAGTCGTTCGCCGGCCTTCGCCACCGCAACCTGCGCACCGAGTGCCGCGAGTTTGGCACGCAGCGCATCGGCCGATCGCGGCTCGCCGTGCACGAGTCGCACGGGCGGCCGACCTTCGAATGCTTCATACCATTTCAACAGGTCGTCCTGATCACCGTGCGCCGAAAGCCCGCCCAGGGTGTGCACTTTGGCCGCAACGCGGATGGAATGCCCGTAAATCCGCACGAACGGTGCACGATCCACCAGCGCACGCCCCAACGTTCCCGGCGCCTGGAAGCCGGTGATCACGACGTGACATTCGGGTCGTTCGAGGTTGTGCATCAAGTGATGCAGGATTCGACCGCCGTTGCACATGCCGCTGCCGGCGATAACGAGGGCGTGCGAACGCAATTCATTGATCGCGCGCGACTCATCGGGCGTACGACACAGATGCAGGTTCGACAACTCCGGCATCGCCGCGAATTGCGCGCGCAAGTGCACGGCGTCGGCATCGAAGCGCTCGGCGTGTCGCCAATATATTTTGCTCGCTTCGATCGCCATCGGACTGTCGAGGAATATCTGCCAGTTCCGCAACTGCCAGGCGTCGTGATGCAGGCCGAGCAGATAGAGAATTTCCTGACTGCGGCCCACGGCGAACGCCGGGATCAGCACGTTGCCGCGATCGCGCGCCGCCTGTGCAATGATTTCGCCGAGCTCGACGACGGTGGCCGCACGATCACGGTGCAACCGCTCGCCGTAGGTGGATTCCATCAACACGAGATCTGCCGTATCGAAGTGATGCGGGTCCTGCAAAATCGGCGAATCGTATTGGCCGAGATCGCCGCTGAAGACGAGCTTGCGCGTGACCGGACCTTCGCTGCACCACAGCTCGAGACTCGACGAGCCGAGGATATGACCGGCATCACGCACGCAGACCTCGAGTCCCGGCAGCAGAGCGCGGCGTTCGTCGTAGCGCAAAGCGTGCACGAGTTCCAATGTGCGCTCGACGTCCTGCAGATCGTACAAGGCCACTGCAGGTCGTTCGTCCGGGTCGCGTCGGCGATTGCTGCGCTCGACGTCGCGCGCCGCCAACTCGGCCGTGTCGCGCAGCAGTACGGGCAACAGATCGCGACAGGCGGCGTTGGTGTAGATCGGGCCGCGAAAGCCCCGCTTCACGAGCAGCGGCAATCGTCCGCAGTGGTCGATGTGTGCGTGCGACAACACGACGGCATCGATGCGCCGTGCATCGAACGGGAACGGCGCCGTGTTCCTGGCCGCCGCGTCGTGGCCACCTTGCAACAATCCGCAATCGAGCAGCACCGTGCGCCCGGCCACGCGCAACACGTGACAGGAACCGGTGACCTCGCCCGCCGCACCGTAGAACTCGAGTTCCAATTGCGTATGCCTCGGTAGATCGCGCCGACCGGCGCCCCACAACTTGGGTATATTGTCGCCATCTTAACCGGAGAGCCGCCGTGATCACGCTGAACGTCAATGGTCGTAGCCAGGAAATAGATGCCGATCCCGAAATGCCGTTGCTTTGGGCGCTGCGTGACTTGCTCAAACTCACCGGCACCAAATACGGTTGCGGCGTCGCCGCCTGCGGCGCGTGCACGGTGCACATCGACGGGCAACCGATCCGCTCCTGCCAGACGCCCGTGTCGGCGGCCGTCGGCGCAAAGATCACCACCATCGAAGGCTTGTCGACGAAAGGCGAACACGCGGTGCAGCGCGCCTGGGTCGAACTCGACGTCGTGCAATGCGGCTACTGCCAGTCGGGGCAAATCATGTCCGCCGCCGCCTTGATCGCAAGCAATCCGAACCCCAGCGATGCGGACATCGACGCCGCGATGGACGGCAATATCTGCCGCTGCGGTACCTATCCGCGCATCCGCGCCGCCGTCAAGCGCGCCGCTGAAATCAAGCGCAACGGAGGTGCAGCGTGAGCACGAACCGTCGTCACTTTTTGATCGGTGTCGGCGTCGTCGCCGCCGGTACTGCGGTCGGCGTCTATGTCGTGCCGCGACTGCTCGGCAAACACGAAGCGCCGTTCGAGTTCAAACCGCATTCGTTCGTGCGCATCGGTACGGATGGCAGTTTCACCGTGGTGCTCGCGAAGGCCGAGATGGGCCAGGGTGTCTACACCGGTCTGCCGATGATCCTCGCCGAAGAGCTCGACGTGAATCCGCAGCGCTTCGACATCGAATTCGCGCCGGTCGATCCGGCGTTCTTCCACCCGTTCCTGAAGATGCAGTTCACGGGCGGCAGCATGAGCACGATTTCCATGTACGACCAGTTGCGTCTGGTCGGCGCAACGGCGCGCAACATGCTGATCACCGCGGCCGCTGCACAATGGAAGGTCGCTGCATCGAGCCTGCGCACCGAAGACGGCGTCGTCATCGATGCCAAGAGCGGTCGCCGCGCGACCTACGCGTCGCTGGCCGAAGCCGCGGCAAAGATTCCGGTCCCCGCCAAAGAAAGCGTCGCACTCAAAGACCGCAAGGACTTCAAATACATCGGCGCCAAGCATCCGCGCCTCGACAGCCATCTCAAGGTCACGGGCAAAGCGGTGTTCGGTTCGGACGTCAATCCGCCCGAGATGCTGAAAGCCGTGATCGCGCGTCCGCCTTCGTTCGGTGCCACCGTGAAATCCTTCGACGCGACGCGCACGCGCGCCGTCAAAGGCGTGATCGACGTGAAGCAGGTGCCGAGCGGCGTCGCGGTGATCGCCGAACACACCTGGGCGGCACTCAAAGGTCGCGAAGTGCTGCAAGTCGAGTGGGACGAGAGCGCCGGACGGGACGTCTCGACCGAATCGCTGCGCACGCAGTGGCGCGCGCTCGCGGCCAAGCCGGGCAAAGTCGGCAAAAACGACGGCAACGTCGACACCGCGCTCGGCAAAGCCGCCAAGCGGATCGACGTCGAATACGAAGTGCCTTATCTCGCGCACGCCTGCATGGAACCCATGAACGCGGCCGCGCTCGTCAAAGACGGGCAATGCACCTTGTGGGTCGGCACGCAGAACCAGTCGCAAGACGTGAACATGGTCGCTGCCGCGCTCGGCATCAAACCCGAAAACGTCACGCTGCATACGCAATTCCTGGGAGGCGGCTTCGGTCGTCGCGCAAGCACGACGTCGGATTTCACGCTCGAGGCGGCGCAGGTAGCCAACGGCGTCGGCCGCCCCGTGCACGTCGTCTGGACGCGTGAAGACGATATGCGGGGCGGCTATTACCGCCCGTACAGCGTCAGCCGCGTTCGAGCCGGCATTTCCGCCGACGGCAAAGGCATCGCGTATCACCAGACCGTGGTCGGCAAGTCGATTCTCAAAAATTCCGTGATCGGCAAACCCATCCTCGACAAGCTGGGCTTCGACCCTTCGAGCATCGAAGGTGCGGCCAACATGCTCTACGGCTTTCCCAACTTGCGCGTCGACGTGCACGACACCGACGAGACCGTGCCGATTCTGTGGTGGCGCTCGGTGGGCAACTCGATCCACGGTTTCGTGGTCAACGGCGTCATCGACGAACTCGCCACGCTCGCCGGTCGCGATGCCTACGATTTCCGCCGCGAACTGCTCGCGGCGCATCCGCGTGCGCTCGCGGTGCTCGATGCGGCGGCCACCGATGCAGGCTGGGGCAAGCCCTTGCCGGCCGGTCACCATCACGGCATCGCGCTGCACGAAAGCTTCGGCAGCATCGTCGCCCAGGTCGCCGAAGTGTCGGTGGTGAACAAAACGGTCCGCGTGCATCGCGTGACCTGTGCCGTCGACTGCGGTCTCGCCGTCAACCCCGATCAGGTCGTGGCGCAAATCCAGAGCGCGGTGATCTACGGCTTGTCGGCGGCGCTGAGCGGCGAGATCACGATCGCCAAAGGTGGTGCGGTGCAAAGCAACTTCACCGACTACCCGGTGCTGCGCCTGAGTGAAACGCCGCAGATCGACGTGCGCATCGTCGACAGCGGCGGTCCGCTCGGCGGCATCGGCGAACCGGGTACGCCGCCGATCGCACCGGCGGTGTGCGCGGCGATCTACGCCGCCACCGGTCAAAGAATCCGCAAGCTGCCGATCTCCACCGCGCTCACTTGAGCGCGGTGGCCGGCGCGGCACCCGACAAATAGTCGGCCGCCACCGAGATGAGCGAGCGCGCCGCGATCGGAATGCCGTTCTCGTCGACGTAAAACTCCGGCGAGTGGTTCGAGGCGGCCGTGACCGGATTCTGCTCCGGCGGCGTGATGCCGACAACGTAGAACAAGCTCGGCACTTTCTGCGCGAAGAACGCGAAGTCTTCGGCCCCGGTCACGAGCGGGATCGCTTTCACGTTGCCGGTGCCGACGACGCGCTGCAAAGTCGGCAGCATGCGACGCGTGAGATCCGGATCGTTGCTCACCACCGGATTGGCGCGATCATCGAGTTTGAACGTCGCCGTTGCGCCGTTGGCGGCGGCGATGCCGTCGATGGTGCGCTTCATGCGCTTGATGATGTCGGCACGCTGCAGTTGATCGAATGTACGGATCGTCCCGATCATCTCGACATCGTCGGGAATGATGTTGTTCCGAATGCCGCCTTTGATCGCGCCGACGGTGACGACGGCCGGCAGGATCGTGATGTCGATCTGGCGGCTGACGATCGTCTGCAAAGCCTCGACGATCTGTGCCGAAACCACGATCGGATCGATGCCGCCCCACGGTCGCGAGCCATGCGTCTGCCGACCTTTGACGACGATTTGATAGGCGTCGGACGCCGCCATCATCGGGCCACCGCGATAGCCGATCTCGCCGGTGCGCATCGCCGACATGATGTGCAAGCCGAACGCCGCTTCGGGACGGTGGCGCTCGAACACGCCTTCTTTGAGCATGAGCGCGGCACCGCCCTCTTCACCCTCGGGCGCGCCTTCTTCGGCCGGCTGGAACAGAAACACGATCGTGCCTGGCAGTTCCGCGCGCACCGCCGCGAAAGCTTGCGCAACGCCCATCAAAATCGCCGTGTGCGCATCGTGTCCGCAGGCATGCATCACGCCGACGGTTTCGTTGCGATAGGTGGAAGTGACTTTGGAGCGGAACGGCACGTCGGTACGCTCGACCACCGGCAAGCCGTCCATGTCGGCCCGCAAGGCGATCGTCGGACCAGGCTTGCCGCCTTTGAGGATGCCGACGACACCGGTCTTCGCTACGCCGGTTTCGACCTGCAAGCCGAGCTTCTTCAAATGTTCCGCCACCGCTTTGGAGGTCCGGAATTCGCGGTTCGACAACTCGGGGTTCTGGTGGAAGTCGCGCCGCCACTCGATGATGCGCGGTTGCACGGGCTCGAGTGCCGCGAGCGCGGTCGCCGTGAACGTTTCGGCCGCGAACGCCGTAGCGGCGCTCGCACAGGTCATCAAAGAAATGGCCGCCGCGATGCGGACCCGGACGTTGCTGCGCATGATGCTGACTCCTCCCGAATGGTGCGCCTACGCTAACGCAGCCGCGTCGTCGGGTCGAGTCGTCAGGGCAGACGCACGAGCTCGTAGACGGCGAGTTTTCCCTTGCGCTCGCCGACGGCGACGTGACGACCGTCGGGCGACCAGACGATGCGCGAGGGCTCGGAGTCCGTCAGATGCGCATCGAGTGCCTGGGGATATTTGCCCGGCGACCAGAGCGACAACCGCCAATCACGGCCACCGGTGACCAGATGGTTGCCGCCGGGCTGTGCAGCGAGACATTCGATGCGTTCCGTGTGGCCGTTCAGCTGAATCGGCCGCGACCCCTCCGGGCCCTTGCCGCCGAAATCCCAGACCACCAACGCCTCGCCGGCGATGGTCGCGAGATAGCGCGAATCGTGCGTCCAGACGGTGTCGGCGACTTTCGCCGGATAGCCGCGCATCTGGGAGTCTTTTCCGGAAGCGAGATACCAAAAGTGCACCGATCCGTCCTGCGTGCCCGTCACGATCACGCGACCGTTCGGACTGAAGGCGGTCGTGAGGCAGGCGGCGGGCCAATCAAAACTGCGTTGCTGCAGCTGCGGCTCGAACCTGTGCAACACCAAACCGCCTTGCAAAGCCGCAGCGAGATCGCGTCCCGCACGATCGAAGGCGAGCGCCGCGATGGTGTTGGACAACGGCTCCAGCGTGCGCAACGGCTCGAGTGTCGGCGACCAAAGAAAGATTTGTCGTCCCGCCGCCGTCGCCAGCGTCTTGCCGTCCGGGGTGAATGCCAAGTGCTGCGTCCACGCAGTCGCCGGCCGTCGGCGCTGCAACACCGCGCCGCTGCTCCCATCCCACGCAACCAAAGCGGAATCCTGACCCGAGCTGACGAACGCGTCGCCACCGGGCTGCCACGCGACCGCGAGCGCACCCAGACCATGCTCGCCGATCTCGCGCGGGCGCAACCGTTCGGCGTCGAATTCGACGAGGAACATCTTGCCCTCGCCGCCGGCGATCGCGAGTCGCCGCGCATCGTTTGACCAGGCGATATCCGCGACGTAATCGTCGAGTGCCACGCTGGCACGCAATTCGAGCAATGCGTTCGGTGCTTTCATCACGGGTCAGATCACGCGACGCAGGAGGCGAATCCGGCCTCGAGTTCGGCACGATCGAGTTTGCGACCGATGAACACCAGGGTGTTGCGTCGCACGGCACTCGGCGCCCACGGTCGTTCGAGTTTGCCGTCGAACATCATGTGCACGCCGTGAAAGACGTACCGGCGCGGCTCGCCGGCGATGTTCAGCACGCCCTTCATGCGGAAGATGTCGGCACCCCGGCTCTGCAACAGGTACGAAATCCAGTCGTTCACTTTTTTGGCATCCAGCGGTCGATCGTCCGAAATGCCGATCGAGGCGATTTCTTCGTCGTGATGGTGCGATGCGAAGGCACGCTGCGTGCCGACTTTTCCCGCAGCGATGCGCAGGCCGAATTCCGCCGGTGCGTGTTCGCAGAACACCGCATAGTTGCCACCGGTCTCGATCGCCAGATCGAAGTGCGCGCCGTCATGTGCGGTGTCGATGCGGTACAGCGCGCGGCCCGGCGCGATGCTGCCGCCGCAGGCGACCGTGATCGGCTCTTCCGCGAATGCACGCACGGCCTGCTCGATGACGTCGTCGAGCGCTGCGGCCGAGTCGGTCGCGACCGGCAGCAACACCAAACCGAGCCCGCCTTCGTGCGCATGGCCGTGCGCATGGTCGTGGTCGTGGTCGTGGTCGTGGCCATGATCATGGTCATGATCGTGATGCGCATGGTCATGGCCGTGGTCATGATCGTGATGCGCATGCTCGTCCGCTCCCGTGCGCAACGAGTGTCGCCCCGCCGGCAGCGGATACACCCCGGCCCATTCGAAGGGATATTGCGGCTGCAGAAAATCCGCATCAACGGCCAGCGCACGCTCGAGATCGAATGCGCCGACGTCAAGCACATCGGCCACCGGCACGTTGGCATTTTGCGTGCGATGGATGCGGGCCGTGCCGTTCATGGCGCGAATGCGACGCTCGATGCGTTCGAGTTCGGCTTCGGTGACGAGGTCGGTTTTGTTGAGCAGGATCACGTCGGCAAACGCGACTTGCTCGCCCGGCTCTTTCATTTCGTCGAGGTGCCGCTCGATGTGGCGCGCATCGACGAGCGTGATGATGGCGTCGAGCAGAAACTGATCTTTGAACTCGTCGTCGAGGAAAAAGGTCTGCGCCACCGGACCCGGATCGGCCATCCCGGTGGTCTCGACGATGATGTAATCGAACTTGTCGCGTCGTTTGAGCAACTGCCCGAGGATGCGCAGCAAGTCGCCGCGCACCGTGCAGCAGATGCAGCCGTTGTTGGTTTCGAAGATCTCCTCTTCGGCACCGATGACGAGCTGGTGGTCGACACCGACCTCGCCGAACTCGTTTTCGATCACCGCGATACGCTTACCGTGGTTTTCGGAGAGGATGCGATTGAGGAGCGTGGTTTTTCCAGACCCCAGAAATCCCGTCAAGACGGTGACGGGCACCCGTTCCGTGTGTGCCATAGGGTCGACATGATAACGTAAGGCCATGCCGAATCCGCGTCCCACCCCGCCGCCGAATCACGATCACGGCGTGTGCATCGAAACGGCGCTGCGCAACGCGGCGTCGCTGTGCGCGACTCGCGGTCTGAATCTGACACCCGTTCGGCGTCGCGTCCTCGAAATCGTCTGGCGTGCGCACGATCCGATCGGCGCGTATCAAATACTCGGCGAGCTGGCCAAAGAACGCGACAAAGCCGCACCACCCACCGTCTATCGCGCACTCGAATTTCTCGTCGACGCCGGACTCGTACATCGGCTCGACTCGCTGAACGCGTTCATCGGTTGCGACACGCCACTTGCTGCGCACGTCGCGCAGTTTTTCGTTTGTCGCGAGTGTCACGGCGCGACGGAGATCGACGATCCTGCGATCGGGCGTGCACTCGCCGCAAAATCGCACGAGCTCGGTTTTCGAATCGAACCGGCCTCGCTCGAGGTCAAGGGCGTGTGCGCGCGCTGCAACGCCTCAGCGCGCGATCAACAACAAGCCGCCGAGCAATAAAGCCGCGCCCAGCAAGCGTTGCGTGCTGGCAGGCTGCACGGCATAGCCGAGCAAACCGTAATGATCGACCAGGATCGCTGCAAACATCTGCCCCGACACCGCCAGCGCAAGTAGCAGCAGCGCACCGAGACGCGGCCCGGCGAAGTTCGCGACCGAAACGTACAACGCGCCGAGCAGACCGCCCGCCCACGCCCAGGCCGGAACCGAAACGAGTTGTTCGCGACTCGGCAACATCGTGCGCGTGGCGAGCAGCAATGCGACGAGGGCGAGAGTGCCGACCAGAAAATTCACCAACACGGCGAGCGCACCGTTGCCGAACGCGCGCGTGAGCGCCATGTTCATGGCAACCTGCACGACCAGTCCGGATCCGGCGACGAAAGCGAGCACGGCAGGCAACAACGGCATGAAAACTCCGTTCAACGGGTGACGAGCCGCGACAACAACGCGCGCCCGGCGGAAAAGCGCACCAGGAAAAACACCAGGCGCCAGAACAAACGCCGGGCGAAGGGCACGCGGCGCGGCGGAATTCGCGCCTCGATCGCGGCGCGCACGTCTTCGACCCGGGGACTCATTCGCGAAGCCTACACCAGCTCAGCGCGCGATCAGCTCGACATCGACCACGAATTCGCGCTCTGCACGGCGCACGCGGGTCGGAATCCGGTCGCCGGCGACATGTTTTTTCAAGGTGTCGGAGAATGCGGCGAGACCCGCGATCGGGACATCGCCGAACGCCAGTACGAGATCGCCCGCCTGCAGACCCGCGCGGGCGGCCGGCGAATCGGGGACCACCGACTCGGCGCGTATGCCCGGGCCTTGATGCGCGTAGTCGGGCACGAGACCGAACGACACGCGGCGTGCACCCTCGCTCGGCGCGCCCGCGGCGGACGCCGGTTGCGGTGCCGTGGTGACGCTGAGCGGTGCATCGCGTTGCGCGAGATAGTCGATCGCTTCGCGGGCCACGGTCGCCACCTTCACAAGCCCGGCCGCATCGATGCGATCGGCGGTGTCGGTAGGACGGTGATAGTCGAGATGGGCAGCGGTGAACAACTGCACACCGGGAATGCCGCGATCGATGAAGCTTTGCTGATCCGACGACTGCGACGCACCGGGCACGTTTTTGATCGCGATGCCGGTCGAGAACGTGATGCCGCGAAACACGTGTTGCCATTCGCTCGCGGTGCCTGTGCCAAGCACCGACAACTCGCCCGCACCCAAGCGTCCGACGGTGTCGAGATTCACGACCGCGCGAATCCCGGCCAGCGGCGCACCGCGCGGATGCTCGACGAACCACTTTGATCCCTGCAAACCCGCCTCTTCACCCGAGAACGCGACGAAAATCACGCTGCGCTCCGGCGCGCCCGCCGTCGCCAACGTCCGCGCGAGTTCGATCAGCACGGCGACACCGCTCGCGTTGTCGTCCGCGCCCGGGTGGATTTGCCCGATTTCGGCTACGCGCACGCCCGGGCCGCTTCGGCCGAGGTGATCGTAATGCGCCGATACGACGACCGCCTGATCCGCATAGCGCGGATTCGTGCCACGCAACACGCCGACGACATTGCGCAACGCCAAAGATTTCTGCGCGCCGGCGGGCGTGTACTCGAAGTCCTGAAACCAGCCGTTCGCATCGGCGGGCTGCAAACCGGCTGCGGCGAACGCCTTGGCCACATAATCCGCCGCAGCCTGCAACCCTGCGCTGCCCAATCCGCGCCCTTCGCGCGCAGGATCCGCAAGCCATGCGATGTGCGCGGTCATCGCAGTCGCATCGAACACCGCAGGCAGTCGTGCGAGCGCCTCGCGTTTCGCATATCCGCCGACCGGCAATGCCTCGGCACGCGCATCGGGCGCGCGCAAATCGACGATCAGCGGCGAATCGGCGGCAGACCACTCGCCTTTGGCGACATTGGCCGGTTCGTCGCCGGCGAACGACAGCCAGGAATATTTGCCGTAGTGCGGCAGTTTTCGTGCGAGCCCCGCGGCGGCGGCCACGTCGTCGAGCGTGAGCCACGCGATCGCCTTGGCGGCGTTGCCGGGATGCCGACGCACGATCACGTTCGCGCGACCCTGCTTGGGCAAGCGCGTGCCGCCGGCACGGATGCTCTGGCCGTCGACCGCGAAGCCGAGCGCAGCATCACCGGCGAACAATTTGGTCGCATAAGCATTGTCGGCACCCAAGACCCACACTGCACGATCGGTCGGCAGCGTCACCGCTGCCGCATCGGTGACGATGCGAAACTTTTGAGCACCACCGCCCGACCAGAATTGCAGCATGTCGCGATAGGCCTGCACGAACGCGGGCGGTGCTTTCGCGGGCAGCACCGCGAGCACTTCGCCTTCGCCGAACATCTGCCCGAGCGACGGCGCCGTCTCGCGCGCATCGAGCAAACGGAAGAGATCGAATTCCGGATCGATTTCGAGCGCGATCGGTGCCGTATCGCTCACCAATTCGAACGTCGTCCGGTTGCCGTGCAGGGTCACGACGTGTTGCGTCACGCCTTGCTTGCTGCGCAAGACGACCGGCACGTCGAGATCGAAAGGTCGGTCCTGCGCTTGGCGCAAGACGCCGCGCACCACGTAACGCTGCGCCTCACGCGTGACGCGCACGTCGGCGACCCGCAGATCAGGAGCGCCGACACGGCTCACCCATTGTTCGACCATGGGCAAAAGATCGACGCCGGCGGCGGCGCCATGGGCACGCGCCAAATCGTCGAAGCTCGCGCGCTTGCCGCGTTGCTCGCGATAAAAGCGCTGCAGACCCCGCACGTAGGCGGCATCGCCCACCCGGCGGCGCAGCATGTGGTCGAGCATCAACGCCTTGCCGTAACCGACCGCCTCGGTCGCCGGACTGTGTCGCGAGCGAAACGCCGTGAGCGGAAAATCCTGCGAGTCGCGCACGAAGTCGCGATATTTTTTCAACGTGTCGCGCCGATACTCGGCACCTTGTCCGAGCTGCTCTTTGTACAGATGATCGGCCAGATAGGCGGTGAGCCCCTCGCACCAGTTGCCGCGCGCGTAATCGACGAATACGCCGTTGCCCCACCAGTTGTGCAGGATTTCGTGCGGATACGACGACGTGAGAATGAACGGAAAGCGGATGATCTGCGGCCCGAGCAGCGTGAAGCTCGGCATGCCGTAGCCGGTTTCCCAAAAGTTCTCGACGAGCGCGAATTTGTCGTACGGGTACGGACCGATCAGGGTCCGGTACATCTCGAGGTTGCGGACCGTCGCTTCGAGATATTTGGCCGCGAGCGCGTCGTCGGCCTGGCGCAAGAACACCTCGGCCGTCACCGCGCCAGCCGGGCGCGCGTAGCGGCGCAGTTTGCCGCCGACGATGTGCAATTCGTCCACCGGCGTCGCACTCTTCCAGCGCGCCACGCCGTCGGCCGCGCGTGCACTGCCGCTGCCGGGACTGATGAGCTGCCACCCCTCGGGAGCTTTGGCCTGCAACTCGAACGTGAACAGCGTCTCGCCGAGATAGGGATACCAAAGCGTACTGCCGGCGAGATAGATGCCGTCGTCGCGGATAGTCCCGGCGGTTTCGTTGAAGCCGCGCGCATATTCCTGGGCCGGCGACTCGAAGCCGAAGTCGATGGGTCCTTGGTACTCGAGCGCGATGCGGGTCGCGCCCGCCGGCAAGCGCACGCGATAACGCTGCGCGTTGCCGCTGTCGGTGATCGCGGCCGAGGAGCCGTTGATGCCGGCGAAGGCCGAGTTTTTCGTCGCCGGCAAACGCTCGACCGCCGGCTCCGACGTCACGATGCGCAGCGGCGCCGCGAGCAGGAATTCCACGTCGCGAGGCGACTCCGCGGCCGGCAATTGCACGACGGCCTTCACCGCGATGGTGTGTGCGCTAGGCTCGAGTATCGCCTCGAGCATGAAATGCGGCTCGGCCGCGTACGCACTCGCCGCCCGGACGCAGATCAGAAAGGCGGCAAGGATCCGCCGCAGGTGCGCGCTCAATCGGGTTTGCGACGGAAGTCGAGCGGCAACGTGACCATCTGTCCCTCGCGCTCGAGTCGCAACGTTGCGGAATCGCCCCATCGATAATCTCCCACCTTGCGCTGCAAGCTCGCCGTACCGTCGATCTTTGCACCGTCGAGTTCACGCAGCACGTCACCGACGCGCACCCCGGCACGATCGGCCGTCGAACCGGCGTCGATCTGGATGACTTTCGTCGGCTCTTTGCCGATGCGACCCATCAAAGAAACGCCGAGTACCGGCAGCGTCGGCTGCGCGGTCTGCGGCACACCCCAAAGAAAATCCGCATACGACGCGCTGACCATGGCGGACTTCGTGCCACTGCGAACGGTGACCGGAATGAGCGACGCCGTGCGGCCTTTGAAGCCGGAGCGCAGCTGTCGTTCGGCGCCGAGGCCGTACGCGACGTGCCCACCTCCGATCAGCACCACGACGATTTCACGCGGATCGGCAGGTACGGACAACGCCTGCCCGGCTTGCCAACCCATCGACGCATCCCAGGTCAGTTGCGCCAGATAGACACCCTCTTGTTGTTCGGGCGTCATCTTCGCGTGCAACGGATCGTCGGCATCGAAATACGAGCGCACCAACTGCCGATGCTCGGCGTTCGTGGTGTCGATCTGCGGGGGCATGCGTCGACGCACCTCCGGGGCGAGTGCATCGAACCCTTTGGCGCGCACGTCGCGCACGACCTCGCGCGGCGCATTCAAGCCGACCATGCGCAATCGGTGATCGCGCGCGAATTCGAAGATTTCCCGATAGTGACCGAAATGATGCGACCAGACTTCGTACCATCGCGACTCGTCGAGCAAACGCGACTCGTCGAGTTCGCCGCGCGTCCAGCGATCGAGCGCCGGCTGCGGATCCCACGGAAACATCTCGAGCCCGACGATCACCTTGCGGCCGGCGGCGTGCAATGCCGCGATCGCTGCCAACTGCACGCGATGGAATTCGCCGTTGGTGTGTTCTTCGCCGACGAACAAGACGCGCACGTCTTGCAGCCGCTGCGCGAAAACCGCTGCGCCGATGGTTTCGGCGCGCGACGTATCGGTGATCGCGTCGAGCTCGACCACCGCCTTGCGCATCTTGCGCGTCGCATCACCGATGGTCAGTTGTTCGGGACCGCCGGGCGCGACATCCGCCTGCGCGAGCCCGCCGGTCAAAAGACCGGCGAGCAGCGCGAGTGCGAAAGCGCGGCCCGCAGCCCTGCCGCGTAAACGCACGATCAGAACTTGTAGCGTGCGGTGAGACCGAATTCGCGCAAGGTCGGATACGAGACGCTGTAGCGCCACGGGAAGAAGGTGCCGCGACCCGTGTTGCCGGCGGGCGTCGTGCCCGCCGGAGAACGGAAGAACGTGCCGTCCGGCAGCGCATTCGAGAAGAAGACGTCGCGATACGCGGCGCTCGGACTATCTTCGTTCGTCAGGTTGCGACCCCACAGCTCGATGGTCCACTGCTTCGATTGCAAACCGATCGCCATGTTGAGCTTGGTCTGATCGGGCGTGATGGCTTCATTCGTCGCATCGGCGAATTGCTTGTCGCGATACGACAGATCGCCGCGTACGAAAAACGCCTTGCCATCGGCAAGCGGCGCCGTGTAACCGAGGCTCGCCGCGAGCTGCCACGGCGACGTTCGCAGGATCTGCTTGCCTGAGACGTCACCGGTCGGCGAGAACGACGGGAAGCTCTTGAATGAGTCGACGCGCGCCTTGTCGTAGTTCGCATCGGTGTAGGACACGCCGAAACTGCCGTCGACGCGGTCGGTGATGCGCGCATTCACCGAGAACTCGGCGCCGCGGATGGTCGCGTCACCGGCGTTCACGTTGAATGCCGTCGGCGTACGAATGGTGCCGACGTTGCCCGAGCGCGGATCGACCACTTCCGTACGGATCTGCGGAATGACGATGCTCTTCCACTTGCTCTGGTACACGTCGAAGTCGACGAAGACGCGTCGGTCGAGCAATTCGCTCTTGATGCCGAGCTCGAAGGCGCCGTTTTCTTCCGGGTCGAAGGCCGTGAGTATCGGCACGTTCACCGGTGTCGCGTCCGCGGTGAACTGCACGGTCGCCGCGCCGATGTTGCCGCTCTTTTCGGCGTGCGCGTACGAACCGTAGATCGTGACGTTCGGCTGGGGTTTCCAGTCGAGCGTCGTACGCCAGTTGTTCAACCCCCAGGATTTGCTGCCCGTGCGCGCCGTCAAGATGTTGTTGAAGGATTTCTTTTCATCCGTGTAACGACCTTCGAGACGACCTTTGACGGTGTCCGTGAAGTCGTATTCCAGCGAGGCGAACGCCGAGGTGGCCGTGACCTTGTTGCGATAGGTGTCGCTGAAGATCGCGTCGCCGGTCGGATTGACGAACCAGTTTTTGAAGCCCGTCGTATCGACACCGCCGGTTGCCGCCGGATCATTGGCCGGATCGTAAATCAACGTCGGCCGGCCGAACGGAGCCGCCGTACGGCAAGAGAGACAGAATGCGTAGAAATCGCTCGGCAACGGCTGCGTGGCCTTCACGCCGTCGTTACCGCCGTGCGACTTCGTATCGTAGAAGTAGCCGCCGACCGCCCAGCGCAGCTTTTGTTCGGTCTTGCTCGTGAGTCGCAGTTCAGTGCTCACTTCTTCCGTCACACCGCCACCGCCGATCTGGTAGAGCCCGGTACGCAACACTTTCTGTTCGCCACCGAAGAACGTGCCCGGCACCAGCGTCGCGAGACCCGTCGCCGGACGCGCGATGTAGACGAACGGCACGGTTTCACCCGTGTTGCGCGAACCGTCGACCAGGAATCCCTGACCGACTTTCGAGTAGCCCGTCAGAGAACTGATCGTACCGATGCCGGTATTCCAGGTGATGCTGAGGCTCGCACGCTCGATGTCGCGCTTGTTGCCCGTCGCCTGCGGCACTGCCGACAGACCGTTGCGACCGACCGCCGGGAACGTACCGCAGTAGTTCATGTAGCCCGCGGCGGGCACCGGCGACTGCACGGTCAGCAGCGAGTTGAGATTTTCGCAGTTTGCAACCACGGGGCTGATCGCGGAATTGCCGACGACGTCATTCGAAATGTACGCCTGCAACTGCGCTTCGAACGCGTCGCTCGGCGTCCACAACAACGTGCCTTGCGCCGACTGGTATTCGTAACCGCCGATATCCGACTTGCCGCCGGCACCGGAGTATTGATTGTTGTAGGAGCCGTCGAAGTTGTCATAGGAGACTGCGATGCGGCCTTTGAGCACGCCTTCGACGACCGGGCCGCTCACCGAACCGGCGAGCGCGCGCTTGCCGTTCGAGCCGAACTGCACTTCGGCTTTTCCTTTGACGACGTCGCCTGGTTTCGCGGTGACATAGTTGATGGCGCCGCTGAAGGAGTTGCGGCCGTACAAGGCTGCTTGCGGGCCTTTGATGACTTCGATGCGCTCGAGGTCCGTCTGGTTGAAGTTCAAACCTTCTTTGCCGGAGACGAACACGCCATCGATGAACACCGCGGCATTGTTTTCACCACGCACGTCGATGGGCGCAAAACCGCGGATGACGGGCACGGGGAGGAAGCCCGCCTGCACATCCGAGAAGGTGAGGCCGGGCGTCGCCGCCGCGACGTCGTCGAGATTGCGGATGCCTTTTTCTTCGATCTGTTCCGCCGAGAATGCCTTGATCGCGAGCGGGACGTCGAGCAAGCGCTCCTCCGCCTTGCGGGCGGTGACGACGATTTCTTCGAGTACGAGTCCGTCGCCCTGTGATTTGGTCTGTGCCAGCGCTGCACTCATGCTGGCCGCAGTGGCCAGCGTCGAGACGAGTGTGACGACGGAACGGAAATGCTTCTTGGAAGTGACCATCGAGTGATTCCCCTGTATGCACCGGTATTGAGTTTTGAGAGGTGCTATGCGAAACCTACTACCGCACGGAGCGGAACGGAAGGGACGATCCGGCATAACGAAAAAACTGACCGGCATGGGGGTTTTCGAATGAGAATGATTCGCAATTTTTTGATCGCGGGCACGATGTCGTGGGTCGCCTGCATCGGGGCGATGGCCGCCCCCAAGCCGGCAGCCGCCGTGACGCCACCGGCCGGAGTCTCGATCACCACCCGCGAGGGGGAAATGCCCTCGTGGCTTATTCCCAACATCGGCGAAGCGGCCGAGTCCTATTACGGGCCCGACAGCGAGCACCTGATCGCGCAGGTCAAAAGCCCCCTCGCCGTCAAAAGTCCGCGGGGTCTCGCCGGTTTCCTGACCAAAACCTTCACGGATGCCGGCACCGACGTCGTGCTGATCAACGACAAAGGCTGGGATGCCTGCTCGTATTTCTTCCCCGACGGCAAGCGGCTGATTTGGACCTCGATTCGGGACCATCTCGACATGCCGCTCGGCAACTGGTCCGACTGGCGCAACTACCCGCAAGGGTCCGAGTTGTACGTGTCGGATCGCGAAGGCAAGAACGTGAAACGTCTGACGAACAACACGCAGTACGAAGCGGAAGTGACGGTCTCGCCCGACGGAAAGTGGATCGTCTTCGGTCGCATGACGCAGGGCAACATGGATCTGTGGATCATGAATTCCGACGGTACGGGCGAACGGCAGCTGACCTTCACGGAGGATGACCAGGAAGGTGCGCCGTATTTTCTGCCGGACAACGACACCATCATGTTCCGCGCATGGAAAGCTTCCGAATACGACATGAAGCCGACGCCGATGACCATCTACACCATCAAAAAAGATGGCAGCGATCGCAAAGAACGCACGTTCACGCACGACATGAACTGGGCGCCCTATCCGACGCCGGACGGCGAGCACTTCCTGTTCGTGCGCGCCGAGACGCCGCGCAATTGGGAGGTGTATCTCGGCTATCTCGACGGCAAGACGCCGCCGAAGCGCATCACCTTCGACGAAGGGTTCGACGGCTTCCCGGCGATTTCACCCGACGGTCGCAAGATGGTGTGGACCAGCTCGCGCAGCGCAGGCCCCGGCGTGGGCTTCATGCAAGGGCTGCAGCTGCACGTCATGGATGTGACGGCACTCGGTCTCGGTCCCAAAAAGCACCAGCATTGAATTTCAACTTAAAGGGGTTTGCGTCATGAAAAAATCTTCGAAACTCGACCGTCGGCAATTGCTCACCGGTGCCGCTGCCGTGGGCGTCGCGGCGGCGGCTGCAGCGCCGGACAAGGCCTCGGCCGTCACGCCCGCGGTCACGCCCGTCGGAGTGTCGAAGCGCGGCAGCTACGAAACCGTCGCGCTGCGTCAGGAGACGATCAACGTTGCGGCCATCCAATCGCGCCTGATGTCGATCGACTTGCGCGACAAGGCGAAGACCACCAAGCGCAACCTCGATCGCGTGCTGCGCCTCGTCGATCTGGCGCAAAACTCGCCGGAAGAATGGAACTACGAACGCCGCTGGGGATCGAAAGTCGATCTGATCTGCATGCACGAATTTCCGGTGCAGGGCTTTCAGCCCTGGAATCGCAAAGAATTGAATCAGATCGCCTTCGAGCTGCCGGGGCCCGAAGTCAACGCCATCGCCGAGCGCGCCAAACGCTACGGTTGCTACATCTCTTTCGGTTGTTACGCCAAAGAAAAAGATTGGCCGGATCACGTCATCAACATGTCGGTGATCGTCGGCCCCGAAGGCAACATCGTCAGCAAGCAATGGAAGGCGCGCAATATTCTCGGCATGTTCGGTGACGGCGCATTGATCGGCACGACCATCTACGACGTGCTCGATCGCTACGTCGAGATGTACGGCTGGGAAGCCACCATGCCGGTGGCGCGCACCGACATCGGCAACATCGCCGTCACGGCGGTGGGCAACGAGCCGCTGCTGTACACCTGCCTCGGCTTGAAGGGCGCGGAGATTCTGGTGTTGTCGGTCACGGGCGGCAGCAACGCCGAATCGGCGATCAACGCCGCGCGGCAAGGCCGCCTCTATACGGTCGGCGTCGGCAATTCCGTGTCACCGGACAACATCGGCTTCGCCGAAGGTTCGGGTACGCGCGATGAAGGCACGGTGATCGTCGACCCGCGCGGCACGGTGCTCGGCAAGACGGAAAACCATCACGAAGAAATCGTGCGTGCCCAAATCCCGATCTCGAGCTACCGCAAGACGCGCCGCGTGCAGGAACTGCCGATGGCTTTGTTCCTGCCCGTGTTGCAGCAGTACCAACCGGTGTTCGGCCCGAACGCGTTCCTCGACAAGCTGCCTGCGAACTACCAGGAAGCTGGCGAAATCGTACGCAAGCGCATGGCCATGAAATGAAGCGCTGACGGCAGCACACCTCGGCGGGGGCGCCCTACCTTATAGTAGGCGCCCCCTGCTCCTGCCGAGGTAGTTGTCCATGAACGAGATCGTCGCGACCGGCGCCGCCGCCACCGCCCTTGCCACCTTGTTGCCGAAGGTGGGCACCGAAGTTCATGTGAGCGACTGGCTCACCGTCACCCAAAGCCGTATCGCCGCATTCGCCGATGCCACGGGTGACCCGCAGTGGATCCACATCGATGCGGAACGTGCGCGCCGCGAGTCACCGTATGGCGCACCGATCGCGCACGGCTATCTGACGCTCTCGCTGCACACCATGTTGCGCGGCCTGGTGTCAGCCGATACGCCGGTCGCACCGGGCGTCAAAAACGTCATCAACTACGGCCTCAACAAAGCGCGCTTCCCGAATGCGGTACGCGTCGACTCGCGCATCCGCGGCCGCTTCACGCTGGTAAAAGTCGAGGCGGTCGCGCCGAACGCGCTGCAAATCACCGAGCAATACACCGCCGAGATCGACGGTCAGCCGAAGCCCGGCTGCATTGCCGAAGGCGTCATGCGACTGATGTTTTGAGCACGCCGTTCAACGTCATGCGCAGCGTCTTTCTCGACTATTCGACCGTCAGCGTCGGTGATCTCGATCCGCAGGCTTTGCAGGCGGCCGCGCCGAATCTGGTTTTGCGCGAGGCGACGAGTCAAGCGGATGTCGCCGACGCGATCGCCGGGTGCGAGATCGTGTTGCTCAACAAATTGCGCATGACGCGCGAAATCATCGCCGGTTCGAATTCTTTGAAGTTGATCGCGCTCGCGGCCACGGGTACCAACAACATCGATCTGGAAGCCGCGCGCGACCACGGCGTCGCCGTGTGCAACATCCGCGACTACTGCACGCCTTCGGTGACGCAGCACGTGCTCGGCGTGTTGCTCGCGCTGACGCATCGGCTCGCCGATTATTCGCGCGATGCGACCGACGGCACCTGGGCATCGAGCCCGCACTTCACGATTTTGCGACATCCGATCCGCGAACTCGGCGGCCGCACGCTGGGCGTGGTCGGCTGGGGCGTGCTCGGCAAAGCGGTTGCCCGCGCCTGCGAAAGCGCGCTCGGCATGCAGGTGATCGTCGCCGATCGGCCTGGCGCACCGCACGTCGAAGGTCGAGTGCCGCTCGACGAATTGTTGACGCGCGCCGACGTGGTCACTTTGCACTGCCCGGTGAACGAACTCACCACGGGCATGATCGGCCGTCGCGAGCTCGCGCTGATGAAATCCGACGCGGTGCTCATCAACACCGCACGCGGCGCATTGATCGACGTGGCCGCACTCGCCGACGCGTTGCGCGCACGACGACTCGGCGGTGCCGCCATCGACGTGTTGCCGCAAGAGCCCCCTGTCGACGGCAGTCCATTGTTCGCCGACGATCTTCCCAACCTGCTGGTGACGCCGCACACGGCCTGGGCGGCGCGTGAATCGCGGCAACGGTGTCTGGACTCGATGGCCGAGAACGTGCACAGCTTTCTGGAGGGCGGGCGGCTGATGCGCGTGGTTTGAGCCGCCGGGTCCGCATGCTGCTTGACCGTTTTTGACAATCGAGACAATCGTCGCCGCGAGCATCCGGCGGTTACGTTAAAATGGCGGGCCCCGGCCCTCGGGGGAATTTCCGGATCCGCCCATGTCGCCACTCGTCCGCGTTGTCCTGCCCGTGTTCGTCGCCGCCACGCTTTTGGTCGCCGGCTGCGCCAAAAGTCCGAAATCGAACGACACCGCGGACAAGCCCCTCGGACGCGGCGGCCCGCCGCCTGCCGAAGTGCTGACGATTCAGGCGGCACGCCGCGAATTCTCGAACAGCCTCGAGGCCGTCGGCACGGCGCTCGCGCGCGAATCGGTGACGCTCACCTCCAAGAGCGCCAACACGATCAGCGCCATCAAATTCACCGAAGGTCAGCGCGTCGCGGCCGGCACGGTGCTGGTCGAACTCGACCGCGCGCAAACGGCCGCGGCACTCACCGAAGCACAGGCCCAATTGTTCGAGAGCAAAAACCAGCTCGAGCGCGGGCGCGACCTGTCGGTGCGCCAAGCATTGTCGCGAGCGCAGCTCGATCAACTTGAAACCAACGTGAAGACCGCCGAGGCGCGTGTCGCCGCCGCGCGTTCCAGGCTCGACGACACCGTCGTACGTGCGCCGTTCGCCGGCACCACCGGCTTGCGACGCGTCAGCGTGGGCAGCTTCGTGAATCCCGGCACCGTCATCACCACGCTCGACGATGCGTCCACGGTCAAACTCGAATTCAATCTGCCGCAATCGTTCCTCTCCGAACTCGTGCCGGGTCTCGCCGTCGAGGCGCGCACCGAGGGCTTGGGTGATCGAGTCTTCCGCGGCAAGATCACCACGATTGACTCGCGCATTGATCCGGGTACGCGCTCGATCGCCGTACGCGCCGAGTTGCCGAATGTCGACGGCACGCTGCGCCCCGGTCTCTTCATGACGGTGAGCGTGCGCGGCAAAGCGCGTTCGACGGTGGTGCTGCCCGAAGAGGCGCTCGTGCCCGAGCAAGGACGCAACTACGTGTTCGTCGTCGCCGACGGCAAAGCGCAGCGCAAAGAAGTGAAAATCGGCGGACGCGAGCCCGGGCAAGTGGCGGTACTCGCGGGCATCGACGCGGGCGATACGATCATCGTCGAAGGCACGCAGCGAGTCCGCAACGGCGGCAAAGTCATCGCGAAGCCGCGTCCGTGAACGTCTCCGAACTATGCATCCGTCGCCCGGTGTTCGCATCGGTGCTGAGCATGATGCTGGTGATTTTCGGCCTGGTGTCGCTCGACCGACTCGCATTGCGCGAATACCCGGACATCGCGCGCCCCGTGGTGTCGATCAGCACGGTCTATCGCGGCGCATCGGCCAACGTGGTCGAAAACAAGGTCACGCAGGCGATTGAAGATCGGGTCGCCGGCATCGAAGGCATCGTCAAGGTCGAATCGGATAGCGAAGAAGAACGCTCATCGATTCGCGTCGAGTTCGACACCGATCGCGACATCGATGCCGCCGCCAACGATGTCCGCGATCGCATCGCGCGCGTCATCGGTCAATTGCCGCAGGAAGCGGACCCGCCGCAGATCACCAAGTCGGACTCGTTCGCCGAATCGGTGGTGTTCCTGAGTTTCAACTCCGACCAGATGACTCCGCTCGAAGTGACCGACTATGCGGAGCGGTACATCGTCGATCGCCTGTCGACGGTCCCGGGTGTCGCACGCGCATCGGTGTCGGGTGCGCGTCGTGCGGCGATGCGCATTTGGCTCGATCGCCAAGCACTCGCCGCGCGCGCACTGACCACCGGCGACATCGAAAACGCCTTGCGTCGCGAGAATGTGCAATTGCCGGCCGGGCGCCTCGAATCCCGTACGCGCGAATTCTCGCTGCGCACCGAAGTCGGCCTCGACACCGAAGACGATTTCCGCAAGCTCGTCATCGGCCGCAGCGCCGACGGTCGAGTCGTGCAACTCGGCGACGTAGCGGAAATTCGCATCGGGCCCGAGTCGGATCGGACGCTGATGCGCACCAACGGTCGTGCGGGTGTCGGCATAGGCGTGGAAGCGCAATCCAAAGCGAACGTGCTCGACGTCGTGCGCGGCGTGCGTGCAGAAGTCGAGAGTTTGCGCGCCGGTCTGCCCAAAGGCGCGTCGCTGGTGGTCAACATCGACAACGGCGTCTCCATCGAGGCGGCGATCCGCGAAGTGTTGATCGCGATCATTTTCGCCTTCTTGTCGGTGCTGCTCGTGATCTACGGCTTTTTGGGCACGCTGCGCACCACGCTGATCCCGGCGATCACGATTCCGGTGTCGGTGACCGCAGCCTTCATCGCGTTGAACGCACTCGGATATTCCATCAACGTCATCACGCTGCTGGGCATCGTGCTCGCGATCGGTCTGGTGGTCGACGACTCGATCGTCGTGCTCGAAAACATCCATCGCCGCGCCGAACTCAACGAGCCGCCGCTGGTCGCCGCCGTACGCGGCAGCCGCGAGATCGGTTTCGCCGTAGTCGCCACGACGCTCACGCTGGTGACCGTATTCGTGCCGATCTCATTCTTGCCGGGCGACGTCGGCCGATTGTTCCGCGAGTTCGGTTTGACGCTGGCCGCGGCGGTGCTGTTTTCGTCGCTCGTCGCACTCACTCTGACCCCGATGCTCGCCTCGCGCTTGCCGCCGGAGCGCGAGTTGCAGCACGGACGATTCGCACGCCTCGTCTCGAGCTTCTTCGACAAACTCTCGGCGCGTTATGAAGCGGATCTGCGACGCATCATGCGACGTCCGCTGTTGATCGTCGGACTCGTGCTCGGCTTGAGTCTCGTCGGCGGCCTCACCTTCAAGTTGCTGCCCGAAGAATTCGCGCCTTCGCAGGACGTCGGCCGCGTCTTCGTCACGCTGCAGGCGCCGGAAGGTTCGAGCTTCGAGTACACCGAAAAATACGGCCAGCGCCTCGAGGAAATCGCGGCGCGCGAAGTGGAGAAGGGCGACATCACGCGGGTCACGCTGCGCGTTCCGGGCAATTCCGACGCCACCGGTGCAGTCAACAATGCGCGCCTCATTCTGACGCTCAAGCCGTGGAGCGCACGCAAGCGCAGCGCCAAAGAAATCTCGAGCTCGCTCACCAGGCAACTCGGTACCCTGCAAGGCGTGCGTGCCAGCGTACAGATTCCCGGTTCCTTGCGCGGCGGCTGGGGGTCGCCTCTGCAAGCGGTGATCGGCGGTCCCGATTACGAACAACTCGGCGAATGGTCGGCCAAACTCGCCGCCTTGGCCGAGAGCAACCCCGGGCTGGTCGGCATCGACCAGAGCTACAAGCCGCGCAAACCGCAGATTCGCGTCGCGATCGACCGCAATCGCGCCGCGGATCTCGGCGTCTCGTTGCAGACCGTCGGGCGCACGCTCGAGACCATGCTCGGCTCGCGCATCGTCACGACCTTCATCGATCGCGGTCGCGAATACAACGTCATCCTGCAAGGGCGTGCCGACGAGCGCGAAACGACGACCGATCTCACCAATCTGACCGTGCGCTCGGATCGCACCGGTCAGGTGATCCCGTTGTCGAGCATCGTGAAACTCACCGAGGTTGCGAGCCCCACGACGCTCAGTCGCTTCAATCGTCTGCGTTCGGTGAAGGTCTCGGCCAACCTCGCCGACGGCTACACGATGGGCGAGGCGGTGAAGTGGTTCGAGACCACGGTCAAGAAGGAATTGCCCGCGGGCGCGACGCTCATGTGGGATGGCGAGTCGGCCGATTACGTGCGTAGCGGCGGCCAACTCTGGGTGACCTTGATGTTCGCGGTGATCATCGTGTTTCTCGTGCTCGCCGCGCAGTTCGAAAGTTTCGTCCATCCGGCGATCATCATCACGACCGTGCCGCTTGCACTGCTCGGCGCGGTGTTCGGCCTCAAGCTGCACGGCATGAGCATCAATATCTACAGCCAGATCGCGGTGATCATGCTGATCGGCATCGCGGCCAAGAACGGCGTGCTGATCGTCGAATTCGCGAACCAGTTGCGCGATCGCGGCGTGGAGTTCGGCGAGGCCATCGTGCAAGCCGCAGCGACTCGCCTGCGCCCGGTGCTGATGACGAGCTTGTGCACGGCCTTCGGCGCGATTCCGTTCCTGCTCGCGACCGGCGCGGGAGCCGAACAACGCCAGCCGATCGGCGTCGTCGTGTTCTACGGCACGTTGCTGTCGGTGTTTCTCACGCTGCTCGTGGTGCCGGCGGTGTACTCGCTGGTCGCGCGCCGCACCCGATCGAGCGGTTACATGACGAACCTCGTCGATCGTCTGCTCGGCGCGAGTGGCGATCCGAGCCGCTAGACGCTCACCAGATTTTTCCGCCGACGTAGCGGCCCGCGGCGGGCAGATGCGGAAAGTATTCGACGCTCGCGAACGCGCCGTGCACGAAGTATGGATCGTTCTCGATGATCTCGCGCGCTCGCACGAGGCTCGAGGTGTGCAGGCAGTAGAGACTGCCGACCGGATCGGTCGGCGGCTGGTCGTACAAAGGCCCGGCGACGTTCAGCTCCCCCAACACCGTCTCGATGTAGGCCATGTGTTGCGGCGTATAGGCCGCGCGTACGGTGGCGCCATTGGGTCCGTCGCGACAAATCACGACGTAGGCCGTCTTCTCGTACTTCGATCCGGATTCGCGGGAGGACATGTCGGCACGTGCCTCGTCATTCGGAAGGGAGGGGGGACGACGCCGACGATACCAGCACCGACCGCCTCCCGCGCATCCGTATTTTTGACGGTGATCAGGCGGCGGCGGCCACCTCGCCGTTGGCACCACCGACCGTCACCTGCTCGAGCGTGACCGCCACCGCATGCACCACCGCCGCGATGCGGATCGCACTCTGGATCGCCTCGCGCGACACCTCGTGCTTGCGCAACTGCTTCTCGTGCGCCTCGATGCACAGACCGCAACCGTTGATGGCCGACACCGCCAGCGAATAGAGCTCGAAGTCGAGCTTGTCGATGCCGGGGTTGCCGATCACGTTCATGCGCAGGCGCGCCGGCATGGTCTGGTAGTCCGCATCGCCTGCAAGGTGCAGAAAGCGGTAGTAGATGTTGTTCATCGCCATGATCGCCGCCGCGGCTTTCGCGCCATCGATTTGCGCGGCATCGAGTTCCGCGCGAGCCGCGTCCTCGATGGCCGTGATCAAGGTCGCATTGCGCGAGGCGAGCGCCGAAGCGAGCGCCGTACCCCAGATTTGCCGGGCGGTGAGGCCCGGCGCACCTTGGGTGGTCAGTACGCTGCCGAGGTTCAAACGCAGGTCACGCGCATAGTCCGGCAACGCATCACGAATGGCTTCAATGTTCATGTCGATCAACTCCCGACAGGTGCAGCAGGCGGCTTACGCGGCCTTCAAGGTGTCCTCGCCCTGCTTCCAGTTGCAGGGGCAGAGTTCGTCCGTCTGCAACGCATCGAGTACGCGCAGTACTTCTTCGGGCGAGCGGCCGACGTTCAGGTCGGTGACGTAGACGAAACGCACGACGCCCTGCGGGTCGACGATGAAGGTGGCGCGCTGCGCGACGCCGGCTTCCGGATCGAGGATGCCGAGCGACTGGGACAGTTCGCGCTTGATGTCGGCGAGCATCGGGAACGGCAGGTCCTTCAGTTCGCTCTTGCTGCTGCGCCAGGCGAGATGCACGAATTCGCTGTCGGTGCTGACGCCGTAGACTTGCGCGTCGCGCGCGGCGAATTCCTTGTTCAGCTTGCCGAACGCGGCGATCTCGGTCGGGCACACGAAGGTGAAGTCCTTCGGCCAGAAGAAGACGATCTGCCACTTGCCGGCGGCACTGGCGTTGTCGAACGGCTTGAACGCGGTGGCGATGTCGTTGGTGACGACACCGGTCAAGGAAAATTGCGGAAACTTCTGGCCGATGGAAATCATGTCTGCGCTCTCCTGCGTGGCTGTGATCTTCGCGACGGAACGTCCGTCGATGGGGCGCATCTTGCCGACGCATGTCTCGACTATCCAATCGATTGATGCGATGATTTCGATAGATTTCGTATATCGGAAAGGACTCCCGTGGCGGATATCAAACTCAAGGATTTGCGCTATCTGATCGCCGTCGCCGACACCGGGCATTTCGGCAAGGCGGCCGAGCGCTGTTTCATCAGTCAGCCGACGCTGTCTGCGCAGCTTAAGAAACTTGAAGAGTATCTCGGCGTGCCGCTCGTCGAACGACAACCGAGGCACGCGATCCTCACGCCCGCCGGCAAAGATATCGTCGCGCGCGCGCGCCGCATCGTCGAGGCGAGCGACGAAGTGGTTGAAATCGCGCGCACGCATCGCGATCCGCTCGCCGGTCGTTTGCGAGTCGCTTTTCTGCCGACGATCGGTCCGTACCTGTTGCCCGGCGTCGCGCCGAAATTGCACAAGGCACTGCCGCGTCTCGAGTTGATGCTGTACGAATACCAAACCGGTCCGATGCTGGAAAAACTGCGCGCCGGTGAAATCGACATGGGCGTACTCGCGCTGCCCGTGGAGCTCGACGGGCTCGCGGCTCGCAACCTCTATGACGAAGCGTTCGTGGTCGCCGCCCCGGCGAACGATCCACTCGCGACCAAGAAACAGATCAAAGTCGACGATCTCGCCGGCGTCACCTTGTTGCTGCTCGAAGACGGTCACTGCCTGCGCGATCAGGCGCTCGACGTCTGCAGCCGCATCGACGTTCGCGAGAAGCAGGATTTTCGCGCCACGAGCATCGAGACCTTGCGGCAGATGGTGGCGGCGGGCGCGGGCGCCACGTTGCTGCCCGAGCTCGCCACGCGCGGCGGGTATGCGACGCCGCGCGGTTTGGTCGTTCGCCCGTTCGCGAAGCCCGCGCCGACGCGGCGCATCGGCGCGATCTGGCGCAAGAGCACGCCGCGCAGCGTGGCGATCGATGCGGTCGCCAAAGTCATCGCGGGGCATGCGCTGTGAGCGGCGCTGCACGCGCAACTCCGGCCGCCTCGTCGGCACCGACCCTGCTGTGGTTGCGCCAGGATTTGCGGCTCGCCGATCACCCCGCCCTCGTCGCCGCCATCGAGCGCGGCGCGCCGGTGATTCCGGTATTTCTTTGGTGCCCGGATGACGATGCGGCTTGGGCGCCCGGCGCCGCGACGCAATGGTGGCTGCATCACTCGCTGGAATCTTTGCAGCGAGCACTGGAAGCGCGCGGCTCGCGCTTGATCGTGCGACGCGGCACACCCGATGCCGCACCCGGCGGCGCGGCGCTGGCGGAGTTGCGCAAGCTGCTCGCCGAAACCGGTGCGACTGCCGTGTACTGGAGTCGTCGCTATGAACCGACGGCCATCGCGCGCGATGCGCACATCAAAGAAACACTGCGTGCCGAAGGCGTCGAAGTGCGCAGTTTCAACGCGGTGCTGCTCAGCGAACCCTGGGACATCCGCAACCAGAGCGGCAAACCGTTCCAGGTGTTCACGCCCTATTGGAAAAACGCCTCGACGACGATCGCCGAGACGACGCCATTGCCGGCACCGAACGTCATCGCCGCCCCGGCGCGCTGGCCGAGCTCGCTCGCACTCGCCGCACTCGAATTGCTGCCGCGCATCCGCTGGTATGACGGGATGGCTGCGGCGTGGCGACCGGGCGAAGACGGCGCACGCGAGAATCTCGATTCTTTCCTGCGCGAGGCGGTCGAACACTACGGTGACGCGCGCAACGTACCCGGCATTCGTGGCACGTCGCGGCTGTCGCCTCATCTGCACTTCGGCGAGATCGGACCGCGACAAATATGGCATACGGCTGCGCGTTGGCGCGGTACGCAATTCATGGCGGAAGTGGGTTGGCGTGAATTCGCGCATCACTTGCTGTATCACTTCCCGCGTACGCCGACCGAACCCCTGCGCGGCGAATACACGCGCTTTCCGTGGCGCGAAGACGCGGCGGCGCTGCAAGCCTGGCAACGCGGTCGCACCGGCGTACCGCTCGTCGATGCGGGGATGCGCGAGTTGTGGAGCACAGGCTGGATGCACAACCGCGTACGCATGGTCGTGGCGTCGTTTTTGGTGAAGAACCTGCGCTTGCATTGGTTGCATGGTGCGCGCTGGTTCTGGGACACGCTGGTCGATGCGGATCTGGCGAGCAACACGCTCGGCTGGCAGTGGACGGCGGGTTGCGGCGCCGACGCTGCGCCCTACTTTCGCGTGTTCAATCCGGTCAGCCAGGGTGCGAAGTTCGACCCCGAAGGCGAATACGTCCGGCGCTGGGTGCCGGAACTCGCTGCGCTGCCGGGCGCATCGATCCACGCCCCGTGGGAGTGCAAACCGGCCGAACTCGCCGCCGCAGGCATCGTGCTCGGCCGCGACTATCCGCAGCCCATCGTCGATCTCAAAGAATCTCGCGAAGCGGCGCTCGCCGCTTGGCAGAGTCTGCGCCAACCACAGGAACCGCATCCATGATCAAGCACATCGTCGCGTGGCGGATCAAAGACACGCCGTCGAAGGCGGAGAATGCCGCCCGGATCAAAGAATTGCTCGAAGGACTCGCCGGACGCATCCCCGGCCTGCTGGAAATAGAGGTCGGCATCAACGTCATCGACGACGCGAACGCCGCCGACGTCGTGCTCTATTCACGCTTCGAGGATCGCGCGGCGCTCGCGCACTACCAGACCCATCCGCTGCACGTCGCGGTCGCCGGCGAGGTACGCGAACTCACCACGGAGCGCCGTTCGGTCGACTATCTGGTTTGAGCGCGTCGTTACAGGCAGGCCGGATCGACGTCGAGCACGCTCGCCGCACCCGAGTCGATCACGCGCGCGAGGCCGTGCGCTTGCGGCAAAACGTGCGTCGCATGGAATTCGGCCGAAGCGATCTTGCCGCGCAGGAAATCGACGTCCGGATCACCCTCGGCCAAGCGACGCGCCGCGATGTCGGCCGATTTCGTCAATTGCCAGGCCGCACACACGTGACCGGCGAGCCGCAAAAACGGCACTGAGACCGCAAAGGCGCGCGCCGGATCTTCGGCGAGCGCCGCCAACAATTTTTGCGTTGCGCTTTCGAGGGCCGAGATTGCATCGAGCGTCGCGGCACGCGCGATGGCGACGCGCGGCTGCGTCGCCGTCAACGCCGCAAGTTCGCCACGCATGTCCTGCACGAGCGACGCGAGCGCTTGACCGCGATCGCGACCGATCTTGCGACCGACGAAATCATTGGACTGGATGCCGGTCGTGCCTTCGTAGATGGTGGTGATGCGTACGTCACGATAGGGTTGTGCGGCACCGGTTTCTTCGACGAAGCCCATGCCGCCGTGCACTTGTATGCCGAGCGAGGCGAGTTCGATGCCGGCTTCGGTGCTGCAACCTTTGACGATCGGAATGAGCAGATCACCGCGCGCTTGCGCCGCGGCACGCACCGCGGGGTCCGGATGATGGGCGCCGAGATCGAGTTGCCAGGCGGTGTAGAGCGCCACCGCGCGCAAGGCCTCGGTCTGCGACTTCATCGTCAGCAGCATGCGCTTGACGTCCGGATGGTGAGCGATCGGCAACGGACCTTGCGCCGCCGCCACGGGCGGCTTGCCCTGCACGCGCGTGCGTGCCCAGTCGAGCGCTTGCTGGTAGGCGCGATCGGCGACCGCATAACCCTCGAGACCGACCGACAAACGCGCCGCGTTCATCATCACGAACATGTATTCGAGACCGCGATTCGGTTCGCCGACGAGATAGCCGATGGCGCCGTCTTTTTGGCCGAAGGCCATCACGCAAGTCGGGCTCGCGTGGATGCCGAGTTTGTGTTCGATCGAGATGCAGTGGGCGTCGTTGCGCTCGCCCAAGCTGCCGTCGGCATTCACCAGCACCTTAGGCACGATGAACATCGAGATGCCTTTGACGCCCGGCGGCGCGCCGTCGATGCGCGCCAGCACGAGGTGAATCGTGTTGGGGGTGAAGTCGTGGTCGCCGTAGGTGATGAATATTTTTTGACCGAAGATGCGATAGCGATCGCCCTCGGGCGTGGCGCGCGTGCGGATCGCGGCCAGATCACTGCCGGCCTGCGGCTCGGTGAGATTCATGGTGCCGGTCCACTCGCCGCTCACCATCTTCGGCAGATACTGCGCTTTCTGCGCATCGCTCCCGTAGTGCTCGAGCGCTTCGATCGCGCCCTGCGTGAGCATCGGGCACAACTTGAAGGCGAGATTCGATGCGGCCCAGATTTCTTCGACCGCGGTACCGACGACGTTCGGTACGCCCTGGCCGCCGAAATGGGGCGAGGCACGCAAACTCGGCCAACCACCCTCGGCGTATTGTTGATAGGCGGCTTTGAAGCCCGGCGCGCCGATCACGCCCTCGGGCGTCCAGCGCGCACCGTCGCGATCACCGGATTTGTAGAGGGGATCGAGCACGGTCTCGGCGAACTTGGCCGCTTCTTCGAGAATCGCGTCCGCGATCTCGAGCGAATACTCGCCGTGGGCGGGGCAGGCTTGCAGCGAAGACTCGCCGATGAGTTCGTGCAGGACGAATCGCAGATCTTTCAGGGGGGCGCGGTACATAGCCGCACAATTTTAGCCTGTCAGGCGCTGCTCTTGAGCGCAGGAACGATGTTTGCGGCAAGAAAATCCACCAAGGCCAGCACCCGCGCGTCCTCGGCAAGGGTGGCCGGATACACGGCGCACAACGGCGCTTGCTCCGGCGGATCCCAGTCGGGCAGCACGCGCTTGAGCTTCTGGGCGGCGATGCCGGCGCGGCAGAGAAACTCGGGCAGCAAACCGATGCCGAGCCCGGCGGCCACCGCGGCGTGCAGCAACGCGGGGTCGTTGACGGCGAGCTTCGGGCGCAGCGACAACTCGGCGCGGCGGTTGCCATGGGCGAGACGCAACACCTGGATCGGGCCCGCCCCGGCGTCCGGCATCAGCAAGTCGTAGCGCTCGAGATCGTCGGGCGCGCTCGGCAGCCCGCCGGCCTTCTGCAGATAGGCGGGACTCGCGCACAGGATCGCCGGCGGCGCGCCCAGGATTTTGGCGATGCGCTCCGGCCCGACGTCGGCGCCCGCACGAATGGTCAGATCGAACTCGGCCTCGCGCTCCGGCTCGCCGAGTTCCACCTCGAGCGGCACCTGCGGAAAGCGCTCCAGAAAACGCGGCACCAAAGGCGCGAGCAACACCCGGCCATAGGTCGTGTCGGCCAACACCCGCAACGGACCCTGACGCGACCGACCGAGTTCGGCGGCGCGCTGGTGGACCTGTTCGGCCGCCGCGACGATCGCGCGGCAATGGGGCAACAACTGCTCGCCCGCCGGGGTCAAGGTCAGGCGGCGCGTGGTGCGCGTCATGAGCTTCAATCCGAGCTCGGCCTCGAGTTCGGCGATCGCGCGACTGACGCTGGCCTTCGGCACTTTGAGGGCGCGCGCGGCCGCCGTGAAGCCGTTCAAGTCGACGACTTTGGCAAAGGTGGCCATATGGGCCGGAGACCAGATTTGGTTCATGAAACTACCATTAAAGGCGGCGAACCCCTGCTATTGTTGCAGATATAAATCAAACTTGTCCAATACATATCGATTCATGGTGATGCATCCACCCTCGTTTAAGATGGCCGAAGTCAATCACGGGGGACTCCGCCACCATGTCTAACCATACGTTTTCACGGCTCGCGCTCACCGCCGCGCTGATGCTCGCCACGCCGCTCGCCGCCTGGGGTGCCGACGATTTTCTGGGCCCCTCGGCCAAGCGCGAAGGCGCCGAGGCCTTCACCTGGAACATGAAACTCACTTGCGGCACGACCGAGCCCGGCGTCACGCGCTACGGCATGTGGGAAGGGCGCATGTACAGCCGCATCGCCGGCGAAAAGGATCGCCACATCTTCGACGTGATCGGCATCAACACGCGGCAGTGCGAACGCCACAAGGATCCGGTCCGCGGTGACGGCTACCGCTCGGTGTCGCGCGAGATCATGGTGTACCTCGACCCCGCGAGCGGTGAAATCATCGACCGCTGGAAGAACCCGTGGACGGGGCAAACCGTCGACGTCGTCCACGTCGCCAACGATCCGGTGAACATGCGACAGCCGAGCTTCGCCATCGGCGCCGACGGCAAGCCCGCTTCGATCGAGTTGCGGCAGTACGACGACCTGCTGGTCGAAGTGCGCGAAGTGCCGCTGTTCTACACGAACCCGCTGGCCGGCGATTATCAGGAATACGTCGGCGGGCAGTACCACGCGATGGAGATCTTCAACACGTTCTATCGCGCCGCCGACTTCACCGATGCCAAGAAGAACCGGATCAGCGAATCGCGGATCTCCTGGCAACGCATCTCGAAGTTGCTGCCGTGGATGCTGATGGGCGACCGGCAGGGAATCATGATCTTCAACGCGACCGGCTACAGCACCTTCGACCGCAAGAGAATCCCGCCGAAGCTCATGCAAATCCTGCAGACTCGCTACCCGCAATATCTCGAAGCCCCGCCGCTCGGCGATCCGCGACCGAACGCGACCACGTGGACGGTCACCAAGCAATGGATCGACGCGCAGCGCGCCAAACAGGAGAAGAAGTGATGTCCGTGTCCGTTCATTCGATGACCGTCGAACCCTTCATCCAGATGCTCGGCAATCTGTCGAACATCTTGGACAAAGCCGCCGCGCACGCCGAAGCCAAGAAGATCGAAGCGGGCGTACTCGAAGGGCTGCGGCTGACGCCCGACATGTTCACGCTGGCGCGCCAGATCATGCTGACCTGCGATTTCGCCAAGAACAGCTGCGCCCGTCTGGCCGGTCTCGAGCCGCCGCGCTTCGAAGACACCGAAAAGACCCTGGCCGAACTGCAGGCGCGCATCGCCAAGACGGTCGATTACCTTAAAACGCTCACGCCCGCCCAGCTCGAAGGCGCCGAACAGCGTCACATCGTCCTGCCGCTGCGTACTCGCACGCTCGAGATGGACGGTCTGCCGTTCATCCAGAAATGGACCGTGCCGAACTTCTATTTCCACATGACCACCACGTACGCGTTGTTGCGCGGCGTCGGCGTGGACATCGGCAAACAGGATTTCCTCGGCGGATATTGATCGCATGCAAACGCGCAAGCTCGGCCGACAAGGTCTGGAGGTTTCGGCACTCGGTCTCGGCACCATGGGCATGACCGGCGTGGCCGGAATGCCGGCCATGTACGGACCCACCGACGAAGCCGAAGGCATCGCCACCATCCATCGCGCCCTCGAACTCGGCATCGATTTCTTCGATACCGCCGAGGTCTACGGGCCGCGCAGCAACGAAGAATTGCTGCGTCGCGCGCTGGTCGGCCGTCGCGAGCGCGTGATCATCGCGACGAAGTTCGGCTTCAAGTTCACGCCGGACGACAAGATCGCCGGCGTCGACGGTCGGCCGGAGAACGTGCGCCGCGCGCTCGACGGTTGTCTGCAACGACTCGGCGTCGAGTGCATCGATCTTTGGTATCAGCATCGCCGCGACTTCGACGTGCCGATCGAAGAGACCGTGGGGGTGATGGCCGAGCAAGTCAAAGCGGGCAAGGTCAAATATCTCGGGCTCTCCGAGATGTCGGCTGAAACCCTGCGCCGCGCGCATGCCGTGCATCCGATCAGCGCGCTGCAAAGCGAATATTCGGTTTGGGAACGCAACATCGAAGCGCCGAGCGCGAGCGGCGGCGCGAGCGTGCTCGCCACCTGTCGCGAACTCGGCATCGGCATCGTGCCCTACAGCCCGCTCGGCCGCGGGTTTTTGACCGGCGGCGTCCCCGATCCGGCGACCTTGCCCGCGTCGGATTACCGTCGCCACGATCCGCGTTTCTCGGCGGAGAATTACGCGCTCAATCTGCAACGCCTCGCCGCGGTGCAGGCCGTAGCGACGAAACACGGGGCGCAGCCTGCACAGGTCGCGCTCGCCTGGTTGTTGCATCGCGGTGACGACATCGTGCCGATTCCGGGCACCAAGCGTCGCCGTTATCTCGAAATCAACGCGGGTGCCGCGAGTTTGCGACTCGATGCCGAGGACATGCGGACGCTCGACGGAATCGGTACGGCGAGCGGCCCGCGCTACACGGAGCGTTCGTTGGCCTGGATCGAACGCTGATCGCGCGTCGCTTGCGTCTGCGTTCGATCGATGACGGCGACCATGTCGCCCGGTACGACGCGTAACGGTACACGCGCCGCCGACGGTACATCCACCACGACTCCGCCCTGGATGTAGATGCGGCGCTCGCAACGCTCGGCGAGTTCGCGGTCGTGCGTCGACAACAGAAAAGTCGTGCCCGTTTCGCGCTGGATCTCCGTCATCAACGCGAACGCCTGATCGGCATTTTCACGATCGAGGTTGCCCGTCGGCTCGTCGGCGAGCACCAACGCGGGTTGATTCATGAGCGCGCGCGCGATCGCCACGCGCTGCTTCTGGCCGCCGGAGAGGCGCGTCGCGCGATAATGCATGCGCTCGGAAAGACCGACTCGCTCGAGCAACATCGCGGCCCGCTCGCGTCCGGCTTGCGTCTCGCGCCACAAGCGACCCGCATGCGGAAACATCACGTTCTCGAGTGCGCTGAAATCGGGCAACAGATGGTGGTACTGGAAGATGAAGCCGATCTGCTGATTGCGAAAATCGGACAGCTCGGCTTCTTTCAACGACGTGAGTTCGCGACCAAGCATCCGGAAGCTCCCGGCCGTCGGCCGCATGAGCGTGCCGAGGATCGACAGCAAGGTGCTTTTGCCGCTGCCCGAAGGCCCGAGCATCGCCACCATCTCGCTGCGCTGCAGCGTGAAGTTCACGCCTTTGAGCACCGGCGTTTCGAAATCACGATCGACGAAGACCTTGCGCAGGTCGTTCACTTCGAGCAAAGGCGTGTTCATTGCGAGATGGCCTCGACGGGATCGATGCGGGAGGCCGCGCGTGCGGGCCACAAGGCCGCGGCGATACTCGCCGCAGCCGCGAGCAACAAGGCGACATCGTACTGGCCGAGACTGGGATCGACCGGCAAGGCACGCCCGCTGCTGCGTCCGGCTTGCACCAGCAGCGAACTGAATCCCCAGCCGAGGAAACATCCGACCAATGAGCCGAGGATGCCGATCAACGCGCCTTGCAGCATGAACACCGACAACACGAAGCGTTGCGAAATGCCGAAGGAGCGCATGATGCCGATCTCGGGACGACGTCGGAACGTCGTGAGCAGCAACGCGCTCGCCACGCCCACCACGATGGTGATCAGCGTGAACATCTTGATGATGTTGCCCGAACTGCCTTGGCCTTCGAGGGCTTCGCGCAGACGCTGGTTTTTGTCCATCCACGCCGTGACCTCGAGACCGGTGGTGTCGGCGAGCTGTTTGGCGACGGCGCGGGCGGCATAAATGTCCGCGAGTTTGATCTCGATTTCCGTCAGCCCCTCGGGCAGATCGAACATCACGCGGGCCGTGTCGATGTTCACGTAGGCGACGCGCGCGTCGAGACTGTCGACGCCGGTCGAATAGAGCCCGCGCACCGTCAGCGTCCGTTCGCGACCCTGGTTGCTGGTGACGAAGATCGGTTGACCGATGCGGATACCGAGGTCGTCGGCGAGCTTGCGACCGATCAGGACGTCGTTGAGGCCGAGCCGCGCTTCACCGGCGACGAGGTTGCGATCGATGGGCGCGATCGCCGCGAGCCGCGCGGGCTCGACGCCCTTAAGACTGACGGGCAGCGTCTGCTGACCGCGCGTCACCAGACCCGTGCCGTTGATGTTGTACGACACGCCGGTCACGCCCGGCAGAGTTTCGATCACGCGCTCGACGCTGCGCCATTGCTTGATCTGCTCGCGACGTTCGAGTGCGCGTTGCGTCGCGACGAGTCGTTCGGTGCCCGCCGGCGCCGGCACGACCTTGGGCAGCAATTTTGCAGGCTCGATCGTCACGTGCGAGGAACTGCCGACCACGCGATCGATCTGGAATTCCGCGAGGCCGTTGATCAGGGCGGCATTGAAGGTGAACACGGTCACCGCGACCGCGACACCGCCGATCAACAGCGCCGACTGCAGGCGGTTCGCGAGCAGATAGCGCAGTGCAACTTTGAGATCGAATCGCATCGGTGCGCCGTCACAGCGCCTTGCGCGCGTCGGAGCCGCGCGGACGCGGGCCGCCGGCGACGAGCGCGAGATCTTTGGTCGGAGCGACGCGCTTGCCGATCAGATCGGGTCGCGGCGCGGCGAGCAATTGCGCGCCCGGTGCGAGGCCCGACAACACGATGACGCGTTCGCTCGGCCATTCGACGAACTTCACCGACGCGGGATTCACCACGCCATCTTTGACGATCAGCACGCGCGCATCACCGTCGCGACCGAGGATGGCGCTGCGCGCGACGGTGATCGCCTGCGCGCGGCGCTCGATGACGAGATTGACGTCGGCGGTCAGACCGGAGCGCAAATCGGGAATTTTTTGGTCGAGTCGCAGGCGCACTTTCGCGCCGCCGGTACGCGGGTCGACCTTCGACGAGACGTAGTACAGCGTCGCGGACGCTGGCGCACTGCGCCCGGCGACGAGCACGTCCGCTTTTTGTCCGACGCGAACTTCGGCGAGGAACTGCTCGTCGACGTCCGCTTCGATCTCGACGTCGGCGAGCGGCGCGAGTTCGTAGATGACGGTCGCGGCACCGACCACCTGACCGCGATCGACCGGTCGCGCGAGCACCACGCCGTCGACGGGCGAGACGATGGTGTTGTCGCGCAGGCGCGCGCTCGCCTGACGACGCGTGGCGTCGAGCGTCTGCAGCGAGAGCCGCGCCTGATCGAGCTCGAACTTGGCGGTGTCGAATTCTTTGGCGGTGGCGATGCCGCGCTCACGCAATTGCTGCAGGCGCGCGAAATTGCGCTCGGCTTCGGTGACGGCACGCTGCTGCAGCGTGACCTTCGAGGCGATTTCGTCGACCGCAGCCCGCGGCGCATCCGACTCGAGTTGCACCAGCACCTCGCCGGCTTTGACGGTCTCGCCTTCTTCCTTGACGAGACGGATCACCTGGCCCGGCGTCTTCGGCACGATGGTCACGGTGACCTGGGGCCGGGTGCGTCCGGTGATGGCGAGCACGCGCTCGGCCGGGCCTTGCCGCGCCTCGGTGACGCCGACCGGCGTCGGCTGCGAGGATTTCACGTACCACCACGCCGCGAGGGCGACGGCGAGCACGCCGAAGAGGGGATAACGGTAGCGGCTCAGCCAGCCGCGCGGTTCCGGTGCGTCGAATGCCATGTGCGCTACGTCCCTGTAGGCGAAAAACGATTTGCATATCGTATATCAACTGGTTTAAATTAAGCAAGCCGGTCGGGAGGGATGGGCGATGTCGAGAACACTCGGGGCACGGAACGCGCAATTTGCTGAGCGACGGAATGCGCTCATCGCCAAAGCCAAGGAAAGGCTCGCCCTCCAGACCGGCTCTACCCCCAGTTTCCGCGAGCTCGCGCTCGCGTGCGGCGTGAGCGTGGCGACGCTGCGCCACTATTTCGGCTCGCGCGAAGCCCTCATCAAGGCCGTGTTCGCGTTCTACTTGCAGGGCGGCCAGAAGCATCTCGCGCGCGCTCGGCAGGTGAGCGAAGACACCGCCACGCTCGAGGTGTCACTGCACGAATTTCTGCAACGCGTCGTGCGCGCCTGGTCGGAGGGCGCGGTCGGTTCCTTGCACCGCATCGGGCTCGCCGAAGGTTTGCGCAACACGCATACCGCGCTCGATTATCTGGTCGACGTGCTCGAGCCGACCTTGCAAGCGCTCGAAGTGCGCTTGCAAAACTATGTGTCGCGCGGCGACATGGTCGCCTGCGACACGCGTCATGCCGCGCTCATGTTGCTCTCGCCGTTGCTGCTCGCGCTGCTGCACCAGCACGATCTCGGCGGCACGCGCTGTCGTCCGCTCTCCCTGCCCGCGCTCATCGACGAGCATGTGCGGGTGTTCGTGCGTGCCTACGGTGCGCGCAACGTGGT
Source organism: Steroidobacteraceae bacterium (assembly GCA_017853555.1). Classification (GTDB taxonomy): domain Bacteria; phylum Pseudomonadota; class Gammaproteobacteria; order Steroidobacterales; family Steroidobacteraceae; genus UBA964. The sequence goes on from JAFMJH010000001.1 coordinate 187,830, forward strand.
CGCGGGCGGCTGACGCAAAACGCCGCGGGTGGCGAGCCATCCGCTGATCGCCACCAAAGCGCCACCGCCCAAAGTGCCGATCAACCAGACGCGCGCATCAGCGACGTACGTCACGTTCAACACCTGTTCGGCCAGCGCCCAGCCGGCCAAAGAAGCACCGGACGCCGCAAGCAGTCCCGCCAACGCTCCGAGCACGACGAACTCGGCCACGATGCCGAGCGTCACGACTTTGCGACTCGCGCCCAGCGTGCGCAGCATCGCGCTCTCGTAACGGCGCTCGTCGCGCGTCGATTGCACCGCCGCGAGCAGAACCACGAGCCCGGCGAACAAGGTGAACGCAAACACGCTCTGCACGGCGAACACGGCCTGATCGATCACGCTGCGCACCTGATTCAAAAGTTCACCGAGATCGAAGACCGACACGCTCGGAAACCGCCGCACGAGTTCGGTGACGATGCGACCGTCGCCGCCGGCGAAATACGCGGAGGTCATCCAGGTGCCGGCGACGTCATCGAGCAGCCCCGGTGCGAACACCAGGAAAAAATTCGGCTGGAAGCTGTCCCATTTGATCTTGCGGATGCTCGCGACCTCGGCTTCGAGAGTCTCGCCGGCCACGTCGAAGACCATGCGATCACCGAGCTTCAAACCGAGACTGTCGCGGTATTCGGTGGAGATCGACACCAGCGCACGCCCGTGATCCGCCGGCGTCCACCAGCGACCGGCCACGAGGCTGTTGTCGGAGCCGAGTTCGTCCTGCCACGTGATGTTCTGATCGCGCTGCGCAAACCCTTCGCCGCGCGGATCGGTGAAGCGCAAGTCTTTCACGGATCGCCCGTTCACCTCGGTCAGTCGCGCCCGGATCATCGGCAACGCGCGCGAACTGCGCGCACCGCGCTCCTGCAGATATTGCATGAACGCCGTACGCTCTTCTTTCGGGATGTTGATGAAGAAGAAATTCGGCAGATCGCTCGGCAGACTGCGACGCCAATCGGCCAACAGATCGTTGCGTACCACCGCAAGCAGCAACAACACCATGATGCCGAGACCGAAAGCGACGATCTGCACGATGCTCGCGGCACGTCGCCGCGCGAGGTTCGCGATGCCGTAACGCCAAGAGACGCCGACGCCGCCGCGCAGACTGCCGGCAATGCGCACCATGACGTAACCGGCGAGCGCGAGCAGGCCGACGAAGAGCGCGAGCCCGACCGCAAAGCCGCCGGCCAGCTTCGGATCACGCAACACCCAGAACACCAACAACACGATGGCCGCGACCGCGGGCCCGAACGCGAGCCAAAGAATCGGTGCCGGTGCGCCGACGTCGCGCCGCAAGACGCGGATCGCAGGCACGCGCGCCAGCTGCATCAGCGGCGGCAAGGCGAAGCCCGCGAGCAAGGCCAAGGCCGTCACCATGCCGAGCAGCAGCGGCGCGAAACCGGCCGGCGGCAAATCCGCATCGAGCAAACCGCGCAGTGCGCGCAGCAACCACTCTTGCGCGGCGAAACCGGCGAGCGAGCCGAGCAAGACCGCCGCGATCGCGATCACGAACAATTGCGCGAGACTCACCGCGAGCGTGAAGCCGCTGGTCGCGCCGATGGTTTTCATCAGCGCGACGGAGTCGAGATGGCGTTGCACGTAACGCCGCGCCGCCATCGCCACCGCGACCGCGCACAGCAACACGGCCACCAGACTCGCAAGCCCCAGGAAGCGTCCGGCACGATCGATCGCAGTCTGGATTTGCGGACTCGCTTCGCTCACGTCGCGCAAACGCTCACCGGTTTGCTTGCGCGCCTCGAGCCAGGTGCGAAACGCGGCGACGCTCTGCGGCTGACCGGCAAACAACACGGCATAGGCCGCCCGCGACCCCGGCTGCAAGAGACGCGTGGCCGGAAGGTCTGCCGCGGCGATCAGCATCGACGGCGCCAGATCGCCGAACGCACCGCCCTCGTCCGGTCGATTCAAAAGTACGCGCGTCACTTTCAAACGTGCGGCACCGAGGCTCAGTTCGTCGCCGACGTGCAGCCCGAGTGCCGCGAGCAATTTCGAGTCGGGCCAGGCCTCACCCGGCGCGGGTGCGCCCGCCGTTCCGGTCGCCGCACCGAACGCCTCGCGACCGACGGAGACGCGGCCGCGCAAGGGATAGTCCGGCGTCACCGCACGCACATTGGCCAATTGGCTGCGCTCGCCTTGATAGACGACGCTGAGCACGGTGGTGACGCGTGCCGTCGCGAGTCCGCGCACGCGCGCCTCACGTTCGTAATCGGCGGCCGGCAGGCTCTGCGACTGCAAACGCAGGTCGGCTGCGAGCACTTCGTTGGCGCGCATCGCCACCGAGCGCTCGATCCGGTCGACCAAAAATCCCACGCCCGTGAGCGCCGCGACGGCCACGACGAGCGCGAGCAGCAACACGCCGAGTTCGCCCGAACGCCATTCGCGCGCGAGCAACCGGACTGCCAGAGTCAGCGCACGCATCACGACCTCAAGCGCCCGGCGCGAGGCGACCCGCGTCCATCACCCACATCCGCGCACAGCGCGCGGCGAGCGTGCGATCGTGCGTCACGAGCACCAGCGTCGTATGCGCCGTCGCGTTGAGTTCGAACAAAAGATCGGCGATGCGCCCGCCGGTCGCGGTATCGAGATTGCCCGTCGGCTCGTCGGCGAACAGCACCGCCGGTCGCGTGACGAATGCACGCGCGATCGCGACGCGCTGTTGCTCGCCACCGGACAATTGGCGCGGATAGTGGCCGGTCCGCGCGCCGAGGCCGACGTGTTCGAGCGCGACCCGCGCCGCACTGCGTGCGTCCGCGCGCCCGGCAAGCTCGAGCGGCAGCATCACGTTCTCGAGCGCCGTCAGCGCTTGCACCAGATGGAACGACTGGAACACGAAACCGACGCGTTCGGCACGCAAGCGTGCACGCCCGTCTTCGTCGAGTTGCGTCAGATCGCGACCGGCGAGCAATACTTTGCCGCGCGTCGGTACGTCGAGCCCGGCGAGCAATGCGAGCAACGTGGACTTGCCTGCACCGGATGCACCGACGATGGCGACCGATTCGCCGGCATGCACGCGAAAGTTCACTTCACGTACGATGGCGAGCGGTCCGTCCGGACTGTTAACCTCTTTGTCGAGTGCGATGGCCTCGAGGACGATGTCAGTGTTCAAAGCGAGACGTTCCTTCGTATGTGCGTTCTGGGCAGCGGCCTTGTTGCTGGCGTCGGTACGCGACGCAGCCACCGATGAGGCGCCCGTCATCCTGGTGTTGGGCGACAGCATCAGCGCAGCGTACGGCCTCTCCAGTGCTGAAGGCTGGGTCACGCTGCTGCAAAACCGTTTGCGCGCCCAAGGTTACGGACACCGCGTCGTCAATGCCAGCGTGAGCGGCGAAACCACGACCGGCGGACTCACCCGTCTGCCACGCGCCCTCGCCCTGCATCGACCCGCGATCGTCGTGCTCGAACTCGGCGGCAACGACGGGCTGCGTGGGCTACCGCTCGAAACGTCGCGGGCGAATCTCGCGCGCATGATCGAGCTCGCGCGCGCCGCCGGGGCGCAGGTGTTGTTGCTCGGCATGAAGATGCCTCCCAATTACGGCCCGAAATACACCACGGGCTTCGAAACCATTTACGCGACGCTCGCCAAACAGAACCGTTTGCCGTTCGTCCCGTTCTTTTTGGAGAAAATCGCCTTGGCACCCGGCATGTTGCAGGCCGACGGGCTGCACCCCACCGCCGCCGCACAACCGGCGATGCTGGACGCCGTCTGGCCCACGCTGTTGCCGTTGCTTCGACGCGCGGGCAAGGGCTAGAGTTCCCCCCATGTCAAAACCTTGGCTCGCTCACTACCCGCCCGGCGTGCCCGCCGACATCGACGTCAACCGTCATGCTTCGCTCGTGCAGATGGCCGAAGAGGCGTTCGCCGAGTTTCCGACCCGCACGGCCTACGTGCAGATGGGTCGCGCGCTGACCTACGCCGATCTCGATGCGCAGTCCGATGCCTTCGGTGCCTGGCTGCAACAGCGCGCCGGACTGCGACGCGGCGATCGCGTGGCGATCATGATGCCGAACGTTTTGCAATATCCGATCGCCCTCTTCGGCGTGTTGCGCGCCGGCGGCGTCGTGGTCAACACCAACCCGCTGTACACCGCGCGCGAACTCGAACATCAGCTCTGCGATTCGGGCGCCGAGATCATCGTCATCCTCGAGAATTTCGCACACGTGCTCGAAGAGGTCATCGCCCGCACGCCGGTGCGCAAAGTGGTGGTGACCAGCGTCGGCGAACTGCTCGGCTTTCCGAAAGGCACGATCGTCGATTTCGTCGTGCGTCGCGTGCGCAAGCAGGTGCCGCCCTGGCACTTCCGCGATTCTTTGCGGTTTGCCGACGCCTTGCAGGACGGCGGCGGCTTGTCGCTCGCGCCCGTCGAACTCGGCCACGGCGATCTCGCATTCTTGCAGTACACCGGCGGCACCACGGGCGTCTCCAAAGGCGCGATGCTGAGTCACGGCAACATGGTCGCCAACGTGATGCAGTCCTGGGCGTGGACCGAGCCGGCCTTCCCCAAAGGCACGCCGAGCATCGCGATCACCGCCTTGCCGCTGTATCACATCTTTGCTCTGACGGCGAACTGCCTGCTGTTTTTGAGGCTCGGCTGGACCAACATCCTGATCACCAACCCGCGCGATTTCCCCGGGTTCGTCAAAGAATTGAAGCGCCACCCGTTCACCTACATCAGCGGCGTGAACACCCTGTTCAACGCGTTGCTGCACACGCCCGGGTTCGAAGCGGTCGATTTTTCGAAGTTGCGCGTCACGCTGGGCGGCGGCATGGCCGTGCAGCGCGCGGTAGCCGAGCGCTGGAAGCAGGTCACCGGCTGCATCCTCACGCAAGCCTGGGGCCTCACGGAAACCTCGCCGGCTGCCTGCATCAATCCGGTCGACGTCGATTTCAACGACTCGATCGGGCTGCCGATTTCATCGACCGAAATCGGGATCGCCGACGACAACGGTCAAATGCTGCCCGTCGGTCAGGTGGGCGAAATCTGCGTACGCGGCCCGCAGGTCATGCAGGGCTATTACAAACGTCCCGACGAAACCGCCCGCGTCATGCTGCCGGACGGTTGGCTGCGCACCGGCGACATCGGCCGCATGGATGAGCACGGCTTCGTCTACATCGAAGACCGCAAGAAGGACATGATCAACGTCTCGGGCTTCAACGTGTACCCGAACGAAATCGAGAGCGTCGCCGTCACGCATCCGGGCGTGATGGAAGTCGCCGCGGTCGCCAAAGAAGATCCGCATTCGGGCGAGGTCGTGGCCTTGTTCGTGGTGCGCAAAGATCCCGCACTCACCGCCGAAGCGGTGATCGAACATTGCCGTGCGCAACTCACCGGCTACAAAGTGCCGCGCCACGTGTACTTCAGGAAAGATCTGCCGAAGACCAACGTCGGCAAGATCCTGCGCCGCGAGCTGCGCGACGAAGCCGCGAAACTCTGAGCGTCGCTCAGGCCTCGACGTCGGGGTCGAACAGCCGCCGGTGCTCGCCGAGCGCGAAGCGGTCGGTCATGCCGGCGACATAATCGGCGACTACCCGCGCACGTCCTGCGACGCCGCCAGTCGTCTCGGCCTCGAGCGCCGCGTTGCGATGCTCCGCCGGCAGCAGATTCACGTCGGCCAGAAACGCCTCGAACAATTCGCGCAGCACGCGCCGCGACTTCGTGGTCATGCCGATCACGCGATCGTGCCGATAGAGATTTTCGTTCAGGAAGCGCTTGAGTTCGAGATGCAGCGCCCGCACCTCGTCGCTCATCGACACGAGCGGTGACGACAGCCGCCGCACCGCGTCGATGTCGCGCGGCTGCGCGGCGGCGATGCGCGCGCGCGTGGTGGTGATGACGTCGATGACGATGCGATTGATCATCCGCCGGATGGTTTCGTGCGTGAGACGGCGCGGCGTGGCCTGCGGATAGCGCGCGAGCACCGCGCGATATTCGACGGCGAACAAGGCGACGTCCTGCAACTGTGCGAGATCGATCAGCCCCGAGCGCAAACCGTCGTCGACATCGTGATTGTTGTAGGCGATCTCGTCGGCGAGATTGGCGAGCTGCGCTTCGAGTCCCGGTTGCTCGCGGCGCAGAAAACGTTCGCCGATGTCGCCGAGTTCGCGCGCGTTGTTGGCCGAGCAGTGCTTCAGTATCCCCTCTCGCGTCTCGAAAGTGAGATTCAGCCCGGGAAACTCCGCATAGCGCTCCTCGAGCAGATCGACCACGCGCAACGATTGCAAGTTGTGCTCGAAGCCGCCGTACTCGCGCATGCACTCGTTGAGCGCGTCTTGTCCGGCGTGACCGAAAGGCGTGTGCCCGAGATCGTGCGCGAGACAGATCGCCTCGGTGAGGGTTTCATGCAAGCCGAGCGCGGCGGCGATGGTGCGTCCGATCTGCGCGACTTCGAGCGAATGGGTCACGCGCGTGCGATACAAATCGCCTTCGTGATTCACGAACACCTGGGTTTTGTACACCAGCCGTCGAAAGGCGTTGGCGTGCACGATGCGATCACGATCGCGCTGGAACTCGCCGCGAAATTCGGGCGGGGCTTCCGGATAACGGCGGCCGCGACTCGTCGCGTCGTGCGCCGCGTACGGCGCGAGCGTCCCCGGCGTCATCCGAACTGCGCCACGAGCGTGCGCTCGAGCGCCTCCGGCGGCCAGTCGGCGGTGACGAAAGCGCGGCCGATGCCGCGCATCAGAATGAATCGCAAACGACCGCGTTGCACTTTTTTGTCGAGATTCATCGCCGCGCGTGCCGCTGCCGCGTCGACCTCGGGCGCCGCGCTCGCGCGCAAACCGACGGCGTGCAGCAGGCGTTCGATGCGCGTGACGTCGGCCTCCGCCATCCAGCCGGCGTGCATCGACATGCGCGCGGCCATCGCGAGCCCCGCGCCGACGGCTTCACCGTGCAGCCACGATGCATACCCGGTCGCGGTTTCGATCGCGTGTCCGAACGTGTGGCCGAGATTGAGCAGCGCACGATCACCGCGTTCGTGCTCGTCGCGCGCGACGATCTCCGCCTTGATTTCGCAGGAGCGACGGATCGCGTGCGCGAGCGCCGCCGGCTGCAAGGCGAGCAGTTCGTCGGCGTGCGCTTCGAGCCAGGCAAAGAATTCGGCGTCGCAAATCAGCCCGTACTTGATCACCTCGGCGAGTCCCGCGCGCAACTCGCGCGGCGGCAAGGTGCGCAGCAGCGCCGTATCGGCGAACACGGCGCGCGGCTGATGGAAGGCACCAATCAGATTTTTGCCACCGGGATGATTGACGCCGGTCTTGCCACCGACGGACGAGTCGACTTGCGCCAACAAGGTCGTCGGCACCTGGATGAAATCCATGCCGCGCTGATAACAGGCGGCCGCGAAGCCGGTCATGTCGCCGACGACGCCACCGCCCAAGGCGATCAACAGATCGTCACGACCGAAACGGTTGGCCACCAGCGCATCGATGATGCGCGCGACGCCGTCCAGGGTTTTGTGTACTTCGCCGTCGGGCAGCACGATGCGCAGCACCTGGCGATCGCCCAACGTCTGCTCGAGCGCATCGGCATACAGAGGCGCGACCACCGTATTGGTCACGATCGCGAGTTTGCGCGTGCCGGCCCATTCGGCCCAGTGCGCGGCATTCCGTGCGACGCCGTCGCCGATCAGGATCGGATAACTGCGCGCACCGAGTGCGACGTCTATTTTTTGCGGCGTGGTCACGGCGGCAGTATACGATCGACTTCGCGCAGGATCTCTTCGGCGACGTCGCGCACACGTCGCCCGTCCGTCCGCACCGTCAGCGCAGCCACCTCGCGATACAGCGGCGCCCGGTGCGCCATCAGTTCGGTCAGGCGTTGCGTCGTATCCTGGCCGGTGAGCATCGGACGATTCTCGCCGTCGCGCACCCGCGCGGCTTGCTGCGCGATCGAGGTTTCGAGGTACACGACGACCCCGCCGGCCTGCAGCTGCCGGCGGTTCTCCTCTTTCAAGATGGCGCCGCCACCGGTCGACAACACGACACCCCGGCGCTGCGTGAGCTCGGCAATCACCTCGCGCTCGCGTTCGCGAAATCCGGCTTCGCCTTCTTTTTCGAAGATGAGCGGGATGTCGGCTCCGGTGCGGCGCTCGATCTCCGTATCGGAGTCGACGAACGGCACGCCGAGCAAGCGCGCGAGCTGCTTGCCCACGGCGGTCTTGCCCGAACCCATCGGCCCGACCAGATAGATGTTTCTGTGCGTACTCATGCGAGAAGACGCACAGTTTACCCACCCCGCCACCCCGCCGGCGAACCGCCGTTCCGGTAACATTGCGTGGTCGTGAAGCCCGCCGTCGTCAAAGCCCTTCAGCGCATCGCCGCCGCGCTGGCCGCACTCGCCTTCCTCGTGGTGCTCGGGGTTTCGGGCGCCTACGTCTACCTGCATCCCTCGCTGCCCACGGCCGAGCAGATGAAGGAAATCAGCCTGCAGGTGCCGCTGCGCATCTATGCGCGCAACGGCCAGGTGATGGCGCAGATCGGCGAGCAGCGACGCATCCCGGTGACGTACGAGCAGATCCCGCTGCTGGTACGGCGCGCGTTCATCGCCGCCGAAGACGATCGATTTTTCGAACATTCCGGTTTCGATTTCAGCGGCATCGTGCGCTCGGCGATGGTCAACCTCGTCCCCGGCGGCAATCGCCAAGGCGCGAGCACCATCACGATGCAGACCGCGCGCAATCTGTTTCTCACCCAAGATCGCACCTGGCGCCGCAAATTGCAGGAGATCTTTCTCACCTATCGCATGGAGCGCGAGCTCAGCAAGGAAGAGATCCTCACCTACTATCTGAACGTCATCAATTTCGGCAAACGCGCCTACGGCGTCGCGGCGGCGGCGGAGCTGTATTACGGCAAGACGCTCGACCAGCTCACGCTCGCCGAAGCGGCGACGCTCGCGCGCATCCCGCAAGCACCCTCGCGCTACAACCCGATCAGCAACCCTGAAGGTTCGCGCGTGCGTCGCGGCTACGTCCTGCGCCGCATGCGCGAACTCGGCTTCATCGACGAACCGACCGCCGCAGCGGCGGCAGCGGAAAAAATCGAAGCGCGACTGCACAGCACGAGCTACGAAGTCGAAGCGCCGTACGTCGCCGAGATGGCGCGGATCGCGCTGATGAAGATCAAAGATATTCCGCCCGATGCGCAAAATCAGGGCTACCGCATCTACACGACCATCGACACGCGACTGCAGGCGGCGGCCAACCGCGCGGTCCGCATCGGTCTGCTCGCCTATGATCGGCGTCACGGCTGGCGCGGCGCCAAATCGCGCGTGACGCTCACCGGTCGCGAAACCGACGAACAACTCGAAGCCACGATCGACGATTTCGCCGCGGCGGGCATGCTCGTGCCGGCCATCGTCACCCGCGTCGAACCGCGCAGCGCACAAATCTTCGTGCGTGGCGCCGGTCGCGTGACGCTCGAATGGTCGTCGCTTTCGTGGGCACGACGCAAAGTCGGCGAACGCATGGGGCCCTGGCCGAAACGGGCCGCCGAAGTGGTCACCGCCGGCGACGTCGTCTACGTGTTGAGCGCGAACGGCAAGGCCGAGCTCGTGCAAGTTCCGGAAGCCTCCGCAGCACTGGTCGCCTTGTCGCCCAACGACGGCGGCATCGCGGCGCTCGTCGGCGGCTTCGATTATTTCGATCGCGCCGTCGGCAAATTCAATCGTGCCACGCAAGCGAAGCGGCAGCCGGGTTCCGGCTTCAAGCCGTTCCTGTATTCGGCGGCGCTCGAAAACGGCTTCACGCCTTCTTCGATGATTCTCGATGCGCCGTTCGTGTTCGACGACCCGCGCCTCGAAGAAGCCTGGCGTCCGGAAAACTCGAGCGGCGAGTTCAACGGACCGATGCGCTTGCGCGAAGCGCTGGTCGCCTCGCGCAATCTCGTCTCGATCCGCATCTTGAAGACCATGGGGCTGCGCGCCGCCACCGATTACGTCACGCGCTTCGGCTTCGACAAAGCGAGTCTGCCGAACAATCTCACGCTCGCGCTCGGTTCGATGGACGTGACGCCGCTGCAAGTGGCCACCGGCTACACCGTCTTCGCCAATGGTGGCTATCGCGTCGAGCCGTACTTCATCGATCGCATCGAAGATCCGAAAGGCAACGTCGTCTTTCGCGCCGAACCGCGCATGGTGGCGCGCGAATGCGATGCACCGACGCCCGAGACGACCGCAAGCGCGGGCACGCCGTCCGCGCCGTCCGGCAGCGACGATCCGAACGTCGACGCCGCGGATGCGGAGGCACCGCTTGCGCCGCCGCGCGGCTGCGCATGGCCAGCCGAGCGCATCGCGCCGCGCGTGATCAGCGCCGCCAATGCGTGGCTCATGACCGACATGATGCGCGAGGTGATCACGCGCGGCACCGGTCGCCGCGCACTCGCACTCGGCCGCGGCGACCTCGCAGGCAAGACCGGCACCACCAACGAAGCACGTGACACGTGGTTCAACGGCTTCAACCGCGATCTGGTGGCTTCGGTGTGGGTCGGCTTCGATCAAAGTCGTCCGCTCGGCGAAGGCGAAGAAGGCAGTCGTACCGCCGTGCCGATCTGGGTGTCGTTCATGCGCGAGGCGTTGCGGACCGTACCCGAGCGCACGCGTCCGATGCCGCCGGGACTCGTGCAGGCGCGCATCTCGCCGACGACCGGCGAACTGGCCGGCGTCGACGACGCGGGGGCGATTTTCGAAGCGTTCCTCGAAGGACATTTGCCCGTGGGTGGCGTACTCGGCGGCGAGACGAGCGCGGCGCCGGGCGCTGCGCGTCCGAAGCCCGCCGAAGCGGCCGGCAAAGACGAACCGCTCTTCTGACCGACCCGCCTCATGAGCAAAAAGCTGCCGCCGCGAGCCGAAAATCTGCGCCGCGCCCTCGCGCAGGAAGCGGCGCGCGTGATGGCCGAACATGGCGTGCGCGATTTTTTGTTCGCCAAACGCAAGGCGGCCGAACGCTTCGGCATCGTCGACGGGTCGGTGCTGCCGCGCAACACCGAAATCGAAGACGCCTTGCGCGAGTATCAAAGATTGTTCCGCGGCGAGGCGCATGTCGAGTCGCTCTACGCGCAGCGTCAGGTGGCCGCCGACGTGATGCATCGCCTGCGCAAATTCCAGCCGCGTCTCGTCGGGCCGGTACTGCACGGCACGGCGACCGCGCACGACGACGTGCTGCTGCACGTGTTCACGGAGCGTGCCGAGACGATCACGCTCGAATTGATGGAGCAAGGCGTGCCGCACGAAGTCGGCGAGCGTCGCGTGCGCTTGAATGCCGAACGCGTCGTCAACCAGCCCTGCGTGCGCCTCGAGGTCGACGATCAACCGGTCGAGCTCGTGATCTTCGGCGTGGACGGCATCCGTCAGTCACCGGTGAGCCCGGTCGACGGCAATCCGATGCGACGCGCGAACCTCGAGGAAGTCGAGGCGCTGCTGGCGAACGGTTGAAGCGCGCGGCGACACCGCGCGCAGGTTCTCAACGCTTGCCGATCTCGACGTAGTCGCGCTTGACCGGGCCGGTGTAGAGCTGGCGCGGACGACCGATCTTCATGTGCGGATCGGAAATCATTTCCTGCCAATGCGACACCCAGCCGGCGGTGCGCGCGATCGCGAACATCACCGTGAACATCGAGCGCGGAATGCCGAGCGCGCTGTAGATGATGCCCGAGTAGAAGTCGACGTTCGGATAGAGCTTGCGCGAGATGAAGTAATCGTCGCTGAGCGCGATTTCTTCGAGACGTTGCGCAAGTTCGAGCAGCGGGTTGTCGGCGCGACCCATGCGCGCGAGCACCTTGTGGCACATGTCGCGGATGATCTTGGCGCGCGGATCGAAGTTCTTGTACACGCGATGGCCGAAGCCCATCAGACGCACGTTGCTGGTCTTGTCCTTCACCTGCGCGATGAACTTCGGAATGTTGTCGACCGTGCCGATTTCTTCGAGCATGTCGAGCACGGCTTCGTTCGCGCCACCGTGCGCGGGGCCCCACAGCGCCGCGACACCGGAAGAGATCGCGGCATACGGATTCGCGCCCGTAGAGCCGGCCAGACGCACCGTCGAGGTGCTCGCATTCTGTTCGTGATCGGCGTGCAGGATGAGCAGCAGATCGAGCGCTTCGGCGGCGAGCGGATCGACGTGATACGGCTCGCAGGGCACGGCGTAGAACATGTGCAGCAAATTCGCGCAATAACCGAGGTCGTTGCGCGGGTAGATGAACGGCTGGCCGAGCGCGTTCTTGTACGCGGCGGCGGCGATGGTCGGAATCTTGGCGATGATGCGATGCGCAAAGATTTCGCGATGGCGCGGGTTATAGATGTCCATCGAGTCGTGATAGAACGCGGACATCGACGCGACGATGCCGCTGACCATCGCCATCGGGTGCGCGTCGTAACGGAAGCCGTTGAACATGCGCAGCAACGACTCGTTGATCATCGTGTGGCGCTGGATGTTGTGCTGGAACTCGGCGAGCTGCTTCGCGTCCGGCAGGTCGCCGTTCAGCAGCAGATACGACACTTCCAGGAACGAACTCTTGGCCGCCAGCTGATCGATGGGGTAGCCGCGATAGAGCAGCACGCCGGCATCACCGTCGATGTAGGTGATCTTGCTCTCGGTGCTCGCCGTCGCCATGAAGCCGGGGTCAAAGGTGAACACCCCGTGATCTTTGTTGAGGGCGCCGATGTCGACGACATCGGGACCGATCGTGCCGGAGCGAACCGGGAGGTCGGACTTCTTGCCGGAGGCGGCGTCAATCAGCTCGAATTTCTTGTTGGCCATGGTAGTTCGATGATCGGTTGGAAGGCGTGGCAAAAGCGCTACGCCGTGGTGGGAAGGTGACATGTCGAGATGACGGAATCAATACGAATTACCGTCATTGCACGCCATTTGCGACTCGACTTGATCACTCGACCACCTTGTAGAGATTTCCCGACTTCAGCTTGCGATCCGGGTACAAGCCGTTGAGCAGCAGCAATTCCTCTTTCTGGTACTTCTCGAGCGGCACATCGGCCGCGTGATCCTCGAGTCGGGTATCGGCCGACGCGGTCAGGACCTTGAGACGATAGGGTTCGGCCAGCGGATATTCGGCCGGCTTGAGGCTGCGCAACGTGCCCATCACCGACTGGAACAGGCCGTCCGCTTCCGGCACGCCCGCCCGGGACGCGCGACTCGCGCCGGCGAACAGATACGCGCTCTTGCCGCGAAACAAGGTCATCCAGCGCACCGGACCCGCGCCGTTGTCGAGCGGCGAGCCCGAGGCCGTGCGCACCATGTAGCCGTCCATGCCGTTGACGGTGACCGGTTCGCCGCCGAGCAAGGTTTGCCCGCGCAGTTCGCGCAGCAGAAATTCGCGCGGCGACAGCATCGGCGGAACTTCCTTGAGCGTGATCTGCATCACGGTGTCTTTTTTCGGCGTGTAAGCGAACAGCCGATCACGCTGGTTCTCGACCGTCCAGCCACGCGGGAATGCGAGCGTGATGCCGAGCTCGGCGTGATACAGACGATTGTCGCGCACGATGCCCTGCGCGCGGCTCGAACCGTAGACGAGTCCGTCGATGCGTCGCAGATATTCGTCATGGCCGTCGATCCAGCCGCTCGGGGGGCCCGCGTCGAGCTTCGCCGCACCCTTGGCCGCCTGCACGGCGCGCGCATCCGGCGCCGGATGCGAGGAGAACAGGCCGTGATAGATGCGCGGCTCGCGTCCTTCGGCGCGCGCGCGATCGATTTCGAAGCGCTCCCCCTGTTTGAACATCGTGAATACTTCGCCCATGGCCTCGGGGCGATAGCCGGCGCGCGTCGAAAACTGCAAACCGACCCGATCGGCCTCGAGCTCGGCGTCACGACCGTAACCCTGCATCCATGCTTGCGCACCGAGGTTGGCCAGATCGCCGACCGCGCCCGAACCGGTGTAGATCGCCGCAGCCGCAGCAGCGAGCGTCGCGAGCACGCCGCGCGTCATCTGCTTCTGCGGGTGCTTTTGCGTCACGTGCGCGATTTCGTGACCGAGTACGGAAGCGAGTTCCGCCTCCGAATTCAGATGCGTGAGCAGGCCGCGATGCACGTAGACGTAGCAGCAACCGGTGGTGAAGGCGTTGACCGAATCGTCGTCGAGCACGACGAACTTGAACTCGGCGTCGGGCATGCTGCTTTGACGCGCCACGCGTTGTCCGACTTCGGCGACGTAATCCTGCAGCGCTTGATCGCCGTAGACGCCATAGGCCTTGAGGATCTGGTCGTGGGCTTTTTGTGCCGACGCGCTAGGCTTGGTGGTGGATTTCTTTGCGTCCTGCGCGAACGCGCCAACGCTCAGGCAAGCGAACAACAGCGCGACGAGCGCCGCACAGCGACGGTTCGAACGTGAAGTCATCGACTACCTCCTTCGAATTCGATGCGCGGACGCTAGCAGAAGTTCCTGAAATCAAAAGGGCGCCCGCAGGCGCCCTTCGGAAGACGAACCTCGCGGACGCGAATCAGCGTGCGCCGGCCGCCGCGTACTTCTTGCGGAACTTGTCGACGCGGCCGGCGGTGTCGAGGATCTTCTGCTTGCCCGTGTAGAACGGGTGGCAGCTCGAGCAGACTTCGATCGACAGGTCCTGGCCCAGCGTCGAGCGCGTCTTGAAGACGTTGCCGCAAGAGCAGGTCACGTTGATTTCCGTGTAATCGGGATGGATCGCTTCTTTCATGACCGTAGGCTTCCGTCGCTGTCGATGGCGAAAAAGGGCGCGCAGTCTAGAGCCCCGAGGGGGTTCTCGGCAAGCGAACCGGACGAGCACCTGCACCTCGGCAGCCCGGGGTGTGGATAACTCTGTGGAGAAGGCGCCGGACCGAAGCGGAAAAGTCCTGTGAAAACGGGCAGTTGGGCTCCGCAGCGCGGCCGCGAGACTGTAAATTTCATATATGAATCATGCAGTTGCGAGAATGTGCTACGGCGCACACATCAAAAATTGCGCTATCCGGTCATTTCCAGCCGAGTTTCAGGGGCTGTGCATGGCCGGTGACGCAGCCTGTCCAGGGCCCAGAAACTCGAGCAACAAATCGTTCAGGAACGCGTAGCCCCGCTCGCTCGGGCGCACGGCGCGCTTCAGATCTCCGATCAGCAATCCGGCCGCGCCGGCGCGTTCGAGCGCGGGCGCGAGCACCGTCCAGGCGACCCCGGTGGCGCGCTCGAACTCGAGGCGGGTCGTACCCTCTGGCAACCGCAACGCGTTCAACATGAATTCGAAGGGACGCTCGGCTGGCGTGACCTCGATGACCGACAAGGCCGCACGCGGATCACGCAAAAACTTGCGCGGGTCACGCGCCTGCACGCTGCGACGCACGCGCAAGGCCGGCACGTCGGCGGACCGCGTCGTCGCGTCTCGCTCGTCATCCGCGCTCGGCCACGAGCACTTGCCGTGCGCGCCGGCACCGAGTCCGAGGTAATCGCCGTACCGCCAGTAACCGAGATTGTGGCGGCACTCGCGTCCGGCGCGCGCATACGCCGACACCTCGTAACGCGCGTATCCCGCCGCTTCGAGTCGTGCACGGGCCGCTTCGAGCATCGCCGCGACGGTGTCGTCGTCGGGCAAATGTTCGGGCGGTCGCGCGGCGAACGCCGTGTTCGGTTCGAGCGTCAGTTGATAATGGGAAATCTGCGCCGGCGCGAGCGCAAGCGCCCGCTCGACATCGGCGATGGCGCCCGCGACATCCTGCTGCGGCAACGCATACATCAAATCGAGATTGAAGTTCGACAATCCCGCGGCGTGCAATTCTTCGGCGGCACGCTGCGTATCCTCCGCGGCGTGAATGCGACCGAGCGCGAGCAGTGCCTGGGCGGAGAACGTCTGCGCGCCGAGCGAGACGCGATTCACGCCCGCCGCCGCGTACTCGGCGAAACGTCCGCGCTCGATGGTGCCGGGATTCGCCTCCAGAGTGACTTCGACATCGGCCTCGAACGACAGGCGCTCACGCAAGCCTTCGAGCACGCGCGCGATCGCGGCCGGTGAAAACAGGCTCGGCGTGCCGCCACCCAAAAATACGCTGGCGATGCGACGTGACGCGAACGCGTGCGCCCCGCCACTTTGCAACAATGCGCCTTGCGGATCGAGTTGCGATTCGAGATCGGCGAGCAACGCATCGACATACGCGGTTTCGGGAATGCCTTCATCGCGTACCGCGTGCGAATTGAAATCGCAGTACGGGCATTTGCGCACGCACCACGGAAAGTGCACGTATACGCCGCAAGAGGTCATCGTCGACGCTGCCACTCGGCAAGCAGGGCGGCGAGCGCCATGCCGCGATGGCTGCGCGCATGTTTCTCCGCGGCGCCGAGTTCGGCGGCACTGCGCGCGCTGCCCGGATCTTCGAACACCGGGTCGTAACCGAAGCCGCCGGTGCCGCGCGGAGCCGACAGGATGCGCCCTTCCCAGACACCCGTGCCGATGTACGGCGCCGGATCGTCGGCGCGCATCACGAGCGCGATCACGCAGCGAAAGCGCGCGCTGCGCGCACGTTGCGGCACGTCGGCGAGCGCCTTCAAAAGTTTGTCGACGTTGTCCGCGTCACTCGCCTGCGGACCCGCATAACGCGCCGAGTACACGCCGGGCGCGCCCTGCAACGCATCGACTTCGAGACCGGAATCGTCGGCCATCGCCGGCAGACCGCTGCGCGATGCGGCATAGCGCGCTTTCAGCAAGGCGTTGTCGAGAAACGTGTGGCCGGTTTCTTCGGGCGGCTCGATGCCGAACGTCGCTTGCGTGACGAACTCGAATCCCGCGGGCGCGAGCAAGTCCGCAAACTCGCGCACCTTGCCGGCGTTGCCCGTTGCAAGTACGACGCGCATGCGAATCAGCTGCCGCGCAGCGCCTGCTCCTGCAGCGCGTGCAACTGCGCGATGCCCGTGCCGGCGAGCGCCAGCAACGCATCGAGTTCGTCGCGACGGAACGCATGTCCTTCGGCGGTCCCTTGAATTTCGACGAACGCGGCGCCGTCCTTCATCACGACGTTCATGTCCGTCTCGGCTTGCGAGTCCTCCGCATAATCGAGATCGAGCAGCGGCGTGCCGCCGCAGATGCCGACCGACACCGCCGCGATCTGGCCGTGTACCGGCACGCTCGCGAGCGCACCGCGCGACACCAGCGCATTGCAGGCATCGACCAAGGCGACGTAACTGCCGGTGATCGCCGCCGTGCGCGTGCCCCCGTCCGCTTGCAACACGTCGCAATCGAGCGTCACCGTGCGCTCGCCGAGCGCCGCAAGATCGATCACGGCGCGCAAACTGCGACCGATCAGGCGCTGGATTTCCTGCGTCCGGCCGCTCTGCTTGCCTTTGGCCGCTTCGCGCGGCGAGCGCGTATGCGTCGCGCGCGGCAGCATCCCGTATTCCGCCGTCACCCAGCCTTGGCCGCGACCGCGCAAAAATCCCGGCACGCCGTCCTCGATGCTGGCGGTGCACAGCACCCGCGTACCGCCGAACTCCACCAGCACCGACCCTTCGGCGTGGCGCGTGTAGCCGCGCTGGAAAGACACGGGGCGCAATTGGTCGGGCGTGCGGCCACTCGGGCGTCGAAACATGGGATGAGTCCTCGCGGTCGGCCGTTGGGATAAACTGCGCCGCTTTATACACTGCGGCCACGCCGGCGCAAACCAAGATGGTAAGCACGCCATGATTCACAGCATGACCGGCTTCGCACGCCGCGAAGCGCACGGCCCGTTCGGCGAAATCGCCTGCGAGATGCGCAGCGTCAACCACCGCTATCTCGAAGCCGGCTTCCGTCTGCCCGAAGAATTGCGCGCACTCGAGAGCGAGCTGCGTCGCTCGGCGGCTGCGGCGCTGCGTCGCGGCAAAATCGACTGCACCATCCACCTGCGCAACGCGCAGCGTGCCGAACGCGAACTTTTGATCGACGAAGCGGCCTTGCAACGCGTGTTGTCGCGCGCCGAAGATATCGCCGCACGCGCACCAGGCACGGCTTCGATCGATCCGCTCGAGGTGCTGCGCTGGCCGGGCGTGCTGCGCGAAGAAGACACGGACACCGAAGGGCTCGCGGCCGCCTGCCGCACGCTGTTCGAGGCGACGCTCGCCGATCTCGTCGCCATGCGTGCGCGCGAAGGCGAGCGCTTGCGCGAACTGCTCGAACAACGCGCCGAGGCGCTCGCCAAGCTCGTCGCGACCATGCGCGCACGCCTGCCCGAACTGCGCACGCACCTGCAGCAGCGGCTGCGCGACCGCGTCGCCGAATACGGCGCCAGCGTCGATCCCGAACGCCTCGCGCAGGAGCTCGCCCTGTTGCTGCAGCGCGCCGACGTCGACGAAGAAATCGATCGGCTCGAAGGCCACATCGCCGAAATCCGGCGCGTGATCGCGGGCGACGAAGCGGCCGGACGACGGCTCGATTTTTTGATGCAGGAACTCAATCGCGAAGCCAACACGCTGTCTTCGAAATCACAGGAACTGGACACCACGCGCCTTGCGGTCGACATGAAGGTGTTGATCGAACAGATGCGCGAACAGGTGCAGAACGTGGAGTGACGGGGCGTTGAGCACGGCCGGCAAATTGTTCGTCATCGCGGCGCCTTCCGGCGCAGGCAAGACGAGTCTGGTCCACGAATTGCGTCGGCGCGATCCGAACCTGCGCATGTGCGTCTCGCACACCACGCGACCGCGACGCCCCAACGAAGTCGACGGCCGCGACTATCATTTCGTCGACGTGCCGCAGTTCGAAACGATGATCGCGGCGGACGGTTTTCTCGAGCACGCCCGGGTGTTCGACCATTACTACGGCACGAGTCGTGCCGCGCTCGCCGACGCGTACGCACGCGGTCACGACGTGATCCTCGAAATCGATTGGCAAGGCGCGCGCCAGGTGCGCGACCGCGAACCCTCCTGCACGAGCTTGTTCGTGCTGCCGCCGTCACGCGCCGAACTCGAGCGCCGTCTGCGATCGCGGCGCACCGACAGCGATGCGGTCATCGAACGCCGTTTGCGCGATGCGGTGGCCGACATGTCGCACTACCGGGAATTCGATCACGTGATCGTGAACGACGACTTCGAGCGTGCGGTGCACGACGCACGCGAGGTCCTGGCGGGACGGGGCGCGCATCTCGGCCCGGATCGGCCGGAACTCCGCGGCCTGATCGCCGAATTGCTCGCATAAATTCAAGTCCTCGCGTATAGTTACCGACCCTTCACAAGGTCATTTCCGGGTTTTCCCGAAGGCAAGCGCCATGGCACGCATCACCGTCGAAGATTGTCTCCAGAACGTCGACAACATCTTCCAGCTCGTACTGCTCGCTTCGCAGCGCGCACGTCGTCTGGCCAACGGCGCCGAATCGACCGTCCCCTGGGAAAACGACAAGCCGACCGTGGTCGCCCTGCGCGAAATCGCCGCCGGCAACGTCACCGCCGAAATGCTGCTCGAGCCCGAGCCCGAGCCGGAACCCGAGCCGAGCCTGCTGCCGGACATCACCGAGCCCGATCCGGGCTTCCGTGCGCCGCAGTTCGGCCTCGGAGACTGACCCCTAGCCTCGTCTCTGGAGGCTGAAGGTGGATTACGCGCAAACCCTGCTCGGCCTGCTGCCCGGCACGCGCGGTACACCCGGTCTCAAAGATTTGCTCGGCGTCGTCGGCGGCTACCTGCCGCCCGATCAGGTCGAACGCGTACGTGACGCGGCCGAGTTCGGCGCACAGGCGCACGAAGGCCAGAAGCGCAAAACCGGCGAACCCTACATCGCCCATCCCGTCGCCGCCGCCGAAATTCTCGCCGGCTTGCGACTCGACGCCGACACTTTGGTCGCGGCGATCCTGCACGACGTGATCGAAGACACGCCGGTCGCCAAAGAAGAACTCGCGGCGCGGTTCGGCGATTCCGTCGCCGAGATCGTCGACGGCGTCACGAAGCTCGATCAGATCCAGTTCAAGAACCGCGAAGAAGCGCAAGCCGAATCGTTCCGCAAAATGCTCCTCGCGATGGTGCGCGATCTGCGCGTCATCCTCGTCAAGCTCGCCGATCGACTGCACAACATGCGCACCATCGAAGGCATGTCGACGGAACGTCGGCGCGCCATCGCGCGCGAGACGCTGGACATCTACGCGCCGCTGGCCGAACGCCTCGGGCTGTATTCTTTGAAGCTCGAACTCGAAGATCTCGGGTTTCGTGCGCTCTATCCGCAACGCTATCGCGTGCTCGATCGCGCACTGCGCCGCGCGCGCGGCAACCAGAAGGAGTTTCTCGGCAAGATCGCCGACCAGATGCGCGCCGCGCTCGCCAAAACGGGCATCGACGCCGAAGTCGGCACGCGCGAAAAACATCTCTACAGCATCTATCGAAAGATGTCGCGCAAGCGCGTGCCGTTGGCCGACATCGTCGACGTCTACGGGCTGCGCATCGTGGTCAAAGACGCCGACACCTGCTATCGCGCGCTAGGCGTGGTGCACGGCGTATACAAACCGATGCCGGGACGATTCAAAGATTACATCGCGATCCCGCGCGTCAACGGCTACCAGTCGCTGCACACCACGCTGTTCGGCCCGAACAGCTTGCCGATCGAAGCGCAGATCCGCACCGCCGACATGCACCGCGTGGCCGAGTCGGGCGTCGCTGCCCACTGGAAGTACAAATCAGGCGACGGGTCACCCGCCTGGGAACAGGCGCAGGCGCGCGAATGGTTGTCGGGTCTCGTGGCCATGCAGGAATCGGGCAGCTCCGAAGAATTCCTCGAGAGCGTGCGTCTCGACCTGTTCCCCGACAAGGTTTACGTATTCACGCCGCAGGGCAAAATTCTGCGATTGCCGAGCGGGGCGACGATGGTCGATTTCGCCTATGCGGTGCATACCAAAGTGGGCAACCACTGCGTCGCGGCAAAAGTCGATCGCCGGCTGACGCCGCTGCGTTCGCAGTTGCGCAACGGACAAACCGTCGAGATCGTCACCTCGCCCGGCGCAACGCCCAACCCGTCGTGGATGAACTTCGTCGTGACGGCCAAGGCGCGTGCGGCGATTCGTCAATATTTGAAGGGTCTGCGACGCTCGGATGCCATCGAGCTCGGACAACGTCTGCTCAATCAGGCGCTGGCCGAGTTCCAGTTGTCGCTCGCGGATGTCGACGAAACGCGACTCGCGGTGACGGTCAGCGAGCTCGGCATGAGCGACCCGGACGAATTGTTCGAGCGGGTCGGCCTCGGCGAACGCCAAGCGCCGCTGCTCGCGCGCCGTCTCGCGCCGCCGGCGAGCGAGGAGCGCGACGCAGCGACCGCGCCGGCGCCGCTCGCCATCGCCGGCACCGAAGGCTTGCTGGTGAATTACGCGCGCTGCTGCTTCCCCGTGCCGGGCGATCAGATCCTCGCGCACTTGTCAGCCGGTCGCGGCATCACCGTGCATCGCGAGGAATGCACGAACGTCGAGGACTACCGCAAGCATCCCGAGAAATGGATCTCGGTGGCCTGGTCGGACCAACCGGAGCGGCTGTTCGGTTCGGAGTTGCGCGTCGAAGTCGCCAATCGCATGGGCGTGCTCGCCGCAGTCGCCGCCGCGATCGCCGGCACCGAAACCAATATCGATCACGTCGAATTGCAGGAACGCGACACCGAAACGTCGGTGCTGGTGTTCGAAGTCAAAGTGCGCGATCGTCGGCACCTGGCGCGCATCATCCGCGTCATCCGGCGCATGCCGGACGTTTTGAAACTCTCGCGTACGCTCGCGCAGCGCACGCGGGACTGACACGGAGTTGAGCAGTGACTCGTGAAATCATCACCACCGATCGCGCGCCTGCGGCGATCGGCACCTATTCGCAAGCGGTGCGCATCGAGCGTACCGTCTACGTCTCCGGACAAATTCCTCTTGATCCTGCCAGCGGCACGTTGATCACGGGCGACATCGAACTCGAGATCCGGCGCGTGTTCGACAATCTCGCGGCGATCGCCGCGGCCGCAGGCGGCACGCTCGCGAACGCCGTCAAGGTGAACGTATATCTCACCGACCTCGCGCATTTCGCCAAAGTGAACGAAATCATGGCGCAGTACATCCCGCAACCCTGGCCCGCACGCGCCGCCGTCGGCGTCGCGCAATTGCCGCGGGGTGCACGCGTCGAAGTCGACTGCGTCCTGCACCTCGACTGACCCATGGAGCCTGCGGCGCGCGAACGGCGGCCGATCACCGCGCTGCGCGGCGTCGGCGAAGCACTCGCCGCACGTCTCGGCGTGCTCGGCGTCGAGCAGGTGCAAGATCTGCTGTTCGTGCTGCCTACGCGCTACGAAGATCGCACCCGCGTGCAACCGATCGGTTCGCTGCTCGCCGGCGTGCGTGCCGTGGTCGAAGGCGAGGTGCAACTGACCGAAGTGACCTTCCGGCGTCGACGTCAATTGTTGTGCAAGATCGCCGACGGTTCGGGCTTTCTCACGCTGCGGTTCTTCTATTTTTCGGCGCAGCAACAAGCCGGGCTCGCGCGCGGCACGCGCATCCGCTGCTTCGGTGAAGTGCGTCGCGGTCCGATGGGACTCGAGATCGTGCATCCGGAATACCGACGCGTGTTCGACCACGACAACGCGCTCGAAGCGACGCTCACGCCCGTGTATCCGACCACCGAAGGCGTGAGCCAAGGACGCTTGCGCGCACTGGTGCGGCAGGCACTCACCGAACTCGATACCGCCGGCGTGCGCGACTGGTTGCCCGCCGACGTGCTCGCACCGCTCGGCCTGCCGGCGCTGCGCGAAGCCTTGCGATACGTGCACAACCCGCCGCTCGATGCCGAACTCGAAGAACTCGATGCCGGGCGTCACCCGACGCAGCGACGCCTCGCTTTCGAAGAACTTTTGACCCACCAGATCGTCATGCGCCGCTTGCGTCAAACGGCGCGCGTCGACGCCGCCACGGCTCTGCTCGATCCGCAGGGATTGGCGCGGCGTTTCATCGCGGGCTTGCCGTATGCGCTCACCGCGGCGCAGCAACGGGCGCTCGATGAAGTCCGCGAGGATCTGCGGCGCGCAACGCCGATGATGCGACTGGTGCAAGGCGACGTCGGCTGCGGCAAGACCGTGGTCGCCGCCGCCGCCGCCGCGATCGCCGTGGGCAGCGGACGACAAGCGGCGCTGATGGCACCCACCGAATTGCTGGCCGAACAGCATCAAAGAAATCTGCAGGCGTGGTTCGCACCGCTCGGCATCGACGTCGTGCTGGTCAGCGGTTCGCAGCCGGCGCGCACGCGGCGCAGTGCGCTCGAAGTGGTGGCGAACGGTACCGCACGCATCGTCGTCGGCACGCACGCGCTCTTCCAGGAAGGTCTGCAATTCCACGATCTGTCGCTGGTGATCGTCGACGAGCAGCATCGCTTCGGCGTGCAGCAGCGGCTGCGCCTCGCCGAAAAAGGCGTCACCGCCGCGGGCCATCCGCACCAACTGATCATGACCGCAACGCCGATCCCCCGCACGCTCGCGATGACCGCGTATGCGGATCTCGACGTCTCGGTGATCGACGAACTGCCACCCGGGCGCACGCCGGTCAAAACCGTCGTGCTCGCCGAGGCCAAACGCGACGAAGTGGTCGCGCGCATCGCAGCAGCGTGCCGCGAGGGCCGACAAGCCTATTGGGTCTGTCCGCTGATCGAAGAGTCCGAAGAGCTGCGCTATCAGGCCGCCGAAGAAACGGCCGCCGTACTCGCCGAAGCCTTGCCGCAGCTGACCGTGGGGCTGGTGCACGGGCGCATGCCGTCCAAACAGAAGGACGCGGCGATGCTCGCGTTCAAAGCCGGCAAAATCCAGTTGCTGGTCGCGACCACCGTCATCGAGGTCGGCGTCGACGTGCCGAATGCGACGCTGATGGTGATCGAAAACGCCGAGCGCATGGGCCTTGCGCAACTGCACCAATTGCGCGGTCGGGTCGGTCGCGGCGCACACGACAGCAGTTGCGTATTGTTGTATCGCGCGCCGCTCGGCGCCTTGTCGCGCGCACGTCTGAACGCGATCCGCGAAACCAACGACGGCTTCGTCATCGCGCAACGCGATCTCGAATTGCGCGGCCCCGGCGAATTGCTCGGCACGCGGCAGACGGGTCTCGCGCGGATGCGCGTGGCCGATCTCGTGCGCGATCACGATTTGTTGCCGCGCGTGCAGCAAGCGGCGGAACTGATCCTCGCGCAGCATCCGGATAGAATCGAGCCCCTCACCACCCGCTGGATCGGTAGCGACGACAAATATGGCCGGATCGGCTGACATCACGCTGCAGCACGACACGCTGGCGCCACCGACCCCGGCGGCAGCGATGTGGTTGCCGGGTACGGCGCTCAATTGTTACGAAAGCGATGCGACGCGCCGCTCCTGGCTGCTCACCCCGGGCTTGCTGACGCAGCGCATACGCGAGGCGGCGGGCACGGAATTTCACATGCGCGTGCTGCGTGAAGGTCGCGCGGGTGACGCACACGTGCGCGAGATCGAGATGCGTTGCGGCTCGACGCCGTGGTTGTTCGCGCATACCCGCATTCCCGCCGACACCGTCGCCTCGCAACCCTGGCTCGCGGCGATCGGCGGCATCACCTTGGGCGAAGCACTCGCCACGCGAGGCGACCTCACGCGCTCGCCGTTTCACTACGCGCTGCTCACGACCGAAGCCTGGGTCGTTGCACGCGCGACGGATCACGCCGGCCTCGCGCCGCGCGCGCTATGGGTGCGACGCAGCGACTTTGCGGTCGCGGGGGCGCCGTTTGCGCTCTATGAAGTATTTCTGCCCGCGATGGGCGTATGCACGCCACCGACGCCGGCATGAGGATCGACGCGCTGCCCTTGTCGCCGGCCGCTCGACGTCGCTTGCAGGAATGGATGCTGCTGACGCGCTTCGATCGGCCGATCGGTTGGCTGTTGCTGCTGTGGCCCATTCTTTGGGCGTTGTGGATCGCCGCACGCGGCCTGCCGTCGCTCAAGTTGCTGGTGGTGTTCGTCGGCGGCACGATCCTCACGCGCTCGGCCGGTTGCATCATCAACGATTTCTTTGACCGCGATTTCGATCCGCAAGTGCAGCGCACGCGCACGCGGCCACTCGCGGCGCGACGCATATCGCCCTACGAAGCGCTGGGTCTGTTCGCCGCGCTGATGCTGGTCGCGTTGCTGCTCGCGCTGCAACTCGATTTCGCGGCCGTCGAGCTCGCCTTGGTCGCCGCGGCGCTGATGGTGAGCTACCCCTTGTTCAAGCGGTTTTTCCCGGCTCCGCAGGTGTATCTCGGCATGGCGTTCGGATGGGGCGTGCCGATGGCGTTCGTGGCGACGACCGGCGCGGTGCCGCGCGTGGGCTGGCTCATCTTCGTGATCGCGGTCGTGTGGGCGACGATCTACGACACGTTTTACGCGATGGTGGATCGCGACGACGATCGACGCATCGGACTGCGTTCAACCGCCTTGCTGTTCGGCGAAATGGATTTGTACGCGATCGCATTTTTGCAATGCGTGATGCTCGCGGGCCTGTGGTTCGTGGGCGAACAAGCAGCGCTCGGCCTGCCGTATCGGCTCGGTCTCGCCGTGGCCGCGGCATTGTTCGCGCGCCAGTTGTGGCGTGCGCGGCGGCGCGAACGCGAGCGGTGTTTCGAAGCCTTTCTCGACAACAATCACGTCGGGCTCGTGATCTTCGTCGGGATCGTCGTCGATTTCGCCGTCGCCGCCACCGCCCAGCATTGAACATCGAGTGATCGGCCATGCGCGCCTGCAGCGGCGCGCAGCGCCGCGATCGCGGCCGCGGCGGTCGAGCCCGTCGTCACCACGTCGTCGAGGATCGCGATGCTTCGAATGTCGCCACGCGCGAGTGCGCTGCGTGCCGCGTCGGTGGCGGCGAAGGCACCGGCGACGTTGAGGCGTCGCGCAGCACCGTCGAGTTCGGTTTGCGGCGTGGTGCTGCGCGTGCGTCGCAGCCAGCGACGCACCGGTATGGCGCTCCACAATGCGATGTGCCGCGCGAGCAAAGCCGCTTGATCGAAGCCGCGCTCGCGCAAGCGCGCCGGATGCAGCGGAATCGGCACGAGACACTGCGGCAACTCGGCGGCGTGCGGAGCGGCGCGATCGAGCCTGCGCAGCGCGAGCAAGGTGCCGAGCACGCGTGCCGCGCGCCAGTCGCCCTGAAACTTCAGGGCGCGCAGTGCCGTACTCACCGGTTCGCGATAGTCGAAAGCGGCGTGCAGCACGACGCCCTGCAAAGACGGCGGCGCATCGGCGTCCGCACGATGCGGCCAACGACCGAGGCAGGCGGCGCACAGGTCGATGGCCCCGAGATCGCCGGCGCCGCCGCAGGCGTAGCAACGGGGCGGCGCGAACCAGAAACCCAAGCGGGTTCGCCATGGCAAACGGGCGCCGAACGCGGGCAACTGGCACATGACACGCTCGGCGACCGAGGCGGCCCCTGCAATTGTCGACTTTTCGGCCGGGTTCAAGTTGACAGTCTCTCGAGGGCGCCGGAACATCCCGGCGCGGCCTCATCAGGCTGACGACCCCGTGCCCGAAAGGCACGCCGCAAAACGCTACGCCATGACCGGAAACACCATGCCCACCGCGCCTACTGCCCCGATGCTCGGCGACATTCGCCACGACTGGACCTGCGAGCAAATCGAGGCGCTGTTCGCGCTGCCCTTCCAGGACCTGTTGTTCGAGGCACAGCGCATCCACCGCGAACACCACGCGCCCAACACCGTGCAAATGAGCACGCTGTTGTCGGTCAAGACGGGAGCCTGTCCCGAAGACTGCGCCTACTGCCCGCAAAGCGTGCGTTACGACACCGGTCTCGATCGCGAATCGCTGCTCGCCGTGCAAGACGTGGCCGCTGCGGCCCGCGCCGCCCGCGATGCCGGTGCGACGCGCTTTTGCATGGGTGCCGCCTGGCGTTCGCCCAAAAAGAAAGACATGGACGTGATGGTCGCGATGATTGGCGAAGTGCGCGCACTCGGCATGGAGAGTTGCGCGACGCTCGGCATGCTCACGCGCGAACAGGCGCAGGAGCTGCGCGACGCCGGGCTCGATTACTACAACCACAACATCGACAGCTCGCCGGAATTCTACGAGCGCATCATCACCACGCGCGACTTCGCCGATCGACTCGACACCCTCGAAGCCGTGCGCGCCGCCGGGCTCAACGTGTGTTGCGGCGGCATCGTCGGCATGGGCGAGACGCTGCACGATCGCGCGCGCATGCTGCAGGTGCTCGCCAATCTGCCAGAGCATCCCGAAAGCGTGCCGATCAACCAGCTGGTCGCCGTGCCCGGCACGCCGCTCGCCGACGCAGCCCCCGTCGATCCCTTCGATTTCGTGCGCATGATCGCCGTGGCCCGCATCGTGATGCCCGCATCCTTCGTGCGCCTGTCGGCGGGACGCGAGAGCATGAGCGACGAATTGCAGGCGCTCGCGTTCCTGGCCGGTGCGAACTCGATTTTCTACGGCGAAAAACTGCTGACCACCGGCAACCCGGACGTGAGCCGCGATCGCGACCTGCTCGCGCGACTCGGCATCGCCACCGCAGGCGGCAACGGTGCGTTGCACGCCTGAATCGGTCGACGCGGCGCTGCGCGATCTCGACGCGCAGCAGCTGCGGCGGCGGCGCGAAATCTTTGGCTCCGGGGTCGATTTCTGCAGCAACGACTATCTCGGCTTGGCCGCGCATCCGGACGTCGCCGCGGCGATGGCGAACGCGGCACTCGCGCGCGGCGTCGGCGCGCGCGCCTCGCACCTGGTCAACGGACACGATGCGGAGCACGAAGCGCTCGAACGTGAACTCGCGGAATTCACGGGTCGCGAGCGGGCTTTGCTGTTCTCCACCGGTTACATGGCCAATCTCGGCGTGGTGGGCGCGTTCGCCGATCGCGACGATCTCATCCTCGAAGACCGTTTGAACCACGCCTCGTTGCTCGATGCGGGTTTGCTCGCGCGTACGCGCGCCTTCGAACGCTATGCGCATTGCGATGCCGATGCAGCGGCCGCCGCACTGCGTGCGCAGCATGAAGCGCGACCGAACGCGAGCGCGATGCTGGTGACCGACGGCGTATTCAGCATGGACGGCGATCTCGCGCCCTTGCCGCAACTCGCCGCCGCGACGCGCGCGTACCGCCAGTGGCTGGTCGTCGATGATGCGCACGGCTTCGGCGTGCTGGGAAAGACAGGTGGCGGTTGTTGCGAGCACTTCGGCCTCGGTGCCGACGACATTCCCTTGCTGGTGGGTACGCTCGGCAAGGCATTCGGCACGTTCGGCGCCTTCGTCGCGGGTGACGCGGCGTACATCGAACTTTTGATGCAGCGCGCACGCACCTACATCTACACCACCGCCTTGCCGCCCGCAGTCGCCGCGGCGACTCGCGTCGCACTGCGACTGCTGCGCACGGAGCATTGGCGTCGCGAGCGTCTGCACGCCCACATCCAAAGATTTCGCGACGGTGCGCGACGCCGCGGCTTGCCGCTCGCCGACTCGCCCACCGCCATCCAGCCCGTCATCATCGGCTCGGCGCGTGATGCACTGACGGCGAGCCGCACGCTTGCCGACGCGGGGTTCCGCGTCGTGGCGATCCGCCCACCCACCGTACCGGCCGGCAGCGCGCGCCTGCGCGTCACGCTGTCGGCGACGCACACCGAGACGCAGATCGACGACTTGTTGTCGGCACTCGAAGGCGCCTGCGATGCCGCGCGACGGGAGCGTGCACCGTGACGCTGCCGATCGTCGCCTTGCACGGCTGGGCGCTCAACCTGCGCGTGTTTGATGCCTTGTTCGCCGATCTCGACTCCGCGATGGATCGCGGCGCGATCAACCGCCGCGCGTTGTCGCGTTTCGATCTGCCCGGGCACGGACGTGCGCCCGAGCCGCTCGCCTTGCAGCGCGACGCGTGGCCCATCGAGCTCGTGGCCGAGACCTTGCTCGCACAAATGCCGGCGCGTTGCATTCTGATCGGCTGGTCATTGGGTGCGACGCTGGCGCTGCACATCGCCGCGCAAGCGCCGGAGCGCGTCGCGGCGCTCGTGCTGGTGAGCGCGACGCCGCGCTTCGCGCGCGCTGCCGATTGGCCCCATGGGTCGGATCCGAACGTGCTCGAGGGTTTCGTCGCGCAGCTGGCCAAAGATTATCGCCGCACGGTCGCCGAATTCCTCGAGTTGCAAGTGCGCGGCAGCGTGGCGGCCGAAGCGACGCTCGCAGCACTGCGCGCTGCGCTCGCGGCGCAAGGCGAATGCACGGCGGCCGTGCTGCAGCGCGCGGTCGCGTTGCTGCATGCGACCGATCTGCGCGCGTCCCTGCCGCGCATCGCCGCACCGGCGCTGGTGATCACCGGACGCTACGATCGGATCGTGCACCCCGACGCATCGCGTGCCCTTGCGGCGCTGCTGCCGAATGCGCGCGGCGTCGAGCTCGAGCGCTGCGGTCATGCACCATTTTTGTCGCACCGCGACGAATTCAATGCGGCTTTGCTGTCGTTCCTCGCGAATCTCGACGCCACCGAGGTCGCCGCATGATCGACCGACGCAAGGTCGCGCGCGCCTTCGGCGCCGCCAGTCATCGCTATGAAGCAGCGGCACGTTTGCAAAAAATCACGCGCGAAGAATTGCTCGGGCGTTTGGCGCACTTCGCGCTTGCGCCCCGCGTGGTGATCGATCTCGGCGCCGGCACCGGCGCGTCCACGGCGGCGCTCGCGCGGCAGTTTCCGCGCGCCCAAATCATCGCCATCGATCTGGCCGAGCCGATGCTCGTCGAAGCCGGCAAAAAACTGTCTTGGCGTGACCGCTTGTTCGGCGGTCGATTCGGACATCCGTTCGCGCGCGTGGCGGCAGACGCTTCGGCGCTGCCCTTGCGCACCGGCAGCGTCGATCTGGTGTTCAGCAACTGCATGCTGCAATGGTGCGACGATCTTGATGCGACGCTCGCGGAGATTCGGCGCGTCTGCGCGCCCGATGCGCTGTTCATCGCGAGCACCTTCGGGCCGACGACGCTGCAGGAGTTGCGCGCCGCATTCGCGCGCATCGACGAACGCCCGCATGTGCACGATTTCGTGGACATGCTCGATCTCGGCGCCGCGCTCACGCGAGCGGGCTTCGAGGAGCCGGTGCTCGACGTCGATCGGCATCGCGAGCGACACGCCGATCTGCGCGCCGTGATGCGCTCGATCAAAGAAATCGGCGCAGGCAACGCGGCGGACGACCGCGCACGCGGCCTGTTCGGCAAAGCGCGCTGGCGTGCGCTCGAAGCGGCCTACGAGTCGTTTCGCGACGCCGACGGATCGTTGCCGGTGACCTGGGAAGTGATCCACGCGAGTTGCTTCGCCGATCGGCGGGCATCGAGTCTGCCCGGCGCGGCATCCGAGAGCGTGGTGCCCTTCAAAGAAATAGGTCGTCGTCGGCAGCGAGGGGCATCGTGAAACCAGGACTGTTCATCACCGGTACGGATACGGGCGCGGGCAAGACGACGGTGGCGGTCGCGCTGGTTTCGGCGGCGCGGCGGCGCGGTCGACGCGTCGGCGTGATGAAGCCGGTCGCCTCCGGTGCGCAACGCGGCGCATTCGGTTTGCGCAACGACGATGCGCTCGCGCTGGCGAAGGCCGCAGGGCATGACCTCGCGACGCTCGACGCGCGGCAGTATGCGGTGATCAATCCATACTGCTTCGAGCCCGCGATCGCGCCGCACATCGCCGCCGCCGAAGCCGCGGCGACGGTCGACCTGGCGCGTATCGTGGCGCTTGCCGAAGGGGTCGCCCGGGAAAGCGACTGGCTGGTGGTCGAAGGTGCAGGCGGTTGGCGGGTGCCGCTCGGGGCCGGATCGGACTTCGCGGACCTCGCGGTTGCGCTGCAACGGCCGGTTCTGCTTGTGGTGGGTCTGCGGCTCGGTTGTCTCAACCATGCCCTGTTGAGCGCGGAGTCCATTCGGGCTTGCGGCGCCTCGCTCGTCGGCTGGGTCGCGAACCACATCGATCCGGCGATGGAGCGCCAGCAGGCCAACGTCGCCACGCTCACCGAGCGGCTCGCTACCCCGCCGTTGATGCAGATCCCGTACGGCGCCGACGAGACCCGACTCATGGCGCTCGCCGAGGCTGGTCTCGACCGCTTGGCGGCCAGCCTGAATCACTTGCCCAAGCCCGTAACTGGCTGAGTCTGCAGGGAATTCGTACCAACGCCTATCATGGGCGTCCGCATCCGGAGCGCCCATGACCGAATCGGCCACCCGCATCGAACTCGCCCCCAATTGCTCCTTGAGCCCGCGCGGTGCGCGCTGGTTCTTCGGCAGTTGCTGCGTCGCCTCGTTCGGCATCGCGGGGCTGCTGACTCTGCAAGGTTTCTGGCCGGTGCTGCCGTTCGCCGGTCTCGAAATGTTGCTGCTCGGCGTGGCGCTCAAACTCAGTCTCGCGCGCCGTCACCAACGGCAAATCATTCTCATCTCCGCGGACGTCGTGCAAATCGAAGACTCGGACGCGCTGCGCAGCCGATGCGTCGTGTTCCAGCG
Source organism: Steroidobacteraceae bacterium (assembly GCA_017853555.1). GTDB lineage: Bacteria > Pseudomonadota > Gammaproteobacteria > Steroidobacterales > Steroidobacteraceae > UBA964. Next base: position 219,262 of record JAFMJH010000001.1, read on the forward strand.
ACACTGGGCGCAAGTTAGAATTCGCACCGGGGGTTCAACGCTGCAGCCGAGTCGACTCTTGATCGAGTCGCACGGTCGCCGGCACGAGATCGGGCACTTCCTCAACGAGCAGGAGCGTCTGGGTCTCGCCGAGCGTTTGCGGCGCTTGATCGGCCGTATGGACGAATCTCCTCCGCTGCCGAGTCCGGGGAGTGTCGTCTGATCGACCACCCCGGAGTACGAACGTCGGCCGCCGCGCAACCGCAATAGTCGCGACGGTCTGGTTTTTTTGATCAACAGGTCCGAGTGCAAATGATGTCCAGACAAATCCGCAACACGCTCCGCAGTTTCGCCGCGCTCGCGCTCGGCCTCACCGCTCCGCTGATCGCGAACGCCGCGTACGGTGATCTCAACATGACGCGCGGCGTCACCGAAATCTCGGCCGAGATCTATTCGCTGCACATGGCGGTGTTCTGGTGGTGCGTCGCCATCGGCGTGTTCGTGTTCGGCTGGATGATCTGGTCGCTGGTCGCGTTCCGCAAATCGAATGGCGCGCAGCCCGACACCAGCATGACGCACAGCACCAAGGCCGAGATCATCTGGACGGTGATTCCGGTGGTGATCCTCGTGCTGATGGTGATACCGGCCGCGCGCACGCTGATCGCGATCGAAGACACCAGCAACAGCGAACTGACCATCAAGGTCACCGGCTACCAGTGGCGCTGGCAGTACGATTATCTCGACGAAAAAGTGAGCTTCTTTTCGGTGCTCGATCGCGCCAGCAACGAAGCGCGCCAGCTGCAATCGGGCAAGGATCCGCGCAGCGTCGAAAATTATCTGCTCGAAGTCGACAAGCCGCTGGTCGTCCCGGAAGACACCAAGATCCGCCTGCTGCTCACGTCGCAGGACGTGATCCACGCCTGGTGGGTGCCGGCGTTCGGCCTCAAAAAAGACGCGCTGCCGGGCATGGTCAACGAGCTGTGGTTCAAGGTCAAAGCCGGTCAAACCGGCACCTACCGCGGCCAATGCGTCGAGCTCTGCGGTCGTGACCACGGCTTCATGCCGGTGGTCGTGAAAGTGGTGAGCAAGGCCGAATACAAAGCCTTCATCGCCGCCCAGAAAGCGTCGACCGCGCCGGCTGCCGAAGGCGCAGCCGCACCGACCGTCGCCAGCGTCGCCAACGGCACTGCGCCGCGCGGCTGATCCAAAGAATTCAACGAGAGCGATACAGACATGGCCAATACCGCACACGCCGAACACGCCCACGATCACGACCACATGCCGCACGGCTTGAAGCGCTGGTTGTACGCGACCAACCACAAGGACATCGGCACGATGTATCTCGTGTTCGCCTGCATCATGTTCTTCATCGGCGGGGCGATGGCGCTCGTCATTCGCGCCGAGTTGTTCCAGCCGGGTCTGCAATTCGTCGACCCCGGCTTCTTCAATTCCATGACCACCATGCATGCGCTGCTCATGATCTTCGGCGGCGTGATGCCGGCGTGGACGGGGCTCGCGAACTGGATGATCCCGATGCAAGTCGGTGCACCGGACATGGCGCTGCCGCGACTCAACAATTTCAGCTTCTGGTTGTTGCCGTTCGCCTTCACGCTGCTGCTGCTGACGCTGTTCGTGCCGGGCGGTGCGCCGGCGGGCGGCTGGACGCTGTATCCGCCCTTGTCGCTGCAAGCCGGCGACAGCTTCCCGCTGACGATCTTCGCGATCCACCTCATGGGTATCTCGTCGATCCTCGGCGCCATCAACGTCGTCGTCACCATCCTCAACATGCGCGCACCGGGCATGGGTCTGTTGCAGATGCCGCTGTTCTGCTGGACCTGGCTGATCACCGCGTATCTGCTCATCGCGGTGATGCCGGTGCTCGCCGGCGCGGTGACGATGCTGCTCACCGACCATTTCTTCGGCACCACGTTCTTCACCGCATCGGGCGGTGGTGATCCGGTGATGTTCCAGCACATCTTCTGGTTCTTCGGTCACCCCGAGGTGTACA
>JAFMJH010000041.1 GCA_017853555.1 Steroidobacteraceae bacterium
ACGGCGACGCGCACCGAAGGCGTCGCGTCGCCCGTGGCTGCCGCAGGCGCGGCAGTCGCTGGCGGCGCTTTCGCCGGCGCGGCCTTCAACTGCGCGATCTGACGCTCGATGATCGGCCGAACATCGGCCGGCGGATCAAAACTCAGAAGTTTTTCGAAGCGCGCGGCCGCGACCGCGTTGTCACCGCGACGTTGCGCGACGATCGCGCCGTAGAACAAGGCTTTTTCGGAATCGGGCGACAGCGCCAGCGCCTGCTCGAACAATCGACCGGAACGCTCGTCGATCGCACCATCGGCCTCGAGCACCAGGGTTTCGGCCAAGCCCGCCAGGGCCTCGGCGTTGCGTCCGCCTTCAAGTCGATCGGCACGCTGATAGGCGCGCTCGGCGAGCCCGAACTGACCGAGCGCCACATACGAGCGCCCCAGCATCAACCACCCGGGCACGTCGTTCGGTTCGCCTTCGAGACGCTTGGCGAGTTTGGCGACCATCTGCGCCGGCGTTTCGGCCGCCTGCGGCTCGCTGAAGTCCCAAGTACTCCAATGCGCATACAAGGCGGCGCTGCCGGCGATGATGGCCAACGCAGCGACGCCCGCCGCAACCACGCTGCGCGGTGCGGCTGCCGCACGCAACAACGGCCACGCGACCACGGCGGTCGCGATGGTCGCCGCCGTCGCGGCAATGAAAATGAACGTCATCACGATCGGGTCGCCTCGTCGTCAAAAGAGTCCGTCGCGACCAGCGCACCGCGCTTTCGCACCACGCGCCAAGCGGCGTACAAACCTAGCAAGAGCAGCACTACGGGTGCGGCCCACAACCACAAGGTGTTCGCCGCGAAGCGGGGCCGGAACAAAATGAAATCACCGTAGCGATCGCGCATGTAATCGCGCACCTGCTGGTCGGTCTTGCCGGCCTCGAGCAATTCGCGCACTTCGCGCCGCAAGTCGCCGGCGAGACCCACGGGCGAATCGGCGATGGACTGGTTCTGGCACTGCATGCAACGCAACTCGTGAGTGAGCGCGCGATAACGCGTCTGCAGTGCCGGATCCGTCATCTCGACCGGATCGATCGCACCCGCGGTATGACTTGCGATGGCGAGCCACGCGCCGATCAGCAGCACGGCGACGATGCGCAAGCTCATGGCGAACCCCCCGTCGTTGCCGCACGTGCGGGCAAACGCGCCAAAAAATCGCGTTGCCACACCGCCGGCGTCATCGCGCCCACGTGCTTGTGGACCACGACGCCGCGGTCGTCGATCAAAAATGTCTCGGGTGCGCCGTAGACGCCGAAATCGATGGCGGTGCGCCCTTCGCGATCGGCGACCACCACGTCATAGGGATCGCCGAGCGATTCGAGCCATCGGCGCGCCGCCATATCGTCGTCTTTCCAGTCGAGCCCGATGATCGGCAGCGCCGCCTCACGCGCCATGTCGAGCAACACGGGGTGCTCGACCCGACACTCCGGGCACCAGGTTCCCCAGACGTTCACGACGTGCCAACGCCCGGCGAGCGAGCGCGAATCGAACTGCACAGCCTGCAGCGGCGAGCTCGACGCGATCACCGGCAACAGGTATTGCGGCGCGGGCTTGCCGATCAGCGCCGAAGGAATCACGGTTTTGTTGGGTGCACGCTGAATGCCCACCGCGAGCACCGCGACGAGCAACACGAACACCCCGGCGGGCAGGATGAAACGATTCACGCTTCGCCCTCGGCGCGACGGTAACGTCGATCACTCGCCGCGACGATGCCGCCGAGCGCCATCAGGAACGCGGCGAGCCAGACGTAGTTGATGAGCGGACGAACTTGCGCACGCACGCTCCAGCGACCGCCGCCGAGATCCTCGCCGAGCGCCGCGAACACGTCGCGCGAGAGTTGCATGTGGATGTCCGCTTCGGTCATGACCGAGCGCTGCACGAAGTAGTTGCGCTTCTCGGGGTAAAGAGTGACTACCGGCTTGCCGGCCTCGAGCACCGTCACCGTGCCGCGCACCGCGTCATAGTTCGGACCTTCGACGCGGCGCAGGCCGTCGAGACGATATTCGAAGGCTCCGACGCGACCCGATTCGCCGATCGCCAAGGCAAGGTCACGCTCGCTGGTGTACGACTCGACGGCCGTGATCGAAACCACGAACACGCCGAGACCGACGTGGGCGATCGCCATGCCGACGATTGCGGGGGTGAGGCGAATGCCGCGTCGCACACGATCGATCGGATCGACGAACGACGAGGCGATCAACCAAAGACCGAGTGCGAAACCGATCGGCGTGAGCAACTTCGCTCCACCCCAGACGCCGAGCATCAGCGCGAGCGTCAAGGCGATACCGATCGCGGCGGTGGTGAGAATGGCACCACGGCGTGCGGCGACGCGACCGCGCTTCCACTGCGAATGCAGCCCGACCGCGGCGAGCGCGATGAGCGGCAAGGTCGGCAGCAGGAAGACCGGATCGAAATATTGCTTGCCGACCGACAACGTACCGAGCCCGAGCGCGTCGGAAATCAACGGCGCCATCGTGCCGGCGAACACGGCGGCGGCGGCGACGACCAGCAGGATGTTGTTGAACAACAGGAACGATTCGCGCGAGGTGAACTCGAACCCCGCCTCGCTGCGCAGCAAGGGCGCGCGCCAGGCGTACAAGGCGAGCGCACCGCCGATCACCAGCACGAGGAACGTGAGTATGAAAATGCCGCGCGTCGGATCGGCGGCGAAAGAATGCACCGACACGAGCACGCCCGAGCGCACGAGGAAGGTGCCGAGCAAGGACAACGAGAACGCGAGGATCGCGAGCAGCAAGGTCCAACTTTTGAAGAGCCCGCGCTTCTCCGTTACCGCCAAAGAATGGATCAGCGCCGTGCCGACGAGCCAGGGCATGAACGAGGCGTTCTCGACCGGATCCCAGAACCAGTAGCCGCCCCAGCCGAGTTCGTAATAGGCCCACCAACTGCCGAGCGCGATGCCGACCGACAAAAATGCCCAGGCGATCGTCGTCCACGGACGCGTCCAGCGTGCCCAGGTCTGATCGAGTCGCCCTTCGATCATCGCCGCGCAGGCGAAGGCGAAGGCGACCGCGAAGCCGACGTAACCGGCGTAGAGCATCGGCGGATGCGATGCGAGCGCGGGGTCCTGCAGCAAAGGATTGAGATCGCGCCCGTCGGGCGCCGCGGGTTGCAGACGCAGGAAGGGATTCGAGGTCGCGAGCGTGAAAGTGACGAAACCCAGACTCACGAGACCCAGCACGCCGAGCGTGCGAGCGGCGAACGCCTCGGGCAGCGAGCGTGAACGCAGCGCCACCGCCAGCGTCCAGCACGAGAGTATCCAGCCCCACAGCACCAACGAACCTTCGTGCGCGCCCCACACCGCGGCGATGCGATAGCCGACCGGCAAGGCGCTGTTCGAATTCTGCGCCACGTACTGCACCGAGAAATCGTTCGTGACGAAGGCATACATGAGCGCCGCCAAGGCCGCCGTCTGCAGCGCGAACTGCGTGAACACCGCGGGGCGCACCGCCGCGATCCAGCGCTCGCGCGCGAACGCCGGACCCGCGAGCCCGAACGCGGATTGCGCGATGACCACCCAGGCCGCGAGGATCAGGGCGAAGTGCCCGAGTTCAGGAATCATCGCGCGGCTTGCTCCTTTGCGGCTTTCGAAGGATCGACGGGCATTACGCCGCCGTGCTTTTCTTTGATGGCGCGCGCGACTTCGGGCGGCATGTAGTTTTCGTCGTGCTTGGCGAGTATTTCATCCGCCACGAACACGCCGTCACCGCGCAGCGTACCGTGCGCGACGACGCCTTGGTTTTCGCGAAACAGATCGGGCACCACGCCTTCGTAGCGCACTGGAACGTCGAGCTTGAAATCGGTGACGACGAAGGCGAGCGACAGCGAACCCGGCGCGCGCTGCACGCTGCCCGGTTTCACCATGCCGCCGAGCCGGAATCGTTTGCCCACCGGCGCCTCGCCCTTGGCGACCTGGCTGGGATCGAAGAAAAACATCACGTTCTCGTTGAACGAGCGCAGCATCAGAGCGCCGGCGATCGACACGCCGGCGAGTATGCCGAGCACCAGCACGAGTCGACGGCGACGCGGCGTCATTCGCCGGCTCCGTCCTGCATGGCGAGACGCCGCGCAACCTCGGCGCGCGCCGCCTGCAAGGCGCGCCGCGCCACCACGACGTTCACCACCAACGCGAGCAGCGCCAGCGCATACGCCGGCCAAAGAAATTGCGCATAGCCGCCCATGGCGAGAAATTCACTCATCTACAGTACCGCCTCTTTCAACCAACTCGCGTTGCGCTCCCGGCGCAGCACCTCGGCGCGCAAGCGCACCATCAGCACCGCGGCGAAATACAGCGTGAAGCCGAGCAGCATCAGCAACAGCGGCACCAGCATGTCCATGGGCATGGTCGGACGACCGAGTTTCATGACCGAAGGCGCTTGGTGGATCGAGTTCCACCAATCGACCGAGAAGCGAATGATGGGCACGTTGACGAGCCCGACGACCGCGAGCACCGCACTCGCGCGATCGGCGCGTCCGAGATCGTCGATGCCGGCGCGCAATGCCATGTAGCCGAAGAACAGCAACAGCAGGATCAGTTGCGCGGTGAGCCGCGGATCCCAAACCCAATACGTGCCCCACATCGGCTTGCCCCACAGCATGCCGGTGACCAAAGAAACCGCGGTGAACCAGGCGCCGATGCCGGCGCAACTCGCCGCCACCGCGTGCGCGACCTTCATGCGCCACACGAGACCGACGAAGGCGGCTGCAGCCATGGTCGCGTAGATCATCACCGACAACCACGCCGACGGCGCATGCACGTAGATGATGCGAAACCCGTCGCCTTGCTGATAGTCGGGCGGCGCGAGCACGAGACCACCGTAGAGTCCCGCGAGGATCGCCGCCACCGCGGGCCACGCGAACCACGGCGTCAGCACTCCCGCGAGCCGATAGACGTGCGGCGGAGACCCGAATTTGTGAAACCAAGTCCAATCCATGTCGCGTCGTTCACTCCAAACCGATCCGCACGGCCGCCGCTGCGGCGAGCGGCGCCAAGGTCAATCCCAGCACCATCAGCGCCGCGAGCAGATACAGCGCACCGGAAGGACTGCCGCCGGTGATCGCGAGTTCCGTTGCACGGGCGCCGAACACGAGTACCGGCACCGACAGCGGCAGCGTCAGCAGCGAAGACAACACGCCGCCGCGCCGCACGCCGAGCGTCAGACCCGCCCCGATCGCACCGATCAGGCTCAAGGTCACGGTCCCGATGCACAGGGCACAAAGTATGCCGGGCATCGCCTCGATCGGCACACCTAAAGCGATGCCGGTGACCGGTGCCATCAGGGCGAGCGGCAGACCCGTCAGCAACCAATGCGCGGCCGTCTTGGCAAACAGCAAGGCCGCGAGCGGCTGCCCGGCGAGCACGAACTGCTCGAGCGTGCCGTCGGCCGCATCATCGCGAAACAGGCTGTCGAGCGCGAGCACCGAGGCGAGCAAGGCGCCGACCCAGAGCACGCCCGGGGCGATGCTGCGCAGCTTCGCGAGCTCCGGCGTATAGCCGAGCGGGAACAGCAAAGTGACCACGACGAAAAACGCCAGCGGTTGCAACAACTGGGATGGCCGGCGCAGTGCGAGCACGAGATCACGCTGCAGCACGGCGGATGCGGCCGCCAACGCCGATGTTCGCGGCTGCGGCGTCATCGCAGCACCGCCAGCGCAAGCCGATCAAGGCGACGCGGATCAAGACCGAGATCCTGATGCGTCGCGGTAACCACCAATCCCCCGCGCGCCAGGCACTCGTCCATCAACTCCCTCAACAACGCGATACCTGCCGCATCGAGGTTGGTCGTCGGCTCATCGAGCAACCACAGCGGCACGCGAAAACAGAGCAAGGCCGCGAAGGCGATCCGGCGACGCTGACCGGCCGACAAAGTGCGCACCGGTCGATCGGCATACGCCTGCGCACCGACGCGCGCGAGGGCCGCGTCGATCTCGCCCGCGACCACCGGCCGCCGCACGCGCAACGCGAACGCCAGGTTCTCGCGCGCATCGAGGTCGGCCTTCAATGGTGGATCGTGGCCGAGATAGCCAAGGTCCGCGTGAAACTGCCCCTCGTCGGCCGGCACCGCGCCGCACCAGCGCAACTCGCCCGCCTCGCGCGGCACGAGGCCGGCGATGGAGCGCAGCAAAGTGGTCTTGCCCGAACCGTTGTCGCCCAACACTTGCAGGCAGCGGCCGCCCTGCAGGTCGAAACCGACCCCGCGCAACACCTGGCGCTCGCCACGAAACACATGCCAGTTGGACAAAGAAAGCGTATTCATCTTTATGAATCAGGTATTTATAAGATTTAATTCGAGTTGATTCATACCTGATGGGTGGTGCCCCGGGCCGGAATCGAACCGGCACGGCCTTACGGCCAACGGATTTTAAGTCCGTTGCGTCTACCAGTTCCGCCACCGGGGCCGACACCGATTTGTGAAGGTTATCATGTGCGCCGCCCCACTCGTTTCAGCGACACGGTGTGCAAAATGTCCCGAACGCCCTGCGTAGACCCCGGATCGTCGCGACGAAGGATTGCCCCATGCCCATGATGTTGATTCGCCCACTCCTGCTGCTGTTGCTGGCCTTGTTGTCGGCCTGTGCCGAGCCCCGGCCTGTGGGTGCGCCGCCGAAACCGTCCCTCGACAGCACGCGTCGCGCCGCAGGCGGTGAACTTGTCGGCTTTTTGAACGAATCCGGTGGCCACAGCTGGCTCGGGATTCCCTACGCGGCACCGCCGGTCGGCGCGCTGCGCTGGCGCGCGCCTCAACCCGCGGCCGGCTGGGATGGCGTGCGCAGCGCGGTGCAAGCCGGATCGCCCTGCATCCAATACGGCTCGCCGCTCGGCGGCGTGGGCGCCGAAGGTTCGAAGCAAGGCAACGAAGACTGCCTGTATCTGAACGTCTATGCGCCCCGCCTGAACCCTGCGGAGGCGACGAGCGAACGACTGCCGGTGATCGTCTGGGTACACGGCGGCAGCAACGTGATCGGACATGCGGCGTTCTACGATGGCAGCGCGCTCGCCGCGCGCCAACGCGCCATCGTCGTGATGATCAACTATCGGTTGGGACCCTTCGGCTGGTTTGCGATCCCGGGCGAACCGACCGCCAACTTCGGCAACCTCGACGTGCTCGCCGCCTTGCGCTGGGTGCAGGCGAACGCCTCCGCCTTCGGTGGCGATCCGGGCAAAGTCACGGTCGTCGGCGAGTCCGCCGGCGCGACCAACACGCTCGCGCTGCTGATCACGCCGCAGGCACGCGGACTTTTGCAGCGCGCCGTGGTGCAGAGCCTGGGATTCGGCTTCGGACGCCGCGACGTCGCCGAGCAAGCGGCGCGCTTGGCGATCACTGAATTGTTGGTCGCCCAAAAACGCGCGCCCGATGCAGCCACCGCCGAACGCCTGCTCGCCGGCATGACGAACGATGACGTCGGCGGTTTCTTGCGTGCGCTCGATCCGTGGACCGTCTACGCGGCGTTCTCGAAGGCCAACGTCGACGAAGATCGGTTGCCGACCGTCATCCAGGACGACGTGTTGATCCGTGACGGTGACGTACCGACCTTGCTCGCCGACCCGGGCACGCATCTCGACGTGCCCCTGGTGCTCGGTACCAATCGCGACGAACCCAAAATATTCATGGCCTTCAACCCGCAGCTCACGCGTCAGTTCGCGGGCCTCCCCGTCGCGATCCGCGACGACGACGCGTACGAGCGCGAAGCACGCTATCGCGCCCTGTTGTGGAAAGCGGACGGCGTCGATGCACTCGCCGAGGCCATTGCGGGCAAACCGGGCGCCGTGCGCAACCGCGCCCCCGTGTTCACGTATCGATGGGATTGGGACGAACAGGGTCGTGCCTACGGCCTGCTGAACATCTCGCGACTGATCGGCGCCGCGCACGCCATGGAAATTCCGTTCGTGTTCGGACACTTCGACGTCGGTCCGCAAAGCGATCTGCTGTTCAACGCGGAAAACGCCGCGGGCCGACTCGCCCTCAGCGATCGGATGATGGCCTATTGGGCGGAGTTCGCGCGCAACGGCGATCCCGGCACGGGTGGCCGTGACGATTTGCCGCGCTGGCAGCCGTGGCCGAGCGCGGCCGCGCCCGGCCCGCGCTTGATGATCTTCGACACCGAGCGCGACGGCGGAGTGCGGATGCAGGACGAACGCGTCTCGCGCGATCTCTTGTTGCAGACGATGCAGGCCGAGCGACTCACGACCGATGCGCGTTGCGAAATATTCCGTGCCACGTTTCGCAACCGGCGCGACGACTGGGCGGATCTGGCATGGCAACGTTACGCCGACGGACGATGCCGCGGCGAACGCTTGCTGCGCCGCGCCGGCGGCTAGTTGCTCGCAGTCGGAGTCGTGCGTCGGATGCGATAGACGGAGCCGGAATAATCGTCCGACACGTAGAGCGTGCCGTCGGGCCCTTCGGCCACGTCCACCGGCCTGCCCAGCAAGCCTTGCGCGCTGCGGAAACCGCTCAAAAAATTTCGCTGCGTGATGCGTCCATCGCTACCCCAATCCAGCGCGACGACGGCGTAACCGTCGGGCACGGAGCGATTCCACGAACCATGCAGCGCGACGAGCGCGCGCCGCACACCAGCATGCGAGGCGTGACGCAAAAAACGCAGACCGAGCGGCGCGTTGTGCGCACGGAAGGCGAATGCCGGCGCACGGGCCGTCGCGATCCTGGACGCGGCCTCTGCATTCGTGCCGAACTTCGGATCGCGCAGACCTTCGCCGTGCACGTACGGCCAACCGTAGAAGCCGCCGCGCTCGATGCGATTGAGTTCGTCGGGCGGCAAATCGTCACCCAGAAGATCACGGCCGTTCTCGCTGGCGTACAACGCGCCATCCCAAGGCGCCCAGTCGAATCCGTACGGATTGCGCAGCCCCGTTGCAAAGATTTCGCCGCCGCTGCCGTCGACCGCAAAGCGCATGATCGCCGCGCGCCGCGCATCCGCCTCGATGCACACGTTGCAGGTCGAACCCTGCCCCAGATACAAAAATCCGTCCGGACCGATGCGTACGGTCTTGCGCCAATGTGCGCCGTCGGCGGTCAGACCCGCGACGATCGTCTGCGCCGCCGCGTCGAGCACGCCGCTCGCGGCATCGAAACGTCGTCGCGTCACACGCGTCGCCTCGGCGATGTACAACCAACCTTCATGCAGATCTATGCCGTTCGGCCGGTCGAGGCCCGCGAGCAGCACGCGTCGCGCATCGGGCGCGCCATCGCCGTCGCGATCAGCGGCCAGCAGCGTGACGAGTCCGCCGCGCGGCTGGGTGATCAGCACGTCACCGGTCGACGTCACGACCATCAAACGCGCGCTCGGCAGATCGGTCGCATAGACGGCGACCGCGTAGCCGGGCTCGACGACGAGGCGCTCGGCCACCTGCGCGCTGCTGGGCGCCGACACCCCCTCTTCGCGCAACATCCGCCACAACATCGTCCGGTCGGAGATCGCGATGCCGCCCAGCCAGAACGCCCAGACGAACGCGACCAAACCCAACGCGACGATCACCACCGCCGACCAACCCAGATAGCGCAATATCGTTTTCATGCCAGGGAGTATCCCGCAGGCTAGGTTAGGATGGTTAGAATCGGCGGATGAACACTCAAAGATGGCTCCTCTCCGCCCTCGCCCTGTGCCTTGCCGTCACGGCCCACGCCAAAGGCAACCCGGGCGAATCCGAAAAGCGTTTCGCGCAACTCGAAACCCTGCTGCCCACGCCCGGCCTCACCCGCTCGGCCTCCGGCGCACCGGGTCCGCAGTATTGGCAGCAGCGCGCCGACTATCGCATCAAAGTGTCGCTCGACGAACAACGTCGTCGCATCAGCGGCGTGGAGACCATCACCTACATGAATCGCTCGCCCGACGTGCTGCGCTACGTCTGGCTGCAACTCGATCAGAACATCTTCAAAAATGATTCGATCGCGCGGCGCTCGGAAACGGCCTCGACCGCGGGCACGCGCCGCGACGTCGTCGGCAGCGGCGACAGCCTCACCTTCAATGCCATGCGCCGGCATCAGTCGTTCGAAGACCGCGAATACGGGTACGAGATCGGCAAGGTCACCTCCGGTGGTCGCGCGCTCGCGCACACCATCAACGACACGATGATGCGCATCGACCTGCCGCAACCGCTGCGCCCGGGTCAGAGCGTCGAGTTCACCGTAGAGTTCGCCTTCAACATAGTCGAGGAAGCGGCCGTCGGCGCGCGCAGCGGCTATGAACGCTTCGCCAAGAGCGACACCTATCAATACTTCATGGCGCAGTGGTTCCCGCGCCTCGCGGCCTACACCGACTACACCGGCTGGCAGCACAAACAATTCCTCGGCCGCGGCGAGTTCACGCTCGAATTCGGCGACTACGACGTCGAGATCGACGTGCCCGCTGATCACGTCGTCACCTCGACCGGCGTACTGCAGAATCCCGATGCAGTCCTCACCGCGACGCAGCGCGCACGCCTCAAAGAAGCCGCGAGTGCCAAGAAGCCGGTGTTCATCATCACCCCCGCCGAAGCGCTTGCCAACGAGAAGAAGTCGACCACCCAGCGTCGCAGCTGGCGCTACAAAGCCGAAAACGTGCGCGACTTCGCCTGGGCGAGCTCGCGCAAATACATTTGGGATGCGATGGGCTACAAGCAGAACGACCCGGCACGCCCCTTCGTGCTCGCGCAGTCGCTCTACCCGAACGAAGCCGAACCGATCTGGTCGCGTTGGTCGACCTATTCGGTCGTGCACACGCTCGAGTCCTACTCGCGACTCTCTTTCCCGTATCCGTACCCGAACGCGATATCCGTGAACGCCTGGGAACGCGGCGGCATGGAATATCCGATGATCTCGTTCAACGGCTATCGTCCGACACCGGACGAGAAGACCGGCAAGATCACCTATTCACGCAGCACCAAGTACGGCCTCATCGGCGTGATCATCCACGAAGTGGGTCACAACTATTTCCCGATGATCGTGAACTCCGACGAGCGCCAATGGACGTGGATGGACGAAGGGCTCAACACCTTCCTCGAATACGTCGCCGAGGTCGAATGGGACACGAAGTACCCGGCCTTCGGTGACAAGACCAACATCGCCGAGGCGATCACCGACTACATGCGCTCGGCCGATCAGGTGCCGATCATGACCAACTCCGAATCCATCGTGCAGTTCGGTCCCAACGCCTACAACAAACCGACCGCGGCGCTCGCCGTGCTGCGCGAGGCGGTCATGGGGCGCGAGTTGTTCGACCATGCGTTCCGCGAATATTCGAATCGCTGGAAATTCAAACGTCCGACGCCCGCCGACTTCTTCCGCACCATGGAAGATGCCTCCGGCGTCGATCTCGACTGGTTCTGGCGCGGTTGGTTCTACGGCACGGATCACGTCGACGTGTCGGTCGACTCGATCCGCGAGTATCAGATCTCGAGCCAGGACCCCGACAAGGAATTCCCGCTCAAGCGCACCAAGACCGCGGCGGACCGTCCGCCGGTGATCTCCGCCGAGCGCAACCGCGACGCGGGTCTCGTCACGCGCATCGAGCGCAACCCGGAAGTCAAAGATTTCTACGACGAGAACGACGAATTCACGGTCACCAACAAGGATCGCAATGAATATCGCGAGTTCCGCGAAGGACTGAAGCCCTGGGAGACCGAGACGCTGGATCGCGCCGTCAAAGCGGGCGAGTTCGTCTACTTCGTCGATTTCCGCAACGTCGGCGGTCTCGTGACGCCCTTGCCGCTCACGCTCACCTACGCCGACGGCAGCGTCGAGGAGATGATGGTGCCGGCGGAGGTCTGGCGCTACAACGCCGAGCAGATCAGCAAGCTCTTCATCCGCAAGAAGCGCCTCGTCAGCGTCGAACTCGATCGCCGGCACATCATCGCGGACGCCGACACGGCCAACAACGTGTCGCCGCGCCGCGTGGTGCAAAGCCGCATCGAACTCTTCAAGGCCAAAGACCGCGACCGCAATTTGATGCTCAACCAACTCGCGGAACTCAAAGCCGCCAAGGACGCGCCCAAGGCCGAAGACAAAGCGATGCCCCTGAAGCCCGCGCAATGACCCATCCCCGCCCCGTCTCGCGGCGCGCGTTGCTCGCCGCCGCGGGCGCGGCGGGACTCGTCGTCCTCGGCGGCGCGGGTCAGGCCGTCGCGCATCGCGCCCACGTGATCCTGACGCGCCTGTCACGCAACCCGCGTACGGCGCGTTGGGAGTTCGTGCACACCCTGCACCAGCACGATGCGCAATTGGCCCTGTATCAATTGTCGGGCGGACGCGAAGTCGAACTGTCGACGCCCGCGGCGATCGCACGCTGCATGCTGGAACTCGAGCGTCGCGTACGCTGGTTCGATGCAGCCGGTCGCCCTCTTGCCCCCGTCGCCGTCGGCGGCGAACTCGAGGGTGACGGTCTCGTGCTCTATCAGGAAATGCCGGCACCCGAGCGTGGCGGTCGCTTCGCGGTCGAATCGAAACTGCTGCAGGATTTGTTCGCCGACCAACGACACACGGTCAGCATCGAGTTGCGCGCCCCGTACGCCCGCGTGACGCTGGACACGTCAACGCCGCGCGCGAACTTCGACGTCGCCTAGCGGGCGCAAGATCTGCGGAAGAGATGGAGGCTGGGGTCGGAATCGAACCGGCGTAGACGGCTTTGCAGGCCGCTGCATGACCACTCTG
>JAFMJH010000070.1 GCA_017853555.1 Steroidobacteraceae bacterium
AAACCGTGACGTTGCAGCATCTGCGGATCGTACAGGTTGCGTCCGTCGAAGATCACGGCCTGCGCGAGCCTCGTGCGGATAAGCTCAAAATCGGGGCTGCGGAATTCTTGCCACTCGGTGGCGATCACGAGCGCCTCAGCGCCCTCCAAGGCCAGGTTGGGCTTGGCGCACAACCGCAGCAGCGGCTCGCCGCCTGCGCCGTTTACGGCGGTTTCGGCAGGGTATAGCCGCCGTGCTTCGTCCATGGCCACCGGATCATAGGCGCGCACCCGAGCTCCGGCCGCCCAGAGCGCCTCCATCAACACCCGACTCGGTGCCTCGCGCATGTCGTCGGTGTTGGGTTTGAACGCCAGACCCCAAAGGGCGAAGGTGCGTCCCTTCAACTCGCCACCGAAATGGCGGCTGATGCGCTCGAATAACTTTCGCTTTTGCAGCGCGTTGACCGCCTCGACGGCCTCGAGCAACGCGACCCGTGCGCCCGCCTGCCCTGCCGTGCGCTGCAAGGCCTGTACGTCTTTCGGGAAGCAAGACCCGCCGTAGCCCGCGCCCGGGTAGATGAACGAATAGCCGATGCGCGAATCCGAACCGATCCCGAGGCGAACTTTTTCGATGTCCGCACCGACCTGTTCGGCGATGCCGGCCAGTTCGTTGATGAACGAAATCTTGGTCGCAAGCATCGCGTTCGCCGCGTACTTGGTCAGTTCGGCCGAACGCACGTCCATCACGATCATGCGCTCGTGACTGCGCGTGAACGGCTCGTAGAGTGCGCGCATTTCCTGAATCGCACGCGCCGAATCCGAGCCGATGACCACGCGATCGGGCTTCAGAAAATCGGCGATCGCCGCGCCCTCTTTCAAAAACTCGGGGTTCGAGACGACATCGAAATCGACCAACTTGCCACGCTGCGCGAGCGCAGCATTCAAGGCTGCGCGCACCTTGTCGGCGGTGCCGACGGGGACGGTGGATTTGTCGATGACGATGCGATAGCCGTCGATGTGCTCGCCGATCGTGCGCGCGACCGCGAGCACGTGACGCAAATCGGCCGAACCGTCTTCGTCGGGCGGCGTGCCGACTGCAATCAACTGGAAGAGCCCGTGCTGCACACCCGCTTGGGCATCGGTCGTGAATCGCAGACGCCCGGCCGCCGCGTTGCGCGCGATCATGGCATCGAGACCCGGCTCGTGTATGGGCACGATTCCGCGCTGCAGTTTTTCGATCTTGGAGGCGTCGACGTCGACGCAGAGCACGTCGTTGCCGACCTCAGCAAAGCACGCGCCGGTGACGAGACCGACGTAGCCGGATCCGAAGATGGTGACGCGCATGGTGGCGTCAGTTTACGTCGGAGCGTCGCCTGCGCGCTTGGATTTGCGAGCCGGCAAGGCTTTGACTTTGCCGTCGCTCGAGCGATTGGCCGCGATCGCGTTCCACAACAGATCGTGGACGGCGAGATTCGGTCGGTATTCGACCACGAGACCCTGCACCAACTGCAGCGCCCGGCTGGTATCGCCGTCGCGTACCGCTTCCACCATACGATTCAGCACGGGCTGCACCGTGGTCCACGGCAACATGTGCTCGATCGCGCGCATGATCATGGGGTGCTGCGTACCCGAGACGTTTTTGCCGATCAACAGCTCTTCGTAGAGTTTCTCGGCCGGACGCAGGCCCATGAACTGGATTTCGATATCGCCATTCGGGTTGGCTGCATCACGGACCGTATGACCCATCAAACCGATCATGCGACGCGCGAGCTCGACGATGCGCACCGGCTGCCCCATGTCGAGCACGAAGACGTCGCCGCCCTGCGCCATCGCACTAGCCTGAATAACGAGCTGCGCCGCTTCACGAATGGTCATGAAATATCGAATGACGTCGGGGTGCGTGACCGTGACGGGCCCGCCGCGCCGGATTTGCTCCTGGAAGAGCGGTACGACCGAGCCCGATGAAGCGAGCACGTTGCCGAAACGCACCATCGCGAATCGCGTCTTGGTGCTGCGCTGCTGCAAACCTTGCAGCACCATCTCGGCAGCGCGTTTGGTCGCACCCATGACGTTGGTCGGGTTCACCGCCTTGTCGGTCGAAACGAGCATGAAGAGCTCGACGCCCTCTTCGAGCGCGACCTCGGCCGCCGCCCACGTGCCGAGCACGTTGTTTTCGATGCCTTCGACGACGTTGTTTTCGACGATGGGCACGTGCTTGTACGCCGCCGCGTGATACACCGTCTGCACGCCATAGGCCTGCAACGCTGCCCGCAAACGACCCCGGTGCTGCACGTTGCCGAGCAAAGGCACGAGCTCGACCTTGATGCCCTCGACCTCGCATTTCTCGCGCAGCTCACGCTCGAGGTTGTAGAGCGCAAGTTCCGACAACTCGAAGAGCACGAGACGCTTCGGTCCGTTGTTCAGAACTTGGCGGCAAATTTCAGAGCCGATCGAGCCGCCGGCGCCCGTCACGAGCACCGACTTGTCATGCACGCAGGCCTGAAACAGCGAGGTCACCGGGGCAACCGGGACGCGACCGAGCAAGTCCGAGGTGTCGAGTTCGCGTATGTCGTCGACGCGCGCGCGGCCCGCCAGCACTTCCGACAGGTTCGGCAGCGAACGCACGTGCACGCCGAGCGGCGCCAAAGAATTCAGCACTTCTTGACGACGCGCGCGCGACGCGGCCGACAGCGCAAGCAACACGCTGGCACCCGGATGCCGCTTCAAGAGGTTCTGCAACTCGGACGGCGCATAGACTTTCATGCCGCCGATGCGCGTGCCCTGCAAAGATACTTTGTCGTCGACGAACGCAACGGCGCGGAACTTTCGACTCGGCGCCAACGCCAGCGAAGTG
>JAFMJH010000071.1 GCA_017853555.1 Steroidobacteraceae bacterium
GCGCTGCGCTACTTCAATGTCGCCGGAGCCGACTCGCAGCTGCGCATCGGCCAGGCCCTGAAGGCGAGCTTCCACCTCGTGCACGTCGCTGCAGAACACGTCTCCGGCCGTCGGCCGCACATCGCCATGTTCGGCACCGACTACGACACGCCCGACGGCACCGCGATCCGCGATTACCTGCACGTCGAAGATCTCGCCCGCGCGCACCTCAATGCCCTCGATCACCTGCGCGCCGGCAAAGCCTCGACCACCCTGAACGTCGGTTATGGCCACGGCTACAGCGTGCGGGCCGTGCTCGACGCCGTGCAGCGCGCGTCCGACCGTCCGCTCGTGATCCAGACCGGCCCGCGCCGCGCAGGCGACCCGCCGGTGCTGGTGGCCGAAGCCGCACGCATCCGCGCCGAGCTCGGCTGGCAGCCGCAGAAAGACGACATCGATCAGATCGTGCGCAGCGCGATCGGGTGGGAGAAGAAACTGCGTGCTCACCCGTGGGGGTGAGAGTTGGCGTCCCCAAGGGGATTCGAACCCCTGTTACTGCCGTGAAAGGGCAATGTCCTAGGCCTCTAGACGATGGGGACGCCGAAACCCCAAATATGGTGGAGCTAGACGGGATCGAACCGTCGACCTCTTGCATGCCATGCAAGCGCTCTCCCAGCTGAGCTATAGCCCCACGAGAGGGGCCGCAAGGTACGCAACCCCCCCTGCAAAGTCAAGAAAACGCGGTCAGGGCGCCGCGGCGAGCGCCGCATCGAGCCGGGCGAGCACGCGGACCCGCCCGATCAGCTCGAGCGTCTGGTCGATCGGCGGGGAAATCGTGTTGCCCGTGACCGCGACGCGCAGCGGCTGCGCAACCTTCCCCAACCCAACCGAATGGGTCGCCGCCAGGGCCTCGAGCGCCGCGTGGACCGCAGCTGCCGTCCACTCGCCAAGACCCGCGAGCGACGCGCGCAGTTGCCCGAGCAACGCGAGTGCCTCGGGCGTCAGATGCTTCGCCGCCGCCTTCGGATCGAGCTCGACACCCTCGCCGAAGAAATAGCGACTGTTCTGCGCCATTTCTTTGAGCGTCTTCACGCGCTCGCGTTGCGCGACCACGATCTTCGCGAGCAAAGCGTCGTCCGCACACTCGATGCCGAGTCGCGCCAGATGCGGCTTCAGATAACGCACCACGGACGCAGGCTCTGCCTTCATCATGTGCTGCTGGTTGAGCCACAAGAGCTTTTCCGGATTGAACGCCGAGGCGGCTTTGTTGACGTCCGCGATGTCGAACGCCGCGATCATCTCCGCGCGCGTGAAAATCTCCTGATCGCCGTGCGACCAGCCGAGCCGCACCAGATAATTGAGCAGCGCATCGGGCAGATACCCGTCTTCCTCGTACTGCAAAACGCTCACCGCGCCGTGCCGCTTCGAGAGCTTGGCGCCATCCGGCCCCAGGATCATCGGCACGTGCGCATAACGCGGAACCTGCGCGCCGAGCGCCGCGAGCATGTTCATCTGTCGCGGCGTGTTGTTCAGATGATCGTCACCGCGGATCACGTGCGTGACGCCCATGTCGGCGTCGTCCACCACCACGCAAAAGTTGTAGGTCGGCGTACCGTCGCCGCGCGCGATGACGAGATCGTCGAGCTCCGAGTTCTTGAAGACCACGCGGCCGTGCACGCTGTCCTCGACCACCACCTCACCCTCGAGCGGGTTCTTGAAGCGGATCACGGGCTCGACGCCCGGGCGCGTATCCGTGCGATCACGCCAACGGCCGTCATAGCGCGGTTTTTCTTTGCGGGCCATCTGCTCGGCGCGCAGTTGTTCGAGTTCTTCTTTGGTGCAATAGCAGCGATAGGCCTTGCCTTCGGCGAGCCACTGCGCGAGCACCTCGCGATAGCGATCGAAGCGTCGGGTCTGGTAGTACGGGCCCTCGTCGGCATCCAGGCCGAGCCACTGCATCCCCTCCAGAATCACCCGCACCGCCTCGTCCGTCGAGCGCTCGCGGTCCGTGTCCTCGACGCGCAGGATGAACTTGCCCCCGTGCCGCCGCGCATAGAGCCAACTGAAGAGCGCCGTGCGGACCCCGCCGATGTGCAACAGGCCAGTGGGGCTCGGGGCGAAACGGGTGACGACGGCCATTACGGAGGTTCCTGGGGCGTTTTCGAGGGTGGCGAATGGTACCACCGCCCTGCGTTGCCTATGGCGGGCCGGACCCGTAGAATCGCGCCTCCCACGGGCGGGCGGTTAGCTCAGCGGTAGAGCACTGCTTTCACACGGCAGGGGTCACTGGTTCAATCCCAGTACCGCCCACCAATCCAAAATGTCACGCCTGGACTGCTAGTGCTTCCAGTATCGGGATTTCCGCCAGTCGGCTGGAAACCCCATCGCCACGACGTCGACACTCGGAAACTTGTCCATCAATTCCAGCGCACTGCGCCGCCATTCCGACGCGGGGCTGATCGTATCAAGCAGATACGCCAGCACCACCAAGGTGTTGTACAACCGGTTTCCCGCCGACCGATTGAACTCTTGATGCAGCCAGCGAGGGTTCAAGGGCAGTTTCATCGCAACGGTCATTTCGCGATTCCATAACCGACTGTGATGAGCGCAAACGTTGCGAACATAGCTCAAATGCCGAATCACCGAGACCAGCACCTGCTCGTCGATACCATACGCCGCAGCGATTTCCGCACGGTCCAAACCATGCCGCAAGTATTGGATCCACAGCGACAATTGACCAAAGGTCAATACTTCCGCAATCGACCAGATTGGCGGCAGCTTAGGCTCGGAGTATCTGGACCGATAATTTCGATCGCAGATACGCATGCGAC
>JAFMJH010000007.1 GCA_017853555.1 Steroidobacteraceae bacterium
ATCGCGACGTGATACGACAGCAGCTGCAGCGGGATGGTGTAGATCGCCGGTGCCTGCAGATGGCTCACGTGCTTCGGCATGTGGATGACGGTGACGCCTTCCGAAGGCTCGATGCCCGATTCGGGGTCGGCGAACACGAACAGCTCGCCGCCGCGGGCACGCACTTCCATCAAATTCGACTTCAGTTTTTCGAGCAGGTCGTTGTTCGGCGCGACGGTGATCACCGGCATGTCGGCATCGACCAGCGCGAGCGGGCCGTGCTTGAGTTCGCCCGCCGCATAGGCTTCGGCGTGGATGTAGGAAATTTCTTTGAGCTTGAGTGCCCCTTCCATGGCGATGCAATGCATCGCGCCGCGGCCGAGAAAGAGCGCGTGGTTTTTGTCGGCGAAGCGCAGCGCGAGCTTCTGGATCACGGGGTCGAGCGTCAGCGTCTTTTCCATGAGCCCCGGCAATTCGACCAGGCGTTCGACGAGCGTGCGCTCGCGTTCGGCATCGGCACCGTGGTGCTTGGCGAGCGCGATCACGAGCATCGTCAGCGCGGCGAGCTGGGTGGTGAACGCTTTGGTCGAGGCGACGCCGATCTCGGGGCCGGCCCGCGTGAGCATCACGAGTTCGCTCTCGCGCACCAGCGAGCTCTCGGGCACGTTGCAGATGGCGAGCGACGAGAGATACCCCGCCTGTTTGGCAAGCCGCAGCGCCGCGAGCGTGTCGGCCGTCTCGCCCGATTGCGAGATGGTGACGAACAAGGAATTGCGCGGCACGACGGGGTTGCGATAGCGGTATTCGCTCGCGATCTCGACGCTGCAGGGAATCTTGCAGATCTGCTCGATGTAATAGCGGGCGACGGAACCGGCGTGGAAACTCGTGCCGCAGGCGACGATGTGCACGTGCTCGGTCTTTTTGAACACGGCCGTGGCCGCGGGGCCGAACGCGGCTTCGAGCAAGCGGCCGTTCGCGACGCGCTCTTGCAGCGTGTCGGCGATGGCGCGCGGCTGCTCGTGGATTTCCTTGAGCATGAAGTGGCGGTATTGCCCCTTCTCGGCGGCATCGGCCGACAACTCGCTCTCGCGCACGAGGCGCGTGACGAGCTGGCCTTCGCGATCGAGCACCTTGATCGAGGTGCGGCGCACTTCGGCGACGTCGCCCTCTTCCAGAAACATGAAGCGACGCGTCACGGGCAGCAGCGCCGCGACATCGGATGCGACGAAGTTTTCTTCGACGCCGAGGCCGATGACGACGGGGCAACCTTCGCGCGCGAGAATCACGCGATCGCGATCGGACTCGCTCACCACGGCGAGCGCATAGGCGCCTTCGAGTTCGGCGACGGTGGCGCGCACGGCCTTGAACAGATCACCCTGCGTCTGCTGATGCATATGGATGCGATGCGCGATCACTTCGGTGTCGGTTTCGGAGGTGAACAGGTAGCCCGCGCGTTGCAATTCGGCTCGCAGTTCTTCGTGGTTTTCGATGATGCCGTTGTGGACGATGGCGAGTCCGTCGGACGAGATGTGCGGATGCGCGTTGCGTTCGGACGGCACGCCGTGCGTCGCCCAGCGCGTATGCGCGATGCCGATGCTTCCTTGCGCCGGTGAAGCATCGAGCGCATCTTGCAGCGCTTGCACCTTGCCGACGGTGCGACGCCGTTGCAGATGTCCGGACGCATCGAGCACGGCGACGCCGGCCGAGTCGTAACCGCGGTATTCGAGCCGGCGCAGCCCTTCCATGAGGATGGGTACGATGTTCCGCTCGGCGACGGCTCCGACGATGCCACACATGCTGCGTTGTCCTGCTGGGGAAAGTTACTTTTTAGGGGTTTTCGTGGGCCGTTTCCAGCCGTCGATCGCGACCTGCCGACCGCGAGCGACCGCGAGCGCACCCGGCGCGACGTCTTTGGTGATGGTGGAGCCTGCGCCCACGGTCGCGCCGGCGCCGATCGTCACGGGTGCGACCAGCACGGAGTTCGAACCGGTGTGCGCGTCGGCGCCGATGTCGGTGTGATGTTTGTTGGCACCGTCGTAGTTGGCGACGATGGTGCCGGCGCCGATGTTCGCGCGCGCACCGACCGATGCATCACCGACGTAGGCGAGGTGATTGGCTTTGGCGCCCTCGCCCATCACCGAATTTTTGATCTCGACGAAATTGCCGATATGCACCTCGGCGGCGAGCTTCGCGCCCGGACGCAAACGCGCGAACGGACCGACGATCGCGCCGGCACCGACCGACGACTCTTCGAGGACGCTATGGGCGTTGATGCGGGCGTCAGCGGCGATGGTGCAGTCGCGGATGATGCAATGCGGCCCGATGCGGACCCGGTCGCCGAGCGTCACGCGACCTTCGAAAATGACGTTCACGTCGATCTCGACGTCGCGACCGACGAGCAGTTCACCACGGACGTCGAGCCGTGCGGGGTCGACGAGCGTGACGCCGGCGAGCATGAGCTCGCGCGCGCGCAAGCGACGATGTTCGGCTTCGACTTCGGCCAGCTGCAGTTTGTCGTTGATACCGAGAACCTCGGCCACGGTGGGTGCGACGAGCGGCGCCACGCGCACGCCGTCGGCGACCGCCATGGCGATGATGTCGGTGAGATAGTACTCCCCTTGCGCATTGGCGTTGCGCAAGCGACCGAGCCAGCGACGCAAGTGCCGCACGGGCACGGCCATCACGCCGGTGTTGCCCTCGCGGATGGCACGTTCGGCGTCGGTGGCATCTTTTTGCTCGACGATGGCCTGCACGCGACCTTGCGGATCGCGCAGGATGCGGCCGTAGCCGGTCGGATCGTCGAGCATCACGGTGAGCAGCCCCATGGCCTCGCCCTGCGCAGGGTCGCTCGCGCTCGCGATCAGCTGCCGCAAGGTCTCCGCGCGGACGAGCGGCACGTCGCCGTACAACACGAGCGCGAGTTCGTCGTCTGCCAACGCCGGCAACGCTTGTTGTACGGCGTGGCCGGTGCCCAACTGTTCGGCCTGCAAAGCCCAGGACGTCACGGGTGCGGCGGCGGCCAACGTTTCGGCGAGCGTGGCGCGCACGCGTTCGCCGCCGTGGCCGTAGACCACGTGCATCGACGTCGGTGCAAGCGTGCGAGCGGTGTCGATGACGTGCGCGAGCAGCGGCTTGCCGGCGAGCGGTTGCAATACTTTGGGCAAGTCGGATTTCATCCGTTTGCCCTGGCCGGCGGCCAGAATGACGATCGAGAGCTTCAAAGGGAACCTCCCGAAGATCGAGCGGTGATCAGCCGCGGATCTTGCGCAGCTTTTGCAGCAGCTTCAGTTGTGCGGCCGCGCGCGCGAGTTCGGCGAGCGCTTCGGCCTGTTCGAGTTTGTCGATCTTGCCGGCGAGGATTTCTTCGGCACGCTGCTTGGCCGCGAGTGCCGCCGCTTCGTCGACGTCTTTGGCGCGCAGTGCCGTGTCGGCGAGCACCGTGACGCGCTTCGGCTGCACTTCGAGCGCACCACCACCCACGTAGAAAAACTGTTCGTCGCCTTCGGGGGTTTGCACCCGCACTTCGCCGGCCTTGATCATGGTGAGCAACGGGGCGTGACGCGGCGCGATGCCGAGTTCACCCTGCGCGGCGGGCACGAACACCATCTTCGCGGGGCCGGAGAAAATTTCTCCTTCCGCGCTGACGATGTCGCAATGGATGGTGCTTTCGGCCATGGATCAGCTCAGCGTCTTCGCCTTCTCGACCGCTTCTTCGATCGAGCCGACCATGTAGAACGCCTGTTCGGGCAGCGAATCGTATTCGCCGGCGAGGATGCCCTTGAAGCCGCGAATCGTGTCCTTCAGCGAGACGATCTTGCCGTCCTGACCGGTGAACACCTTGGCGACGTTGAACGGCTGCGACAGGAAGCGCTGGATCTTGCGCGCGCGGAACACGGTGAGCTTGTCCTCTTCCGAGAGCTCGTCCATGCCGAGGATCGCGATGATGTCCTGCAATTCTTTGTAGCGTTGCAGCACCTGCTGCACGCCACGCGCGACGGTGTAGTGCTCTTCGCCGACCACCAAAGGATCGAGCTGACGGCTGGTGGAGTCGAGCGGATCGACCGCGGGATAAATGCCGAGCGCCGCGATCTGGCGCGACAACACGACGGTGGCGTCGAGGTGCGCGAAGGTCGTGGCGGGCGACGGATCGGTCAAGTCGTCGGCCGGGACGTACACGGCCTGGATCGAGGTGATCGAGCCCGTCTTCGTCGAGGTGATGCGCTCCTGCAGCACGCCCATTTCTTCGGCGAGCGTCGGCTGGTAACCCACCGCCGACGGCATGCGACCGAGCAGCGCCGACACTTCGGTGCCGGCGAGCGTGTAACGGTAGATGTTGTCGACGAAGAACAGCACGTCGCGACCCTTGCCGCCGTCTTCACGCACTTCGTCGCGGAAATATTCGGCCATCGTGAGACCGGTCAACGCGACGCGCAGGCGGTTGCCCGGCGGCTCGTTCATCTGGCCGTACACCATCGCCACTTTCGAGTTCTCGAGCTTCTCGAGGTCGATGACGCCCGACTCGGCCATCTCGTGATAGAAGTCGTTGCCTTCGCGCGTGCGTTCACCGACGCCCGCGAACACCGACAGACCGCTGTACTGCTTGGCGATGTTGTTGATGAGCTCGAGCATGTTGACGGTCTTGCCCACGCCGGCGCCGCCGAACAGACCGACCTTGCCGCCCTTCGCGAACGGCACCAGCAGGTCGATGACCTTGATGCCCGTGGCGAGCAGATCGCGACCGCCGGCTTGTTCGTCGTACGACGGCGCCGGACGGTGGATCGACCAATGTTCTTTGGAGGCGACGGGACCGCGGTTGTCCTGCGGCGTGCCGAGCACGTCCATGATGCGACCGAGCGTCGCGCGACCGACGGGCACCGAGATCGGCGCGCCGGTGGATTCGACGGCGAGGCCGCGCTTCAGGCCCTCGGAGGCGCCCATGGCGATGGTGCGCACGACCCCGTCACCGAGCTGCTGCTGCACCTCGAGCGTGAGATCGACGTCTTTGAGCTTCAGCGCCTCGTAGACCTTCGGGATCGATTCGCGCGGAAATTCCACGTCGATGACTGCGCCGATGATCTGCGTAATCTTGCCGGTTGCCATGTGCGTACCCTTGCCTTGATTCGTATGTAGTGGAGATCAGACTGCGGCTGCGCCGCCGACGATTTCCGCCAATTCTTTGGTGATCGCCGCCTGCCGCGCCTTGTTGTAGACGAGTTGCAGATCGCCGATCAGTTTGCCTGCGTTATCCGAAGCCGCCTTCATGGCGACCATGCGCGCCGCCATTTCGCAAGCGACGCTTTCGACCACGCCGCGATACACCTGCGATTCGATGTAGCGCAGCAGCACGCCGTCGAGGATGTCGATGGCGCTCGGTTCGTAGATGTAGTCCCAGTGATCCTGCAGCTCGTCGCCGTCGAGCGTCTCGACCGGCAGCAACTGCGTGACCGTCGGCTTTTGCGTCATCGTGTTCACGAACTGCGCGTTGACGATGAACAGCCGATCGAGCTTGCCTTCGCGATACGCGTCGAGCATCACCTTCACGGCGCCGACGAGATCTTTGGCGTGCGGACGATCGCCCAAACCCGAAGTGCTCGCGAGAATCGGCGCGCCGAGTCTGCGGAAGAAGGCGTTGGCCTTGCTGCCGAGCAGACAGAGATTGACGGTCGCGCCCTTGCCCTGCCATTCACGCATCACGCCGAGCGTGTTCTTGAAGACGTTGGTGTTGAGCGCGCCGCACAAGCCGCGATCGGTCGACACGACGATGATGCCGACGTTCTGCACGGCGCGTTCGACGAGGAACGGGTGCTTGTAGTCGGGGTTCGCCTTGTTCAGATGGCCGATGACCGTGCGGATCTTGTCGGCATAGGGCCGCGCAAGACGCATGCGATCCTGGGCGCGGCGCATCTTGCTCGCCGCGACCATCTCCATGGCCTTGGTGATCTTCTGAGTGCTTTTGACACTCGCGATCTTGGTGCGGATTTCCTTTGTGCCGGGCATGGTGACTCGCGGATCAGTAGGAGCCGGTGGCCGCGAAGTCGTCGCAGATCTTCTTGAGCGTCGCTTCGTGCTTCTTGAGCACCGGCTCGGCATCGATCGCGTCCATCGCCGCCTTGTGCGCGGACTTGGCGAACGACTGCAGCGCCGCTTCGAACGCGACGACCTTGTTGCGATCGACCTTGTCCATGTAGCCGTTGTTGACCGCGTAGATCGACAGCGCCATGTCGGCGACCGACATCGGCGCGTACTGCTTCTGCTTCATCATTTCGGTGACACGCACGCCGCGCTCGAGCTGGCGACGGGTCGCCTCGTCGAGGTCGGACGCGAACTGCGAGAACGCCGCAAGCTCGCGGTACTGCGCGAGCGCAAGACGAATGCCGCCGCCGAGACGCTTGATGATGTCGGTCTGTGCCGCACCACCGACGCGCGACACCGAGATGCCGGCGTTCATCGCGGGACGGATGCCGGCGTTGAAGAGGTCGGTCTCGAGGAAAATCTGGCCGTCGGTGATCGAAATCACGTTGGTCGGCACGAACGCCGTCACGTCACCGGCCTGCGTTTCGATGATGGGCAGACCCGTGAGCGAACCCGTCTTGCCCTTCACGGCACCCTTGGTGACCATCTCGACGTACTCTTCGTTGACGCGCGCGCTGCGCTCGAGCAGACGGGAGTGGAGATAGAACACGTCGCCGGGGAAGGCTTCGCGGCCCGGCGGGCGGCGCAGCAGCAAAGAAATCTGGCGGTACGCGACGGCCTGCTTCGACAGATCGTCGTAAATGATCAACGCGTCCTGGCCGTTGTCCATGAAGTATTCACCCATGGTCACGCCGGCGTAGGCGGAGAGATATTGCATTGCCGCCGGCACGGACGCCGAAGCGGCGACGATGATGGTGTGGTCCATCGCGCCGTGCTCTTCGAGCTTGCGCACCACGTTGGCGATCGACGACTGCTTCTGGCCGATCGCGACGTAGATGCACTTAATGCCGGAAGACTTTTGATTGATGATGGTGTCGACGGCGAGCGCGGTCTTGCCGGTCTGACGGTCGCCGATGATGAGTTCGCGCTGACCGCGACCGACGGGCACCATCGAGTCGACGGCCTTGTAACCGGTTTGCACCGGCTGGCTCACCGACTTGCGGTAGATCACGCCCGGCGCGACGCGCTCGATCGGCGCGGTACGCGTGGTCTTGAGCGGGCCCTTGCCGTCGATCGGCGCGCCGAGCGCGTCGACGACGCGCCCGAGCAGCTCCGGACCGACCGGCACTTCGAGGATGCGGCCCGTGGTCTTGACGGTGTCGCCTTCTTTCAAAGATTTGTAGTCGCCGAGCACGACCGAACCGACCGAGTCCTGCTCGAGGTTCAGCGCGAGGCCGAAAATTCCGCCCGGGAATTCGATCATTTCACCGTAGCGCACGTCGGCGAGGCCGTGGATGCGGCAGATGCCGTCGGTGACCGACACGATCGTGCCGACGTTGCGCGCTTCGGCAGCCGACTGGAATTTGTCGATGCGTTGCTTGATGAGATCGCTGATCTCGGATGCCTTGATGGACATGGATTAAGACCTCTGAAAAACCTGCGTCGACCGGCTTACGCGCCGGCCATGGTGTTACCGAGTCGTTCGATACGCCCGCGCAGCGAGCCGTCGACGACGAAATCTCCGGCGCGCACGATCGCACCACCGATCAACGAAGCATCGACCTCGGCGTGCAAGCGGACGGTGCGACGCAGACGACGCGTCAGCGCCTGCGTCAGCTTCTCGCTTTGCGCCGCATCGAGCGGCAACGCCGAGGTGACCGTCACTTCGACCGTGTTCTCGACTTCGGCACGCAACACGGCGTACTGCGTCGCGATCTCCGGCAGCACCGCGAGCCGATTGTTGTCGGCGAGCAGTTGCATGAAGTTGCGCGCGCGCTCGTTGCCGGCCGCACCGGCCAGATCGAGCACGAAGTCGACGAGCTGCGCACGCTTGACGTGCGGATTGCCGACCAGCGGCGCGACCCGCTCGTCCGCGATCACCACGCTCGCCTTGGCGAGCAGATCGCCCCAGGCTGCGAGCTGCTGCGCCGCGACGGCATGCTCGAAAGCAGCGCGCGCGTACGGACGGGCGATGGTTGCGGCGTCAGCCACGGGCGATCTCGTCGGCGAGCTTGTCGAGCAACTGGGCGTGCGTCTTCGCGTCGACTTCGCGCTCGAGCAAGCGCGCAGCGCCGGTCACGACGAGCGTGCCGAATTCCTTGCGCAGCTGGTCGCGCGCACGATTCGTCTCGCTCGACGCTTCCTCGCGGGCGGCCGAGACGATGCGCGCACTTTCGGTCTGCGCGATCTGCTTGGCAGCCTCGACGGCTTCGTTGGAACGGCGTGCCGCCTGGTCCTCGATCTGCTTCGCACGCTCGCGCGCTTCGCGAACGATCGCGTCGGCGCGGGTCGTGGCTTCGGCGAGATCTTTCTGGCCTTTCTCGGCGGCTGCGAGGCCGTCGGCGATCTTGCGGTTGCGGGCATCGATTTCCGCCGCCATGGCTGGCGTGACGTACTTGGCGATGACCCACAGCAGGATCAGAAAGACGATGATCTGGCCGATGAATGTGGCGTTGATCGTCATGACCTGTCTCTCCCTTCAGGGAGTCCGTGCGTTACGTTCGTGATCACTCAGCCGAGACGGGCGAGCAGCGGATTCGCAAACGCGAACAGCATCGCGAGACCGACGCCGATGAGGAATGCCGCGTCGATGAGGCCCGCGAGCAGGAACATCTTGGTCTGCAGCATCGGGGTGAGTTCGGGCTGACGCGCGGCCGACTCGAGGAACTTCGAGCCCATGACGCCGATGCCGATGCACGCGCCGATGGCGCCGAGACCGATGATGATGCCGATGCCGATGGCGGTGAACGCCTGAACGTTTGCGATCGCTTCCATTTCTAGAGACTCCTGGTCGATATCAAAAGACGCGTTGGAACGAAAAAATCGTGATCAGTGATGCTCTTCGGCCATCGAGATGTACACCACCGGCAACACCATGAAGATGTAGGCCTGCAGCAGCACGATCAGAATGTGGAACACCGCCCAGGCGGCGCCGAAGATCACTTGACCGATGAACAGCGCGATCCCGCCGACCGACACGGCGAAGGCCATGCCGAGCAGCGCGATGAGCATGAACAGAATTTCGCCGGCGTACATGTTGCCGAACAACCGCATCGAGAGCGACACGGGCTTGGCGATCAATTCGACGGCGTTGAGGAAAATGTTCGGGATCCACATCAGCGGATTCGAACCGAACGGCGCGGCGATCCATTCGTGCAGATAACCGCCGATGCCCTTGGCGCGGATCGAATAGCCGATGATGAGGACGAACACGACGAGCGCCATCGCGACGGTGCCGTTGAGGTCGGCGGTCGGGACGACGCGGAAATATTCGGCGCCGAACAAGCCGGCGACCGAGCCGGGCAGATCGAGCGGCAGCAGGTCCATCGCGTTCATGCCGACGACCCAGGTGAAGAGCGTCATGCCGAGCGCGACGAGGAACGCGCGGTTGCCGTGATAGATGTCGGCCACGTTGCCGTCGACGAATTCATAGACCCATTCGACGAACGCGCGCAGACCGCGCGGCGCACCCTGCGACTTCACGCGGGCGGCGCTGACCAGCAGGGCGCCGACGATCACGGCCAGCGATGCCGAAATCAGCAGCGTGTCGACGTGAAACGTCCAGAACCCCGAACCGACCTTGAGGTGGGTGAGGTGGTGGACGATGTAGTCGGTCGGCGATTCGCCGTGTCCTGCTTCCGTGGCCATCGTGTTGCGATTACCTGTCGGTCCCTGTGTATCGAACGTTCAGCGCGGCAGCGAGCGGGGCGGTTGTCGCGGCGCACTCAGCACCGGCACTGCCCAGAACACCACCATGGTCGTGATGTAGCCGGCCATCAATGCCAACCACACCAACTCTTCGCGCTGCGCCACGGCGATGAACATCGCCACGGTCAGCAGCACCTTCACGAACTGGCCGACGAGCAGCCGGTTCAGCGCGACCCCGGCCGTCCGTGCGGGTCGCAACGCGGCGATGGTCATGTACAGGTTCGCCACCCAACCGATCGCGCCGCCGATCAAAGCGTCGCCACCGGCAGGCAAACCCGCCACCACCGCCAGCAGCCCCGCCAGCGCCAACACGACCACCGCCTGCCAGAGCAGGATCCGACCGGCGAGCCGACGTGTCTGCGGATCGCTGGAGGAGGTCATGGGCCAGAATTCCCGTGGGCCACAAACGTGAAACCGACCCCGCTTTACATGGGCCGGCCGAGAAGGCGCGCGATTATAGGGTTTGCCCCGAGGGGCATCAATGGATGTGCGCGAGAATACCGTCGAGTTCGTCGAGCGAGTTGTAGGCGACGACGAGCTTGCCCTTGCCGCTCTGCCCCGAGTGCTCGATCACGACCTTCGCACCCAGAGTGTCGGCCAGGCGCGTCTCGAGTTCACGGACGTTCGGGTCCTTGCCCGAGCCACGCTCGAAACCTGCGCCACCCTCGTCCTGTTTCGGCGGATTGATCAGCCGGCGAACCAATGCCTCGGTTTCACGGACCGATAAGCTCTTTTTCGCAACCAATTGGGCGACTTCGAATTGCTGACGCTTTTGGGTGAGCCCGAGTAAGGCGCGCGCGTGACCCATCTCGAGTTCGCGGCGATCGACCAGTTCGGCGACCTCCGGGGCAAGCTCAAGCAGACGCAGCAGGTTGCTGACCGAGGCGCGCGAGCGACCGACGGCTTCGGCGGCCTGCTGATGCGTGACGCCGAATTCCTGGATGAGGCGCTGCAGGGCACGCGCCTCTTCGAGCGGGTTCAGGTTCTCGCGCTGGATGTTCTCGATGAGCGCCATCGCGATGGCCGACTCGTCCGGCACGCGCCGCACGATCGCCGAGATCTCGGTGAGGCCCGCCATCTGCGCGGCGCGCCAACGGCGCTCGCCCGCAATGATTTCGTAGCGGCTCGCCGCCCCGGGCGCCGCACCCGGCATCTCGATCGGCCGCACCACGATCGGCTGCACGACACCCTGCGAACGGATCGAGTTGGCGAGGTCCTCGAGCGACTCGGGACGCATGTCGACGCGCGGCTGATAACGACCGCGTTGCAAAAGGTCGAGCGGCAACTTGGCCAGTTCGTCGCCCGGCAACCCGGCGGGCGCAGGGGGCGTCGACGCGCCCGGCGCGACGGCCGTCGTCTGACGGTTGGCGGCCATCTGGCCGAGCAACGCGTCCAGGCCGCGTCCCAAGCTGGGCTTCTTTTGCATCATGGCCGCGATGATAGCGGACTCGGCTCGCGCGTCACGCGCTGCGGGCGGCGGGGGCGCGTTCCTCGTTGCGGCGGATCATCTCGCCGGCGAGCGCCAGGTAGGCGATCGCGCCGCGGGAGTCCTTGTCGTGCAGCAGGGCGGGTTTGCCGAAGGAGGGAGCCTCGGCGAGCCGCACGTTGCGCGGCACGATGGTGTTGAACACCTGGTCGCCGAAGTGGGTCAGCAACTGGCTGCTGACTTCGTTGGCGAGGTTATTGCGCGGATCGAACATGGTGCGCAGCACGCCCTCGATTTCGAGGTCGGGGTTCACGGCGGCGCGGATTTGTTCGATCGTG
Organism: Steroidobacteraceae bacterium; assembly: GCA_017853555.1. GTDB lineage: Bacteria > Pseudomonadota > Gammaproteobacteria > Steroidobacterales > Steroidobacteraceae > UBA964. The sequence goes on from JAFMJH010000007.1 coordinate 11,584, forward strand.
CCGAGCAGGGCGGTCAAGCCCTCGAGCGCGTAGTACTCGCACTGCATTGGCACGAGCACGCTGTCGGCGGCCACCAGCGCATTCACCGTGAGCATGTTGAGCGCGGGCGGGCAGTCGATGAGTACGAAGTCATACTCGTCACGCACCGCCTTCAAGGCGTTGCGCAATTTCAGTTCGCGGCCGACCGGCAAGCCGAGCAACTGCACTTCGGCGGCCGTGAGGTCCTGATTGGAGGGGATGAGCGAGATCACCGGTGATTCGAGCGCAAGGATCGCCTCGCGCGCACTGCAATCGCCCACCAGCACGTCGCCGGCGCCGCGCACGATGTCGTTCTTTTCGACCCCGACGCCCATGGTGGCGTTGCCCTGCGGATCGAGATCGACCAGCAATACGCGTCGGCGCGTCGCGGCGAGCGAAGCGGCCAGATTGACGGCAGTGGTGGTTTTACCGACGCCACCTTTCTGGTTGGCGACGGCGATGACGCGACTCATGGATGCGAGTCTAGCGTAGGCGCGGGTGCGGGCGTGCGCTGCAATACGAGTAGGTGACGCTCCTCGGCGAGCCCCGGCACGTGCAAAGCGACGTCGGCTTCGATCTGCCAGCCTTCGGGCACCGCCGTACGCGCGGTCTCGCTGCGACGTCCTTTCATCGCGAGCACGCGCGTCGCCGGACCGCACAGGCTCGCGATGCGCTCGAGCATCAAAGGCAGCGGCGCGAACGCGCGCGCCATCACCGTGTCGTACGGCAGCTGCGCACGATGTGCTTCGGCACGCGCGTGCACGGTGCGCACGTTGGCGAGTCCCAAGGTCCGCGCGGCATGCGCGACGAAACGGACCTTCTTGCCGTTCGAGTCGAGCAAGGTGAATTCACGTTCGGGCGCAAGAATCGCCAACGGCAGACCCGGGAAACCGGCCCCGGTACCGACATCGAGAATGCGCGCACCGCGCAGCCACGGGGCGATCGACCAGCTGTCGAGCACGTGATGCGTGAGCATCGCGTCGCGCGCGTCGATCGACGTGAGGTTGTAGGCGCGATTCCAATGTTGCAGTTCGTCGAGCAGACGCTGCGTCTGCGCAAGCGCCGCCGGCGTGAGCGCGATTTCGAGCGCGGCCGCGCCCCGTTCGAGCACGCGAGCCTCCGCGGCGGACGCCGTGCTCATCGCGATCGCCCGCTCAGCGACCGATGCGCACGACCGTGCGACCGACCACCGTACCTTCGAGATAGGCCGCGAAGGCCTGCGGCAGCGCATCGAACTCGATGGTGTGCGCGGCGATGCGGTCGAGATGTCGCGGCTTGAGATCCGTGGCGATGCGATTCCAGACCACGAGTCGCGTGTCGCGCAGCGTCGCCGATGAATTGATGCCGAGCAGATTCACGCCGCGCAGAATGAACGGCATCACGGTGGTGTGCAGCTCGGCGCTGCCGGCGAGTCCGATGCTCGCGATGTTGCCCCAGGTGTCGACGGTGCGCGTGAGCCAGGTGAGCATGTCGCCGCCGACGTTGTCGATCGCGCCGCCGAAACGCGCCGCTTCGAGCGGCCGCTTGCCGTAGTCGATGTCCTTGCGCAGCAGCACCTGCGTCGCACCCAAAGATTTCAGATAGTCGATCGAGTCGGGCTTGCCGGTGACCGCGACGACTTCGTAGCCGCGGGTGGCGAGCATGTCGATCGCGATGCTGCCGACGCCACCGGTCGCGCCGGTGACGACGACCGGCCCTTTGGACGGGTTTTGACCGTTGTGTTCCATGCGATGGATCGCGAGCGCCGCCGTGAAGCCGGCAGTGCCGAGCGCCATCGCCTTGAAGGTGCCGAGACCCTCGGGCATCGGAATCACCCACTCGCCGTTCAGGCGCGCGAATTCCGCATAGCCGCCGTCATGCACTTCGGAGAGACCGCAACCGGTGACGAGCACGTGATCGCCTTTGCGACAACGCGCATCGGCCGACGACTCGACGATGCCGGCGAGATCGATGCCGCCTACCAGCGGATATTTGCGCAGGATCTTGCCCGCACCGGTCGCGGCGAGCGCGTCTTTGTAGTTGATGTCGGAGTACATCACCCGCACCACGACATCACCCGGCGCGAGATCGTCGAGCGTCAGTTGCTCGAACTTCGCGACGATGCGTTTGTCGATTTCGTGGATGCGAAAAGCTTTGAAAGTGTCGGTCATGGTCGCGACTCCGCGTGCGGCGCTGGCGAAAAGAGGGCGCAGTTTATTTGGCGCGTGCCAACCACGCCAGCAAACCGTCGGTGTTCAAATCGATGTCAGCCTCGAGCAGGGCGGCCGCGTCGGCGCTCGAGAGCGCGCAGCCGTGCGATCGCACCTCGGCGAGCAGACAGTCGCGCATCGCGCCGCGGATCGCCGCACGAGCCGCATCCTGCGGCGCGCCGATCTGCGCACGGGCGATGGCGGCGAACCGCAACACCAGTCGCTCGAGATCGACGCCGAGTCGCGCCACGTCGTCGACGCGTCCGAAGTGCGTCAAAAAGGCCGCGTGCGGCGCGCACGCGCAGACGCGACGAATCGAGGCGACCAGTTGTTCGGGATCGAACTGGGTAGGCGTCGTGGTCGGTATCACCATGGCACGGCCCTGCACGGTGAACTCGGGGTAGCAGATGCCGAGCGTATCGCCAGGAAAGACGTTCGCGCCCTGCGCACCGCCGTGGTCGACGAACGCTTGATGATGCAGCGCATGCCCCGGCGTGTGCAGCACTTCGAATTCGCGACCGGCGAGCGCGATGCGTTCGCCGTCACGGGTGACATGCACGCGCGCCGCGTCGATCGCGACGATTTCGCCGTACAAGGTCGTGAAATTTTCGCGACCGTACACGGCGATCGACGCCTCGACGAGTTTCGCGGGATTCACGAGATGCGGCGCGCCGCGCGGATGCAGCACGGCGCGCGCGTTCGGCAGCGCCTGCATGAGTTGCCCCGCGCCGCCGGCGTGATCGAGATGCACGTGGGTGAGCAACAGCCAATCGACGGCGGCGGGCGCGAGCCCGAGTGTCGCGAGCGCTTCGAGCACCTGCGGCACCGAGTGCGAAGTGCCCGCGTCGATCAAAGCCGCGCGACCGTCCTGCACGACAAGGTGCACGGCTGCCAGACGCGGCCGCACGTAATGCGTGTCGATCGCGTGTATGCCGTCGTGATACGAAATCAGCGGCGCGATTTGTCGAGCACGTCCTTCCATTTTTCCTCGAAGGCCCACACGTCCTCGAAACCGACCATGCGACAGAAATCGTCGAAGCCGAACAGCGGCACGTCGGGACTCAAACTCGTGCCCTGCGCTTTGAGGTGGTGCATGGCGCGTTCGATCGCGGCGCTCGCCGACAGCGCGGCCATCGCGGGCCAGATGGCGAGCGCGTAACCGAGCGATTGCAACTCCGCGGCCGGACGGATCGGCGTTTTGCCGCCGTCGGACATGTTGGCCATCATCGGCGCGCGGATCGCCTTGCAGGCCCGGCGCATCTCGTCTTCGGAATGCAACGCTTCGACGAACACGATGTCGGCGCCCGCTTCGGCATACGCCTGGCCGCGTCGCACGGCCTCGTCGAAGCCGTGTCCGCCGCGCGCATCGGTACGCGCGATGACCAAAAAATTCGGGTCGGTGCGCGCATCGACCGCGACGCGCACCTTGGCCACCATTTCTTCGAGCGGCACCACGCGTCGATAAGGCGTGTGACCGCATTTCTTTGGAAATTCCTGATCCTCGATCTGGATCGCGGTGACGCCCGCGCGCTCGTAGCCGCGTACCGTGTGATGCACGTTGAGCAATCCGCCGAAGCCGGTGTCGGCGTCGGCGATCACCGGCGCGCTCGACTTCTCGACGACTTTGGCCACACGCGCCAGCATTTCGGTGTAGGTCGCGATGCCCGCATCGGGCAGACCGAGGTACGACGCGGTGAGCCAGTAGCCCGAGGCGTACACGGCATCGAAGCCGACGCGTTCGGCCAGCATCGTCGAGATCATGTCGAACACGCCGGGCGCGACGATGAATTGGCCGGCGGAAATTTTCTGCTTGAGACGCGGGTCTGCCATGGGAAATCCGGATCAGTGAGGTGGAGACGAACGCAAACGTGCGGCAACATAGCAGACATGAACGACCGACACATGGCGCGCCGCGGCGCGCGCTCGATGAAACTCCTCTGCATCACGCTGCTGGCCGCCGCACTGTCCGGCGTCGGCGCACAGGCCTCGGCGGCCGGCCCCGTCGAGACGCGCGGCACGCTGGTGCTCGACGGCGTCCCGCCGCATTCGGCGGACGTGCAACGCACGCTCGATGCCTGGCTCGTCGGGCGCAGCGCGACGTTCCAGGATTTTTTGCCGGACGGCAGCCTGCTCGTCACGACGCGCTTCGCGGACGCCGAACAGTTGCATCGCGTGCGGACGCCGCGCGGCGCACGCGAACAGCTGACCTTCGACGCCGAGCCGGTGGGCGCCACGCGCGCCTCGCCGACCGCAACGCGCACGATTTTTGCGCGCGATACCGGCGGCAACGAAAACGCGCAGTTCTATGCGCTCGATCCGGATTCGCCGCATGCGCGCCTGCTCACCGACGGACGCTCCCGTCACGGCAGTCTCGTATGGTCACGCGACGGTCAGCGCGTCGCCTTCCAGAGCAACGCGCGCAACGGCGTCAACCAGGACGTCTACGTGCTCGAGGGCGACGCCGATGCCGCAAGCGCGCGCTTGCTCGTCGCCTCGCAAGGCCAGACCTGGTCGCCGCTCGATTGGTCGCCGGACGGCACACGACTTTTGATCCTCGATTACGTGTCGGTGAACGATGCGCGACTCGCGCTCGTCGACGTCGCGAGCGGTGCCATCACGCCGGTGATGTTCACCGCCACGCCGAAGACACGCTCGGGCATCGGCAGTGCGCGCTTTTCCGCGAACGGTCGCGGCATCTGGCTCACCGCCGACGCCGGCGAAGAATTCCGCCAATTGCGGTTTTTCGATCTCGACACGCAGCGCTCGCGCTCGCTCACCGCCGACACGCCCTGGGACGTCGATGACATCGCCGTCGGTGCCGATGGCCGCTACGTCGCCTACGTCACCAACGTCGACGGTTACGACCGACTCACCGTGCTCGACCTCGGCAGCGATCGGCCGCTGCCCGTCAGCGGACTGCCCGAAGGCTTGATCACGAATCTGCGCTTCGACGCCAACGGCAAGACGCTCGGCATGAGCATCGAGTCCTCGCGCGCGCCGCGCGACGTGTGGACCTACGAACCCGAACGCAACGTGGCAACGCGGTGGACTTTCAGCGAAACCGGCAGCATCGATCCGCACGGTTTTGCGGTCGCGCAGACGCTGCGTTATCCGACCTGGGATCGCGTGAACCGCAAGCCGCGTCTCGTTCCCGCACTCGTCTATCGTCCGACGGATCGCGCGAACGCGCGCGGCAAGTGGCCCGTGCTCATCGACATCCACGGCGGGCCGGAAGGTCAGTCGCGCCCCGGTTATTCGGCCTTCACGCAGTATCTCGTCAACGCGCTCGGCTATGCGGTCATTCAGCCGAACGTGCGCGGCTCGACCGGTTACGGTCGCAGCTACACCGATCTCGACAACGGCATGCTGCGCGAAGATGCGGTGCGCGACATCGGTTCACTGCTGGTGTGGATCGCGACGCAACCGGATCTCGACGCCGCGCGCGTCATCGTTTCGGGCGGCTCGTACGGCGGTTACATGTCGCTGGCGACGCTGGTGCACTACGGCGATCGGCTGCGCGGCGGCATCGATGTCGTCGGCATCAGCAATTTCGTCACCTTCCTGAACAACACCTCGGCATATCGACGCGATTTGCGACGCGTCGAATACGGCGACGAACGCGATCCGAAGATGCGCGCGTTCCTGCAGCGCATCTCGCCGCTGTCGCGCGCCGATGCGATTCGCAAACCTTTGCTCGTCGTGCAAGGTCTCAATGATCCGCGCGTGCCGGCGAGCGAGAGTGCGCAGATGGTGGCAAGCGTGCGCGCGAGCGGCACCCCGGTGTGGTATCTCGCGGCGACGGATGAAGGTCACGGGTTCCGCAAGAAAGGGAACCGTGACTTTTATTTGAAGACGGTGGCGACGTTCCTGGAACGTCTGCGCGATTAGCGTTTGCCGAACGCGTTCTTCGGTATGGCAGCCAAAACCGAACGCTGCCGCGAGTAGTACGCGGCGAGTTGATCGATATCGTTGGCCGTCAATTGCGCGGCGAAGCCCGCCATGATCGCGTTCTTGCGACCACCCTTCTTGTAGTCGGTCAGCGCACGCACGAGATAGTCGTCGTGCTGACCGGCGAGCGAAGGGTATTGCGGCGTGATGCCGATGCCGTCGGTGCCGTGACACGAGACGCAAACGGCCGCGGCCGCGGGCGGCGTGCCGACCGGCTTCGCATCGGCTGCGGGTTTGACCGCGGGACCGGCGAGATACGCGGCGACGTCGAGGATGTCTTGATCGTTCAGCGAAGACGCATTCGCGTGCATCGTGCCGTGGCTGCGCTCGCCGCTGCGATACGCCTGCAGCGCGCTCACCAAATATTCGGCCGACTGACCGCGCAGCTTCGGCACGCGGTAGACGGGGTAGGCATTTTTGTAGTTCGGGATGCCGTGGCAGCCGAGACAGGTGTAGGCGAGACGCTCGCCACGCGCCGCGTCGCCCGAGGTTTGCGCCGACGCCGGCGCCGTGGCGAACAGACCGACCCAGCAAAGCACCGCCAGTGCACCGAGACGCGCAACCGAAAACTTGCTCACCGCAACCCCCGAACCGAAGTCGTTACATGCGTAAAAACGGCCGCGATGTTAAGGTTTCGCGGGCCGAATTACCACCTCGCAGCCCCTCGAACGGACCCGCATGATCGCCCTCATTCAGCGCGTTTCCTCCGCCAGCGTCCGCGTCGACGACCGGCAAATCGCTGCCATCGAGGCGGGCTTGCTCGCGCTGGTGGGCGTGCAGCCGCAGGATGACGAAGAGTCCACCCAGCGGTTACTCGACCGACTCCTCGGCTATCGCGTCTTCGCTGACGAAGCCGGCCGCATGAACCGCTCCTTGCGCGACTCGAACGGCGGCCTGCTGCTGGTGCCGCAATTCACCTTGGCCGCCGACACTCGCAAGGGCATGCGCCCGGGCTTCAGTACCGCCGCGGCGCCCGCGCAGGCCGAACGATTGTTCGAACGGCTGTGTGTTCTCGCACGCAATTCGCACCCGACCGTGGCCTGCGGCCGCTTCGGTGCCGACATGCAGGTGAGCCTCGTGAACGAGGGGCCGGTCACGTTCTGGTTGCAGAGCGGCGGCGGGACCGACGACGGGAACTAAACCGGCCGGCTTTGGCCTATCATCTGCCCTCACCCCATTCGTCTATCGAATCAACCGGCATAGCCAGAGGTCGTCATGGGAATCGGAATGCGCGAACTGATCGTCATCCTGCTGGTCGTGCTCGTGGTGTTCGGCGCGAAGAAGCTGCGCACGATCGGCGAAGACCTCGGGGCCGCCGTCAAAGGTTTCAAGAAGGGCATGGACGACGGCGATGCCGCCGAGAGCGTGCGCCAGATCAAGCGCGAGTCCGCCGACGCCGACTTCCCCGAAAAGGCGAAGAAGGCCGAGCATGCGGCGCCGGACGCGAAGAACCCCGACCACCACGCCTGACGCGCGGTCACGACCGCCCGCGGTCGCGACACCCCACTCATGTTCGAAGTCGGCTTCAGCGAATTGCTGGTGATCGCCGGTCTGGCGCTCGTCGTGCTCGGCCCGGAAAAGCTGCCGAAGGTGGTCGGCGAGATCGGCCGCTGGATGGGCCGCGCACGCGCGATGGCGCGGCAGTTTCGCGAGCAACTCGAAGAAGAAGCCGCCGAAGTACAACGCAAGACCGAGGCGAAGATCGAAACGCCGTCCACGGTGTCCGAGCCGAGCACACCCATGCCGTTCGACGAGCCGGTGATGCCGGATCACGTGCCGACGCACGACACGCCGTCGGTCGCCGAGACGCCCGCCGTGGCCGAGGCACCGGCCGCCACCAAACCGGACGATGAGCACCGAGCCTGAGCAACTGGCCGAAGGCACGCTGATCTCGCACCTGCTCGAGTTGCGCGATCGCCTGTTGCGCGCCTTCATCGCCGTGATCGTCGTGTTCGTGCCCTGCGCGTTTTTCTCGAACGAAATCTTCACCATCGTCGCGCAGCCGCTCATCGATCAGCTGCCGGCGAATTCTTCGTTGATCGCCACCAGCGTCATTTCGCCGTTCATGACGCCCTTCAAGCTCGCGTTCTTCGTCGCGCTGTTCGTCGCGATTCCGTACGTGCTGTACCAAATCTGGGCCTTCGTGGCGCCGGGTCTCTACCGACACGAAAAGCGCTTCGCCGTGCCCTTGCTGGTGTCGTCGATCGTGCTGTTCTACGTCGGCGTGGTGTTCGCCTATTTCTTCGTTTTTCCGGTGATGTTCGAGTTCTTCGCCGCGACCACGCCGAAGGGCGTGCGCATGATGACCGACATCAACAGCTACCTCGATTTCGTGCTGACGATGTTCTTCTGTTTCGGTCTGGCGTTCGAAGTGCCGGTCGTGGTGGTGCTGCTCGTGCTCACCAACCTCGTGCAAGTCGAAAAACTCAAGGAATCACGCGGCTACGTACTGATCGCCATCTTCGTGATCGCCGCGATCCTCACGCCGCCCGATGCCGTCTCGCAGACCATCATGGCGGTGCCGATGTACCTGCTCTACGAAGGCGGCATCATCATGGCGCGCGTCATGAACGGCATGCGGCGCAAGGATAAAGAAGAGACGGAACCGAAAACCGAGGCCTGACGGCGCCCGGCGCCTTGCCCGACGGGGCTGGCATCACGCACACTCGGACCCCTCATCGGAGGAGTTTTCGGGTAACTGCATGTCACAGGAAAAGACTTTTCTCGGCCACCCGCGCGGCCTCGCCACGCTCTTCATGACCGAGTTCTTCGAACGCTTCACCTATTACGGCATGCGCGCGCTGCTGGTGCTGTTCCTGGTCACCGCGACCACGGACGCGAATCCGGGTTTCGGCATCGATCGCGAAGCCGCCGGCGCGATCTACGGCCTCTACACCGGCGCCGTGTTCCTGTTCTCCTTGCCGGGCGGCTGGATCGCCGATCGACTGATCGGCCAACGACGGGCCGTCTACTACGGCGGTCTCATCATCGCGCTCGGCAACTTCCTGCTCGCCGTGCCCGGCTCGGCCGCCGTGTTTTATTTGGGCCTCGCGTGCATCGTCATCGGCGTCGGACTTTTGAAGCCGAACATTTCGGCCATCGTCGGCGCACTCTACGAAGGTCAACCCGGCGCCCGACGCGACGCGGGTTTTTCGATCTTCTACATGGGCATCAATCTCGGTGCGTTGCTCGCGCCCTTCGTCGCCGGCACCATCGGCGAATCCTGGAACTGGCGCGCCGGATTTTTCTGCGCCGGTGCCGCGATGCTCTTGGGCGTGATCCAGTACCGCGCGACCGAACACTATCTCGGTGACGCTGGCGCCGCACCGAAGAACGTCTCCGACGAAGAGCGTGCACGCGGCTGGCGCAACGTCACCATCGGCGGCGTCTTGGTTGCACTGCTGGCCGTGCTGCTCTACACCGGCGTGATTCCCACCACCATCACCGAGCTTGCGCAATTGTTCGCAAGCGGCATGGTGGTCGTCGGCTTCGTGTTCTTCGGCTACGTGCTGCTGTTCGGCGGTCTCGATTCGAACGAGAAAAAGCGCGTGTTGCTGATCGGTTTGTTCTTCCTCTGCGCCTCGTTGTTCTGGGCAGGCTTCGAACAGGCGGCCACGACCTTCAATCTGTTCGCGCGCGATTTCACCGATCGCTCCCTGTTCGGCGACTCGTTCGCCAACGGCGAGCATCCGGCCGCGTGGTACCAATCGGCCAATCCGATCTTCGTCGTGCTGTTCGCGCCCGTGTTCGCGTGGGTGTGGGTGGCGCTCGGTCGACGCAATCTCGATCCGTCGTCGCCCGCGAAGTTCGGGCTCGCGCTGGTGCTCGTGGGCGTCGGGTTCTTGGTGATGATGTTCGCCGCGCAACTCGTGGTTTCCACGGGCGGCAAAGTCGCACCGACATGGTTGCTGCTCACCTATCTGCTGCACACTTTCGGCGAGTTGTGTCTCTCGCCGGTCGGTTTGTCGAACGTCACCAAACTCGCTCCCAAGCGCTACGTCGGTCAGATGCTCGGCACCTGGTTCCTGGGCGCGGCCGTCGGCAACGCTTTGGCCGGCTTGATCGGCGGACACGTCGGTTCGTCCGACGCGACGGCGATGCCCGCACAATTTTTGCAGATGTGCTTCATCGCGGGCGGTGCCGGCATGGTGCTGATCGTCGCCTCGCCGTGGCTCAAGAAACTCACGGGTGAAGCCTCTTGACGACGCAACCGGCGCCGCAACTCACCTTCCGCGCGATCGCGCTCGCGATCGTGCTCGCGATGGTACTCGCGGCAGCGAACACCTATCTCGGTTTGTTCGCCGGCATGACGATCGCGTCGGCGATTCCCGCGGCCGTCGTTTCGATGGCGGTGCTGCGCGTGCTCGGCGGCGGCGGCATGCTCGAGAACAACATCGTGCAGACCGGGGCGTCGGCGGGGTCGTCGATCGCCTCGGGCGTGATCTTCACGATTCCCGCGCTCGTGATCCTCGGTTTCTGGCAAGACTTCGAATACGCCTGGGTACTCACCATCGCAGGTCTCGGCGGAATATTGGGCGTGCTGTTCTCGGTGCCCTTGCGACGCGCGCTGGTGGTCGAACAAAACCTCGCGTTTCCCGAAGGGCAGGCGGCCGCCGAAGTGTTGAAGACGGGCGAGAACCCGGCCGCGGGCCTGCGCATCCTCGGCGGCTCGGCCTTCGGTGGCGCGTTCGCCAAACTCGCCGCCGCAAGCGGCCTGAAATTGATCCCCGACACCGCGGCCGCCGCCGGTTTCGCAGGGCCGTACATCGCCTATTACGGCACGAATCTCTCGCCCGCCTTGCTAGGCGTCGGCTACATCGTCGGCCTGAACGTCGGCATCGTGAGTCTCGCCGGCGCCATGATCTCCTGGAACATCGCGATCCCGGTCTACGCGGCGCACTTTTTGTCGTTCGACCCGGATCTCGCGGGCGCCGCCGCCAATTTGTCGGCCGAAGAACTCGCCGGATTTCTTTGGTCGAAGCGCATCCGCTATCTCGGCGTCGGCGCGCTGCTCGTCGGCGGCATCTGGACGCTGATCTCGTTGCGTCATTCGCTGGCCTCCGGCGTACGCAGCGGTCTCGCCGCGGCCCGCGCGAGCGCCGCGGGCGTAGTCGTCGCGCACACCGACCAGGACTTGTCGATGAAGGCGGTGCTGATCGGCATCGTGCTGTTCACCCTGCCGCTGTGGGCGCTCTATCAGACCATCGTCGGTTCGCTCGCGGTGAGTTTGCCGATGACCATCATCATGGTCGTCGCCGGATTTTTGTTCTGTTCGGTGTCGGCCTACATGGCCGGCCTCGTGGGCTCGTCGAACAATCCGGTGTCCGGCATCACCATCGCCACCATCCTGTTCGCGGCAGTCGTGCTGCTCGGTCTGATGGGCCCCGACAGCGCAGTGGGTCCGGTCGCCGCGATCATGATCGGTGCGGTCGTGTGCTGCGCAGCGTGCATCGCGGGCGACAACCTGCAGGATCTGAAATGCGGTTACGTGATCGGCGCGACGCCGTGGCGCCAGCAGGTGATGCTCGCCATCGGCGCAGCGAGCAGTGCGCTCGTGATGGCACCGGTGCTCAACCTGCTCTCCAAGGCCTACGGCATCGGCGTGCCCACGGCGGAGCATCCCGACCCGCTGCTCGCACCGCAAGCGACCTTGATGGCGTCGGTCGCCAAAGGCATCTTCGGCGGCTCGCTGCCGTGGGGAATGATCGGCATCGGCGTGCTGCTCGGCATCGCCATCATCATCGTCGACGAATCTTTGAAGGCGCGCGGCTCGACCTTCCGCACGCCGGTGCTCGCCGTGGCGATCGGCATCTATCTGCCGCTCGATCTCATGGTGCCGATCTTCCTCGGCGGTTTGCTCGCGCATCTGGCCGAGCGGCATCTGCGCCGCACGGGTGTGCCGCAAGAACAACTCGAGCATCGCAATCGCAAAGGCATCCTGTTCGCCGCGGGCATGATCACCGGTGAAGCGCTGATGGGCATCGGCATCGCCGTGCCGATCGTGACCTCGGGCAGTGCCGACGTGCTGGCCTTGCCGGCGGCGTTGCACTTTGGCGGTTTCGCGGGGCTCCTCGTGCTCGGCGTGCTCGCGTGGTGGCTCTATCGGACGGCGGTGGCGGCCGACAAAGTTTGACCCACGCTGCTGCCCGCCGCCGCGCGACGGCGATCTTCTGTTTCGCGACCATCTATCTCGTCTGGGGTTCGACCTACCTCACGACCAAGATCGGCGTGCGCACGCTGCCGCCGTTTTTGTTCGGTGGTGCGCGCTTTCTGCTCGGCGGCCTGTTGTTGTATGCCGTCGCGGTCGCGCTGCGCCTGCGTCGCGGTGAGCCGGCACCTCGACCCACGAGTCGCGATTGGCGACATCTGCTGGTCGTCGGATTCGTCGGTGTCTTCGCGTCGAACGGCGGCAACGTCTGGGGCGTGCAGCATCTGGCCTCGAACCAGGCGGCGCTGTTGAACGTCTCGGCGACATTTTGGATCGCGCTGCTCGGCACCTTCGGCAAGCGTGCGCATCCGCTCGGCCTGCGCACCGCGACGGGACTCGCGATCGGCTTCATCGGCACTGCCCTCATCGCCTGGCCGCAAGAGGGCGCTGCCGCGAACTTCGCGCTCGGTGCGGGCACGATCGCCGTGCTGTTCGCCTGCTTCAACTGGGCGGTCGCGACCACCTATCTGCGCAACATCGACACCACGCTCGATGTCATGACCTTCACCGGACTGCAGATGATCATCGGCGGCGTGATGATGATGACCTTGGGCTTTGCGCTGAACGAAGCACCGGCATGGAACTGGAATCCGTTGGGGCTCGCCATGCTCGCCTACATGACGCTGTTCAGCTCCTGTCTCGCGTACACCGCCTACGGTTGGTTGTCGGTGAACATGACCCCGGCGCAGGTGTCGACCTATGCGTTCGTGAACCCGGCGGTGGCGACGCTGCTCGGCTGGTGGGTACTCGACGAACATTTGAACGTCGCGCAGAGCCTAGGGATGGCGGTGATTCTCGGCGCGATGCTGCTCGTCAACTGGCCCGCGGCGCGGGACACCGCGCAATGAGCGGTTCGCCGCGCGCGGCGGCGAGATCGACTTTGGTCTCGCGCCGTTCGGCGTTCGGAAAGTCGATCACCGCGATGTGATTCTCGCCCTTGGCGTCGCGCACGTTGGTGAGACCTTCATAGCGCAACAACACGCGATCGCTTTTGCGATACGACACGTCGATATGCGGCAGAAACCAGCCGATCACGCCCGACAACGCGAGGCGGATCACGCTCGCCGGAGCGCCGTCGATCACCGTCTCGTGATGCTTGCGGATTTTGAAGCTGAGCACGTCGAGGCGGCTCGGCACCAGAAACGGGAAGCGGACGGTCTGACCCTTTTCGAGTTCGTTCCAGCGCGCGCGGACGAATTCGTCGAAGCCCGCGTCCGCGACGAGCTCGCCACCGGCGGGTACGACCGCTTCGCGCTGCACGCCGAGTGCATTGGGCTTATGGACGACGCGCAAACCTTTGGCGCTGCGCTGCAAACCTTCGAGGTAGCCGTCGCGGGCGTCCAGAAAATTGAATTCGGGTGCGGCGCGCGATGCGCCGTAGGTGAGTTCCTTGCGCGCGAACGCCGGACCGTCCGGCGCGCAACGATAGAGCACGACGCGCTGTTCGCCGGGTTTGCCGGCATCGTGCACGTGGTGCGACTCGACGTAGAGCAATTGCCGGGTCTGCAGATCACGGGCGATGCCCGTGAAGCGCAGGTCGACCGCTGCGGCGACACCCGCCTGCGAGGCGATCAGCGTCAGGATCAACAGCCGGTTCGGCATGCGACGCTCAACGGCCATCGATACGGACGATCTTGACCGGCGTGGTGATCAACGCGCCGACCCAACCGGTGATGCTGACGACCAGCGCACCGCGAAACGCAGCCCAGAAGTTCACGATGTCGAAGCCGGGCAACAACGCCGACACCAGCGCGATCATCGCGGCATTCACCACCAATATGAACAGACCCAGACTCACGACCGTGAACGGCAAGGTGAGCAGAATGGCGAGCGGGCGCACGATGGCATTGACGACGCCGAGCAGGGTCGCGGCGAGGATCAACGTCGCCGCCGAATCGATGGTGAAGCCGTCCACCCATTCGGTCGCGAGCCACATGCCGAACGCGGCGATCACCGCGCGCAACGCGAATGCCGTCATGCTCATCCTCCTTACCAGCATTGTGCCACCGCGGTATGCTCTGTCGATACGACGTCAACGTGCTTGGAGGGGTAAGACATGGCACAAGTTCATTTGGTGATGCTGCTCGCGCTGCTCGAGTACTTCGGTTTCTCGCTCGCGGTCGGCCGTGCGCGCTACAAATTCGGCGTCAAAGCGCCGGCGACCACCGGTCAACCGGACTTCGAGCGCTACTACCGCGCGCAGATGAACACCCTCGAGCAACTGGTGATTTTCCTGCCGGCTTTGTGGACCTTCGCCACGTTCGTGGACGAGAACTGGGCGTCGATCCTCGGGGTGGTGTACATCATCGGTCGTGCACTCTATTTCACCGGCTACGTGAAAGCGGCCGAAAAGCGCAGCGCCGGTTTCGGCATTTCGACCTTGCCGATGCTGGTGTTGCTGCTCGGCGGCATCTACGGCGCCGCGCGCGCTTTGCTCGGCTGACGTTATCGGGCCGACTTGTTGCGCAAGAAGACGACGATCACCGGCACGAACGAGGCGCCGATGATGGCGAGCGTCACCAGGCCGAAGTTGTCGCGCACGAGCGGGATGTTGCCGAACAGATAACCGCCGCCCAAAAATATCGTCACCCAGAATATCGCGCCGGCGACGTTGAAGGCCTGAAAACGGCCGTAGTGCATGCGGCCGACTCCGGCGACGAACGGCGCAAAGGTACGCAGCAGCGGCAAGAATCGCGACAACATGACCGTCTTGCCGCCGTGCCGTTCGAAGAACGCTTCGGTGCGCTGCAGATGTTCGATCTTCAGGAAGCGGTAGCGGCCGCTGAACGCCGGTGTCCCGAGCGCGCGTCCGATCGAATAATTGCAGGTGTTGCCGAGGATGGCGGCGACGATCAGCAACGGGCCCACGATCGCCATCTCGAGCGTGCCGCTGGTGTCGATCGCGCACAACGCCCCGACGGCGAACAGCAAAGAATCGCCCGGCAACCACGGCGTCACCACCAAGCCCGTTTCCGAAAAAACGATGATGAACAGGATGGCGTAAATCCACGGGCCGTAGAGCGCGAGCAGCTCGACGAGATGCCGATCCAGATGCAAGATGAAATCGAGGCCGAATTGCAAAAGTTCGATCATGCGCGCGGGGCCTTGGTGGTCGAAGCGGTGTGACGACGCGGTGTGGCAACGCGCGGAAATTCGCGCAAAGCGGCTTTCACCTCGATGTCGCGCAGCGGGTCACCGGGTGCGGTTTCGGGACCCTTGAGCACGACGTCGGGTTGTATGCCGCGTTCGTTGATCATCGCCCCGGAGGGCGTGGCGTAACGCGACGTGGTGATCTTGAGCGCGCGGCCGTCACTCAGCGGAATCACGCTTTGCACCAGGCCTTTGCCGTAGGTGCGTCGCCCGACGAGACGCGCGCGGTGGTTGTCCTTCAATGCACCGGCCAGAATTTCGGCGGCGGAAGCCGAGGCGCCGTTGACCAGCACGACCACGTCGACACCGCTGAGCAACTGGCCGGGTTTCGCATCCATGCGAAAGCGCGCATCGGGTGTACGCCCTTCGGCAGACACGATATTGCCGCCGTCGAGCATCGCATCGGCGACCGCGACCGCCGCTTCGAGCACGCCGCCGGGGTTGTTGCGCAGATCGAGCACGAGACCTGCGATCTGATGGGTTTGTCGCAACGATTTGAGCACGGCCTCGAGATCGGCGAGGGTGGTATCGCTGAACGCAACGATGCGCACATAGGCGCGGTTCGCAGCGAGCATCTGTCCCGAGACGCTGTGCACTTCGACACGCGTCCGCTCGAGCGACACGTCGACCAACTCGCCGCTGCCGGCGCGCCGCACCGTCAAACGCACGCGAGAACCCGCTGGCCCGCGCATTTGTTCGATCGCTTCTTCGACGTCGCGTCCGACCGGCGCATCGTCGATGCGCACGATTTCGTCGCCGCTGCGCAAACCGGCACGCTCGGCGGGTGAATCGGACAAAGGTCGCAGTACTTTGATGGCCTTGCCTTCGGCGGCCACCTCGATGCCGATGCCCGGATAGTTGCCGGCGGCACCGCGACGAATTTCTTCGTATTCGCGCTGATCGAGATAGGCCGAGTAGGCGTCGAGGCTCGACACCATGCCGCGCGCCGCGTCATCGAGCAGTCGCTCGCGCGGCACTTCGTCGACGTACTCGCGCCGCACCCGCTGCAAAATTTCGGTGAGCCGTTGCTGATCTTGTGCCGTGAGTCCCGACGGCGCCGCGGGCGCCGGCGCAGCCGCACGCGATGGCGCGGCGACGCTCGCGACCTTCGCGGCGGGGGCAGGCGGCGTAGCGTTCAGCCACGCGACGGCCGCACCCGCGCCGAGCGCGATGCCGATCACGAGCGTGAGCGTGTGACGTAGGCCTTGCGTCATGACTGCGACATTTTATGACGGTTCATCTTCAAGGCGCGTTGTTGCGGAACCAGATCGCCGGATCGACCGGTCGCGCGCCCTTGCGGATCTCGAAATAGAGCGCCGGCTCGCCGCGACCGCCCGTATCACCCACCGAAGCGACGGTGTCCCCGGCAGCGACGCGATCGCCCACGGCACGATACAGATTCTCGTTGTGACCATAGAGGCTGAGGTAACCGTCGCCGTGGTCGATGATGAGCAAGCGTCCGAGGCCGGCGAGCCAATCGGCATAGACCACCCGCCCCGGATGGATCGCTTTGACCGGCGAACCGCGCTCGGCTTCGATCAGCACGCCGTCCCATTTCACCGTGCCCGCCCGCGCCTCGCCGAAACGCGCCACCAGCTTTCCTTTGACCGGCCACGGCAGTTTGCCGCGCACCGTATCGAGCGGACTCCTGGATTTTTCGGTCGGAAATTTTTGGGCCGCTTTGCGCAACTCGCGCAGCAGTTTTTCGAGCGCGGCCTGTTCGCGTTGCAGACGCTGCAACGCCGCAGCGCGATTGCGCGCTTCGACGTTCAGTTGCGCGAGCACCTGCCCGCGTTCGAGACGCGCTTGGTCGAGCCGACTGACTTCGGCCTTGCGTTCGGCTTCAAGCCGCACGAGCCGCTCCTGCTCGGTCTCGAGTTGCGCATCGAGATCGGCGATGTCCTGCAAATGCCCCTGGATGACGGCGATCTGCGCGGCGCGCGCGCGACCGAAGTAGCCGTAATAGGAGAGCATCCGACCGGCTTCGGCCGGGTCGCGCTGGTTCAAAAACATTTCGATCGGTTCACGCTTACCGATCATGTAGGCGGCGCGCAATTGCGCCGCGAGGGTCGTGCGCTCGGATGCGAGCGCGCGTTCACGCTCGGCGCGCTGCCGCGCGAGCATGGCGCGGCGCCGTTCGCGCTCTTCGCGCTCGCCCCGCACCCGATCGAGTTGGTTGCGCGCGGCGCCCGCCGAACGCTCCGCTTCACGCAGGCTGCGGGCGAGTCGGTCGCGTTCTGCCGCATCTTGAGAGACCTGCGCACGTACCCGCTCGATTTCGGCACGCAACTGCTTCAGTTGGGCCTCGGTGCGCGTCGCATCTTGCGCCATGAGACTGCCCGAAGCGGCCGATAAGCCTGCGAGCAGCAAAAAAATGAGGCCTTTGCGCAACATGTGCCGAAATTGTAACCGCTGCTGACGATATAATCGCGTCATGGATAAACTGCCCGAATACGTCGCAAACCACCCGTGGCTGGTCGCCATCGCCGTGGCGGCATTGCTGATCGTGATCGTCTACGAAGTGATCGCACGCCGTGACGACTTCGCTTCGATCTCTTCGCAGGAACTCGTGCGGCTGCAAAATGCCGGCGGGTTGGTGTTGGACTTGCGCGATACGGAATCGTTCGCCGCGGGTCACATCGGCGGCGCGCGTCACATGGACTCCGCCGACATCCTCCGCGCCACCGAAAAACTGCCGAAGCACAAAGAGAAGCCGGTGATCGTGTACTGCAAATCCGGCACGACGGGTGCCTCGGCGGTGCGTGTCCTCGCGTCACAAGGTTTCACTCAAGCGTTCAATTTGCGCGGCGGGCTCGCCGCCTGGAGCGCCGAAGGCATGCCGCTCACCCAGGAAGAAAAGGGCTGATCGTGAGCGCGAACGTCGTCATGTACGCGACCTCCTGGTGCCCGTATTGCGAACGGGCCCGGCAATTGTTCGCGCGCAAGCAGATCGCCTGCACCGAGATCGACATCGACAAAGATCCTGCCCTGCGCGAACAGATGATGACGCGCAGCGGGCGGCGTACCGTACCCCAGATTTTCGTCGGCGACGTGCACGTCGGCGGTTGCGACGATTTGCACGCACTCGAGGCCCAGGGCGGTCTCGATCCTTTGCTCACCCGATAGAGGCTCATCATGTCCGAACCTACCGGCGCCGACGGCGCAGCACCGACCATCGATCCGAACGCACCCGAGTTTTCGTTGCAGTCGGTGTACCTCAAAGACGTCTCCTTCGAAGCGCCGCGCGGTCCGCGACTCGACAGCGAGTGGAATCCGCAGGTCTCCCTCGAACTCAACACCGGTGCCGAGCAAGTCGGCGAAAATCTGCACGAAGTCGTGCTGACCATCAGCCTCACCGTCAAAAACGGCGAACAGACTGCATTTCTCGTCGAAGTGAAACAGGCCGGTCTGTTCGGCGTGCGCAATCTGCCCGAAGAAGACTATCGCCGCGCGGTGGCGAGCCTCGCGCCCGGCGTGTTGTTCCCCTACGCGCGCTCGGTGATCGCGAGCCTCGTGACGCAAGGCGGTTTCCCGCAGATGTTGCTGCCGCCGATGAACTTCGAAGCGATGTATCTGCAATCGATGCTGCAAGCGCAGCAGCAAGCCACCCTCAACAGCTGACCGAACGAGCGGCCCTCATTGAGCACCGCGCCCGTCACCACCTCGCCCATCGCCGTGCTCGGCGCGGGCTCCTGGGGCACGGCGCTCGCCATCCAGTTTGCGCGCGCCGGGCGCACGACGCGTCTGTGGAGTCGGGACCGTCAGCAAAGCGTCGCGATGGCGCAGACACGCCGCAACGACCGTTATCTGCCCGAGGCGGCGTTTCCCGCGGGACTGACCGTCGCCGCGGATCTGCCCGTCGCGCTCGATGGTGCGGCAGACGTACTCATCGCCGTGCCGAGTCACGGTTTGCGCGCGCTGCTGCGCGAGATCGCGCCGCTGTTGCGCGCCGAGACGCGTCTGGCCTGGGCGACCAAAGGTTTCGAACTCGACACCGGCTTGCTGCCTCACCAAGTCGCCGCCGAAGTGCTCGGCACCGCAAGACCGCAAGCCGTGCTCTCCGGTCCGACTTTTGCGCGCGAGGTCGGCGCGGGTCTGCCCACGGCGATGACGGTGGCTTCGGCCGATGCCGGTTACGCCGCAACGCTCGCACAAAGTCTGTCGTCCGAAAAATTCCGCGCCTATACCTCGACCGACATCGTCGGCGTGGAAGTCGGTGGCGCGGTCAAGAACGTGCTCGCCGTCGGCGCGGGACTCACCGACGGTCTCGGCTTCGGCGCCAACACGCGCGTCGCGCTCATCACGCGCGGCCTGCTCGAAATGACCCGCCTCGGCGAAAAACTCGGTGCACGCCGCGAAACCTTCATGGGGCTCGCCGGTCTCGGCGATCTGGTGCTCACCTGCACCGACGATCAATCGCGCAATCGTCGCTTCGGATTGTTGCTCGCGGCAGGGCGCAGCGTGCCGCAAGCGCTCGCGGACATCGGTCAGGTGGTCGAAGGTTATCTCGCGGCCGCGGCCGTGCATCGCGTGGCGAGCAGGCTCGGCGTCGAAATGCCGATCTGCGAAGGCATCCATCGCACCTTGTACGAAGGTGCGCCGCCGCGTGAAGTCGTGCGTGATTTGATGGGGCGACCGATCCGCCCCGAGTTCGACTGACTCAGCCGTAGCCGTTCTGGCGCCACGCCTCGTAGAGTACGAGGCTCACCGAGTTCGACAAATTGAGACTGCGATTGCCGGCGCGCATCGGGATGCTCGCGATCGCCTGCGGTGCGAACTGCGCGAGAATCTCGGGCGGCAGACCGCGCCCCTCCGAACCGAACAGCAAGACGTCACCCGGCCGATACGCGATCTGATCGTAACGTCGATCACCGCCGGTTTCGATCGCGTACCACGCCGCCTGCGGCACCTGCTGCGCGAGCGCCGCCCGACAGGCCGCGAAATCGTCGTGCACGTGTACCGCGGCCATCCAGCGATAGTCGAGTCCCGCCCGCCGCAACGAGCGCCGGTCGAGATCGAAGCCGATCGGTTTCACCAGATGCAAGGTCGCACCGGTGTTGGCGGACAGGCGGATCACGTTGCCGGTATTCGGCGGAATCTCGGGTTCAAAGAGCACGAGGTGAAACATGGGCGAGATCATAGCCTGTGCGATAATCGCGCCATGGTCGATGCCCAGCCCGCCACCGATCCCTCGCTGCAATTTCGCTTCCTCGGGATGGCGTTCGCCTCGCCCATCGTGTTGCTGTCGGGCTGCGTCGGTTTCGGCGAGGAATACACCCGCATCGAAGGTTTCTCGAATCGCGATACCGGTGCCGTCGTGCTCAAAGGCACGACGCTCGATCCGCGGCTCGGCAATCCGCCGCACCGCGTCTACGAAACGCCCATGGGCATGCTCAACGCCATCGGCCTGCAGAATCCCGGAACCGACAACGTGGTGCGCGACATCCTGCCCGCACTCGATTTCGACGAAACGCGCTTCATCGCCAACGTCTCCGGTTCGACCATCGAAGAATATGCCGAAGTCACGCGCCGCTTCGACGACTCGCCGATCGACGCGATCGAAATCAACATTTCCTGCCCGAACGTCAAAGAGGGCGGCGTCGCCTTCGGCAACTACCCCGAGATGTCGGCGCGCGTCGTCGCCGCCTGCCGCGCGGTCACCAAAAAACCGCTGATCACCAAGCTATCGCCGAATCAAACCGACATCAAAGAAAACGCCCGCTTGTGCATCGAAGCAGGCAGTGACGGTCTCGCCGTGATCAACACGGTGATGGGCATGGCGATCGACGTCAAATCCCGCAAGCCCGTGATCGGCAACGTGCAGGGCGGTCTGTCGGGGCCGGCGATCAAGCCGATTGCGCTGCTCAAAGTGCATCAGGTCTACGACGTCGCCAAAAAACACGGCGTGCCCATCATCGGGCAGGGCGGCATCGTCAACGCGACGGACGCACTCGAGTTCATCATCGCCGGCGCGAGCGCCGTGGGCGTCGGGACGTCGCTGTTCTACGACCCGATGAGTTGCAAGAAGATCAACGCCGGCATCGCCGATTATCTGCGGCACAACGGTTACGGCAACGTCACCGAACTCGTCGGCAGCCTGACGATCCCGCCGCGCTGAACGCGGCTCAGGGCGCGGCGTTGCGCACGATCAGGGTGCGCGTCGGATACGCGAATTCGATCCCTTGTGCGGCAAACGTCGCATGGATGCCGCGCAGCACGAGGTCGTTGACGCGGTTGTATTTGAGCCTCACGTCGTTCGGATCCGGCACGAAATACACCAGCTCGAACTGCAGGGCCGAGTCGCCGTAGGTTTTCAGATAACAGTATTCGAAGCGCGTACCGTCGACCGCGTGAACCGCGCGCTCGACGAGACTCGATACGGTGGCGAGCTTGTCCGGCGAGGTTTCGTAGGCGATCCCGATCGTCATCAGAGTACGCCGCTCGGACATGCGGCCGAGGTTGTGTACGCGACTTTTGAGCATGTCCGCATTCGAGATGATGATCTGCTCACCCGACACGCTGCGAATGCGCGTGCTGCGTATGCTGATGAATTCGACCGCACCTTCGATGTCGTCGACGCGCAGCCAGTCGCCGACTTCGTAGGGACGATCGAGCGTGATCGACAGCGAACCGAGCACGTCGCCGAGTATGGTCTGCACGGCCAGCGCGACCGCGATGCCGCCGACGCCGAGACCCGCGACCAGCGCGGTGATGTTGACGCCGAGGTTGTCGAGCGCGAGCAGTATCGCCGTCGAAAACAGCAGCAGGCGGGCGACGAACATCAAGATGTTGAGCGAGCCTTCGGAACGCGCTTCGCCGCTCGCCACGGCGCGCTCCTGACGTTGTCGCAAGGCGAAGCCGACGGCAGTCGTGCCCCACAGCGCCGCCTGCAGCCACACCACCAACACGAGCACGGTGGTGGAGACGCGATCGATCTTCGGCGGCAGCTGCAGGAAACGTTCGGCGGCGTAGATGGCGAGTGCGATGAGGAAAAATCGGCTCGTCTGCCGGATCAGCAGCAGCGTCAGTTCAGCCCAAGGCGCGAGCCCGCCGGTGGCGAGCGCGGCGCCGCGCGCGACCACGTAACGTCGCAACACAGGCAGTACGGTGAACACCACCGCGAACGCGACGGCTGCGAGCAGCCAGTCGGCGACGGGATTGCCAAAGTAAATGCGCGCGAGTAGTTCGTTCATCCGGCCGGCAACGCATCCTCGGCGTCGCTGGCTTCGGCATCCGACATGCCGAGTTCTTTGAGCTTGCGCGTCAAGGTGTTGCGTCCCCAGCCTAGCAGTTTGGCGGCTTCCTGACGATGACCGGCCGTGTGCTTGAGTGCGATGCGTATCAAAGTGCGCTCGAATTCCGGCATCGCGGTGTCGAGCAGAGGCGGCGCATCGGCGCGTTGCGATTCGGATTCGGCCCAGCGCGCCAGCCGCTCGCTCCAGGCGTCATCATTCGTCGCCGCTTTCGCACCCACGATTTCCGCCGGCAGATCTTCGGCGTGTATCTCGCTGCCCGGCGCGAGTACCGACATGCGACGGCAAAGATTCACGAGTTCGCGCACGTTGCCCGGCCACGAATACGCTTCGAGGATGGCGCGCGCGTCGGCCGCCATCGCTTTGGGTTCGACGCCGAGTTCGTTCGCCGCGACGCGCAAATAATGATCGAGCAAGTCACCGACGTCCTCGCGACGGGCGCGCAGCGGCGGCAATTCGATGCGGATCACGTTGAGGCGATGGAACAGATCTTCGCGGAAGATGCCGCGCGCGACGCGGTCTTCCAGATCCTGATGCGTGGCAGCGACCACGCGCACGTCCACCCGCACGGGCACCTGGCCGCCGACGCGATAGAACTCGCCCTCGGCGAGCACGCGCAGCAAGCGCGTTTGCAGCGCCGTCGGCATGTCTCCGATTTCGTCCAGGAATAGAGTGCCGCCGTCGGCTTGTTCGAAACGTCCGCGGCGCAAGGCGTCGGCGCCGGTGAAGGCGCCTTTCTCGTGACCGAACAATTCGGATTCGAGCAACTCGGACGGGATGGCCGACGTATTGAGCGCGACGAAAGGTTTGCTCGCGCGCGGACTGTGCTCGTGCAAGGCGCGTGCGACCAATTCTTTGCCCGTGCCCGATTCGCCGGTGATGAGCACCGTGACGCTCGAGCGGGCGAGTCGACCGATCGCGCGAAAGACCTGCTGCATCGCCGGCGCACGACCGAGCAGCTCGGGCACACCTTCGAGCGCGGGCGTCGCCTGCGCGCCTTCGGTACCTTGCGCGGCGCGGCGCACGAGATCGACCACCTGGTCGATGTCGAAGGGCTTGGGCAGATATTCGAACGCGCCACCTTCATAGGCCGACACGGCATTGCCGAGATCGGACTGCGCGGTCATCACGATCACCGGCAAGCGCGGCCGCGTCGCGCGGATCTTGCGCAGCAATTCGAGGCCGGATTGTCCGGGCATGCGGATGTCGGTGAGCAGCACGTCCGGCGTTTCACCGCGCAAGGCCTCGAGTGCGGTCTCCGCAGATTCGAAACTGCGCGGCACGAGACCGCCACCCTGCAGCGCGCGCTCGAGCACCCAGCGAATCGACGCATCGTCGTCGACGATCCAGACTTGCAAGCGCATCTTGCTCATAGCGGCAGCAACACGGAGAACACCGTGTTGCCCGGTTCGCTCGCGTATTCGATCGCACCGCCGTTGCGATGGATCATCTCCTGCGCGACGGCGAGGCCGAGACCCGTGCCGTTCGGACGCGCCGTCACGAGCGGCAGGAACAAACTGCCGCGAATTTCTTCGGGCACGCCGGGACCGTCGTCGATGACGTCGATGCGCACCGCGAGCCGCTCGCGTCGTGCACCGATGTGCGAATTGGTCACGGCCCGCGTACGCAACACGATGCGACCCGCATCACCCACGGCCTGCAAGGCGTTGCGCGCGAGATTGAGCAGCGCTTGCACGAGTTGATTGCGGTCGAAGCAACCTTCGGGAACGCTGGGGTCGTAATCGCGCTCGACGCGGACGCCGGCTTTTGCTTCGGCGGTGAGCAGACGGAACACGTGCTCGCAGACTTCATGCACGTTGAGCAACTGTTTTTGCGGTGGACGCGCCGAACCCGACATGTTGTCGACGAGGGCCGTGAGGCGATCGGCTTCGGCGATGATGATCCGGGTGTATTCGCGTTGCGCGCGCTCGGGCAGTTCGCGTTCGAGCAACTGCGCCGCTCCGCGCAGTCCGCCGATGGGATTTTTGATTTCATGCGCGAGTTGACGCGTCATCAAACGACTGCCGTCGAGGCGCGCACGCAGTTCGGAGTCGCGGTTGAGGCGGCGACGCTGCGTGGCGTCGCTGAACTCGAGCAGCAAATCGCGACCGGCGACCGCACCGTCGAGTGGCGTCACGGTGACGTCGAAGACCCGCGCATCGCGCGGCGCGGCGACGGTACGCACGATCACCTCGCGTTCGGCGATCACTTCAGCGTGTTCGGAGGCGCGGCGCAACATCGCCGGCAGACCGTTCGCATCGGCGAACCAGTCGATGAAAGGCTTGCCATGAGCCTTGTTCAGACTCATGGCAAGCAGACCTTGGGCAGCGACGTTGGCGTGGATCACGTTGAAATGTCCGTCGAGCAACACGACCCCGGTGGTGAGTGCATCCAGCAGCTCCGCATGGTCGAGTCGCCCGGCGGCCACGCCCAGACCGTCAGAGGCTGTAGTACATGTCGAGCTCGACCGGATGGGTGGTCATGCGGAACCGCGTGACTTCCTGCATCTTCAGATTGATGTAGGCGTCGAGCAGGTCGTTGGTGAACACGCCGCCGCGGGTGAGGAACTCGCGGTCCTTGTCGAGGTGCTCGAGCGCCATGTCGAGCGAATGGCACACCGTCGGGATGTGCTTCGCTTCTTCGGGCTCGAGATCGTACAAATCTTTGTCCGCCGGGTCGCCCGGGTGGATCTTGTTCTGGATGCCGTCGAGGCCGGCCATCATCATCGCCGCGAATGCGAAGTACGGATTCGCGGACGAATCCGGGAAGCGCACTTCGATGCGACGCGCCTTCGGGTTCGACACCCAGGGGATGCGGATCGAGGCCGAACGGTTGCGTGCCGAATAGGCGAGCATCACCGGCGCTTCGAAGCCGGGCACCAGACGCTTGTAACTGTTGGTGCCGGCGTTGGTGAGCGCGTTGAGCGCCTTGGCATGCTTGATGATGCCGCCGATGTAGTAGAGGGCGAGGTCGGACAGACCGCCGTACTTGTCACCGGCGAACAGCGCTTTGCCGTCCTTTTGCAGCGATTGGTGCACGTGCATGCCCGAACCGTTGTCGCCGACCAGCGGTTTCGGCATGAAGGTCGCAGTCTTGCCGAAGCCGTGCGCGACGTTCTGCACCACGTACTTCAGAATTTGAACCTGGTCGGCCTTCTTGATGAGACCGCCGGCACCGACGCCGATTTCGCACTGGCCGCCGGTGGCGACTTCGTGGTGATGCACTTCGACCACGAGACCCATTTCTTCGAGTGCCGAGCACATCGCGCTGCGGATGTCCTGGAACGCATCGACCGGCGGCACGGGGAAGTAGCCACCTTTGAGGCCCGGACGATGGCCCATGTTGCCGCCTTCATAGGCAGTGTTGCTGTTCCACGAGCCCTGCACGGAGTCGATTTCGTACGTGCTGCCATTGATCTTCGAATTCCAGCGCACGCTGTCGAAGATGAAGAATTCGTTTTCGGGTCCGAAGGTCGCGCCGTCGGCGATGCCGGTGCTCTTCAAATAAGCTTCGGCACGCTTGCCGAGCGAACGCGGGTCGCGCTCGTAGCCCTGCATGGTGGCCGGCTCGATGATGTCGCAACGGATGTTCACCGTCGCCTCGGCGAAGAACGGATCGACCACCGCGGTCGAGGCATCGGGCATCAGGATCATGTCCGACTCGTTGATGCCCTTCCAACCGGCGATCGACGAACCGTCGAACATCTTGCCGTCGCGGAACAGCCCCTCGTCGACGACCGACGCAGGCACGCTGACATGCTGTTCTTTGCCGCGCGTGTCGGTGAACCGCAGGTCAGCCCATTTGATTTCTTTGTCTTTGATCAGCTTGATGACGTCACTGGCGCTCATGTTCGCTCCGTCTGAAGTCCGGTTGGGTTGAATTCGGGCGTTATTATGATGCACGCGCCGTGCCAGTGCAAAAAAGGCGGAAATTCAGTCGGTTGGCACGATTGATGGCCGGCTCGGGCGTCTATATTGCACTAAAAAAATGCAATGACATATAGATTGCACCAAATCAGAGCATGGCTTCGAAAGGTGCCCACCTCAAGAGGCCGGCGATCGCCCGTTGGCTCCAGCTCGTGCCGGGTTCCACTTCGTGCACCTGCGTGGCCCCCTCGGCCTGCCATCGCAAATGACCGCGCGCATCGAGCGTGACCCGATAGGCGGCGCGCGGCACGTACTCGTCGAAGGCCGCCGACAGCGTCGCCGCGAGCGGCGAGTGCAACAGCAAGCCGAGCTCGGTGTTGAAGAAGGCCGAGCGCCAGTCGAAGTTGAACGAGCCGATGCACAAGCGATCGCCGTCGACCGCGAATACTTTGGCGTGCAGGCTGGCGTGCGAGCCCGCACGCACGCCGGCGCGCGGCTGCAGCGCGCCGAGCGCCGCTCGCCGCAATTCGAACAGTTGCACGCCGCCTTCGAGCAACGCGCGTCGATAGCGTGCATAGGCGGCGTGTACGGCGACCACGTCGGTCGATTCGAGTGCGTTGGTCAGCACGCGCACGCGCACGCCGCGTGCCACGTGATCGAGCAACAGCTGCGTGCCCGCGCGGCCGGGCACGAAATAGGGCGAGACGATGGTCAGATCGCGGCGCACCTCGCCGTCGAACGCGCGTTGCAATTTGTCGAGCAGATAGTCGCGGCGTGCCGCCCGACCGAATACTTTGGCCGGCGGATCGACGACCAATTTGGCCGCTGCCCATTGGAAGCCCGATTCCGCGACGAAATGCGACAACGGGTTGCGACGCAGAGCGGCGAGATAATCGGCCGCTTCGCGCCCGCGCGCGGCTGCGAGTTCGCGCGCGAACGAGACGTTGCGCCAGGCCTGCCCGCGCCAATGCAGCAACCGTTGCGCGCGGATGCTCGCGGCGCTGCGCCAATAGGCTTCGAAGGCTTGCGAAACTTCGGTCGCGGCCGGCCCGATGGCCAGCACGTCGAGATCGACGAAGCCGAGCGTGCGCGTGGCCGCGAAGTATTCGTCGCCGATGTTGCGACCGCCGACCACGGTGAGCAGGCCGTCGGCGGTCAAAGATTTGTTGTGCATGCGCCGATTGAGACGCGTGAAATCGGTCAGCAAACCGAAGCTGCGCAAGATGCGGCGCGAGAACGGATTGAACAATCGCACTTCGATGGTCGGATGCGCATCGAGTTCGGCGAGCACCCGATCGAGCCCCGAGGTGTGGTGATCGTCGAGCAGCACGCGTACCCGCACGCCGCGGGCGGCGGCGGCCACGAGCGCATCGAGCAACACCCGCCCGGTGAGATCGTCGCGCCAGATGTAGTACTGCGCATCGATCGTACGCTCGGCAGCCTCGATGAGCGCGAGTCGCGCGGCGAACGCGTCTTCACCGCTCAACAGCGGACGGACACCGGTGAGACCGGGGTGCGCAGCGAGCAGTGGTGCCAGCATCCGATCCATGTGCGCGACTCTACGTGGTCGCGGCGCTCAGCCGCTATACTGTGCGACCGCAATTTTTCGCTGTGGACGCCGCCCAAAGTCATGCCGCGCACGTTTCAAGAGCTGATCTTCGCCCTGCAGAAATACTGGTCCGATCAGGGCTGCGTCATCCTGCAGCCCTACGACATGGAAATGGGTGCCGGCACCTTCCACACCGCGACCTTCCTGCGTTCGATCGGCCCCGAACCCTGGAGCGCCGCATACGTACAACCGTCGCGCCGTCCCACCGACGGGCGCTACGGCGACAACCCGTTTCGTCTGCAGCGGTATTACCAATTCCAGGTGGTGATCAAGCCGTCACCGCTCGACATCCTCGACCGCTACGTCGGCTCGCTGAAAATGCTCGGCTTCGATCCGCTCACCCACGACATCCGCTTCGTCGAGGACAACTGGGAATCGCCGACGCTCGGCGCCTGGGGTCTCGGTTGGGAGGTGTGGCTCAACGGCATGGAAGTGACGCAGTTCACCTACTTCCAGCAAGTCGGCGGACTCGACTGCCGCCCCGTCACCGGCGAGATCACCTACGGTCTCGAGCGTTTGGCGATGTACTTGCAGGGCGTCGACAGCGTGTTCGACATCGTGTGGACCGACGGTCCGCGCGGCAAAGTGACCTACCGCGACGTTTATCACCAGAACGAAGTCGAGCAATCGGCGTACAACTTCGAACATGCCGACACGGCGGTGCTGTTGCGGCATTTCGATGAATACGAAGCGGCGTGCACGCGATTGCTCGAAGCCAAGCTCGCCTTGCCCGCCTACGAACAGGTGTTGAAGGCGTCGCACACCTTCAATTTGCTCGATGCGCGTCGTGCCATTTCGGTGACCGAGCGACAAAGATTCATCCTGCGCGTGCGCACGCTCGCGCGCGGCGTCGCGCAAGCCTATTACGAATCGCGCGAAGCTCTCGGCTTTCCGATGGTCGCCGCCCACAAGGGTGCCGCATGAGTACGCGCGACTTTCTGTTCGAACTCGGCACCGAAGAATTGCCGCCGCTCGCGTTGCCCGAACTCGAGCGTTCGCTCGCCGCAAGCATTCGTGCGGGACTCGAAGCCGCCGGCCTGCCGCACGGCGCGCTGCACGCATATGCCGCGCCCCGCCGTCTTGCCGTGCTGGTGCGCGAGCTCGTCGACACGCAGCCCGAGCAACGCATCAAGCGCCGCGGTCCACCGGTCAACGCCGCCTTCGACAAACAAGGCGCACCGACGCGAGCCGCGACGGCATTCGCAGACAGTTGCGGCGTCGCGCTCGACGCGCTCGGCCGCATCACCGAAGGCAAAGGCGAATTTCTGTACTTCGAAGGCAGCAAACCCGGCGCGAGCACGGCATCGCTGTTGCCCGGCATCGTGCAAGCGGCGCTCGATGCGCTGCCCATCCCGAAGCGCATGCGCTGGGGCGCGAGCGACGCCGAATTCGTGCGTCCCGTGCATTGGCTCACGCTGCGCTTCGGTGACGACGTCGTCGCGGCGCGGCTGCTCGACACCGACGCCGGCGCGAACACGCGCGGCCATCGCTTCCATGCGCCGCAAGAACTGGCGCTGCGCTCGCCTTCGGCCTACGCCGACACGCTGCGCGAGCACGGCTACGTCATCGCCGATTTCGCCGAGCGTCGCGAGCGCATACGCACGCAAATCACCGCCTGCGCCACCCGACTCGGCGGGCGCGTGGTGCAAGACGACGCCTTGCTCGACGAAGTGACTGCGCTCGTGGAGTGGCCGATCGCGGTCGAGGGCCGATTCGAAGATCGCTTTCTCGCCTTGCCGCGCGAAGTGCTGATCTCGACGCTGCAAGAACATCAACGCTATTTTCCCGTCGAAGATGCACACGGCGCACTCACGCCGTGGTTCATCACCATCAGCAACATCGACAGCCGCGAACCGCAACGCGTCCGCGAGGGCAACGAACGCGTCGTGCGACCGCGGTTGTCCGACGCCGCGTTCTTCCACGCGCAGGATCGCAAGCAGGCGCTGCATGCGTGGCGCGCGGGTCTCGACCGCGTCACCTTCCAAACCAAGCTCGGCTCGATCGGCGACAAGGTGCGTCGCGTGCAAGACCTCGCGACCCACATCGCCACTGCGCTCGGCGGCGACGGTGCGCGCGCCGCACGCGCGGCCGAATTGTGCAAATGCGATTTGCTGTCGGCGATGGTCGGCGAGTTCCCGGAGCTGCAAGGCATCATGGGGGCTTACTACGCCGCTGCCGACGGTGAAGACGCCGAAGTGGCCGCTGCGGTACGCGAACATTACCTGCCGCGCGGTGCGGGTGATGCGTTGCCGACGACGCGCACGGGCAGCATCGTCGCGCTCGCCGACAAACTCGACACGCTCGCCGGCATTTTCGCCACCGGTCAAAAGCCGAGCGGCAACAAGGACCCGTTCGGTTTGCGTCGCGCCGCGATCGGCGTACTGCGCATCGTGCTCGAACAAAAACTCGATCTCGATCTGGCGGAACTCGCGAAGATTGCCGTCGCGGCCCAACCGGTCGGCACCGAAGACACGGCGCGTGAGGTCCTCGATTACGTCATGGAACGCGCGCGCGCGTACTACGCCGACCACGGCTACGCCGCCGAACTGTTCGACGCCGTACTCGCGACCGGTGTCTCGCGGCCGCTCGACTTCGATGCGCGCATGGCAGCGCTCGCCGCCTTCGGCCGCTTGCCCGAAGCGGAGAGTCTCGCCGCCGCCAACAAGCGCATCGCGAACATCCTGCGCAAATCCGAAAGCCCCGCGAGCGCGGCCATCGACGCGACGTTGCTGCAAGAGCCCGCCGAACGCGCGCTGCATGCGGCACTCGAAGCGCTGTCGGCGGACGTCACCGCGGCGCTCGCCGCACGACACTACGACGCGGCGTTGACGCGACTCGCGTCGCTGCGGCCTTCGGTCGATGCGTTCTTCACCGACGTGATGGTCAACGCCGACGACGCGGCCTTGCGGGCCAATCGTCTCGCGCTGGTTGCGCGCGTGCGCGCCTTGTTCTCGGGCGTGGCGGATCTGTCGCGCTTGCCCGGCTGATGCAGGCACTCGGCTCGCTGCTGTTCACGCTGTTCATGATCGCGTGGACCTTGTTCTACGCAATCCTGTTCGTGCTGGTCGGTGGCCTGATGTCGCTGCCGAAGCGTTTCGGTTTCATCGCGTTTTATGCGCATTGCATGCTCGGCGGATTGCGCCTGCTCTGCCGCCTCGACTACACCGTCGAGGGCTTGCAGAACATTCCGGACGAACCCCACGTCGCGTTGTGGAAGCACAGCTCCGCCTGGGAAACCTTCGCGCAATTTTTGCTCGGGCCGCCGAAGGTGCTGGTGCTCAAGCGCGAGCTCATGTGGATTCCGTTTTTCGGCATGGGGCTCGCGCTGTTGCACTCGATCGCCATCGATCGTCGCGCCGGTGCATCGGCCGTGAATCAGGTCGTCGACCGGGGCCGGACACGCCTCGCCGAAGGTTTGTCGGTGCTGATTTTTCCGGAGGGCACGCGCGTCGCGGCCGGCGAGACGCGGCGCTACGGCGTGAGTGGCGCGCTGCTGGCGAGTCGCGCAGGCTGCAAAGTCGTGCCCATCGCGCACGATGCGGGATTTTATTGGCCGCGCCGCGGCATATTGAAAAAGCCCGGGATGGTACGCGTATGCATCGGCCCGGCGATCGAAGCGGCCGGTCGCGACCCGCGCGAAATCAACGACGAAGCGCAAGCGTGGATCGAAACTGCGATCCGGCGCATGCGCACCGACGCTTAGGCGTCGAGCGCGAGCGTCTCGCCGAGCCCCAGGCGCTCGGCTTCGCGCAGGGCGACCAAGCCCGCCGCCAGATCCTGCGTCGTCACGCCCAAAGATTTGTAAATCGTGATCTCCGACGCCTCGCGTCGCCCGCTCGCGGCGCCGGCGAGCACTTCGCCGAGTTCGCCGACGACGTGCGCTTCGGTCACCAGCCCGGCCGCGATCGCGTTGCGCAACTCGCCGGCTTGGGCGTACGCGGCCTCGCGGTAATCGACGAAAAATCGGCCGCGCCGCACGGTCTCGACGTCGACCTCGGCTGTCGTCGGAATCGCCGAGCCGACCAGATTCAAATGCGCGCCCGCCGGCAGCCACTCGCCGCGCAAGAACGGTTCTTTGGCCGACGTCACCGTGCAGATGACGCAAGCCTGCGCCACCGCAGCCGACAAGTCGGTCGCCACGCTCAACTTCGGCGCGTGCGGCAAAGCAATCGTCGCCAACCGTTGCGACAAGCCTTGCGCGTGCGCGGCGTTGCGTCCCCAGATCGTGATCACTTCGAACGCGCGCACTTGGGCGAGCGCCCGGGCGTGATACCACGCCTCTTCGCCGGTGCCGACGATCAGCAGGCGACGCGCATCGCGACGCGCGAGCGCGTCGGTGGCGAGGGCGGTCGTCGCGGCAGTACGAATCGCGGTCAAGGTGCCGCCTTCGAGCAGCGCGAGCGGCAAGCCGTGCTCGGCGTCGAACAGCATCACCGCCCCGACGTGCGAACCGTGCGGGTCGCCGGCGGCCCGCTCGAATTTGCTGACGATCTTCACGCCGAAGCATTCGCCGTCGCCGCCGATGTAACCGGGCATCAAACCGAGTTTTCCGGCGCGCCCGGGGATGGGCATGAACTGCCGCAGCGGCAACACGCAATCGCGACGCGAAGTCGCCAGCATCGCGGCGCGCACGGCGTCGATGCAGCGCTCGAACGACAACACGCGCTCGAGGGTCGCGCGACTCAGAACGCGCATCGGCTCTGCCGGCTCAACTGCGCGGCGGCACGAAGCGCATGCGTTGCTGCACTTCGGCCACGTTGGCGGGTCGATCGAAGGGCGGTGGCATCGGCTCGCCCGGCTTGCGCTCGCGACCGATCGCGTCGAACCAGTCTTCGAGGCCGGGCGGCATGAACACCCAGAAGAGTTTCATGTCGACGCTGCCGGTGTTGTCGATGCGATGCCGTGCATAACGACCGAACAACACCGCGGAGCCCGGGGCTAGCGGCGTGGTTTCGTCTTCGATGGTGACAGTGCCCGTGCCTTCATAGACGAACACCAGCTCGTGATTTTGACGATGCCCGTGCTCGCGGATGTGGCAACCGGGCGGCAACAGCTGTACGCCCGAAGAAAAGCCGTCGTAGGGTGTGTTCTCGGGCGAGAACTTCACGGTGACGTAACCGCGCGAAGGCAACGGCTGCCACAGCGAGCGGCCGTCTTCGGGGCCGCTCACGACCGCACTCGGCGTTTTGAAATCGTCGCTCTTCAAGGCTGCCGACTCCGCAAGAACCCGAGCACCGCCGCGTTGTAGCGCTCGGTGACGGTGACCGGACAAAAGTGTCCGCCGGAGTCTAGCAAATGCAATGTCGCGCCCGGGATGCGCGCGGCGAGTTCTTCGGAGAGCCCGGGCGGCGTCAGCTGATCATCGCGCGCGCCGATCACGAACGTCGGCACACGGATGTCCTGCAGCTGATGGCGCAGATCGTGGCGCATCACGGCGTTCAATCGGCCGAGCTCGATCTCGAGACCCGGAAATTCGGCGAGCCGTTCGCGGAAATAGGTTTCGGTATTTTTGAAATTCGGGCCAAGGTGCCAGGTCGGCGTCGCGAGCAAAGTGCCGACCATCAGGTAATCGAGCGGGCCGCAGTTGATGAGCACGTTGCGGCGCGTATGGAAGGTTTGCACGAACAGCGGCGTCGGCCCGCCCCAGCTCGCGCTCAGCACCAAAGAATTCAAGCGCTCGGGCGCCTTGAGGGCGATGTGCTGCCCGATGGCACCGCCGGTCGAGTGGCCGACCAGATCGGCCCGCTCGATGCGCAGCGCATCCATCAAACGCAGCACGTCGTCGGCCATTTCGGCGGCGCTGGATATCAGCGGGCCGGGGCCCGAGCGGCCCACGCCACGGTGATCGTGCAGGATCACGCGATGATGTTCGGAAAATGCGCCGACCTGTGCGCGCCAAAACTTGCCGCTGCCGCCGAGACCGGCGACCAGCAGTACGGGCGCGCCCTCGCCGTGCTCTTCGACGTACAGCTCGGCGTGACCGATCGAAACCCGTCGCCCTTTGACCAATTCGTCCATGCGGAAATTCTTCCGCAGCGGCCATGGGCCTCGCCAATACATTCCGTCCCGTCTGCCATGCACCTGCCTTATGGCAGGCCGCGTCGATTCGATTGTCCTCGCATGCACAGGGTTGGTTGAATGCCCGGAAATTCGCCGACTCGCAGGAATCGTCATGGCCCTCAATCGCTCGCCCCTCGAACCGATCACCCAGGAACACATCGACACCTATCGTCGCGACGGCGTGGTCTGTCTGCGTCGCGTCTGCAACGAGGAGTGGGTCGAAAAGCTGTTGCCGATCGCCAAGCGCATCACCGCCGACAAGGAAGACTTCGGCTTGTTGCCGAGTTATCCCGGGCGCTACATGTCGCGAGTGATTCAGGAATTCCGCGAGCTCGCGTTCGATTCGCCGCTCGCCGAAGCGGCCTGTCGCGTGATGGAATCGAAAGAAGCGCGGTTCTTCTTCGACGAGATCTTCGCCAAGCCGCCGCGCTCCGAAGAAAAAACCATCTGGCACACCGACCGCATGGGCTGGCCGGTCAGCGGCAAAATGGTGCCGTCGCTGTGGATGCCGCTCACCAAAGTCACCAAAGCGAATTCTTTGGAGTGCGTCGCGGGCACGCACGAGCAGGATGTGCGCTACTGGTTGTTCTCGCCGAACGCGCGCAAGATGATCAAACCGGCCGACCGCGTGCCGCATATCGACTGCGAGCCGTGGCGCAACGACCCGACCAAACGTTTTCTCACCTGGGACATGGAGCCGGGCGATCTGCTGGTCGTGCATCCGTGGACGCTGCACTACTCCGGCGGCAATCCGAACGACATCTGGCGGATCGCGATTTCGATGCGCATCTTCGGTGACGACATCCGCTGGGATCCGCGCCCCGACTGCGTGAATCTCGCCGGCGTGAGTTTCGACGAGATGATCCAGGGCGAACGCCCCGAAGGACCGCTGTTTCCGTTGGTGTGGTCGGCGGACGGCCGTCGCGAATCGACGGAGAGTTTTCCGCACGGCTTCGCGACCCGCTGGACACGCGCTCGCAAAGCGGATGTCAACGAGTATGATCTGTTCGCGAAGAATCTCGCCGATTCCCGCGCACAGGAAAAACGCTCATGAATCGTGGCCACATCGGCGTGTTGCCCCGGGCACCGCGCCTCGAAGAGGACAGCTATCTCGAGTTCATGGAGAGCGTGCGCAACTTCAACATCCGCACGCTGTTTCCGAAGATCGTGCCGCGCACCTTCGAGCCGCAAGGCGAGCAGTCGACCGAGATCCGCAGCTGGAAGCGCCTCATGCGCAGCCAGCAACAACAGACCTGGCAAAAGATCCAGGATGGCTACGCCGCCGAACGCGCCCGCTACGAAGCCGAACTCGACGCCGCCGAACGCGCGCGACCGAATCGCCTGCATTACGACCCGAATTTCGTCGTGCCGCGCTATGCGACGCTCGACATCCACCTGCAACCGGGGGGATACGTCGGCGATTCACTCGCCGGCTATGTCTTCCACCACGGTACGAAAGTCTTCTATCAAGGCGACAACGACCAGGATGAATTGCATCGGCAAGTCGTCGACATGGTCGCCGCGCCCGCCGACGGTCGCGTCGTGCGCGTCATCGATTTCGGTTGTTCGATCGGCCAATGCACCACGGCGCTCAAGCAGCGCTTTCCGCAAGCGGAGGTCACCGGCCTCGACGTCGGCCTGCCCTTGCTGCGCTATGCGCACAAGCGCGCCGTCGATCTCGACGTCGACGTGCACTTTCGACACGGACTCGCCGAAGACACCGGTCTGCCGTCCGAATCGTTCGACGTCGTGCTGTGCTACATCCTGTTCCACGAGGTGCCTGAGCGTCTGTTCCCGGTGATCCTCGCCGAAGCACGTCGCTTGTTGCGACCGGGCGGCACGCTCACCGTCGTCGACGCGCCGAACGACAGCAATCTGCCGGCGCCAAATCGCATGTGGCTCAAGTTCGATGCCCTGCACAATTGCGAACCGTACTCGCCGGCCTTCGTGGCGAGCGACTTTCGCAAGCTGATCGAGGACGCCGGTCTGCGCATCACGCACGTCGGGCCGACGCCCACCTTCCTCCATCTCACCACGGCCGTGAAGGATGTCGCAGGCGGCTGACGTACTCGCCGCGTTTCGCGACGTCGTCGGCAGCGAGCACGTGCTGGTCGCGGACGACGCGCGAACGCTCGCGTCGCAAGACGTCTATCGCGCCGGGAGTCTGCCGCTCGCCGTGCTGCGACCGCAGTCGACGGCGGACATCGCGCAACTCGTCCGCCTCGCGCGTGCCGAACGTCTCGCCGTGCACGTCCGTGGCGGCGGTATGTCGTACACCGACGCCTATCTGCCGCAGCACACGCACTCCATCGTGCTCGACATGCGCGGTCTCGATCGGGTGCGCGAAATCGTCGCCGACGATCACATCGTCACCGCCGAGGCCGGTTGCACCTGGGCGGCACTCGACGCCGCAGTCGCGCCCCGTGGCTTGCGCGCACGCTTCTGGGGGCCGATGTCCGGCGCGCTGGCGACCTTGGGCGGCGGTTTTTCGCAAGGCGCGGCGACCTTCGGTTCCGCGCGACACGGCAGTTCGGCGAGCACGGCGCTCGATTTCGAAGTGGTGCTCGGTGACGGTTCGATCCTGCATACCGGCCGCGCGGGAAATGCCGCACGGCCGGCATTTTTCAGACCATACGGGCCCGATCTCACCGGTCTTTACACGGGCGACGCCGGTGCCCTCGGCATCAAAACGGCCGTCACGCTGCAACTCGAACAACGCCCGGGCGCGCAGGGCAGTCTGTCATTCGCCTTCAAAGATTTCACCACCATGCGCGCCGGCGTATCGGCGGTGGCGCGCTCCGGACTCGCGACCGAAATCTTCGGTTTGGAGACCGCACTCGCGCGACTTGCGGCCGGCGACGCTGCACTCGTGCAGGATGCGACGACGCTCTGGCAGATGATGCGCGCGCAACGCACGCCGCTCGCGGCGCTGCGGCAAGCATGGCGGACGACGCGGGCCGGTCGGACGTTCCTCGCCGAATCCGAATGCATCGCCAACGTGTTGTGCGAAGCCCGTGATGCGACCCGGCTAACTCTCACGCTCGATGACGTCCGGCGCGTGCTGCAGCCGTACGGCGTCGAAGTCGCCAACACGATGGCGGCGGTCGTGCAAGCCACGCCTTTCCCGCCACCGATGGTCGTCGGTCCGCGCGGCATGCGCTTGCTGCCGCTGCACGTGATATTGCCGCACTCGGCTGTCGACGGCTTCCATGCGGCATTCGAGATCCTGCGTGCGCACGAGCAGGTGCAACTCGAGCGGCATCGCGTGCAGATGTTCGTCGTGTTCGCCGGCGTCGGCGAATCGGCGTTGCTGTACGAGCCCGTCATCTACTGGGAAGACGAGTGGTTGCCCTTGCACCACGCGGTGTTGCCTGCCGCGCTGCGCACGCAGCTCGCGCCGGCGCCGGCCAATCCGGAAGGTCGGCGCTATGTCGAATCTTTGCGTGTGCGCCTCATCGAACTCATGCATGCCCACGGCGGCGTGCATCTGCAAATCGGGCGCGCCTATCCGTACTTGCGCGAGCGCACGCCGGCGTTCACCGAACTCGTCAAAGCTTTGAAGCATGCGGTGGATCCGGACGGATTGTTGAATCCCGGAGCGCTCGGCCTGTGACCTTCGCGTCGCGTCGGCCCACCGTCGCCATCATCGGTGCGGGAATCGGCGGTCTGTCGGCGGCCATCGCGCTGCACCGTGCGGGCCTCGCGACCCGCGTGTTCGAACAAGCGACCGACATCGGCGAAGTCGGTGCGGGGCTGTCGCTCACGCCGAATGCGGTCAAAGGTCTCGGTTGGTTGGGCGTACGCAAGGCGATCGAAACGCTCGCCGACGAACCGCCGCAGCAGATCACGCGGCACTATGAAAGTGGCGAGATTCTGGTGCGCTTCGATCGCAGCGACACCGTCGCGCGTTACGGCGCACCCTATCTGCAGATGCACCGTGCGGATCTGCACGCGGTGTTGCTCGAGCACTATCGCGAGCACTGCCATGGCCGCGTCGTCACCGATCGGCGCTTGCGCAGTCTGCAAGAGTCCGGCGACGCCGTGACGCTCGAATTCGAAGGCGGAATCACCGCGCACGCATCGGCGGTGATCGGTGCGGACGGTTTGAAATCGGTGACGCGGCGCGTGTGTTTCGGTGACGATGCACCGCGATTCGCGGGCTTCGTCGCCTGGCGCGGCCTCGTGCCGCAAGCGCGACTGGCCGCGCTCGACCTGTCGCCGGGCTCGGCGGTGTTCGCCGGCCCCGGACGTTTGTTCGTCCGTTATCCGGTGCGACACGGCGCACTGCAAAACTTCGTCGCGTTCGCGCGCGTCGACACCTGGGCCGGCGAGAGCTGGTCGCAAACCGGTGACATCGCCGAACCGCGCGCGGTATTGCAGGGCTTCCATCCCGAAGTGCACGCCATCCTCGACGCGGCACCCGATGGCCGCTGTCACAAATGGGGTTTGTTCGCGCGCGAACCGTTGGCGTCCTGGACGCGCGGCGGCATCACGCTGCTCGGCGACGCGGCGCATCCGATGTTGCCCTGGTTCGGGCAAGGCGCGGCCTCGGCCATCGAAGATGCGGTAGTACTCGGGCGCTGTTTGCTCGACTCAGGTACGACCGCGGAGCTCGGCGCGGCATTCGCCCGTTATGAGCGCAGCCGCAAAGCGCGCGTCGGCATGTTGCAGCGCGAATCAGCCGCGGGCGGTGAACGCCTCGTCGGCATGCGTCCCGAATTGCTCAGCAATGCCTCGATCGTGAACGAGGACTCGCTCGGCATCTTCGCCTACGATCCGGTGCTCGATTCTTTGACGAACTGATCGCAGACCCGTCGGTATTCGGCCAGCACGTGCTGCATCGCCGGACGCGCAGCGGCACCCTTGCGATAGATGAGGCCCGCCTGCCGCTCGATCACGTCGCCGGCGAGCGGCAACCGGCGTATGTCGCCGCTCAGAACCTGCGCGCGTACCACGTGCTCGGGCAACATACTCAAAAATCGCCCCGATTCGACCAGGTGTCGCATCAAGCTGAAAGAGTTGGTGCGAAACACGTCGCGTGGCGCCGGGACGCCGTCGGTGGCGAAATATTTTTCGAAGGTGTCGGCGGCGTGCGGCTGATCGGCGATCACCCAACGATGATCGACGAGATCCGCGCGCGTGACTTCGCGACGTTTGGCAAGTGGATGGCTGCGCCCGGCGACCACGTGCGAACGCACCTTCAGCAGCGGCTCGATCACGAAATCCGCCGACGCGGGAAACTGCGGGAAATTCGAGAAGATGAGATCGAGACGGCCGTCGTGCATGCGGCGCATGAGGTCTTCGAAGAACGCGTCCGTGACGACGACCGCGAGACGCGGATATTGCTGCGCAAGATTTTCGGCGACCTGCGCCGTGATGTCGGTCGAGAACATCACCGCCACGCCGATGTGCACCATGCCGGTGACGCCGCGTTCGAACTCGCGCACTTCACGCGTCAAACGCTGGCAGGCGTTCAGCACCACTTGTGCATGGTGATAGAGCGCAAGACCCGCTTCGGTGGGCGAGACGCCGCGCGGCTTGCGGTCGAGCAACTCGACCCCGAGCAATTCCTCGAGGTTCTTGATGCTGCGCGTGAGTGCCGGCTGGCTGATCGCCACGCGCTCGGCAGCGCGCGACAGATTGCCCATGTCGACGACGGCGACGAAGTGACGCAACTGACGCAGTTCCATGTCTCGCTACCCGGGGATTCCGTTCGTGGGGCGCGCGATGCGGCCCATGCATGGATTCTGCCTTGGAAACGATCAGCTTGGCTATGCTCACGCTTACGATGCGATAAACGTCGCGTGCAAGGGGGATCGATGCGCGAGTGGGACTACATCATCGTCGGCGCCGGCTCATCGGGTTGCGTGCTGGCCAACCGGTTGTCGGCGACGGGCTTGCGCGTACTGCTCATCGAAGCCGGCCCGCCGGATCGTTCACCCTACATCCACGTGCCTGCGGCACTCATCAAGACCATCGGCAACCCGCGACACGACTGGTGTCTGCTCGCCGAACCCGACGCATCGCGACACGGCAAGGTGGATTTGTGGCCCGCAGGTCGGACCTTGGGTGGTTCGAGCTCCATCAACGGCATGTTGTACGTGCGCGGTGCGCGCGAAGATTTCGACGCCTGGGCGGCGCTCGGCAATCCGGGTTGGGGATACACCGACGTACTGCCCGCGTTTCGGCGCATCGAACGCACGCACTTCGGCGAAGACGCGGTGCGCGGACGCGAGGGGCCCATGCATGTGCAGGCGCTGCGTACCAAGCACGAACTCGGCGACGTATTCCTGCAGGCGGCGGCGCAATGCGGCGTGCCGTTCAATCCCGATTACAACGGTACGGTGCAGGAAGGCGCCGCCGAACCGCAGGTGACGCAACGCGACGGTTGGCGCTGGAGCAGCGCGCGCGCGTTCCTGAACCCGGTGCGCAGTCGCGCCAATCTGCACATCGAAACCGGCGTCACCGTCGAACGCCTCGAATTCGACGGCGTGCGATGCACGGGCGTACGCCTCGCCGCACGCGGCGGTGACGATGCGCTGCGGCGCCTCGCCGCCGGTGGCGAAGTGGTCCTCGCCGCCGGCACGCTCGCCTCGCCGAAAATCCTGATGCATTCGGGGATCGGCCCGGCCGCCGTGCTGCAGCAATACGGTATCCCGGTACGCGTCGCGCGCGATGCGGTCGGCGCGGATCTGCAGGAGCACCCGAATTCTTTGGTGTGCGCGAGCGTCAACGTACGCACCTTCAACATGGACGCGACGCCCTGGCGCATGTTCCGCAACGCGGTACGCTGGATGTTCACCGGTCGCGGCCCGGCCTCGAGCCCGTATCCGCACGCGGTCGCGTTCCTGCGCTCCTCCCCCGATGAGCCGCGCCCCGATCTGCAGTTTTTGTTCGGCCCGTTCGCGTTTTCGTTCGACGAGCGCGGCGTCGTGCCGTATCTCGGTCCGGCGGTGTCGATCGTGTTCAACACCTGTCGCCCGCAAGGGCGCGGCCGTCTGACTCTGCGCTCGGGAGACCCCGCCGCACCGGTGCGCATCGAACATGCCTTGCTCGCGCACCCGGACGATCTGCGGCGCCAGATCGCTGGCTCGCGCATCGCGCGCCGCATCCTGCAAGCGCCAGCGTTCGCACCGTTCGCGCCACGCGAATATCTGCCCGGCCCTGCGATCGACGATGACGAGGCGTGGGCCGAACACATCCGCCGTACCAGCTTTCTCGGCTACCATCCGGTGGGCACTTGCCGCATGGGCAGCGACGAACAGGCGGTCGTCACCCCTGAGTTGCAGGTGCGCGGCGTGGCCGGGCTGCGCGTCGCCGATGCGTCGATCATGCCGCGACTCGTGTCGGCGAATACCAACGCCGCGGCGATGATGATCGGCGAACGGGCTGCCGAAATGATGCTCCGAACGAGGTGAACATGCACGCGAACGACTCACGCGACGACTGGCCGAACGAAGCTTACGGTTGGTACGTGGTGTTCGTGCTGTGCATCTGCAGTATCGTCGCGTTCATCGATCGCCAGATCATCAACCTGCTCGTCGAAGACATCAAAGCCGACTTGCAACTCAGCGACACCGACATCGGCATGTTGCAGGGGCTCGCGTTCGCACTCTTCTATGCGTTTGCGGCGATTCCGCTCGGGCGACTCGCGGATACCGGCAACCGACGTCGCATCATCGCCTTCGGCATCGCCGTGTGGACGGCCGCTGCAGCAGCGTGCGGTCTGGCGCGTTCGTTCGCGCAATTGTTCGTCGCGCGCACCATGGTCGGCGTCGGCGAAGCGACGCTCACGCCATCCGGGTTTTCGATGCTTGCCGACTATTTCCGTCCGTCGCGGCTTTCTTTGCCGCTCGCGGTGATGACCGGTTCGAGTTTCTTCGGCTCCGGCGTCGCCTTGTTGATCGGCGGCTACGTGATCGCCTCGCTCGGGCGCGTCGAGCAGGTGACGTTGCCGTTGTTCGGTGCACTCGCGCCGTGGGAAGCCGCGTTCATCATCGGTGCCTTGCCCGGGGTCTTCGTCACGATTCTGTTTCTGCTCACCGTGCGCGAACCGGCGCGTCGCGGCAGCGCCGGTGACGTCGTCGCCAATCCGCCGCTCGGCGAAGTGCTCGGCTTCATGGTGCAGCACCGGGGCGTGTTCGGCGCGGTGTTTCTAGGCGTATCGGTTCTCGCGGCCGTGCAGTTTTGTCTCGGCGCCTGGGTGCCGGCGCATTTCATCCGCAATCTCGGCTGGACCGCGCCCGAAGTCGGCTATGCCTACGGGCTGATTTTTTTGTTCTGCGGCACCGGTGGCGTCATCGCCGGCGGTTGGCTCGCCGATCGCCAGTTCGCGCGCGGACAACTCGACGCCCATTTGCGCACGGTGCGTTTGTCGGCATTCGCGGCGCTGCCGTTCGTGATCACCTTTCCGCTCATGACCGACGGGCGTGCCGCCGTGGCGCTGCTTGCGCCGGCGGTGTTCTT
This sequence comes from Steroidobacteraceae bacterium, assembly GCA_017853555.1. Classification (GTDB taxonomy): domain Bacteria; phylum Pseudomonadota; class Gammaproteobacteria; order Steroidobacterales; family Steroidobacteraceae; genus UBA964. The sequence continues at coordinate 54,351 of JAFMJH010000007.1, forward strand.
CGGCACCATGGCGTTCGGCGCGGGTCCGTCGCTGATCCCGGTGATTTGTCCGCCGCGCATGCGCGGACTTTTGATCGCCATTTATCTGCTGATCGCCAACATCGTCGGCCAAGCCGGCGGTCCGCTGATCGTCGCTTTGTTCACCGATCGCGTGTTCGGCGCGCCCGAACTCGTGCGCTATTCTCTGGTCGTCGCGCCGGCCGCGCTGCTATTGCTCGGCGCATTGCTCGTCTCGATGGGATTGCGCGGCTTGCGGGAATTTCGCGCATGACGCAAATGGCCGAGTACGCGCGTTGGCGCAACGATCCGGAAGGCTATTGGCTCGACGCGGCGAACGCGATTTCGTGGCTGCGACGACCCATCGTCGCCTGCGATCACGCGGCGAAACCCGCGGCGCGCTGGTTTCCCGACGGCATCACCAACGCCTGTCACAACGCCGTCGACCGTCATGTCGAAGCAGGCTTCGGGGCGCAGGCCGCGCTCGTGCACGTGAGCGCGATGACCGGCAGCGAGCGCACTTTCACCTACGCCGAGCTGCAGCACGAAGTCGCGCACGTCGCCGGCGCGTTGCGCAGGCTTGGCGTCGCGGCCGGCGATCGCGTGGTGATCTACATGCCGATGGTGCCCGAGGCGGTTTTCGCGATGCTCGCCTGCGCGCGACTCGGCGCGATTCATTCAGTCGTGTTCGGCGGTTTCGCGGCCCGCGAACTTGCCGTGCGCATCGACGATGCGACACCGAAAGTCGTGTTGTCGGCGTCGTGCGGACTCGAGCCGGGTCGCGTGATCGACTATCACTCGCTGCTCGATCGCGCGCTGCAATTGGCTACGCATCGCCCCGAACGTTGCGTGATCCTGCAACGGCCGCAACTGCAGGCGCCGCTCGTCGCCGAACGCGATCTCGACTGGGTCGAGTTTCTGCGCGATGCCGCCGCGGCCGAGTGCGTGCCGATGCCGTCGACCGCGCCGCTCTACATCCTCTACACCTCCGGCACCACCGGCAAACCCAAAGGCGTCGTGCGCGACACCGGCGGTCATCTGGTCGCGCTCGCCTGGTCTATGCACAACGTGTACGACGTCTCGCCGGGCGAAACGTTTTGGGCCGCCTCGGACATCGGTTGGGTCGTCGGTCATTCGTACATCGTCTACGGTCCTTTGGTGCAGGGTTGCACGACGATCCTGTACGAAGGCAAACCCGTCGGCACGCCCGACGCCGGTGCCTATTGGCGGATCGCGGAAAAGTATCGCGTCGCCGCCTTGTTCACCGCGCCGACGGCGATACGCGCGATCAAGCGCGACGATCCCGACGGCCAACTGATGCGCGACCGCGATTTGTCGAAGTTGCGCACCTTGTTTCTCGCCGGCGAACGCGCCGATCCGGACACCGTGCGCTGGGCGGGCGAACGCCTCGGCGTACCCGTCATCGATCATTGGTGGCAAACGGAAACCGGCAGTCCCGTGGTCGCGAACTGCATCGGACTCGGTGCGTTGCCCGTGAAGCCCGGCAGTCCGACGCGTCCGGTACCGGGTTTTACGCTCGAGGTACACGATGGCGATGGCGTCGTGCGCAAGCCGAACGTGCAAGGAGCGTTGCTGCTCAAAATGCCGCTGCCGCCGGGCTGTCTGCCGACGCTGTGGAACGACGACGAAGGTTTCGAGCGCGCGTATTTGCGCGCCCACCCCGGGTATTACACGACGGGCGACGGTGGATACGTCGATGCCGAGGGTTACGTGTACGTGATGGGACGCATCGACGACGTCATCAACGTCGCGGGTCACCGACTGTCGACGGGCGAACTCGAACAGGCGATCGCCGGACATGCCGCGGTCGCCGAATGCGCCGTCATCGGCGTGGCCGACTCGCTCAAAGGCACGGTGCCCGTCGGACTTGCGGTGTTGAAAGCCGGCGTGACTGCCGCACGCGACGTGCTCGCGCAAGAATTCGTCGCACGGGTCCGTGACGAGGTCGGCGCGGTCGCGAGTTTGCAACGCTGCTACATCGTCACGCGCTTGCCGAAAACCCGTTCGGGCAAGGTGCTGCGCGCCACCATGCGCGCGATCGCCGACGGTCGCCCTTACGAGGTGCCGGCGACGATCGAAGACCCTGCGGTACTCGACGAAATCGCCACCGCGCTGCGCGGCTGAGTCACCAGGCCGAGCGCGCCTTGTGCGCGCGGATCTCCTCGTCGGACAAGCCCTGCAACTCGTGCGGGAACACCAACCACGCGGCCGTTTCGTGCACGAAAAAATCCGGACGCAGCGTGCTGCGATTGCGCGCGGGTTTGTAGTACACCGTGGCGATGCGCAGCTCCTGCGGCAGACGCGCACCGCAGCGCTCGCGCAAGGTGGCCTGCACCGCTTCGAGGCTGCGTCCCGAATCGAACACGTCATCGACGATCAGCAATCGATCGGCGGCGGTGAGTTTGGACACCAGATAATCGAGGCCGTGTACGCGCACGGTTTTGCTCTGCTGATCGATGCCCGTATACGAAGAAGTGCGAATCGCGATGTGGTCGGTCGGTACGCCGCGATGTTCGAGCAATTCCTGCACGGCGATGCCGACCGGTGCGCCGCCGCGCCATAGCGCCACGATGAAGGTCGGTCGAAAGCCTGCAGCTAGAACGCGCGAGCCGAGTTCGAAGGAATCGGCGAGCAACGAATCGGCGGAAATATAGAGTTTTTCGGTCAACGTGCGCTGCCTCACCGGTACAAGACCGTATTCTATCGAAGCTCTCGCTCCGCGACGATCGGACCGCAATGTCGCCGTATCAAAACCGGAGCTCGTCATGTCTGCCATTCGTGTCGTCGTCGCCGATTCGTCCCGCGCGGAAATCTTCGCGATGGCGAGTGCCCACGCACCGCTGCAAAAGCTCGCCACGGTCGCCAATCCCTATACCGCGCGTCACGAACGCGATCTTGGCGCCGATGCGCCCGGACGCGTCGTCAGTCGACAAGGCATCCAGCACGCGCTGGCACCCCGGCATCTTTTGAAAAAGCAGGCCACCGAGAAATTCGCGCGGCTGCTCGCCGAACGCATCGAGACCGAAACCCGACACGCCGAGATCGCCGGCGTCATGCTGGTGATCGCGCCGCGCTTGCTTGCGCAAGTGCATTCGTTCTTGTCCAAGGAGGCCAAGCGACGCATCCTCGGCGAAGTGAAGCGCAATCTCGTCGAGTCGCGACGACTCGAATTGCAACGTCAGGTCGAGGCGGGACTCGGCGCCGCTGCGCGCTGAAGCGGCGCACCATCGCGCGTTCTGCCAAGGACTCGCTACGGCCGGATCGGGTTTGCCGCGAGCGCACCGACCACGGTTTGCCATTCACGCACGCGCCAATGCGTGACGAGACCGTGACGCACGTAGGGATCAGCGTGCGCAAACCGTTCAGCGACGGTCGGCGAATCGCCGCGAAACAGCAACAACGCGCCTTGCGGCTCGCCGGGCTCGCGTGCCGGCAAGAGGGTGTCGCCCAAGGCCCCGCCGAGTACGAGTTCGCCGCGCGCTTCGGCCGCCCACGCGAGCGCGAGGTGCTCGGCGCGAAACTGCGCGCGCCGCTCGCGATAATCGGGTGCCACGTCGTAGATCAAAAAATAGTTCACGTCCCGCCCTCACTCGAGTTCGAAAACATGCGGCATCGCCGGTGCCGCACCCACGCGCGTCACCGCGAGACTCGCGGCACGCACCGCGCGCGGCAACGCCGCGCGGATGTCACTGCCTTGTGCGAGCGTCGCGGCCAGCGCACCGCAAAAACAATCGCCGGCGCCCGTGGTGTCGACCACCTGCACCGCCGGCGCCGCTTCATGGTGGAAGGTGTGGCGCGTCGCGGCCACGGCGCCCGCGGCACCGAGCGTGACGATGACGGTCTGCCCATCGCGATCGCAGAGCCTGCGAGCGAGTTCGCCATACGCTTGCGGCGTGTGCGCCGCGGACTGCGTGTAGTACGCGAGTTCGGTTTCGTTGAGCACGATGACGTCGGCGTGCACGAACAATGCGCGCGTTTGCGGCAACGCGGGCGCAGGGTTCAGCAAGGTGACGGCGCCGTGCTCGCGTGCGACGCGCAAAAATTCGGCGACCGTCGCGCTCGGCGTCTCGAGCTGCGCGAGCGCGACGCGCGTCGGTGCCCAATCCAGCTCGGCGATACGCAAAGTGCCGTTCGCGGCCGAGTGCACGACGATGGCGTTCTCACCCGAATCGGCGACCAGCACTTGCGCAAGACCCGTCGCGCATTCGCTGCGACGCTGCACGCGCGAATGATCGACCTGCTCGTGCGCCAGCGTCGCAAGCAAAGCCGCACCGTCGGCATCGTCGCCGCAGGCACCGATGATCGCCGTGCGTGCGCCGAGGCGTGCGGCGGCGATCGCCTGATTCAATCCTTTGCCACCGGGCAAACGCTGCAGGCTCGTACCCGCGACGGTTTCGCCGGGGCACGGCAAGTGCGCCACGCGCGCGACCCAATCCATGTTGAGACTGCCGCAGACGAGTACGTCGTACATCGGCGCCTCAGCGCAGCAGCCCGCGCGTGCCGGCGTCGCTCTCGAGCACGCCGGTTTCGGAATAGACCTGCAATTTTTCGCGGGTGTCGGCGATGTCCATGTTGCGCATCGTGAGCTGCCCGATGCGGTCCTGCGGCGTGAACATGCCTGCCCCCTTTTCCATCGTCAGCCGTTCCGGGTGATAGGCCAAATGCGGCCCCGTGGTATCGACGATCGACCAATCGTTGCCGCGTCGCAGCTCGAGCGTGACTTCGCCGGTGACGGCTCGTGCCACCCAGTTGCGCGCGCTCTCGCGCAGCATCAGACATTGCGGATCGAACCAGCGGCCTTGATACAGCAACCGTCCGATGCGACGGCCGTTGTTGCGGTATTGCTCGATCGTGTCTTCGTTGTGGATCGCCGTGACGAGACGCTCGTAGGCGATGTGCAGCAACGCCATGCCCGGCGCTTCATAGATGCCACGACTTTTGGCTTCGATGATGCGATTTTCGATCTGATCGCTCATGCCAAGCCCGTGCCGCCCGCCGATGCGATTGGCCTCTTCGAACAGCGCGAGCGCATCGGCGAAGTTTTGGCCGTTGAGCGCGACGGGCTCACCCGCTTCGAAGCGCACGCATACCGTTTCACGCGCGATCGCGACATCGTCGCGCCAGTGGGCGACGCCCATGATCGGCTGCACGATGTCGATGCCGCGATTCAGGAATTCGAGATCTTTGGCTTCGTGCGTCGCGCCGAGCAGGTTCGAGTCGGTCGAATAGGCTTTCTCGACGCTCATTTTGTAATCGAGCCCGGCGCGCTGCAGATATTCGGACATTTCTTTGCGTCCGCCCAGTTCGGCGATGAAGCGCGCATCGAGCCAGGGCTTGTAGATGCGCAGCGCCGGATTCACCAGCAGGCCGTACCGATAGAAGCGTTCGATGTCGTTGCCTTTGTGCGTGCTGCCATCGCCCCAGATATGCACGTCGTCCTCGCGCATGGCGAGCACCAGCGCCGTGCCGGTCACCGCGCGACCGAGCGGCGTGGTGTTGAAGTACGTCGCGCCCGCCGTCGAAACGTGGAACGCGCCGCACTGGAGGGCGGCGATGCCTTCGTCGACGAGCCGCGCGCGGCAATCGACGAGCCGCGCATGAGCGGCACCGAGCGCGAGCGCCCGCTTCGGGATGGCGTCGTAGTCGGTTTCGTCCGGCTGGCCGAGGTTCGCCGTGTACGCACAGGGCAACGCGCCTTGGGTGCGCATCCAATGCACGGCGGCACTGGTGTCGAGGCCGCCCGAAAATGCGATGCCGACGCGTTCACCCGTGGGCAAGGTTTGCAGGATCGTCGCAGTCATCGGCGCGCGTCTCCGTCGGCGGCTGGGGCGCAGGCTTCGCGCCTGGCGTCGGACAAATGCTCGAGCAGATCAAATCCGGCGCGCGTCGCGCGCTGCAAATCTGCCGCGGCGATGGTGTAGATGCCGATGCGCCCGTCCGATGCTCCGCACATCGCCACGCGCATGCGCCCGTCGCGACCGCAACTCGCGGCGCGCACGGGGACGCCGGCACGCGTCAACTCTGCGGCCAGTTGATCGAGGCTTTGGCCACCGCCCTCGCATTGTTTTGAACCGAGGGTTCGATACACATCGAGCGTGGTTACGGCCGTCGGCGGTGTGGCGCTCGGTGGCGCGGCCGTCGCGCAGGCAACCAGCACGGCGGCGAGACCCGCCGCGACGGTGACGTAGCCCAACGATGCGACGCGTGGCGTGCTCATGTCGGGACGATGATATCGCGGCGCGGCGCGCCGGCGGAATCAAACGTCGAGGTTCGCGACCGTCAACGCGTTCTTTTCGATGAACTCGCGCCGCGGCTCCACTTGATCGCCCATGAGCGTGGTGAAGATTTCGTCGGCGGCGACCGCATCATCGATGCGCACCTGCATGAGGCGGCGTGACTCCGGATTGATCGTGGTGTCCCACAATTGATCCGGATTCATCTCGCCGAGACCTTTGTAACGCTGGATCGATTGACCGCGTTTGGCGTGCTCGAACAGCCAGTTGATCGCCTGCTTGAAGCCGGTCACGTCGTGCCGGGCATCACCGCGCGCGACCCACGCACCCTCGCCGATCAACCCGGCGAGCGTACGCGCAAGATCGGCGATGCGCTGGTATTCCGCCGAATCGAAGAAATCGCGCGTGATGTATTTGTCGGTGGCCGAGCCGTGTTCGCGCTTGGCGACGTGCAGTCTCGGCGGCGCGACGCCGTCCGCGGACTCGCGCAAAGAAATGACGTAGCCGCGGGTGTCGTCGTCGCCGGCGTTGAGGCGCGACTCGAGGTCGCGCGCCCAGGCGGCGATCCAGTCACGGCGATCGAAGTCTTCGCGCGTGACGACGGGCACGTACAGCAATTGCTCGAGCAGTCGTTCGTCGTAACGGCGCGCCCAACGGCGAATGATCGCCTGCACCTCGATGTACTGGCGCGCCAGCGTTTCGAGGCCCGCTCCGCGCAGCGGCGGCGCCGATGCGTTCAGATGCAAGGCGGCGTCTTCGAGCGCCGAGTTGAGCAGCATCGCGTTCAGCTCGACGTCGTCTTTGACGTAGGTTTCCTGTTTGCCGCGCTTCACTTTGTAGAGCGGCGGCTGCGCGATGTAGATGTGACCGCGTTCGATCAGCATCGGCACCTGGCGATAGAAGAAGGTCAACAGCAAGGTGCGGATGTGCGAGCCGTCGACGTCCGCGTCGGTCATGATGATGATGCGGTGATAACGCAGTTTGTCGATGTCGAATTCGTCGCGACCGATGCCGCAGCCGAGCGCGGTGATGAGCGTGCCGACTTCGGCCGAAGAAATCATCTTGTCGAAGCGGGCTTTTTCGACGTTCAGGATCTTGCCCTTCAGCGGCAAAATCGCCTGCGTGCGCCGATCGCGCCCCTGCTTGGCGGAGCCACCGGCCGAATCACCCTCGACGATGAAAATCTCGGAGAGCGCCGGGTCTTTTTCCTGGCAATCGGCGAGTTTTCCGGGCAAGCCGGCGATGTCCAGCGCGCCTTTGCGGCGCGTGAGTTCACGCGCCTTGCGCGCCGCTTCGCGCGCCCGCGCGGCATCGATGATCTTGCCGGCGATCGCTTTCGCCTCGGTCGGGTTTTCCAGCAGGAATTCCGACAATTTTTCGGCCACCGCCGTTTCGACGACGCCCTTCACTTCCGACGAAACGAGTTTGTCTTTGGTCTGCGACGAGAATTTCGGATCGGGCAACTTCACGGACAAAATCGCGGTCAGCCCTTCACGCGCATCGTCGCCGGTGGTCGGGACTTTTTCGCGTTTGGCGATGCCTTCTTTTTCGATGTAGTCGTTCAACGTGCGCGTGAGCGCCGCACGGAAGCCGGACAAGTGCGTGCCGCCGTCTTTTTGCGGAATGTTGTTCGTGTAGCAGAACATCGACTCTTGATATGAGTCGTTCCACTGCATCGCGACTTCGACGCCGATCAATCCTTCCTGCGTACGGAAATGGAACACGTGATCGTGGATCGACGTTTTGCTGCGATTGAGATGTTGGACGAACGCCTGCAAACCACCTTCGTGCTGGAACACGTCGCGTTTGTCGTCGCGCTCGTCGATCAATTCGATGCAGACGCCGGAGTTGAGGAACGACAACTCGCGCAGACGTTTGGCGAGAATGTCGTAATCGAACGTGATGTTGGTGAAGATCGTCGGGCTAGGTTTGAAACGCACGGTCGTGCCGTGACGATCGGTCGTGCCGACGGCGGCGAGCGGCGCTTGCGGTTCGCCGAGGCGATATTCCTGCGTGTGCAGTTTGCCGTCGCGATGGATCGTCAGTTGCAACACGTCGGACAGTGCGTTGACGACCGAGACGCCGACGCCGTGCAAACCACCGGATACTTTGTAGGAACTGTCGTCGAATTTTCCGCCGGCGTGCAACACGGTCATGATGACCTCGGCCGCAGAGCGCCCTTCTTCGGCGTGGATGTCGACGGGGATGCCGCGACCGTTGTCTTCGACGGTGACGGACTCATCGGCATGAATTTTGACCGTCACGCGGTCACAATGACCTGCCAGTGCTTCGTCGATCGAGTTGTCGACGACCTCGAAAACCATGTGGTGCAGACCGGTGCCGTCATCGGTGTCACCGATGTACATTCCGGGTCGTTTCCGAACCGCATCGAGGCCCTTCAAGACCTTGATTTTACTGGAATCGTAGACGTCGTTTTCGGACATGCTCGGAGCCGCTGAAAAGGTGTCCGATTATAGTCGATTTACCCTGCCTTGTTCCACGTGAAACACGTGTTCGGGAGTGCCGAAAAGACGCTGGTCGCGATCGAGCGCGGTCACCACGAGTTGGGTTTGCAAACCCTGCACGCGAGCGATGAATCGCGACAACCGCTGCTGATCAAGCTCGGCCGACGGATCGTCAAGCAGCAAGGTTGGCGACAGTGCAAATTCCTGTTTCAGGTACTCAAGCTGGCACAGACTGAGCGCAACGGCAGCGAGCTTCTGCTGACCACGAGACAAGACCTCCCGGGCGAGTTTGCCTTGTACCCGCAAACCGATATCGGCCCGATGCGGCCCCTGCATCGTGGTTCGTCGCTCTCGGTCGCGACCTAGGCCGGCAGCCAGGACGTCGGCCAAGGCGTGACTGCGATCCCAACCGGCGGCAAAGCTGAGCGTCGGCTCGAACCCCAGCAAGTCGCCCGCGATGGATTGCCAGTACGGCAGGAGCGCCGTAACCACCCGTGCGCGGGACTCGGTAAGCGCCTCGCCTTCTTTGGCGAGCTCAGGGTCCCAAACCGCCACCTGCTCGGCGCCGATCCGCAAAGCCGCATTGCGTTGCAACAGCGCACGTTGGTAACGGCTCCAGGCGCCGGCGAAACCAGGTTCCACGTGGAACACCGCCCAGTCCAACCAGCGCCGGCGCCGCGCCGACGCGTCTTCGATGAGTTTGTGCGCATCAGGATCCAGCACCTGCACCGGGAACGCCACGGCCAATTCTGCAAGGCTGCGCGGTGTCTGGGCGTCCAAACGAGCTTCGGTGCCGTCCTCGCGCCGAATTTCGATGCCAAGCGCATGATCTCGACCGTCCGGCACTCGGGTCCGTCCCAGAACGCGGCTCAAGGGCGCCGTGTGTCGGATCAAGCGTTCGTTGAGGCGGGTTCGAAAGGATCGCCCCCGTCCGAGCAGGAAGATCGCCTCCAACAGCGAGGTTTTGCCAGCGCCATTGGCGCCGAAGATCAAATTGGTGCCCGGACCGAGTTCGAGCTCCACGGTCTCGAGGCAACGGAGCTCCTCGACCCGGAGTTCGACGAGCGCCATCAGAGGCGCATCGGCATCACGACGTACTTGGCATCCGCATTCGCCGCCGCGGTGACGAGACAGCTGCTATTCGAATCCGTGAGCGCGATGTGTACACGGTCGGTTTCGATGGCCGCCAACGCGTCGAGCAGATAGGTGACGTTGAAGCCGATTTCCAGCTCTTCACCCTGGTAACTGACCTCGAGCTGATCTTCGGCCTCTTCCTGTTCCGGGTTGTGCGCTTGCAACGTGAGCAGATTGGGCTTCGCGTTGAGGCGGATGCCGCGATATTTTTCGTTCGACAAAATCGCCGTTCTTTGCAGACTTTGCTTCAAAGTGTTGCGATCTGCGTCGATCACGCGGTTAGCGTGCGCGGGGATGACGCGGCTGTATTCGGGAAAACGGCCGTCGATGAGTTTTGAAGTGAAGCGAATTTCGCCGATCGTGCAGCGAACGTGATTGGTTCCGACTGCAAGTTCAACCTCACCTTCGTCGCCGAGCATCCGCTGCAGTTCCAGCACGCCTTTGCGCGGCAGGATGACTTGCTGCTTGCCGGTGACGCGCGTGCTGAGATTGGCTTCGCACAGTGCCAACCGGTGACCGTCGGTGGCGACCGCACGCAAGGTGCCGCCCTCGGACTCGAGCAACATGCCGTTCAGGTAGTAGCGGACGTCTTGCTGCGCCATCGAGAAATGCGTTTTGTCGATCAAGCGGCGGAACGCCGATTGCGGCAGCTTCAGCACCTGCTGGGCGTTGATCTCGTCGACGAGCGGGAATTCGGCCGCAGCGAGCGTCGAGAGCGTGAAGCGGCTGCGCCCTGCGCGCACGACGAGACGATCGCTCTCGATCGACAACGTGACATTCACGCCTTCGGGCAAGGCGCGCAGAATATCTAGGAATTTGCGGCCCGGCACGGTGATTTCACCCTGCGCCGCGACCTTCAAAGAAATCGAACTCACGAGCTCCACTTCGAGATCGGTGCCGGTGACGGAGAGTTTTCCGTCGCGTGCCGTGAGCAACACGTTCGACAGCACGGGCATGGTTTGGCGCCGTTCGACGACGCCGATGACGTTCTGGACCGGTGCGAGGATTTCTTCACGCGTGGCTGTGAGTTTCATAATTCTCTTGTTTGAATCTTATGAGTTAAGAGGTAGTAGTGTTTATTGGCCCTGTGGATACCGGGAAAACTCCAAAAAACCTCGAAAAATCATCAACTTGAATTCGAATCAACTGGGGGTGGAACGCCGCATATCCGGCGCACTGCCTGTGTGTCGATTGTGCATAAATTCGAGCCGGTTTAGCACCCACAGTTTATCCACATCATCCGGTCAATGTTCTCAACAGATGTGACCAATCTTCAGAGATACGCTGATCTTCGTCGCGCAGCGCGCGGATGCGCCGACAGGCGTGCAGCACGGTGGTGTGATCGCGCCCGCCGAACGCCTGGCCGATTTCCGGCAGGCTGTGACTGGTGAGTTCTTTCGCGAGCGCCATCGCCATCTGGCGCGGTCGCGCGACCGAGCGACTGCGGCGTTCGGACAGCAATTCGCCGACGCGCACGTTGAAATAATCCGCGACGGTTTTCTGGATGTTCTCGATGGTGACGAGTTTCGCCTGCAAGGAGAGCAAATCTTTGAGTGCTTCTTTGGCGAAATCGACCGTGATCGCCTGCCCCGTGAAGCGTGCATTGGCGATCACGCGACGCAGCGCGCCTTCGAGCTCGCGCACGTTGGAGCGGATCCGCTTGGCGATGAAAAACGCGACTTCGTCACCGAGCTTCACGCCCGCCGCTTCGGCTTTGCTGATGAGAATCGCGGCGCAAGTTTCGAGTTCGGGCGGCTCGATCGCGACGGTCAGCCCCCAGCCGAAGCGCGATTTCAGGCGCTCTTCGAGTCCCGCGACTTCTTTCGGATAGCGATCGCAGGTGAGGATCACTTGCTGCTGCCCTTCGAGCAGCGCGTTGAAGGTATGGAAGAATTCTTCCTGGGAACGCTGTTTTTCAGCGAAAAACTGGATGTCGTCGATCAACAGCGCATCGAGCGAACGGTACGCGGTTTTGAATTCGTTCATCTGGTTGTGCTGCAGCGCTTTGACCATGTCGCTCACGAACCGCTCGGAATGCACGTAGGCGATGCGCGCTTCGGGGTTGCGTGCGCGGATCGCGTGTCCGACCGCATGCATGAGATGCGTCTTGCCGAGTCCGACGCCGCCGTAAATGAACAAGGGGTTGTAAGCCTTGCCGGGATTTTCGCCGACCTGCTGTGCTGCCGCCTTGGCGAGCTGATTGCTTTTGCCGACGACGAAATTGTCGAAGGTGGAATCGGGATTCAAGCGACCGCCGATCACGATGCCCTGACTGCGCGCACTGCTCGGCAGCGTGGCGGCGGGCGCAGGCGCCACCATCGTGTTTTCGTCGGGCTTGGAGCCGACTTCAACCGTGATGATCGGGGCGTCGCCTTGCACCTGCGATTGCACCCACTCGCCGATCCGCGACAACAAATGGGCATTGATCCAGTCGACCACGAAACGATTGGGCGCGAGCAACTTGAGCGAGCCCTCGCCAGCCACCGCTTGCAACGGGCGCACCCACGTATTGAACTGCGTTTCCGGCAGTTCCGCCTCCAGCGCTTGCGCGCAGCGAATCCAAAGCGACGTGTCCACGCGCCCGCTAGCCTCGTTAATCGTTCGGTCGACCCAGGGAAGGGCCGAGAGTCTATACGCTGCCGCGGATATTGACACCCACGACCAGTCTGCTTACCCTCTGCGGCCTTTTTCCCGACGATTCCACCACTTGGGGCGGAAACATCATGAAACGTACCTATCAGCCCAGCAAGGTCCGCCGCGCCCGCACGCACGGGTTCCGCGCCCGCATGGCGACCGCGAACGGTCGCAAGATTCTGGCCCGCCGTCGTGCCAAGGGCCGCAAGAAGCTGATCCCCTGACGCCGGCAGCCGGCGCGCCGCTGCGCTTGCCCGCCGACCGGCGGGTGCGCCGCAAAGCCGATTTCGACGCTACATATAAAGAAGGGCGCCGCTACGGTGACGCTCTGCTCAGCATGACTGTACGTCCGAACAGTCATGGCGGACCCCGGATCGGGCTCGCCATCGCCGCCCGAACGGTCGGAAATGCCGTCGCCCGCAACAGGCTTCGTCGCATAATCCGCGAGTCGTTCCGCTTGGCCCAGCACCGGCTTCCGTCCGCCGACATCATCGTCGGCGCCAGAGCAGGGGTGCGCGACGCCGAATCGGTTCGTATCCGCGCGAGTCTCGACGCGCTGTTCGCGAAGTTGGCCAGGTAAGTTTCGTTATGCGACTGTTGTTACGCGCCTTGGTGCGCGCTTACCAATTGTTGTTGAGTCCTTGGCTCGGGCCGCGTTGCCGCTTTCATCCGAGCTGTTCGCACTACGCGCTCGAAGCACTGGACGTGCACGGTGCCGTGCGCGGAACCTGGCTCGCGATGCGTCGCGTCGGCCGCTGTCACCCTTTCAATCCCGGTGGATACGATCCCGTGCCGCCGCGCCACGTTCGAACTTGAATCGAAGGTCAAAAGTGAATTCGACGAATGCCCGCATGTTTCTCTGGCTCGGCCTCGTGCTCGCGCTGTGGCTCAATTACGAAACCTGGCAGCGCGATTACGCCGTAGCCGAACCCGCGGCCAGCGCAGCGGCGACGAAAACGCAGACTGCCGAGAATTCCGCGCTCGCCACCGAAGTGCCCTCCGGTCTGCCGGCCCCGGCTGCCGCGACGCCGCCCACGGCGAATGCGCCCACGCCGCCACCGGCTTTATCGGGCGATCTCCCTGCTGTCCCGAGCGTTGCCGCGCCGGTTGCCGCGCCGACGAGCGACGCGCCTGCGGCACCGACGCCGGCGGTCACCGCGCCGCCGCGCGTGATTCGCATCGCGACCGACGTGTTGGATCTCGAAGTGAGCGAGCAGGGTGCCGATTTGATCGGTGCCGAGCTGTCGAAGTACCCGCTCGTGAAGGGCGAGGCGAAGCCGGTGCACTTGTTCAATCGCGCACCGAACGAGTTCTACCATCTGCAAACGGGACTCGCCGGTACTGCAGGTGTCGCGGCACCGACGCATTTGGCGCGGTATTCGTCGGCCGCGGCCGAATATCGGCTCGCGCCCGATGCCCAGGAATTGCGCGTGCCGTTCACGTGGACGGACGCCGCGAGCGGCGTGACGGTCACCAAGACCTTCGTGTTGCGTCGCGGCCAGTATCGCATCGACCTCGAATACGCCGTCGACAACCGCGGCACGTCGCCTTGGACGGTGTCGTCCTATGCGCAGATCTTGCGCGACGACAAACCGGTCGAGCGCTCGATGTTCTCGGTGGAGTCGTACGCGTTCAAAGGTCCCGCGTACTACAACGGCACGAAGTATTTCAAAATCGATCGGCAGAAGGTCGCCGACGCCGAATTGCCGCGCGAAGTCACCGGCGGCTGGATCGCCGGCATGCAGCACCACTTCGTCACCGCGGTGGTGCCGGCCGAAGGGCGTGCGTACCGCTATTCTTTGAAGACGCAGGGCGATCAATATCTGCTCGCGGTCTCGGGTCCGGCGCAGACGATCGCGCCGCAAAGCGGCGTGAACTTCGCCGAAACCCTGTTCGTGGGCCCGAAGCTGCAGGCGCAACTGAAGACCACGGGCCCGCGGCTCGATCTGGTGGCCGACTACGGACGCCTGACGATACTGGCCGAGCCGCTTTTCTGGTTGCTCGAGCAGGCGCACAAAATGGTGGGCAACTGGGGTTGGGCGATCATCCTGATCACCATGCTGTTGAAGCTCGTGTTCTATCCTTTGTCCGAATCATCGGGCAAGTCGATGGCGAAAATGCGTTTGCTCGCGCCGCGCATCAAAAATCTGCAGGACACGTACAAGGACGATCGCGAGAAACTCGGTCGCGCGATGATGGATCTTTACAAGCGCGAGAAGGTCAATCCGCTCGCCGGTTGCTTGCCGATCCTCATCCAGATGCCGGTGTTCTTCGCGTTCTACTGGGTGCTGCTCGAAAGCGTCGAGATGCGTCAGACGCCGTTCATGTTCTGGATCCAGGACCTGTCGTCCAAAGATCCGTTCTTCGTGTTGCCGCTCGTGATGGCGGGCGCGATGTTCGTGCAATACAAGTTGAATCCCGCGCCGCCCGATCCGATCCAGGCGAAAGTGTTCATGATCATGCCGATCTTCATGAGCGCAACCTTCGCCTTCTTCCCGGCGGGACTCGTGTTGTACTGGGTGACCAACACCTTGCTGTCGATCGCGCAGCAGTGGAACATCAATCGCCGCATCGAAGCCGGAGCGAAGAAAGCCCACTCCGGCTAGCCGATTGCGCATGCGGCTGACACCGACATCCGACACGATCGCGGCCGTCGCCACGGCGAACGGTCGTGGCGGGGTGGGGATCGTGCGCGTGTCGGGCCCGGCGGTCGGTGCCATCGCCGCGGCGATGCTCGGCCGATTGCCGAGTGCGCGCGTCGCGACTTTCGCCGAGTTTCGCGACGCCGCAGGCAGCGCGATCGATGTCGGCATCGCGCTGCATTTCGCCGCGCCGCATTCGTTCACTGGCGAGGACGTGCTCGAGCTGCAAGGACACGGCGGACCGGCGGTGCTCGAAGCCTTGCTCGCACGCACGCTGGAACTCGGCGCACGGCGTGCGAATCCTGGCGAATTCACCGAACGCGCATTTTTGAACGGCAAGCTCGATCTTGCACAAGCCGAGGCGGTCGCCGATCTCATCGATGCCGGTTCGCAGGCCGCAGCCCGCGCCGCCTTGCGATCCCTGCAAGGCGAATTCTCGCGTCGCGTGCACGCGCTCGACGAAGCAGTGATCGGCTTGCGCGTGTGGGTCGAAGCCGCCCTCGACTTTCCGGAAGAAGAAGTCGATTTTCTGGCGGACCGTGATTTGCAAGCGCGCATGGTGACTTTGCGCGCCGACTTCGACGCCATCGAAGCCGCGGCACGACAAGGCCGCGTGCTGCGCGACGGCATGACGGTGGTGATCGCCGGTCCCCCGAATGCCGGCAAGTCGAGTTTGCTCAACGCGCTGTCGGGTCACGACACCGCCATCGTTACGCCGCTCGCCGGCACGACGCGCGACGTGTTGCGCGAGCGCGTGGATATCGACGGCATGCCCTTGCACGTCCTAGATACGGCCGGCTTGCGCGTCACGAGCGATGCCGTCGAACTCGAAGGCATGCGTCGCGCGCGCCTCGAGATGACGCGCGCCGATCGCGTTTTGTTTCTGGTCGATGCGGCGACGGATCCTGCCGCAACGGCGTACGTGACCGAGCGCGCCACCTTGCCCGCCGCCGTGCCGGTGACGCTGGTGCTCAACAAAATCGATCTTGCGAGCGAGCCCGCGCCGGGCGCCGCCAGCGAAGACGGCGTCGAATGTTTGCGCATTTCGGCGAAGACCGGCGCCGGCATCGACGCGTTGCGCGCGCATCTGAAAGCCTGCATGCAGTTTCTGCCGCCGGATACCGGCACGGTATCGGCGCGCGAGCGACATCTGTCGAGTTTGCGTACCGCGCGTACGCACGTCGAAGCGGCGTACCGCAATCTGCTCGACACGCGCGCCGGCGAGCTCGTCGCCGAAGAATTGCAGTGCGCACATCGCGCGCTTGGCGAGATCACCGGCGAATTCCACGCCGACGATTTGCTCGGCCGCATCTTCTCGAGTTTCTGCATCGGCAAATGACGGCATAAGCCCTCGGAAATTGCCGATGCTCGCAAGTGCGCAAGCGCGCGCTGCAACGGCACGACCCGTCGTAACTTTTTCGCGTCGCCCGCAAGGCGGCGTTCGAAAAATCTCAACTTACGACGGAGTAACCAACGATGAAGAAGTTCTGGATCGACTTTCTGCGTGATGAACGCGGTTTGACGGCGGTCGAATACGCGATTGCCGGTGGTCTCGTGGTCGCCGGGCTCGCGGTAGCCTTTACCAATCTCGGCACTGCAGCGCTTGCGCGCATCAACGGACTGATCGGCGCTCTCGGCTGACGATCGGCCCCGGCCGCAGTTCGCCGAAACGCTCCATGCATTCTCTGCTCACGACCGGTCAGCTCGTCGTGCTCGCTCCGGCGCTCGTCGCTGCAGCGGTGAACGACGTGCGCACCGGCCGCATCGCCAACCGGTTGGTCGCATTCGTCGCGATCACCGGGCTCTTCGCTCAATACGTAGAGCATGGATGGCAAGGGACTTACACGGGCGTTTCGGCAGCTGCACTCGGCTTCGCCTGTTTGCTGCCGATGTACTTGATGCGCGGCATGGCCGCGGGTGACGTCAAGTTGATGGCGGCGACGGGTACGTGGTTGTCGGTGCCTTTGGCATTGATGGCAACCGGCGCAAGCGTCGCCGCAGGCGCCGTCATCGCGATCGCGCACCTGCTGTGGAACAGCGGCGCACGCGGCATCGCGTACGCGCCGGCCATCGCTCTCGGCACTCTGATCACGATTTTTTTGGCCTGATCTTTCGAGGCTCATTCGCATGAATTTCAGAACGCGCAGCAGCGCCATCCTGGTCGCTGTTTCATTGTTGTTCGCCGGCATCGCCGCGGTGCTCGCCAATCGCTGGATGAATGAACGGACGGCGGCCGTCGAGGCGACGCGGCCGCGCACGACGCGGGTCGTGGTCGCCGCCACGGACATTCCGTTCGGCACGTCGATCGAAGCACGTCACCTCGCCAGCGTCGACATGCTGGTGAATGCCGTCACGAGCGGCTCGTACTCGCAACCTTCCGTCGTGATCGGCAAAGTTGCGCGATCCGACATCTATGCAGGCGAGATGCTGCTCGAGCGCCGGGTCGTGGCGCGCGGCGAGGGCAGCACGCTCGCGGCCGTGGTCTCGCCGAACATGCGCGCGGTGACCGTGCGCGTCGACGATGTCGTCGGCGTCGCGGGATTCCTGTTGCCCGGCAACCGCGTCGACGTCGTGGCGGCGCGCGAAGAAAATCGCAAGGCGTACGCCGAAACCATTCTCGACGACGTGCGCGTACTGGCGGTCGATCAAGTCTCGAACGCCGACAAAAACGCACCGATGGTCGTGCGTGCGGTCACTCTGGAGGTGACCCCGGAAGGCGCGCTCGCCATTGCGCGTGCGCGACAACTCGGCTCGTTGCAACTCACCTTGCGCAACCCGCACGAAGGCGCCGCTGCCGGCGTGATTCGCACGGCCGAAGTGCCGCTTGCGCCACTGCCGCCGATCGAAATCGCGCCGCCGCGACCCATGCCGGTTGCACGGCATGGCGTCGCTGCCATGCCGCGCGTCACCGTGATTCGCGGGACCGTCGTCTCGCAAACCGCCGAATGAACGATTCCCGAGGTTCGAAGATGAAACGAGATGCATCATTGACGTTGCGCCGCTATCTGCCGGCGCTGGCCGTAGCAGTCACCCTCTGGTGCAGCGCACGCGCGCCAGCTGCCGTGGCGTACGACAGTTTCGATACGCCGACCGAAACGATCCGGTTGCCGCTATTCCAATCGCGCATCATCACCTTGAACGCACCGGCGGCTCGCGTGTCGGTGGCGAATCCGGATGTCGCCGACATCGTGGTCATCAGTCCCACCGAGTTCTACATCCTCGCGAAGGACATCGGTGCGACCAATCTTCTGGTTTGGGAGCGCGACTCCAGGATTCGATCCACGCGGCAGATCGAGATCACCCACGATCTCGAGGGGCTGAAAGCGAAACTGTACGAATTGATCCCGGGCAATACCGTCGAGGTGCGTTCGGCACAGCGGTCGATCGTGCTTTCCGGCACTGTGCCGAGTGCGATCGCGATGAGCGCCGCAGTGCGCGTCGCCGAGGGATATCTGGCGCAAATCATCTCGCGCAAAGGTCAGCAGTTCGAACAGGAGACGGCATCGCGCCGCGAAGACCGCAGCGTCGGGTCGGTGATCAACCTGCTCGAAATCGCCGGTGCGCAACAGGTGATGCTGGAGGTGAAGGTCGCCGAAATATCCCGCACCGAGCTCAAGCGTCTCGAGCCCAACTTCAATGCCTTTGGTCGCAACGGCAACTGGAGTTTCGGCGGCGTCAACGGCGGCGCATCGTTCCCCGACGCGATTTTCGGTACCGAAGGGCTGCGTGCACCGGTGATCGGTGGCGCAAGCAATCTGCCGGTCGGTCCTGCCGCCGACGAGTTTCGGCCCAATGATCTTCTGATCCAGAACCAGGGCGTGTTCGCCGGATTTTTGAGCGGCAGCTTCGCCTTCAACGTCGCGCTCGATGCAGCCAAAGAAAAAGGCCTCGCGAAGATCCTTGCCGAGCCGACGCTGACCACGCTCACCGGACAGGAAGCGTCGTTCCTCTCCGGCGGTGAATTTCCGATACCGGTGCCGCAGGGCACCAATGGCGTGGCGATCCAATTCAAGAATTTCGGCGTCGGGCTCAAAGTCGTGCCCGTGGTGCTGAGCGGCGGCCGCATCAACGTGCGCATCGACGTGTCGGTGAGCGAATTGTCGAACAGCACTTCGGTCCTCGTGAGCCCGGGGCAGGTGAATTCGACTTTCGTGATTCCGTCGCTCACGACGCGCAGCGCCAGCGGCACCGTCGAACTCGCCGACGGACAGAGCATCGGTCTGGCCGGCTTGATCGCCGACACCATGCGCTCGTCGGCATCGAAATTTCCGGGCCTCGCCGGCGTGCCGGTGTTGGGCCCGTTGTTCCGCAGCCAGCAATGGCAGAAGGGACAGACGGAACTCGTGATCGTGGTGACGCCGCGACTCGCCAAACCCGTCGATGCGCAGCAACTGCGTCTGCCGACCGATGCTTATCGCGAGCCGTCGGATGCCGATTTCTTTTGGCACGGTCGTTTGCAAGCTCCCGAGCCGCAAGCGGCACCCGCCAAACCTTGAAGACCCGTCGCCATCCAGAAGGACATAGTCATGAATCGCTACGCCGGATTGATTTCCTTGTTGATCACGCTTTCGGCCTGCTCCACCAGCGGCCCGGTCAAAGAGCTCGCCAACGGCGACGCGGTGCGCGCCTGGCGCGTGCAGCAGACCTACGACGTCGAAGCCACGAGTCGCAACGGCACGACCGCGCCAGAGGGTACGGATCCCGACGTCGCCGATGCCGCGCTCAAGAATCTGCGCACGGGCGCCAATCGTGCCGGCGATGCGAAGACGGCTTTGCAGGCCTTGTTCGGCGGAGCGACGGGGACGCGTTGAGATGCCGTGCGCCATCCGGAACCCGCGCCGGCAACGCGGCGTAGCCCTCGTCATCGTGGTGATCGCTCTGCTCGCGGTGCTCGCCATGGCGGGCCTCGCGCTCGATGCGAGTCACATGGGCTACAACAAAGCGCGCCTGCAGAGCGCCGTCGATGCGGCCGCATTGTCCGCCGCCAAAGTATTGGACGAAACGGACAATGCGACCGACGCCGCAGCGGCGGCGCGTGCCACGTTCGACGCGAACGCCGCAGCGTTTCCGGAATTGTTGCGTGCCGTAGGTCAAGGCTTGGGATTGACGGTGCAGTTCTCGAGCGCGGCGATTCCCTTCAACGCCGGCACGACGCCGAGCCGCTTCGTGCGGGTGATCGTCACCGATTTCACGACGGATGCGAGCCTGACTCGCGTGCTCGGCGTCATGCGCTTGCCGGTACGCGCGAGCGCCGTCGCCGGCCCGAGCCCCGCCGTGGTCTACGCCTGCAATGTCGTGCCGATGGCGGTGTGCGGTGACGCGAAAGCGGCCGCACCCTATTTCGGTTACACGCCCGGCCGCGTGCATACGTTGCGCGCCACCAGCAACAGCACCGCCGGTACCGGCACCGGAAATTTTTTGTTGTTGAGCTTCACCGGTTCAGGCGCCGACGATCTGCGTCAAACCATGGCCGGCGGTTACGACGGTTGCGTGACACGCAACGACACCGTCGCGGTCAAACCGGGTCAATCGACCGGTCCGACGACGCAGGGCATCAACACGCGCTTCAACCAGTATTCGGGCGGTGGCGTGGATGCTGCGCGCTACCCGCCTGACGTCGTGATCAAGGCACCATCACCCGCGCTGACCTTCGACAGCAAGACCAGTCTCATCAAACAAGGCGGCAAGACGATCACGTTCTCGAACCAGTTGGACGTGAATTTCGCGAGCTACGAAAGCGACATCGTCGCCAAGCGCTACGACCTGCCACCGCGCCCGAGCGGCAACGGGGTGTTTCGGCGCCGCGAGCTCGCCGTGCCCATCGTCGACTGCACCGGCGCCGACAGCGGCCGAACGAGTTTGCCCGTGCTCGGTCTCGGCTGCTTTTTCATGTTGCAGCCGGCGACGTCGAGTTCGTCGGAAGCGCGCGTGTTCGGTGAGTTCATCAGCGACTGCGATGCCGGCGGACGCCCCGGTTCGACTCCGCCGGGCACCACGGTCGGTCCGCACTTGATCCAGTTGTATCGCGATCTGGCGAGCGTGGATTCATGAGGCAACGCACGCAGCGGGGACTCGCTATCGTCGAGGCGGCGCTGTCGTTGCCCGTGCTCACGCTATTGCTGTTGCCGGTCGTCGAAATCGGTCGCGCGTTCGTCCAATACTCCGAGCTGTCGCATCGCGTACGCGCGGCGACGCGACATGTGGCCGAACATGCGCTCGATGGAACCACGGGCGTGCCGGTCATCGATGCGGCCTTGCGTGCCGAGGCGATCAATCTCGTCGTGTACGGTTCGAGCGTCGCGAACGGCACGACGACGATCCCGGGGCTCTCGACGGCGGAAGTCGACGTGACTTTGCGCGCCGACGGCCAGGTCCGGGTCTCGGTGTCGCATCCGTATCAATCTTTGGTCGGCGGCATACTGCCCGGCGTCGGCTTCGGACCCAACGTGTCCACCGCGATCACGATGCTCGCCGATGCGACCATGAGGCCGCTGTGAAACGCAGCCGCGGCTTGTCGTCGGTGGAGTTCGCGATCGTCGGTGCGGCGGTCTTCATCTTCGTGTTCGCCATCGTCGATCTCGGCCGGCTCATGTATCTGCGTGTCGCGCTCGAGGAGGGCGTACGACGCAGCGCACGATTGTCCGCCGTCTGCCCCATCGGCGATGCCTACGCGCGTTCAGCGGCGATTTTCTCGGAGCGCAACTGGGGCGTACGCATACTGCCGAACATCACCACGGCCAATGTCGTCATCGAATTTTTGAACGCCAACGGCGAACCCATCGCGAACCCCACCAACGAAGCCAATTACATCCAGATCCGCTTCGTGCGGGTACGCATCGTGAATTACACGGTGCCGGTACTCGTGCCGTTTTTGCCCATCGAATACACGCCGCAGGACGTTTCGTCGACCGAGCCGGTCGAGAGTCTCGGCGTGACTGCCACGGAGGTCGTACCATGTTGAACGAGACGCCGCAGGACGGCGCGGAACGGACACCGAAACAGGTGTTGGTCGTCGGTGCATCGGCCAGTGTCGTCCAGCCCATCGTCAGCTTGCTGCAAGGTCAGCCTGCATGGACGGTGTCGGCGCGAGTGACGGCGCTGCGCGCTTTGGCCGACGTGTTGAATGGTGCGCCGAAGACCGACGTCGTCGTCGTGTGTTGCAGCGATCGTGAGCTCGGCAATCTCGATGCGTTGGCGGCGATCGAACCCGTCAAGCGCCCGGCGGTCGTCGCTTGCGGCAATCTGACGAGCGTGGCGGCGACGCGTGCGGTGGTACGCGCCGGTGCGACGGATCTGTTGCCCGAGTTGCCGACCGTGCAGGATTTGACGGCGGCGCTCGCGCGTGCGCCGCGGCGCAACGCGGACTCCGCGGCGCCCAAGGCGCGCGGGTCTTTGACCTTGGTCATGGGCGTCGCCGGCGGTGCGGGGTCCTCGTTCATCACCTGCAACCTCGCGCACATGAGCGCTGCGGTGCTGAAAGAGAAAACGCTGCTCGTCGATCTCGACATGCTGTATGCGCCACAAGCGCAATTTCTGGCGCTCAAACCGGAACGCGGCATCGCCGAAGCGACGCAACAAATCGCCACGCTCGATGCCGTCGCGCTCGAAGGCTACGTCACGCGCCATCGCAGCGGCCTCGCGTTGCTGGCGCGGTCGGAAGGTTCGTACCTGCACGAGTCGGTCGATCCGGAGGCGTTTCGCACCGTGCTGCGGCTTGCGCTCGAGACCTACAAGTTCGTGTACGTCGACGGACATCGATGGCTGGACGTGTTGACGACGACCACGTTGTCCGAGGCGGATCACGTCGTGCTCGTGATGGAGCAGTCGGTGGCGCACGTCAACAACGCGGCACGGCTCTATCGCATCCTGACGCAGCAACTCGGCATCGCGCCGAAACAGATCGTGCTGGTGCTGAACCGCTACGACAAGCACGCCGCCGTACAGACCGACATGGTCATCAAGGCCGTCGGCTGCGACGAGCCGTTCAAGTTGCCCAACATGTACGAGCTGGCGCTCGACAGCATGAACACCGCGATTCCGCTGTTCGAACTCGACAAAGATTCGCAGGTCACGCGTGCGTTGATCGCACTCGGCACGCACATCAGCGGCAACGAACCGCCCGAAGTGCCGGGACTGTTCAAGCGCACCCTCGCGGCGATCACGGCGCGGGCCCACGCTTGAGTGCGGCACTGGCCACGCCGCTGCGGTTCCTGAACGCAGTGGAGATGGAGTGGAAGCAGCGCATCTTCCAGCGTCTGCTGACCATGCTCGATCTCGCGGCACTCGGTCAGGTCGACGACAAGCAAGCCCGGGCGCAGATCCGTGAACTCGCCAATCGACTGATCATCGACGAGGCCGTGCCGCTCAGTCTCGCGCAGCGTCAGATGATCGTGCGCCAGATCGAAGACGAGGTGATGGGGCTCGGCCCGCTCGAGCCTTTGCTCGCCGATCCGTCGATTTCGGACATCCTGGTCAACGGTTCGCAGCACATCTACGTGGAGCGGGGCGGAAAACTCGAATCCACCGCGATCCGCTTCCACGACGATGCGCATCTCATGAACATCATCGATCGGATCGTCTCGGCGGTCGGCCGGCGCATCGACGAGTCGACGCCCATGGTCGATGCGCGCTTGAAAGACGGCTCGCGTGTCAACGCGATCATTCCGCCGCTGGCGATCGACGGACCGGTGCTGTCGATCCGGCGCTTCGCCGTCGAGGCGCTCAAGCCCGAGGATCTGGTGCGCTTCGGCACGCTCACCGAACCGGTCGTAGCGTTGTTGCGCGCGATCGTGCTCGCGCGACTCAACGTCGTGATTTCGGGTGGCACGGGTTCGGGCAAAACCACGTTGCTGAACGTGATGTCGGGCTTCATTCCCGAGAACGAACGCATCGTCACCATCGAAGATTCGGCGGAACTGCAACTGCGTCAGCCGCACGTCGTGCGCCTCGAAACGCGGCAGGCGAACATCGAGGGGCGCGGCCAGGTGACGCAGCGCGATCTGGTGCGCAACAGCTTGCGCATGCGTCCCGACCGCATCGTCGTCGGCGAAGTGCGTGGCGCCGAAGCGCTCGACATGCTGCAGGCCATGAACACCGGCCACGACGGTTCGCTGACCACGGTACACGCGAACTCCGCCCGTGATGCCTTGAGCCGCATCGAGATGATGGTGGCGATGACCGGCATGCAATTTCCGATACACGCCCTGCGGGCGCAGATCGCGTCGGCGATCCAGGTGGTCATACAAACCGAGCGCAACGAGGATGGACGCCGGCGCATGACGAGCTTGCAGGAGATCAACGGCATGGAGGGCGACACGATCACCATGTCGGAAATATTCACGTTC
Source organism: Steroidobacteraceae bacterium (assembly GCA_017853555.1). Taxonomy (GTDB): domain Bacteria; phylum Pseudomonadota; class Gammaproteobacteria; order Steroidobacterales; family Steroidobacteraceae; genus UBA964. The sequence continues at coordinate 78,821 of JAFMJH010000007.1, forward strand.
ACGCGCGAGGGTCTCGACGCCCAGGGCAACGTGCAGGGCACCTTGCATGCGACCGGCATCGTGCCCGGGTTCCACAAGCGTATCCAGCAGCGTGGCGTGTCGTTGTCCGTGGACGTTTTCGGTGGCGGGTCCTTCCGTCGAGGTCGCGCGCATGAATAACACGTTTCTTTGGTTCGGCGTTTTGATCTTCGTCGCGATGTTTCTGCTCGCGCAGGGTCTGGTGCTGCCGGCGTTCGGCGAGAGTGCACGCACGCGTCGGCGCTTGCGAAAGCGGCTGGCGGAGATCGAATCCCAGGCGAGTGTCACGGGCCTGTCGCTGCTGCGTCAGAAATACCTGGAAGATCTCACGCCCTTTGCGCGACGCATCGAACAATGGCCGCTGATGCAGGTGTTGCGCCGCTTCGTCGAACAGGCGGGACTCGATCGTCCGGCGCACCGCATCGTGCTCGAAAGCGCGCTGTTCGGCGCCGCGACGCTCGTCGTCACCGCGGTGCTCGAGCTCGATCTTCGTCTGGTCGCCGCCGCGACCATGGCGGCCATCTGCGCCCCGTACATACGACTTTGGTGGCAGCGATCGCGTCGCATCGAAGCGATCGAAGAACAATTGCCCGATGCGATCGACGTGATCAAACGTGCTTTGCGCGCGGGGCATCCGTTCGTCGCTGCCGTGAAGCTCGTCGGCGAGGACATGGAAGGGGCGGTCGCGAACGAGTTCGCCATCACGGCGGCCGATCTGAGCTTCGGCAACGATCCGCGCGGTGCCTTGCTCGGCTTGCTCTCGCGCGTGCCGTCGGTGCCGCTGATGGGCTTCGTCACCGCCGTGCTCATCCAGCGCGAGACCGGCGGCAATCTCGCCGAAGTGCTCGAACACATTTCGCAGGTGATACGTGGCCGCTACCGCTTTCAGCGCAAGGTGCGGACGCTCTCGGCCGAAGGTCGCATGTCGGCGTGGGTCCTCACGCTCGTGCCTTTCGCCCTCGCCGGCATCCTGCAATTGACGAGTCCCAAATACATGACGGTGCTGTTCGAGGATCCGCGCGGCGTACGCGTGCTGGCGGTGTGCGGCGGTTTGATGATCGTCGGCGTGTTGTGGATGCGCCGCATCATTCGGGTGGATGTATGAATACGACGTTGTTGTTCGTGACTTCGATGCTGGCCGTTGCGGCATTTGCGTTGTCGGTGGGGGTGCTGTCGTGGGTCGTGAAGTATCGCGATCCGGTGCGGCAGCGACTGGCTGCGCTCGTGACGCCGGGGTCGCACGAGCGGCGCGGCGCGCGCGCGGCCGAGCGACTCGCACCGCTCGGTCGCTGGTTGTTGCCCGGCTCCAAGGACGAACGCGCCCGGCTCGGCCAGCTGCTTTTTCTCGCCGGCTTCCGGCAAGCCAATGCGCTCGGCGTGTTCTTCGGCGTCAAAGTGGTGTTGGCGATCGCACTGCCCGTACTTTGGTGGGGCATGTCGCGCGCGTTGCCGACGCTGACGAGCACGCAGGTGGTGTTTCTGGCAGGGTGTGCCGCATTTCTCGGTTTGATCCTGCCGAATCAATGGTTGGAAAAGCGGGTCGAGCGGCGTCAAAAACGCTTGCGTGACGCATTTCCCGATGCGCTCGACTTGCTCGTGATCTGCGTCGAGGCGGGCTTGGGTCTCGCCGCCGCGATCGAACGCGTGGCGCTCGAGTTGAAATACAGCCATCCCGATCTTGCGCAGGAACTCGCGGTGGTGAACGTCGAGATGCGCGCCGGCGTGGATCGCGAGACGGCATTGCAGGGGCTCAATACCCGCACCGGGCTGCCCGAGATTCGTGGTCTGGTCGGCTTGCTCGTGCAGACGCTGCGCTTCGGCACCGGCATCGCCGACACCTTGCGCGTCTATGCGGCGGAGTTTCGCGACGCCCGTACGCAGCAGGCCGAAGAACGCGCTGCAAAGATCGGCACGAAGCTGATTTTCCCGCTGATTTTCTGCGAGTTTCCCGCGTTCTTTGCCGTAGCCATCGGGCCTGCGGCGCTGCGCATCATCGACATCTTCAACCGGTGACCGCATGCGCCATGTTGCTTTGACACTGCTATGCGCCGCTCTCGGCGCCTGCACGACACCGCCGCGGCCCCCGAAGCTGCCGCCGCCGCAAGTGGCGATGCCCGGCAAGTTTGCCGCCGCGCTCGCCAAAGGCGATGCGGCCTGGCGGGCCGGGCACGGCGACGAGGCGCTGTATGCGTATTTGATCGCCGAAAAACTCGACCCGCAGAGCGACGTCGCGCTGCTGCGCATCGGTGCCTTGCACGAATCCCTCGGCCACGACGAACTGGCGATCCGTGCCTGGCAAATGGCGGCCGAGCGCAACGAGCGCAGCGGTCTCACGCGACAGCGACTCGGTTACGCCTGGTTGCAACACGCGGACGTGAGTCAGGCGGAAGCCGAATTCGTGCGCGCACTGCAACTCGACGCGCGCTTGTGGCGTGCGTCGATGGGCCTCGGCTTGGTAGCCGAGACGCGCGGTGATTACGCGGCGGCGCGACTGCACTACGACACCGCGCTTGCGTTGCGCCCGAATGCGGGGGATTTGCTGACGTACAGCGCGCGGGTCGCCTTGGCGCAGGATGATCTGGATCGCACGCGCGCCGATCTCGGCGCCGCGCTCGCCACCGACCCGCAACCGGAGACCTGGCTGGTGCTCGGCGATTTGCTCGCGCACGCCGGCGATTATCCGGGCGGACTCGAGGCGTATCACAAGACTTTGTCGGAGGCCGAGGCCTATCAGCGTCTCGGCGAGCAGGCGACGCGCGCCGGCGATCACGTGCGCGCCGTGTGGTACTTCGAGCGCGCTGCCGCGGCATCGCCCACGTATTTCGAGCGTGCCCACAAAAGTCTGGCCGTGGCGCGCGAGCGTTCGCGCGAGCAGCAGAACGAAGCTGCGGCGCGATGAGCACGCGGGTGCATACGTGTAAGTCGCAATGGTTCGTGCGTTCGAACGTGTGCAGCCGTACCGAACCGGTTGCGTTGCGCCCCGTAGCGTACACACCAACGACGCGGCATTGCGCTGCGGCGTACACGAACTGACACGCACCACTTCAAAAGTTTCGGAGAAAACCATGAACCCGACGGAAGAACTCGCGCGCAATACTTTGCTCGGCAATTTGCCGGAAGAGACGCGGCGTCGCCTGACCGCTCGACTCGATCGCGTCGACTTGCCGACCGGACACGTGTTGTCCGACATCGGTCGCAAGGTCACCCATACCTATTTTCCGACGACGGCCGTCGTCACCTTGCACCATGTTCTGCAGGACTGCTTCTCCGCCGAGGTCGCGATCATCGGTCGCGAGGGCGTGGTCGGACTCGGCGCGATGTTCGACGATCGCCCGTCGGCCGATCGCGCCGTCGTATTGCAGGGCGGGCAGGCGCTGCGCATCGACAAGCGCGCGCTCAAGTGGGAATTCTTCCATTCGCCGGAATTGCAGCAGGTGCTGGTGCAATACACCTATGCGCTCATGGGGCTGGTCGCGCAGACGGCGGTGTGCAACCGGCACCATCGTCTCGATCAGCGTCTCTGCCGCTGGTTGCTCGCCGCGCAGGATCGATTGCCGAGCAATCGACTCGCCGTGACCCAGGAGTTTCTGTCGCATCTGCTTGGCGTGCGGCGCGAAGGTGTCACGCAGGCTGCGGGGCGTCTGCAGAAATCCGGCCTGATCCAATACCGTCGCGGGCAGGTGTCGATCCTCGATCGCAACGGTCTCGAAGCCGGTGCCTGCGAATGCTACAAAACGTCGCGCGATGCGGTCGGCGTGCCCCGCAGCAACGGCCACGCGCCGCAGGCGTTCGTCCGCGCGGCCATGTCGGCTTGAGTTTGCACGGTCGCGGCGTCGACGCCGAACAAGTGGTCGTGGCACTCGGCGCGACGACCGAGTCGCGCAACCCGTACGAAGCGGGGCATCAGCTGCAGGTCGCGCAGTTGGCGGTCTGCATCGCCAACGAGCTCGCCCTCGACGTCGAGCGCATCGAGGGGCTGCGCATCGCAAGTCTGGTCCACGACATCGGCAAGATCGGCATCCCGGCTGAAATCCTGATGAAACCGACGCCGCTCACGGAGGCCGAAAAAACCTTGATGCGGACACACGTGCAATCCGGCATCACTTTGCTCGACGGCATCGAGTTCCCGTGGCCGGTCGCCGAAATCGTACGTCAGCATCACGAGCGCATCGATGGCAGCGGCTATCCGCGCGGCCTGCAAGGCCGCGCCATCATGCTCGAAGCGGCCATCCTCGGTCTCGCCGATACGCTCGATGCGATGACCAGCGTACGTCCTTATCGCGGCGCCATCTCGCTGCGTGCGGCGATGCAATACGTCGAGACGGAGCGCGACCGCAGTTTCGACGGCATGATGATCGATGCCTGTCGCAACGTGTTTCGCGAGGAGCGCCACTTCCATCTGCGGGTGAACGCCTGATGCGCTTGATGTTGCGACATGCCGGCATCGTGGTGCTCTACGGTGTGGCGCTGATGTCGTTCAGCCTGCTGGTCGTGCACATCACCATCGACGATTGGGAATACGAGCGCCTGCGGGCGCATCTCGTCGGCGTTCCGGTCGAAGAGGCCTGGAAAGATTACTTCGCCCGCCGGCGCATCCCGGTCGCGCTCGCGGCACTCGGACTCGTCGCCGGCGCCGCTGTCGGCTTTCGCGCCGTGCTCGGCGCGGCCACCGTCGAACGCGAGCGTCGATCGGCACTCGAAGACCCGCTAACCCGTTTGCCGAACCGACGCGCGTTCGATCAGCAACTGCGCGCGCTCGCATTGCGTGCGCGTTGGTTCAGCCGACCGGCGAGTTTGCTGTTCATCGATCTCGACGGCTTCAAGCAATTGAACGATGGACATGGACATGCGCTCGGTGATCGCGTCCTGATCAGTGTCGCGGTGACGCTGCGCAACTGCCTCGATCGACACCGCGATTTCTGTTGTCGATGGGGCGGCGACGAGTTCGTGATCTTGTTGCCCGGCACGGCACGTGACGGTGCGGTGCAGGTGGCCGAACGCGTCGTCCACGCACTGCACGGCATTCGAGTCTCGCCCGTACCCGGTTCGATCGTGCGCGTGAGCGGCAGCGTCGGCGTCGCGACGTTCAATGCCGTGCACGCCGATGCGGTCGAGGAGTTGCCGCGCGTAGCCGACCACGCGCTCGCCTTGGCGAAGCGCGCGGGTAAGGATCGCTACGTGATCAGTTCGCGGGCGTCGGCAGCGGAGGTCGTACGGTCCCTTTGACCGCGATCAACAGCAGACCCGCGGCGATGAACACCGCCGAAAGTCCGGCGGCGTTCAGCAGCGCCTGCGGATAGCCGATGCGCGGCACGTCGATGAAGAAATACGGATAGAGCCCGGTCATTTCGCCACGCGCGATCAGGTAGACGAGATAGGCGAGCGGATAGGAGAGAATCCGCCACGCATCGCTCCACACCAGCGAGTGCCGCGGTACCGCAAACCACCACAGCAGCGGAAACAAGGGCGGGATCGTGTAGTGCAGGATGCGATTGCACACGGCCTGCAGGCCCTCTTGTTGATAGAGGTGCGAGAGCAGCACGTGGTACACGGCGCCGACCATGACGATCGAAGCCGTGGCGCAGGTGACGACCCAGGGTTCGCGCAAGATCGAAAGCCGCGACTTTTGCGCACCCCACGGGCTGTGCGCGAACGCCACGGCGACGCACAAGGCGTTGGTGGTGATCGTGAAATAGCCGGTGTACATCACCACGCCGAAGCCGAAGGTCTTGCCGAGCTCGATCTGGTGCGAGACCGTCAAATAACATTGCACGAGCAGCGCCGCGCCGCCGAGTACGGCGAGCAGCGCGGCAAAGCGCGTGAGTCGCGAGGCAGGGTTTGTCACGCGGGTCACCAATAATGTTGCCAACGGGCGCGCTTGACGAAGTGCTGGAACGCCTCGCGCTTGTCTTTGGGCACGCCATCCGCATAGCCGTTGGGATCGTAGCGTTCGACGTACTGATCGAGCACCGGTTTGTAGAGTCGCAGGTGCAAGTCGGGGATGCGATGTTTGGCGCGGAACGCGGCCATCGGGATCATCGCCGATTCGCGCGTCTCGAACGGACCGGCTTTGGCGAGTACTACGCCGCGCGGGCCGAAGATCGAGGATCGTCCCGGACCACCGTAGCCGGTGTCTTCGAAGAAGCCGGGATTGCGGCCTTGCGTCGACACCGAATTGTTGGCGATCAAGGTGTAGAGGCTGTTGTGATACGAGGTCAGACGCATGTCGTCCCATTCGAAGCCGCCGGTGGCGACGCGGCAGACGATTTCCGCGCCCTTGAACGCCATGCAGCGGAACAGTTCCGGCTCGAATTGCACCGCCGACATGGCGATGTTGCCGATGTCGGTGCGTTCGATCGGAATCACGGCATCGAGACCGTACATCTCCACGAACCGATCATAGACGTCGTAGATCACCGAGGTGTATTGCTCGGAACCCGGGAACATGCCGCGCACGTTGCGTTGCTTCCAGTGCGAGACGATGCTGCCGTCGGGCTTGCACATCACCATCAGGTGCAGAATGTGTCCCGGCCAGTTCACCGGATCTTTGGCGTAGGTGCCGAAGACGATGTAGCAGTTGTACTGCTGCGCTTTCTTGGCTACTTCGGCCACTTCGGGGCCGGGCACTTCGATCGACAACGCGTAATGCTGATCGCGCGTCCAGTTGGTGAAGCCCGTGATGGGAAATTCGTGGAACAGCAGCAAGTCGCAACGGCCGCCATAGCCTTGCGCGATGTCGATGCTCTCGAGGAAGTAGTCGAGATTGCGCCGAATGCCGGGCGCGGGGTTCGCGCCGTCGACGCCTTGCACGCGCGTCTGCACGACGGCGACGTGGACGGCATCCTGTCGCAAGGCTACGGTCGGATAGGTGCCGTCGGCGCGCACCATGTCGTTCGATAGGCTCATATCGAGAATCTCCTGTTGGTTCACCCGAGGATCGCTTCGCGTTCGTAAAGTCGGCCGGCCACCCACGACAGCAGCGCGCCGAGCGCGAGGCTGACGCCCGCCGACATCACCACTTCGGCCAGCGCGGGCGATTCGCCGCGCAGCACGCTGGTCATCAAAAAATGCTGACTCAGCGAAGGGACGGCCATCAAGGGCAGACTGCGTTGCAATTCCAGCATGTTGACGAACGCGAGCGGCAGCGCCGGAATCATGATCACGAAACTGACGTAGGTCTGTGCTTCGCGAAAACTGCGGGTGAACGATGCGACCACGGTCATGAGTGCGGCGGCCGGCAAAATCAGCGGCGCCATGAACACGATGATCGCGAGCACCGCGAACGGGCCGAGATTGGCGCTCATGCCGTAGCGTTCGAGACCGATGAAATGCGCGGCGACGGCGCAGGCGGTCACGGTCAACATCAAGGACAACAGCATGTAACTGCTGGTCGCCAGGATCTTGCCGTAGAGGATCTGGGCGCGCGCCATCGGCGTCGTCAGCAGCGCTTCGAGCGAACCGCGTTCGCGTTCGCCGGCGGTGGAGTCGATCGCCAGATACAGCCCGCCCATGAGCGTCGCCAGCACGATCAGATAACTCAGCAGACCGAGCAAGAGGGCTGCGCGACTCACCGGCGTCGACACGTCCACGGTATCCACCGCCACCGGCATCGAGGCGAGTGGATCGACGCCGCGTACCAGAAGACGCCAGGTCGCGATGCCGCGGCCGTATTCTTCGATGGCACCGCGTACGCGGCGCGTGAGATCGCGCCCGGTCTGTTGCGCGGAATCGTCCACGTACAGCAAAACTTTTGCCGGATCGCTGCGGGTGAAGCGCTCGGCGTAGTCGGCGGTGATCAGCAGCACGGCTTTGTGCCGCTTGGCGCGTACGGCCGCGCGCGCGCCGGCATCGTCGTAATCGTGCGCTTCGGTTTCGATGCCGCGCGAGTCGAGAAAGCGCAGCAGATTCGGCGCACGCTCGCCGTGCGCGACCGCGATGGTGACGAGGTCGGTTTGCGTCGCTTCGCCGCGATTCATGGCGAACTTCATCATCCCCGAGAACAGCATCGGACCTAACAGCGGGCCGAATATCAGCGCCGTGATGATGGTGCGACGATCGCGCAGATTCTCGAGGAATTCTTTGCGAAAGACGGTGAAGATGCCGCGCAGGTTCATGCCAGACCCTCGCCCGAGCCGATCAATTGCACGAACGCATCCTCGAGTCCGGCCTGCCCGGTCCCGCTGCGCAGCGCTTCGGGCGCGCCTTGCGCCACGACCGTGCCGCGCGCGATGACGACGACGTCGTCGCACAGCGCGCTGACCTCCTGCATCACGTGCGTCGAAAACAGGATGCAATGGCCTGCGGTGCGCAAGTCCGACAGCAGGCGTCGCAGACTGCGGACGGCCATGACGTCGAGCCCGTTGGTCGGTTCGTCGAGCACGAGGTTGCGCGGTGCATGCACGAGGGCGCGTGCGAGCGCGGTTTTCAATTTTTGACCTTGCGAAAATCCTTTGGCACGCCGATCGGCAAAGTCTCCGAGTTCGAGGCGTGCGACGAGTTCGTCGGCGCGCGCAAAGCTCGCCGCACGACTCAAGCCGTGCAGTTCACCGAAATAGGCGATGTTCTCGCGCGCGGTGAGGCGCGGATAAAGACCGGAGGCGTGCGACAGCACGCCGATGCGACGACGCGCTTCGAGCGGATCGCGCGCGACGTCGATGCCGTCGATCAAGGCCGCGCCGGTATCCGCGCGCAACACGGTGCACAACATGCGCAAGGTGGTCGATTTCCCCGCGCCGTTCGGGCCGAGCAGCCCGGTGATGCGGCCATCGGCGGCCACGAACGACACCTCGTGCACCGCCTGCACTGCGCCGAAGCGTTTGCTCAAGTGGCGAGCTTCGATCATGGCGCAGGGCCCGCGAGCGTCGTCAGGAATGGCGCCGCGACGCGCTTGGCGAGACAGGTCGTGTCGAGCTTCGCCGGATCCGTGGCGCGCAAAAAATCTTCCAGTACGCGATCCATGCATCGCACGCCGACCTGACCATGACCTTCGCCGGCGAGCAACACGTGTCGCGAGCGTGACAGCCCGCGCATCGCGGCGATGGCGTAGGCGGGCGGCGTCACCGGATCGTCCGAGCCGGAGAGCAACAGCACCGGCACGGCGCTGCGCAGCGGCGTACGCAAATCGGCGTCGAGCGGGCCGCGTGGCCAAATGCGACACACGGTTTTCAGAAGATCGTAGGTGGCGTTGCCGAGATACGTTGCCGCGAGTGTTGCGCGATCGACGTTCGCATCCTGCACGAACGGAATGTCTTCGGTGCACACCACGCTGTTGTGCATCCCGGCGGCGATCGATTGTTCGAGCGATCGCAGCGTGAGTCCGTAGAGCGTGGCGAGGGGCGTGTAGTCGTCGGCGTGCACGGCGCGATGCAGCGCGAGCGGCAAAACCGCGGCGCTCGCGGCGCCGTAACTCGAAAAGCGCAGCGCGATGCCGAGTTGTACCAAGCCGAAGTCCAAGGTCTGCGGTTCGCCCGAGCGCGGCTTCGGCAAGGTGATGCGGCGCGCGCCGTTGGCGAGCCGCGTACGCAAGGCACGATAGTCGTCTTCCGGGTCGCCAAATGCCGCACGACAGGCCGCGTCGCCGCGACAGCGCGCGAAAATTTTCTGCAAAGACGCTTCGGCGTCGAGGGCGAGGTCGGGTCCGAGCGGCCGGTCCGGTTGCACGACGCCATCGAGGATCACGCTGCGGGTGTGCGCGGGATAGCGGCGCAGATAGTGCTGCGCCACGCGCGAGCCGTACGAGACGCCGTAGAGATTGATGCGCGGGTAGCCGAGCGCGCGACGCACGGCATCGAGATCGCGCACGGCGACGCTGGTGGTGTACTGCGCAACGTCGTGGTCGCGCTGCAAGGTGGTCAGACAGGCTCGGATCACGGGCTCGATCCGCTCGGGGACCGGGGTGTCGTCGTCGTAATCCGGGCAATCGAGCGCACCCGAACGGCCGGTGCCGCGCTGATCGAGCAGGATGAGATCCCGATCGCGGTTCACCCGGGCGAAGGCGGGCACGAGCGTCGCATACATGTCCTGCGTGCCGCCGCCGGGACCGCCGGCGATCAGAAACAGCGGATCGCTGCCCTTGCGACGGTTGATGGCCGGGATGCGCGCGACCGACAGCGCGATGCGCCTCGCACCCGGCGCGTCACTTTCGGCGACTTCGATCCGGGTGCATTCGGCCTCGATGCCGGCAAGACCCATCGGATGCGCAAGCCGACAGGGGCTGAAAGTCGGAGCGGCCGCGGGCGCGTCGGGCGCGGCGGCGTGGCCGGCGGTGGCCCAGGCTGTGCCGCAGAGCAGCAGGAGGGCGACGGGCGTGACGGGCGAGCGAGTCTTCATGTCGGCCGAATCGAGGTACGCACTACAATAGAATACCCGCTCGACCGGTGTGTCTTGGTAGGTTTCCGTCCCATGCGTTATGCAAAACAGTTCGACGTCATCGTCGTCGGTGGTGGCCATGCCGGCACCGAGGCGGCTGCGGCTGCGGCACGCATGGGCGCCGCGACGCTGCTGCTGACGCAGAGCATCGAGACCCTCGGCCAGATGAGTTGCAACCCGGCATTCGGAGGTATCGGCAAGGGACATCTGGTCCGCGAGATCGATGCCTTGGGCGGACTCATGGCCCGCGCGGTCGATCGCGCCGGCATCCAGTTTCGGACCCTGAACGCCAGCAAGGGGCCGGCCGTACGGGCCACCCGCGCGCAGGCCGATCGTCAACTCTACCGGCGCACCATCCGCGGCATGCTCGAGAACCAACCTCACCTCACGCTCTTTCAGCAGGAGGTCGCCGACCTGCTGGTCGAAGACGGACGGGTGCGGGGCGTGGTCACGATCAGCGGCATCGAGTTCGCAGCAGCAGCGGTCGTGCTCACCGTCGGGACCTTTCTGGGCGGCAAGATTCACGTCGGTCTCGAGCAGCATTCGGGCGGTCGCGCAGGCGATCCGCCGTCGCTCAAACTCGCCGCGCGGCTGCGCGAATTGGCGCCGCGCGTGGGGCGTTTGAAGACCGGTACGCCGCCGCGCATCGACGGCCGCAGCATCGATTTTTCGCAGCTCGCCGAGCAACACTCGGACGACCCGATGCCGGTGTTTTCGTTTCTTGGGCGGAACAATGAGCATCCCAGACAGGTACCTTGTCACATAACAGAGACCAATGAGCGCACCCATGCATTGATCCGCGAGGGCTGCGATCGCTCCCCGATGTTCACCGGAAAGATCGAAGGTGTGGGTCCGCGGTACTGCCCTTCGGTCGAAGACAAGGTGCATCGTTTCGCCGACAAGAACTCGCATCAGATCTTCGTCGAACCTGAAGGTCTCGACACCCACGAGGTGTACCCGAACGGCATCTCGACCAGCCTGCCATTCGACGTGCAGTACGCGTTCGTGCGCAGCATCCGTGGCTTCGAGCAGGCGCACATCACGCGCCCCGGCTATGCCATCGAGTACGACTACTTCGACCCGCGCGACCTGCACGCGAGTCTCGAGACCCGCACCGTCGGTGGCCTGTTCTTCGCCGGTCAGATCAACGGCACGACCGGGTATGAAGAGGCCGGTGCTCAGGGCATCGTCGCCGGCATCAATGCGGTGCTGCAGGTGCGGGGCGAGGCACCCTGGATTCCCGGACGCAGCCAGTCGTACCTCGGCGTGTTGGTCGACGACCTCGTGACCCGCGGCGCCTCGGAGCCCTATCGCATGTTCACGAGTCGGGCCGAGCACCGCTTGCTGCTGCGCGAGGACAACGCCGACTTGCGGCTCACGCCGATCGGTCGGCAGATGGGTCTGGTCGATGACGAGCGTTGGGCGTACTTCGAAGCCAAGCGCGAGGCGACCGACGCCGAGGTGCAACGCCTGAGCAAGACCTGGGTCCGCTCGCAGCAGGTGTCGGCGTTCGATCTGTTGCGCCGACCCGAGATGGACTACGACCGGGTGCTTGAAGCGGGCGCCGATCAACCCGAGTTCGTCGCCGGGCACCCCATGGAGACCCTCGCCCTGCGTGACGATCGACTGCCGTCCGCGGTCCGTCTGCAACTCGAGGTCCGTGCCAAGTACGCCGGTTACATCGAGCGTCAGGAACAGGAGATCGAGCGCCAGCGTCGCAGCGAGGCGTTGCCGCTGCCCGCGGATCTCGATTACGGACGGGTGGCCGGGCTCTCGACCGAGGTGCGTCAGCGCCTCGCCGCCGCCCGCCCCGACACTTTGGGGCAGGCTTCACGCCTGCCGGGCGTCACCCCGGCTGCGGTCTCGGTCTTGCTCGTGCACTTGAAGCGTCGCGCCGGCTGATTGCCGCGCCCCGCGGCTCACTTGCGCCAGAAGGTGGGCGTGAACAGCACCAGTACGCTGAAGATTTCCAGCCGCCCGAGCAGCATCGCGATGGTGCACATCCAGGTCTGGAAGTCGGTCATGAACTGGTAGTTGCCCGCCGGCCCCGAGGGGCCGATGCCCGGGCCCAGGTTGTTGATCGAGGCGACGATCGACGAGAACGCCGGCACCAGCGGCATCCCCGACAGCAGCAAGGCGAAGGTCAGTACGACGATCGTCTGGAAATAGAGAAAGATGAACGCCAGCACCGACTGCGCGATGCGTTCGGGCACCACGTTGCCGCCAATGCGGACCGGGATCACGGCCGAGGGATGCACGAGTTGCTTCATCTCGCGTTGCGCCTGGCGTGCGAGCAGCAGCGTACGGAACATCTTGATGCCGCCGCCGGTGGAGCCCGTGCTGCACAGCAGGCAGGAGAGGAACAGCATCCACACCGGCGCGAACACCGGCCAAAGATCCCAGTTCTCGGTAGCGAAGCCGGTGGTCGAGGCGACCGACACGACGGCAAAGGTCGCATGGCGCAGCGCCGTGCCGAAACTCGCATAGTGATCCTGCATCACCAGCAAACCGGCGATCAGCACGATGCTGAACGCCAGCGCCGCGAGGATGGCTTTGGCTTCCGGGTCTTCCGCATACGGTCGCAAGGACAAGGTGCGTAGCGCGATGAAGTGGCGCGAGAAGTTCAGCATCGCCGCGACCATGATGGCGGCGAGCACCATCTCGATGGTGGCCGAGTGGTAGAAGGCGACGCTCGAGTCGTGGTTGCCGAAGCCGCCGAGACCCATGGCTGAAAACGTGTGGCAGATGGCATCGAGCCAATTCATGCCGGCGAGCTTGAGCGCACCGATGCCGATGAGCGTGATCACCGTGTAGGTAAGCCAGAGTGCCTTCGCCGTTTCGGTGATGCGCGGCGTCAGCTTTTCGTCTTTGACCGGACCCGGCGTCTCGGCGCGATAGAGCGCCATGCCGCCGACGCCGAGCAAAGGCAGCACGGCTACCGCGAGCACGATGATGCCGATGCCGCCGAACCAGTGCAGCGCCGCGCGCCACAACAGTATCGATGCCGGCATGTCATCGAGGCCGATCAACACCGTTGCGCCGGTGGTCGTGAGTCCCGACATCGCTTCGAAGTACGCGTCGGTGAACGACAGCTCGGGTAGCGCGATCAGCAACGGCACCGCAGCCGAAGCCGACATCAGCACCCACGACAAACTCACGAGCAGAAAGCCGTCACGCGCTTTCAGTTCGCGCTTGTAGCGACGCGTGGCGGCCGCGATGGCAAGCCCGACGACGAGATTGATGCCGGCCGCAACGACGAAATCGATCGCCACGCCATCTTGCGCAATCAGCGAGCAGACCACGGGCATGATGAAGGTGACGGCGAAAAACGCCATCATCAAACCGAGCACATGGGCGACTGCGAGCATCGGAGTGGCGGTCAGCGACGGCCGGACGTTTCGCCGAGAAACAGGCGCTCGACACGATCGACGTGACGTCGATCGGTGATGAACAGCACGACGTGATCGTCCGCCTGCACGACGGTGTCGTGATGCGCCATGAACACTTCCGTGCCGCGCACGATGCAGCCGATCGCCGCGCCTTCGGGCAATTCGATTTCTTCGATGCGCTTGCCGACGACGCGCGAGCTGCGGTGGTCGCCGTGGATGATGGTTTCGAGCGCTTCGGCCGCACCGCGCCGCAACGAGTGCACGCGCACGACGTCCCCGCGCCGCACGTGCGCGAGCAGCGAACCGATGGTGATGGTTTGCGGCGAGATCGCGACGTCGATGCTGCCGCTTTGCATGAGCTCCGCGTACGATGGCTTGTTGATCAGCGCCATCACCTTGGCGGCACCGAGCCGCTTCGCGAGCATCGCCGAGAGGATATTCGCTTCTTCGGAATTGGTGAGTGCGCAGAACACGTCGCAGGAATCGATGTTCTCTTCGATCAACAATTCTTCGTCGGCCGCATCGCCTTCCAGAACGATCGCGCTCTCGAGTTGTTCGGAGATGCGGCGGGCGCGCATCGGGTCGCGCTCGATCAATTTCACCTGATTGCTCTTCTCGAGCTGCTTCGCGAGCGCGAAACCGATGTGTCCGCCGCCCGCGATGACCACGCGCCGCACCGGCTTCTCTTCTTTGCGCATCTCGATCATGAAGCGCTTGATGTCGTCTTTGGCGGCGAGGAAGAACACTTCGTCACCGTCTTCGATGACCGTATCACCCGTGGGCAGCACGCTGCGACCGTTGCGATAGATCGCCACCACGCGCCCTTCGGTATTCGGGATGTGTGCGCGCAGATTGCGCAGCGCCTGACCCACCAGCAAGCCGCCTTTGCGTGCACTCAAACCGACGAGTCGTACGCGCCCGTCGGCGAAATCGAGCACCTGCAAGGCGCCGGGGTAACGGATGAGACGTTCGATGTATTCGGTGACCAGTTGCTCCGGGCTGATCCAGACGTCCACCGACAAGGCTTCGGCGCTGAACAGCTTCGCGTGGCGGGTGTATTCGGCCGAGCGTATGCGCGCGATTTTGGTGGGCGTGCGATACAGGGTGTAGGCCACTTCGCAGGCCATCATGTTGGTTTCGTCGGAGCTCGTCAGCGCGACCAGGATATCGGCTTCTTTGGCTCCGGCCGCTTCGAGGATCGTCGGATACGAGGCATTGCCGCAGACGGTGCGGATGTCGAGTCGATCCTGCAGATCGCGCAGCAGCGTCTCGTTGGTGTCGACCACCGTGACTTCGTTGGCCTCCTCGCGCGCGAGCTGATAGGCCGCCGTGCGCCCGACCTGTCCGGCGCCGAGAATCACGATTTTCATGGCCGCGTAGGGTACTCCCAAGCCGCCGGGTGGAACAGGGGCGCGGAGGCCCGCCGGGACGGTATGCTTGCCGACCATGAACGACACCACTGTTGCACCACGAACGGGCACGGGCGAATTCTCGCGCGGCTGGAAAGTATTGATCGCTTCGCTGCTCGGCACCGCCTTCGGCGCATCGCCGTTGCCGTTCAACACGATCGGTTTCTTCATCGATCCGTTGCAGCGCGAATTCGGCTGGAGCAAAGCCGAGGTGAGTTTTGGCGTCACGATCTACGGCGTGCTCGGCGCGCTGCTCGCACCCGTCTTCGGATGGCTCGCCGATCGTTACGGCGTGCGCCGCGTTGCGCTCGGGTCGCTCGCGGCGTTCGGCCTGGTGTTTGCGTCGTTCGCGTTGGTGCCCAATGGCTTGAGCTGGTACTACGCGCTCTGGACATTGGTGGGCCTCGTCGGCATCGGCTCGACGCCGATCACCTGGTCGCGCGCCATCAATCTTTGGTTCTTCCGCAATCGCGGTCTCGCGCTCGGCCTAACGCTGGTGGGCACGAGCATCTCGGCGATGTTGCTGCCGACGCTCACGGTGCAGTTCGTCGCCCACTTCGGCTGGCGCGCGAGTTTCGCCTTGCTCGCCTTGTTGCCGCTCGCCGTCGCCTTGCCGATCGGCCTCGCCTGGTTCCGCGAGCCGCGCGCCGAAGAGCGTCCGCCGGAATTGAGCGCACCGGGCGGCGGTGCTGCCGCGTTGGCCGGACGTACGCTCGGCGAGGCGATGCGTGAATACCGCTTCTGGGCCCTATGGCTGTCGATCGTGCTCATTTCGGTTTCATACGGCGGCGCACTCGTGCACATGCCGTCGATGCTGGGCGCGCAAGGCTTCACGCCCGCACAGGCGGCGAGCGTCATGGGCGTATTCGGTTTGTCGATCTTCGTCGGCCGCATCGCCACCGGACTTTTGATGGATCGGTTCTGGGCGCCGCTCGTGACGTTGCCCATTCTGTGTCTGCCGGCACTGTCGTGCTGGTTGCTCGCCGCCGATCATTCTTTGACGCCGGCGCTCGCCGTGCTCGCCGCATTCCTGCTCGGCTTCTCTTCGGGCGCCGAAACCGACTTGATCGCGTTTCTCGCCGGTCGCTATTTCGGCATGGCGAACTACGGCCAGATCTACGGCATGCTCTACATGGCCTTCGGCATGTCGACCGCCGTCTCGGCGACGCTCTACGGCTGGGTGCGCGACACCATGGGCAGCTACGACCCCATGCTGTATGCCGCCGCCGTGATGTTCGTCGTCGGTGCGTTGTTGTTGCTGACGCTCGGTGCGTATCCTTCCTTCGATCGCCAGAGGACCGAATCGTGACCCAATCAAAGAATTTGAAGCGCCGCACCGTACTCGGCGCTGTCGGGCTCGCCGGGCTCGCCTTGCCTGCAGCGCTGCCGGTTGCAGAAGCCGCGACCGCGCCGCGCCGTTTGCCGACCGACCCTGCCGAGATGCTGCGCACCATGGTGCGCATCCAGGGGACGAGCGGACGGGCGCGCGTGACCTGGAAGACGCGCATCGTGGTTTACGCCGTGCAGCCGGACGGCGTGCAACCTTTGGTCGGTTTGCGCGGCAGCGAAAGCAGCTGGTGGGAACAGCGCGACGCCACCACTTGGGTGCGCTATTCGTCGACTTTGAGCTTCTTCGAAGAACTCGGCACCGGGCGCTTCCTCGAAGAATTCCGCAATCCTTTGAACGGCAACGTCGGCAAAGTGTCGACCAGCTTCATCCGCCACAAAGAAGGTGAATACTTCACCACCATGGGCGAGTATTTCGGCAGCATGCGCCGCGCGTTCCCGAAGTCCTACCCCGAAGAGCCGCTGGCACCGGAGTGGACGCTGGATGCCGGTTTCGTGCGCTTGCGCGCCGCCTCCAATTTTCCGCCGATTCTCAAGCAACCCACGCGTGAAGTCGCCACGCTCTCGGCGCCTGCCGAGCAGTTGTTCGACCCGCGCATCGAGACGCCCGCGGCGACGGTGAGCGGCTGGAACATTCGTCCGTGGGAGCCCTGGCTCGGCATGGGCGATGCACCGGGGCACGTGATTTGGCATTTCGACGGCGTGAAACTCGCCGACGTGTCGCAACTCGACGCCGATTATCTGCAGCGTGCGCGGGCGTTCACGCCTTTGTTCGATCGCAGCCCGCAGTTCGACGAAGGTCCGTCGTTCTTCGAGCGCATCCTCACCAGGCAACCCAACCGAGCTGCCACGTAAGCAGGATCGCGCCGCCGAACACGATGCGGTACCACGCGAACACCGCGAACGAGTGACGACTGACGAAGCGCAGCAGCAGGCGTATCGCCAGCAGCGCACTCGCGAACGCCACCACGCTGCCGATCAGCAACGCATCGAGTTCGCTGCCCGAGAGCAGCGTGCGCGCTTTCCACAATTTGTAGAACGTGGCGGCCAGCAAGGTCGGGATGGCGACGAAGAACGAGAATTCGGTGGCCGTCTTGCGATCGAGACCGCTGAAGAGACCGCCCAGGATCGTCGCCGCGGAACGGCTCGTGCCCGGCATCAGCGCGAGCGCCTGGAACAATCCGACCTTGAATGCATCGCGCGGCTGCAGGGCTTCGACTTGCGTGACGCGCGCGACGTGCGCGCGACGTTCCGCCCAAAGAATCAGTACGCCACCGACGACGAGCGCGATCGCCACGGGTATGGGCGCAAACAGCACGCGCTCGATCCAGTGTTCGAACGCGAGCCCGAGGATCGCCAAGGGCAAAAACGCGACGAACAGGTTCAACACGAAACGTTGCGCTACCACATCGCGGTGCACCGCCGTCGCGGTCGCCCAGAGACGCACGCGGTACTCGAAGCACACGGCGAGAATCGCGGCGCCCTGAATCACGATCAGCTCGAGATCTAGCGATTCGCCACCGAGTCCGAGCAAGGCACGGGTGAGGATGAGATGCCCCGTGCTCGAAATCGGCAAAAATTCGGTGATGCCCTCGACGAGCCCGAGGATGACGTGCGCGAGATAATCCATCATCAGTCCGGCATCGTCTGGCCGCGGGTTTCGATCACCCACGGGATCAGCAGCAGACCCACCACCGGCACGAAGCCGATGAAAAACAGCGTGCGCAACACGATCGCCGGGTCACCCGCACCCGCGGCGGCGATCGCGCCGACCATGAACGGCCCGCCGGCGGCGATCACGCGACCGATGTTGTAGCAAAAGCCCGAGCCGGTGGCGCGCACGCGCGTCGGAAACAATTCGGGCAGATAAAACGTGAAGCTGCCGAAGATGCCGAACACCGTGAGCCCGATGAAGAAATACATGTAGAGACGCGTTTCGCCCGGCAAGTCGAGCCCGAAGGTTGACAGCAAGGCGATCGCCGAGAGTCCGAAGTAGATCGCGAACATCGGCTTGCGACCGAGCAGCTTCGCCACCGGAATGGTGAGCAAGGTGCCGATCAGACCGCCGAGATTGAAGAACGTGGTCGCTTGCGTCTTCCACGATTCGACCAACGCGCCGGTGGCCGCTTTGGCGAGGCCGAGTTGCGCCGCTTCCGATTGCGCCAGCGTGGCGGCGACCACGGGGATGAAGGCATTGCAGCTCCACCACATCAACAGCGCGATCAAGGTCATGAGCAACGCGCTGCGCGTCCGCGGCCAAAGTTCAGGCGTGAAGATCGCCGCCAGGCGCGGTGCCGGAGGCGCGACGGCCGCAACGGCCTGCCACTTCTCCGGTTCTTTGACGAACAGACGCACGACGAAGGCGACCGCGGCCGGAATGAGGCCGCACAATAAAACATAACGCCACGACGTTTCGGGCGTACCGGCCAACATGCCGCCGGCGATGCTGGCGTTGACGAAGGTGGCGAGGAACAAGCCGAGCGGTGCCGAGGTGTAGAGCAGCGCACCGGCTTCGACGCGCGATTCTTCCGGTACGACTTCGGCGACCAGCGCGCTGCCCGCCGCCCATTCGCCACCGATGCCGAGACTCGCGATCAGTCGGCACAAAATCAGTTGTTCGATGCTGGTGACGAAGGCGCATAGACCGGTGCCGAGCGCGTACAGCACCATCGTCCACATGAGCACGCGGCGGCGCCCGTAACGATCGGAGATCGGACCGAACAGCACGCCACCGGCTGCCCAGCCGAGCAAAAACAACGCGGTGAGCGTCCCGGTCCAGTAGAGCGTGGCGGCCTTCGCTTCGGGCGAGCCGATCGTGAGGCCGAGCAGCGTGGGTACGGCGTTCGGCGCGACGTAGTTGAACAGCAGGCCGTCGAAGACGTCGAACCCCCAGCCCAGCCACGCGGCAGCCAGCACCGTCCATTGATAGCGAGTGAGCTTGAGCATGAGCGGTCCCCCTCGGACGTTCAGCGACGCGCGGCGTTGATCGCCGTGCGCAATTCGAGTGTGGCGCGACGCGCGGCAACGGCGAAGTCGGCGCCCGAGCCCGCATACAGAATGCCGCGCGAAGAATTGATGACGAGCCCGCTGCCCGCCTTCGTCATGCCGCTGCGCACGGCGAGCTCGACGTCGCCGCCTTGCGCGCCCACGCCCGGCACGAGGAAGGTCATCTCGCCGGTGCGTGCACGGATGTCGGCGAGTTCTGCCGGATACGTCGCGCCCACCACCAGCAGGCAATTGCCGCGTGCGTTCCAGTGTTGGGCGACGTGCTCGGCGACGATTTGATAGAGCTTCTTGCCGCCGACTTCGAGATCCTGGAATTCGCGCGCGCCCGCGTTCGAGGTGCGACACAGCACGACGATGCCTTTGTCGGCGTATTCGAGAAACGGCTCCGCTGCATCGAAACCGAGATACGGGTTGATGGTGACGGCATCCGCACCGTATCGCCCGAAGGCCTCTTCGGCATATTTGGCCGCCGTGCTGCCGATATCGCCGCGCTTCGAATCGAGAATCACGGGCACTTGCGGCGCGCGATCGCGGATGTAGGCGATGGTGTCGGCGAGCTGCGCTTCGGCGCCGAGCGCGGCGTAGTGGGCGATCTGCGGTTTGTACGCGCAGACGAGATCCGCCGTCGCATCGACGATCGCGCGATTGAATTCGAAGATCGCGCGCGGCGCATGTTGCAGATGACTCGGAAACTTCGCCGGCTCGGGATCGAGCCCGACGCATACCAGTGAATCGTGGGCTTGCATGACGGCGGCGAGCCGCGTCGCGAAATTCGTCTCGGTCATGGTGCGCAGAGTGTAGCGCAGCCTCAGGCGGGGGTGAGGTTCGCGTACTGCAGCATCAGCCATTTGCTGCCGTCGTTTTCGAAATTCACCTGGATGCGCGCGTTCGGGCCTTGGCCCTCGATCGCCAGCACGACGCCCGCGCCGAATTTGGGGTGGGTGACCCGCGTGCCGAGGCGCAGACCGGGAACGGCCGATTCTTCGCGCAGCGCGGTCGGCGTGCCGTGCACGCGGCCGCGACTCGGCGTGATGCGTGGCCGCACTTCTTCGACCAGCTCTTCGGGAATTTCTTTGATGAAGCGCGACGGCTGGCCGTAGGAGTCGATGCCGTGCAGCCGGCGTTGCTCGGCGTAGGTGATGTACAGATACCGCATGGCGCGGGTCGTGCCGACGTAGGCGAGACGACGCTCTTCTTCGAGACTGTCGAGGTCGTTGAGGGAGCGTTGATGCGGGAACAGACCGTCTTCCATGCCGGCGAGGAAAACCACCGGGAACTCGAGTCCCTTGGCGGTGTGCAGCGTCATCATCTGCACGCAGTCTTCCCAAGCCTCGGCCTGTCCTTCGCCGGATTCGAGCACGGCGTGGGCGAGAAAAGCTTCGAGTGGCGGCATCGGATCGCCGTCGACATTCTCGGGTTCGAAGCCGCGCGCCGCGGAGACGAGTTCGAGCAGGTTGTCGACGCGCGCTTCGCCGCGCTCGGCTTTTTCTTTGCGATGGTGGTCGAGCAAGCCGCTGGCGTTCAGTACTTGATCGACGATCTCGTGCAGCGCAAGGCCCTGGGTGTCGCGCGCGACACGATCGATCAGCTGCAAAAAGCCTTGTACGGCCGTCGCCGCCTTGGCCGCGAGCACGCCATTGCCGATCCCGACGGTCGCGGCCGTCCACAACGAGGTGCCGTCGCGGCGTGCCTGCTCGCGCAGCAGATCGACGCTCTTCGCACCGATGCCGCGCGTCGGCAGATTCACCACGCGCTCGAACGACGTATCGTCGTGACGATTGGCGACCAGGCGCAGATACGCGAGCGCGTCCTTGATTTCGGCACGCTCGAAAAAGCGCAGTCCGCCATATACTTTGTAGGGGATGCGCGCCGACAGGAAGGCCTCTTCGAACACGCGGGATTGCGCGTTCGAGCGATAGAGGATCGCGATGTCGCGCCGCGCGTTGCCCTGCGCGACCCAATCTTTGATGCGTTGCAGTACGAAGTCCGCTTCGTCGCGCTCGTTGAAGGCGGCATACAGATGGATCGGCTCGCCCGCGGCGCCGCTGGTCCAGAGATTTTTACCGAGCCGGCCGCTGTTGTTGGCGATCAGCGCATTGGCTGCCTGCAGGATCGTGCCGGTCGAGCGATAATTCTGCTCGAGACGAATCAGCAGCGCCTGCGGGAAGTCGCGGCGGAAGGTCTGCAGATTTTCGACGCGTGCGCCGCGCCAGCGATAGATCGATTGGTCGTCGTCACCGACGACGAACGGCGCGCCGTCCGAACCGACCAGCAATTTGGTCCACGCATATTGGATGGTGTTGGTGTCCTGGAATTCGTCCACCAGCACGTGACGGAACCGCCGGCGATAGTGGCCGAGCAGTTCGGGGTTGTCGCGCCACAATTCGAACGCGCGCAGCAGCAGCTCGGCGAAGTCGACCACGCCCGCGCGTTGGCACGCTTCTTCGTAATCCTGATAAAGCTTGATGAGTTGGCGACGCGTCGGGTCGTTGCCGTCCTTCAAGCCCTTCGGCCGCAGTCCTTCGTCCTTGTGGTGATTGATGAAGTACTGCACGTCGCGCGGCACCCAGCGCGTTTCGTCCAGATTCTGCGCCTTGAGAATTTTTTTGATCAGCCGCAGTTGATCGTCACCGTCGAGGATCTGGAACGATTGCGGCAGATTCGCTTCGCGCCAGTGCAAACGCAGCAGACGATGCGCGATGCCGTGAAACGTGCCGATCCAGAGCGCGGCGCCCGGCGTACCGAGCAGCGTTTCGATGCGGGCACGCATTTCGCCGGCGGCTTTGTTGGTGAAGGTGACGGCGAGAATGCTGTGCGCCGAGGCGCCCTCGGCCTGCACCAGCCAGGCGACGCGATGCGTGAGCACGCGCGTCTTGCCCGAGCCTGCGCCGGCGAGCACCAGCACCGGGCCTACGGGTGCGGTCACGGCTTCGCGCTGCGCATCGTTCAGAGGATCGAGGATCGGCGTGACATCCATCGCGGGCCGCAGCACTCACTGGTGGTCGAAGGGTTGCGGAGTTTAGCAACTCGCCGTATCGATCGCTGCGCCAGTGCGAGGGTGCAGCCCTATAATGCGTGACATGCGAACCATCTCGTCGTCATTGCGTGCCGGCGTCGCGAGCGTACTGCTCGGCAGCGTGTTGAGTGCCTGCACGATGAGCTTCGCTCCGCAGAATTCGTCCCGCCCGCAGGCCCCCGCAAAGGAGATCGCTACCGTGACATCGTCCGCCGTCAATCCCAAGGCTTATGCCTACGTCGTGTTGAGCGTCGCCGACATGGATCGGGCGCTCGCGTTGTGGGTGACGCGGTTCGGCATGCAGATCGTGGTGCGCCGCGACGGCACGGATCCCGAGCTCGCGCGGCTGTGGGGCGTGGCGCCCGATGCGATCGTCGATCAAGCCCTGCTGCTGACGCCCGGCATGCAACAAGGTGGCGTGCATCTGGTGCGCTTCAAAGTGCCGGGTGCGGCCGTGCGTGAAAATGCCGCGCCCACCGATCTCGTGCTGAAGAGCATCGACATCGCCGCCCGCGACATCTTCGCGCGCCATGCCGAGCTCGAAGCCGCGGGTTACAAATTCCGCTCGAAGATCGGCCGTTTCGAAACCGACGGCGTGGTCGTGCACGAAGTGCACCTGCCGGGTCCGGATGCGGTGAATCTCGTGTTCCTCGAACAAGACGGCAAACCCGAACATACGAGCGCGCAAGGTTACGGCGTCGCACCGCAGATCGTGGCGACGTCGCCGGACAACAAGCGCGAGAAGGCCTTCTTCGAGCGCGTGCTCGGCATGGACGAAGCGTCTTATCACCGCTTCAGCGGTCCCGAAGTCGAACGCACCATCGGCTTGCCGCCGGGCGGCGCGCTCGACGTGCGCATTTTCGGCGCCGAGGGTTACGACTACGGCCGGCTCGAGATCGTGCAGTACGAAGGCGTGCAGAGCAACGATCTGTACCCCACCATCAAAGCTCCGGCGCGCGGTTTGTTGTCGGTGACGTTCTTCGTGCCCGACGTTGCGGCCGTGCTCGCGCGCGCCGCGACGCTCGCGTCCGAAGCCGGTGTCGGCGCGATGCGCGCCGCGCCCGTGGATCACGGCGTCGTCAGCACGATTTTCGGCAAGACGCACATGGCGACGCTGACGTCACCCGCGGGCGTGCGGATCGATCTCATCGAGCGTCGCTGAGGCGACCGCGCGCACCGCTCACCAGCGATTGCGCAACTCGCGCAGATGCAGGAACACGCTTTTGGCGTCGGGCTGCGGCGGTAGCGTGGGAAACGCGGCGCGCAGCCGTTCGATGATTTGCGGCTCGCGCAAACGAAAGAACGTATTGATGCGACGCTCGAGTCCGAGCGTCGTCTCGGGTGCCGTGGCGCCGTCACTCGTGCCGAGACTCGCAAGCAACGCCTGTGCCGCCGTGTTGTCCGGTTCGCGATCGAGCGTGAAAGCGAGATTGCGCGCGAGGTAGTCGTGCCCCGGGTGCACGACCGTGGCATCCGGCAAGGCGCCGAAGCGACGCGTGAAAGTCTCGAACAGCAACTCCGGATTGCCACCATTGTGACAATTGCCGGCACCGGCATTGAACAAGGTATCGCCGCAAATCAACGCCGGCACGTCGCCGTGCGCGAGCAGACACAGATGCGCGCGCGTGTGACCCGGTGTGTCGAGACATTGCAACTCGACGCTGCGACCGAGCCGGATCACGTCGCCTTCGTGAAGACCTCGATCGATCCCCGCGATGTGCGCACCGGCGCCGCCATGGGCCAGCAGGCGCGCGCCGGTGGCCGCACGCAGGCCTTCGTTGCCACCGGTGTGATCACGGTGCTCGTGCGTGTTCAAAATATGCGTGATCGTCCAACCGCGCTCGCGCGCCCGCGCGAGGCACAAGGGCCAGTCGAGCGGATCGACGGCGAGCGCTTCGCCGGTTTCTTCACAGGCGACGAGATAGTGATAGTTGCGCCACGCGTTGTCGGGCCAAAGTCGCTCGATGATCATGATCACGAGTATGCCAAAGCGGCCACTGCGGCATAATCGTCGCATGAAAATCGAAGTCGTACCGGTGACGCCGCTGCAACAGAACTGCTCGCTGCTGTGGTGCGAGGCGACTCGACGGGCTGCCATCGTCGATCCGGGCGGTGATCTGCCGCGCGTGCTCGCACGGCTCACCGCCCACGATCTGGTGCTCGAAAAGATTTTGATCACCCACGCGCATCTCGATCATGCCAGCGCAACCGCCGAACTCGCCGACCGCTATGCCGTGCCGATCGAAGGCCCGCAGGAAGACGATCAATTCTGGATCGACAAGCTGCCCGCACAGGCTGCGGACTACGGTTTTCCGCCGGCGCGCAGCTTCGTGCCGACGCGCTGGCTGCACGACGGCGATCGGGTCACGGTGGGTGAAGTCGAACTCGAAGTCGTGCACTGCCCGGGACACACGCCCGGACACGTGGTGTTCTTCGCGCGCCCGCAGCGCTTCGCCATCGTCGGCGACGTGCTGTTCGCCGGCTCGATCGGTCGCACGGACTTCCCGCGCGGCAACCATGCGCAGCTGATTCACTCGATCCGCGACAAATTGTTTCCGCTCGGCGACGACGTCACCTTCTTGCCCGGACACGGGCCGACGTCGACCTTCGGTGCGGAACGCCGCAGCAATCCGTTCGTCGGTGACGCCGCTCAGACCGGATAAGGCGTCGGCAACTGCGTCGTCGGCAGATAGTGATCGACCAACAGTGCGGCGAACATCCACATCAGATACGAGATCGAGAAGCGGAACACCTTCATCGGCAGTTCGTCGCGTTCGGTGAGTTTGAGCTGCAACGCGTAGTACAGGAACCGGCCGTTCAACACGAGCGCCGCCGCCAGATAGATCAGACCGCTCATGCGCGTCAGATACGGCAACAAGGCCACGAGCACCAACAGTACCGTATAGAGCAACACCTGCAGACGCGTGTAGGGCACGCCGTGCGTCACCGGCAGCATCGGAATGCCGGCGCGCGCGTATTCGTCCTTGCGCGCGATGGCCAACGCCCAGAAATGCGGCGGCGTCCAGATGAAGATGATGAGGAACAGCAACAGCGCTTGCGGTTCGATCGAATTCGTCACCGCCGCCCAGCCGAGCACCGGCGGTGCGGCACCCGCGGCACCGCCGATGACGATGTTCTGCGAGGTCGCGCGCTTGAGCCACACGGTGTAGATGACGGCATAACCGATCAGCGAGGCAAACGTGAGCACGGCCGTGAGCGGATTCACGAGGAACCACAGGATCAGCATCGAGCCCGTACCGAGTGCGGCCGCAAACAGCAGCGCCTGCGCGGTGCCGAGACCGCCGGTCGGCAAGGGGCGGCCGCGCGTACGCGACATCTGCTCGTCGATTTTTTGATCGAGTACGTGGTTGATCGTGGCGGCGGAACCCGAGGCGAGCGCGATGCCGAGGTTGCCGAACACGAGCGCATCGAGCGGCGGCCAACCCGGACTCGCCAGCAGCGTGCCCACGATCGCGGTGAACACGATCAAGGCGACGACTTTGGGCTTCGTGAGTTCGAGATACAGGCGCCACACCGGGCGCGCACGCACTGCAACGGTAGTCATGACATCAAGCCTCGCGCAGTCGTCGATTGAGCAACAACAGCGACAACAGCAGCAATGCCGCACCACCGTTGTGACCGGCGGCGAGCGACAAGGGGAACGCTTCGAGGATCATCGCGATCGCGATGCTCAATTGCAGACCGAGCGCAGCGAGTGGCCACAGCGCTGCCCGTCGCACCAGCGTCGTCGGTGCCGAACGCAACGTGAGCAAGGCCGCCCAAAATACCGCGAGCGTCGCGATGATGGCGCCCAAGCGGTGCGTGAAGTGGATGGCGACGCGGGCCGGATGTTCGAGCACGCCGCCGGTGTAGTTGATGTCGAGGCCGCGCCACAGCACGAAGGCTTCGCTGAAATCCATGTCCTTCGGCCACCACTGATTTTGGCAGGTGGGCAGATCGGGGCAGGACACCGCGGCGTAGTTGCTGCTCGTCCAACCGCCCAACATGATCTGGAACGCGACGATCACGGTGGCGATCACGGCGGCACGACGTGCACCGTCGAGCGCGGGAGTGCGTGTTGCACCGGGCGCGGGCTGCACGACGCCCGTGCTGCGCCGCAGCGTGAGCCAGGTCCAGCTGAGCATGCCGACGGTGGTCAACCCGCCGATCAGATGCAGCACGACCACCAACGGCTTCACCAACCACCAGACCGTGAACGCGCCGAGCGCGCCCTGCAGCAACACGATGACCAGCAGCGCGATGGCGAACGACGGCGCAAGCGGTCGCTCGCGACGATATGCGAGGGTGATGGCCGTGATGAGCACGATCACGAACCCGAGCGAAGTGGCCGCATAGCGATGGATCATCTCGCGCCACGCTTTGCCGGAATCGAAACTCCAACCCGGATCGTAGGATTCGATTTGACCGGGCACGCGTGCGGCCGCATCGGGCGTGACGTGTCCGTAGCAGGTGGGCCAATCCGGGCAACCGAGCCCCGCATCGGTGAGTCGCACCCAGGCGCCCATCACGATGACGACGAGACCGAGGAGCACACCGAGCAGCGCAAGGCGACGCAGCGCGACGGCACCGGGGATCGTTGGAGTATTCATGCGTGTGACTCTGTACAGCGTGGATCGGGATCTGGATCGACGAAAGCGGTCGTCAGCCGATGTGCGACAACTTCAAAAGTTTTTGCAGATCGGACAGCAGACCTTTGGGGTTCTGACGGGCATCGAAACGCATCATGAGATTGCCGAGCGGATCGACGACGTAGATCGAATGCGCGGCATCTGTGCGCGGAAACTGCGCGAGCAGAGCCGCCGCCTCGACCGGAACGGCGATTTCGAGGCCCGGATGTTCGGCACGCAGAAAGGCGAGATTGCAGCAGTTTTGCTCCACGACGAACACGCGCTGCGCGCGCTCCATGTCTTGAGCGAGCAGGATGCGCGTCTGGCGCATGACCCACAACGCGCGCTGGCAATCGGCGGCACAGGCGCCGTCGCCGAGATACACCAGCGTCCATTTGCCTTTGAACAGATCGGCGCGGGCCGCCGCGCCATCGGGATGCGTGAAACTCGCCGCCGGCAACGGCCGGGCGGGATTCACCAGTTCGCCGTGATTGGTACTGCCGGCGGGACGCCAGCCGCCCGCGTAATAAAGATAGAACGCGGCGAACAGCGGCACGAAAAACAGCGCAGCGAGTCCGACGAGTACGCTGCGTCCTTGCGCGGGCGGTAATCCGCCGGTTTCGTTGCTCATGACAGTTCCCGCTTCTTCGTATTCAAAACCACGTACAACACCACCAACAACACCGCGAAGCTCCACCACTGCAGCGCATAAGACCAGTTCTGCTCCGGTCCTTTGACGAACGGTCGCCACGCACGCAGATAACCGTTCGGCTCCGCATCATCCAGCAACAACAACCGCGCTTCGACGCGCGGTGCCGATTCCGCATCGGTCGCGAGCGCCCGCGCGATGTCCGCCACATGCGGATATGCGGTCACGCGCGGCCACGCACCCGTGGTCGCCGGCGCGGCGCGTCCCGACTCGAGACCCGCCGCCGGCCAATCGTCGAGTCGACCGCGCAGCGTGACGACCGCCGCGCCGTCGCCGAGCGCAAAAGTCACCTCGGGCAAACGCTCGCGAAAACCCGAGCCCGGCACCCAACCCCGATCGACGATCAACCAACGCCCGTCGTCGAGCCGCAGTGGCGTCAGCACGTCATAGCCTGCACGACCGTCGCGCGTGCGATTGTCGAGCAGAAATTGTCGTGCGCCATCCCACTGGCCGCGCACTTCCACCGCGGCGAAACGCGACAACGTCGCCGTTGGACGCGTGCCGAGCGGCTGTTGTTCCGCACTGCCGGCACTGAATTCGGCAGCGAGCCGCTGTTTGTATTCGGCGCGCCCCCATTGCCATGCGCCGAGCGCGATGAAGACCGGCAACAACGACAAGGTCGCCGCCGTCATCAGCCAGGACGGCGCGAATACTCGTCGGCCCAAAGCGATTCGGATCGGCACGCGCATATAATAACGCTTTCGGGAGGTGATCCTTGGACCTGTTCCGCACGCTCGTCGGCCTCGTGATGTTGGGCATCGTGTTCAGCCTCGGCAACGCCTTGTTTCACCTCATGACCAGCAAGGGCGAATCCAAAAAGATGGTGCGTGCATTGACGATGCGCGTGGCCTTGTCGGTCGGCTTGTTCATCGCGCTCATGGCCGCGTGGGCACTCGGCATCATCCAGCCGCTCGACGGCCCGCGCTGATCGCTCCCTGAAAGAAAAAAGCCCCGGAAGTTTCCCTCCGGGGCCATTGCAGCAGCGCTGCGGTTCGTCGCTACGGCATCAGATCCAGTAGACGAACACGAACAGTCCGAGCCACACCACGTCGACGAAGTGCCAGTACCACGCCACCGCTTCGAAACCGAAGTGGCGTTGCGGCGTGAAGTGGCCGTTCATGGTGCGCAGCCAGATCACGAGCAGCATGATGGCGCCGAGCGTGACGTGCAGGCCGTGGAAGCCCGTGAGCATGAAGAACGTCGAGCCGTAGATGCCCGTCGAGAGCTTCAGGCCGAGTTCGGTGTAGGCGTGCGAGTATTCCTCGGCCTGCAAAAACACGAACAGGAAGCCGAGCAGGAAGGTCGCGGCCAGGAAGATGTTCAGGATCTTGCGCTTGCCCTCTTGCAGCGCATGGTGGGCGATGGTGATCGTCACGCCCGACAGCAACAGGATGGCGGTGTTGATCGCCGGCAGACCGAACGCCGGAATCGTTTCGAACGAACCATCGTCACGCGGGCTGACCCGCGCCGGGCCGTTCGAGGGCCAGGCGTTGTCGAAGTTCTGCCAAAGCAGCAATTTATTGAAGATCTTCACGCCTTCGCCGCCGAGCCAGGGCACCGACAGCTGACGTGCGTAGAACAGCGCCCCGAAGAACGCCGCGAAGAACATCACTTCCGAGAAGATGAACCACATCATGCCCATGCGGAAGGACTTGTCGACCTGCAGGTTGTACATGCCCTTCTGGTTTTCGGCGATCACGACGTTGAACCAGCCGACGAACAGTCCGAGCACCATCAGGAAGCCGAGCGCGAACACCACCGGGCCGTACCACTCGTTCAACCAGCCGCACAGGCCGATCATCATGGTGAACAGCGACACCGAGCCGTAGATCGGCCACGGGCTGTCGTGCGGCACGTAGTACTTGTCGTCTTGATGATGCGTAGCGTGGGCAGTAGCCATGGTTATCTTCCTAGTTCAGCGCGGCGGTCCGCGTCATGTTGTCGTAGAAAACGTAAGAGAGCGTGATGCGATCGAGGTACTTCGGCAGCGCCGGGTCGACGACGAAACGCACCGGCATGCTGCGGCTCTCGTCTTTGGCGAAGGCCTGCGGCGTGAAGCAGAAGCATTCGGTCTTGCGAAAGTAGGCCGTCGCCTTGCCGGGTGCGACATTGGGCACGGCTTGCGCGACCGTGTCGCGACCGGTGAGGTTGCGTGCGACGAAATCGACCTCGTACAACCGACCGGGATGCACCTGCATCGAGTTGACCACCGGCGCGAATTCCCAGTTGCCGACCGACGGCAGATCGGCGATGAACTCCACGGTGACGGTGCGCGCATCGTCGGGCTTCTCGAGGATCGTCGACGCCTTCAGCAGATTTTTTTGATTGCCGACGCCGGTGAGGTCGCACAACACGTCGTACAAGGGCACGAGCGCGAACCCGAACGCGAACGCGCCCAGCGCCACGCCGAGCAGGCGCAGCGTGAGACGGCGATTGGCGCGTTCGAGGTTCTCGCTCATCGACGGTATCCGAGCACCGACATCAGGATGAAGCCGACGTAGAAGCCGAGCGCGATGCAGCCGAACAGGATCGCGCTGCGTTTGACGCGGCGCGCCCGTTCGGCATCGAGATCGCCGGACATGCTCAGTGACCCATGCCTTTCGGAATCAGGTTCGCTGCGGGCGGCGTTTCCCAGCTGTGATAGGGCGCCGGTGTCGGCAATTCCCAATCGAGGCCGGTCGCACCTTCCCACGGACGTTGCGGCGCTTTTTCACCGGACCGTACGGCGCTCCAGACGGCCGCGACGAACAGCAGCTGCGAGAAGCCGAAGATGAACGCACCGATCGAGGAGACCATGTTCCAGTCCGCGAACTGCGTCGAGTAATCCGGGATGCGACGCGGCATGCCGGCGAGGCCGAGGAAGTGCTGCGGGAAGAACAGCACGTTCACGCCGACGAGCGACAACCAGAAGTGGGCCTTGCCGAGTTTTTCGTTGTACATGCGGCCGCTCCACTTCGGCAGCCAGTAGTACACGCCGGCCATGATCGAGAACACGGCGCCCGGCACCAGCACGTAGTGGAAGTGCGCGACCACGAAATAGGTGTCGTGGTACTGGAAGTCGGCCGGCGCGATCGCGAGCATCAGGCCCGAGAAACCGCCGATCGTGAACAGAAACAGGAAGGCGAGCGCGAACAGCATCGGGGTTTCGAAGCTGATCGAACCCTTCCACATCGTCGCGCACCAGTTGAACACCTTCACGCCCGTCGGGATGGCGATGAGCATCGTCGAGAGCATGAAGAACAACTGGCCGGCGAGCGGCATGCCC
>JAFMJH010000072.1 GCA_017853555.1 Steroidobacteraceae bacterium
GTCGACCCTCGTGCGTCAGTGCGCTCCGTGCGACTTGTGCGCGAGGCGTTCGGACCACGCGTAGAGCACGCCGGTGATGACGAAGGTGAGGTGGATGATCACCATCCACGCGAGGTGCGAGTCGGTCGCGCCCCAGGTGCCGGCCCCCGCGTTGCCGCTCTCCGGAATCGACAGAAACACGCCGAGCAGCTTGATGCCCGACAGCGCAACCATCGAGCCGATCAGTTTAAGTTTGAGGCCTGCGAAATCCACTTCACCCATCCACTTCGGACGGTCGGGGTTCGACACCGCAGCCCCGATCACGGAGACGAAATTTTCGTAGCCGCTGAAGATGACGATGAGGATGAGGTTCGCGAGCAGCGTCATGTCGACGATGCCGAGCAGCTCGATCAAAGTCTCGGTTTCGTTGAAGTCGAAGATGTGCGTGATGTAGTGCCAAAAGATCGTTGCGAACTTGGCGGCGAAGGCGAGCAGGCTGATCACCAGCACGACATAGAAGACCACCAGAATCCAGCGCGCGTTGAAGATCAAGGTCTCGAGGAAATTCTCGATCTTGGATTCGCTCTTGTGTTCGATCTCGTTGCTCACCGGGGCACCTGCGTAGTGATTCGTCATCGGGAATGGTAACCGAGCGCACAGGTTGCGGTGAATTCTCGACTCGGCTGCCTATCGTTCGGACACGAGCGACCGAAATGGGTTAACGTTCATCCGTCCCGCCTCCAAACCCATCCGATCGGAGTACACACCGATGCAAGCCGTCGCCCGTACCTTGGCAGTGTCTTTATTGAGCCTGGCCGCCGCCTTCGGCAGCGTCGGTGGAGTCGCGGCAACCGATGCCAAGACGGCCGTTGCGACCAGCGCGGCGCGAGATCCGAAAATTGCGAATGCGTTGCGCACGACGCGGATCCTCGTGATCGGCTCTACGGGGCGCAACGGCGGGGCGATCATGGAAGCGCTCGAGGCGGTCGGCGCGCGGCCGCGCGTATTGGTGCGCGACCTCGCCAGAGCCAAAGAACGCGCCGGTGCCGAGGTGCAGCGCGACTGGGTCGTCGGCGATCTGCGCGATGCGGCGTCGCTCGAGGCAGCGCTCAAAGGCATCGAAGTCGTCATCAACGCGGCAGCGACGTCGCAGATGCAAGGCGACAACGACACGGCAGCGGTCGATCGGGAGGGCACGCGCAACCTCGTGAATGCGGCGAAGCGTGCGGGCGTGAAGCGCATCGTGTTCATCACGGGCATGAGCGTCTATTCACCGCCGCCCAGCATGCCGCCGATGTTTTTGAAGGCCTTCGCCGACAAACGCGAAGCGGAAAAAATTCTCGCTTCGTCGGGTCTCGAATATGTGACGCTGCGACCGACCGGCATCCTCGCGCGCCCGGCGGGCGCCTGGAAGATCACGCTCGCGGCGTCGCCTAGCTACAAGCCGACCGTCGAAGAGCAGACGATGCGCGCGCCGGGGACCTTGCCGCCGCCCGATGCGCCGCCGCCTGCGGGCACGATCGCGCGTGCCGATCTTGCGGAAGTGGCCATCGTGACTGCGGTCGAGCCGCGCGCGCGCAATCGGGCGTTCATCGTCACGCAGTCGGCCGAACCGCGTGGCACGACCGATTGGCGCGAGCAATTGGAGAAGATGCCGGTTGATTGACGGTCTGTACTCGTCAATCGCAGGATGCTCCATGGCACATCGTCGTCTCAAAAGTTTTTTGATCGCCGCATTCGCTTGCACCCTGGTCGGTTGCGGAGGCGGAGGAGGCAGTTCTGGCGCCAGCGCGGGCAGTCCGGCGACCACGACGACGACGACCGCTGGCGTGCCGGGCGCCCCGACGATCGGTACGGTGACCGCCGGCGACGGCAGCGCGACGGTCGCATTCACGGCGCCAGCATCGAACGGTGGCGCCGCGATCACCTCCTATACCGCGACCTGCACCGCATCGGGCTCGTTGGTCGCAACGGGTGCGTCGAGTCCGATCATGGTCACCGGTCTCACCAACGGCGTTACGTACAGTTGTTCCGTGACGGCCAGCAATTCCGTCGGCAAAAGTTCGGCCTCCGCAGCGGTGTCGGTCACGCCAATCGTGGCGTCCGGCACGAGTACCGCGAGCGTGTTGTGCACGAATGCGGGCACGTATACGGGGATCTTCGGTGCGGCGGGCACGCTCACCTCGAATTGGCAATGGAGTTGCAGCGCAACGGCGCGTTCTTTGACGGCCAATGGCTTGCCGAACCATGCGGTCGGCACGTTTCCGAATCCGGGTAACCCGAACACGATTGCAGTGCAGACCGTGAATTTCTCGGCCACCGTGTCACCGTTCAAAGGCACCGCGAATCGCACGCTCGGCGGACCTGCCGGTATTTTGGCCGTGAGTCTGGCCGGGGTGAAATTTGATCCGGGTACCGCGGGCAGTTGTCCGGGCAGCATGACGACGACCGCCGATTGCAATCTGGCCAATGGCAATGACGTGTGGCGACTCGAGGCGCTTGGTCAAAAGACCTTCAATTTCGGCGTCGATGGCAACAACGCGCACGTGCAGCCCGGTGGTGCGTATCACTATCACGGCATTCCCGAAGGATTGCTCGCCAATGCCGGCGCCACCGATGCGAACCGCAAGATGGTGCTCATCGGTTGGGCGGCGGATGGCTACCCGGTGTATGCACGCTATTGCTACAGCAACGCGATGGATGCGAGCAGCCCGC
>JAFMJH010000073.1 GCA_017853555.1 Steroidobacteraceae bacterium
ATCGCCATGTCGAGCGAGTTCTGCGAGAAGGCGACGTTGCCTTGCGAGAATTCCTGGGCCACGCCCTTCAAGAGCACACCCTGACCGATCGAGCTCGAGGCGTTCTGCAACGGCGAAGTCGCGAAAATATCGCCGAATTCCGCGCGGGACTTCTTGAAGCCGATCGTGCCGACGTTCGCGATGTTGTTGCTGACGATACCGAGTTCGGCAGTCGCCGCATTGAGGCCGGTCAGTGAGGTATAAAACGACATGGTGGTGCTCCGACGTCTTCGTGTTTCGTTTAATTCGTGATCAGCGGATCGACGTGACTTGCGTCAAGGCAAGTTTGCTGCCGTTCTGCAAGTTCAACATCAACTCACCAGCCGTCATTCCGACGCTGGTGATGGGTGTGTAAAGCAAGGCCTGTGCCGAGTCGGCCTTGCCGCCGCGCATGACCGACACTTGAACCTGGTATCTCCCCGGCGGTGCCTTGGAACCGTCCGGCAAAACGCCATCCCAGGAGAACGGATAGTCGCCCGAGCCCGACGGCCCGAGTTCGAAGGTATCCATGACCTGACCGGCAGAATCTTTGACGTACAGCGAGGCACCGTCGGCGGGCGTTTCGAGACGCACGACGCCGTCCAGTGAGCCGTTGGCCGACAAGCTGCCAAAGTTTCCCGGCGCAAGGACCGAGCGGCCGATCATCGAGCCGCTCGACAACAGACGGTTTGATGCCATCTGGTCGGCGAGTGCCTTGAACTGGTTCGCCATCTCGCCCATCGACGACACGGTAGAAAACTGCGCCATCTGGCCGAGAAACTGGCCGTTGTCCATCGGCGCGTTCGGATCCTGGTTCTGCAACTGCGCCGTCATGAGCTTCAAAAAGTCAGCCTGACCGAGCGTGCTCTTGTTGTCGGCCTGCTTTTGCTTCTCCGATGCGAGCGTCGCGATGCCGGAAGGCAGCGACGGACTGGTGCTTGAAGGAACAGTGGTACTTGCCATGGTTCAGTGCCTTACTTGGTATTCATGTCGATGGTGCGCATCATGAGTTCGCGCGCCGTGCTTGCCGTCGTCAGCGCCGTTTCGTAGGCGCGCGAGGCGTCGAGCATGTCCGTCATTTCTTCGAGCGGATTCACGTTCGATCGATAGACGTAGCCATCTTTGTCGGCGAGCGGATTTTCCGGGTCATAGACCTGGGGGTTCGCGCGACTCGTCTCGGAAATGCCCTCGACCTTCACGCCGAAGCCGCTCTGCAAATCCTGCGTCGCATTCTGCAACACGGTGGCGAACACGGGTCGTTTGGCACGAAACGCATCTTTTGCAGTGCTCGCGACGGTTTCGACGTTCGCGAGATTCGAAGCGATGGTGTTCAGACGCACGGTCTGTGCGTTCAGTGCACCACCGGAAAGCTTGAGGATATTCGCGAGGGACATGATCGATCTCCTTCAATACGCCGCTTAATCGCCCCGGTACGCCTTGCGCATTCCGGAGAGCGTGCCCTCCGCGAACCGCAGAGCGGCGAGATAACGGCCAGCAGCATCGCCATAGGCAGCTTCTTCAATGTGGGTCTCCACGGTATTGCCGTCGCGCGACGGCGCGAGCGGAACACGGAACATCAGCGCATCTTTGGTGAGCTGGTCCGGTGATTCGATGTGTGTGGGATGCGTGACGGCCAAGCGCGGCGTATCGCCCGCTTGTTTGAGTGCCGCCCGAAAGTCGACATCGCGCGCCTTGTAGTTCGGCGTCGTCGCGTTCGCGATGTTGCCGGCGATCATCTCGAGCCGGCGAGCCTGCACGGCTGCTGCGGTCGGGAGGACACCGAGTGCTTTGTCGAGTTGTGACACCATTTTCGTCTCCGCAAGAACTGTCGATAGTTCTTCGCGGAAACACTCAAGCAACTAACGTGCCACCAACGGGTTCTCGACAAACCCAACCTAACTCGGCGTTCCGTACCCGTTGCCGGCAAATCGTTGCCGGTCGTTTCCTGCCGGCACGGCAAGCCGGACTGCAGCAAGGTTCGGGCCGCGATGCGAACGTCGAAATCCTTTCCTTATATATAGCGGGTGTCGCGTGCACCGCGGCCTCGTCGTCCGAGGTTCGCCACCCTGGCTGCTCGACGCGGCGTTTGCTGTCGGCGATCCGACGGCCGCCGAGCTGGCCTGATCTTTGCTTTATCCCAACCCATTGCAACTAAACCACCCCCCGTACGCCCGGTTGGCACGGGGATTGCTAGTTACCAGCCGACGATCATTTGATCGACGAATTTTCGACGGAGACCGAATATGGCTCTTGTAATTAATACGAACATCGCTTCGATTCAGTCCGAGCGCGCCCTGGCCATGAACCGTGGCAACATGGAAACGGCCATGGAGCGTTTGTCCTCGGGCAAGCGCATCAATAGCGCGATCGACGACGCTTCGGGCATCGCGGTGGCTCAGCGCATGAGCAACCAGATCAAGGGCCTCAACATGGCCATCAAGAATGCCAACGACGGCATCTCGATGGCGCAGACTGCCGAAGGCTCGATGGAAGAGCTGCAGAACATCCTGCTGCGTATGCGCGAACTGGCGGTGCAGTCCTCGAACGGCACCTACACCACGCAAGATCGCAGCTACGTCAACGCTGAATTCAGCGAATTGATGAAAGAAATTCGTCGCGTATCGACTCAGGCATTCTGGGATGGCCAGGT
>JAFMJH010000074.1 GCA_017853555.1 Steroidobacteraceae bacterium
TCGGCGTTCTTGGCGTTGCCGCCCAAGGCGTTCGTGACGTCGGAGTTGTCGCGCGAGACCGAGATGCCGCCGAGCAGGATGACGTCGCCGGGGCGCGCGCGGACGATGGTCTTGACCTCGCGATCCTGGGTCTGCGGGAGCGTCAGATCGGTGCCGAGCGCCGTGAATTTATTGAACTTCAAAAGTTCGGAGACCGAGAGGTTGATGTCGGTGTACACCGTGCCGTCGCTTTCGGTGCCGAACAGAGTCAGCTCGAAACCCGTCTGCAAACGCTCGGTCTCGACGGTCACCTGGTTGAGGTTGTTGCCGATGTTGGTGCCGACTTTCGCGACGTACGAGGTGTTTTGACCGAAGCGCGTGAACCCGCGCGCACCGGACATCAGGCTGATTCGCGGTTGCGAGACCACTTTGACGGTGCCCTGCGTACGCAGGAAGTTCATCAGCACCGAATAGTTGAAGTTGGGGCCGGCGAATACGGCGCCGATGCCGAAGCCGGCATCGCCGGTGAGCGTGACGGCACGATTGCTCGAACCGCGCGAGGCGAACACGTCGCCGTTCGGCGGCGCGGTCGTGTTGCCGGTGTTGCCCGTGGTGCCGGTCGTGGTGCCGGTGCCCGTGCCGCCGGTCGTCGTACCGGTCGAACGCACGACGGATTCTTCGGTCCAGCCGAAGCGATTCCAGTTGACGCCCGACGCTTTGGTGTCGGTGAGGTCCACCTGATATACGTTGACCTCGTAGACGATCATCGCGCGCGCGGCACGCAACTGCTTCACGTAGGCTTCGATGCTCGCGAGCGTCGAACGGTTGGCACGAAACACGAGCGACCCGTTCAAGCGGTCGAGATAGGTGTCGCGGGCGCCGAGCATTTGCAGGTTGTTCGCGAACCCCGCGACGTTGTCGGCGGTGAGCGCAGGCGGCGTGAGCAACACGAACTGCTGCTCGGGCGCGATGTACAGCACGCCATCGCGCACGTAATAGAAAAAGCCCATGCTGCGCGACATCCGCTCGAGCACGTCGGCAAAAGTGCCGCTCAAACGGAACACCGACGCGGCGCCGTAGCGGTCGAGCCCGCGCGCGCCGCCCTCGATCGACAACGACAGACCGGCGCTCGCGGCGATGAGCTGCATGGCGTCGTACAAACCGCTTTCGGTGACGTTGACGTTGCGCAGCGGGATGTTGGGCAGCGGGTCGCTTTGGGTCACCGGCCGCAACAGGAAATTGGCCTCGGCCGTGGATTCGATCGGCAATTCGAGCTCGGCATCGCTGCCAGCATCGACCGCGGTTTTGAGGCGCTCGGCGGCCTGCGGCAGATTGGGGTCGCGAATCAGGCGAGAATAGGCCTGGCAACCGCCCAGCACGACCGCAAGCGCGGCCACGACCAGGGTCCGGACACCAAAAGAGGCGCTGAAATAGTTATTTTTTGAGTACATGTGCCATTCGATGCCGGGCAGGGCCCCAAGTCTTCGAAAGGTTACCTTTCGCACAGTTGCTTTTGGGATTCCGGGGCCCGGAGATGATTCCAAAATGGATGTATCCGGGCGGAAAATCCGAGATATTCCGTACACCGTCGGATTTATGTAACGGTATTACGTCAAATTACTTTAGTAACTTTTGACTTATCCGGATCATTTTTTGAGTCGCCCAGCGCGACCATCAAATATTTACGATCGACACTATTGAACAAGATTTTTTTGTGATATCCAGTTCGGTATCGGATGCTTTTCCCGGAGTACCGCCGTGATGCCCACTGACGAACTCAAGCAGCCCATCCAAGTGCTCGTCGCTGAACCCGATGCCGCCACCCTCGATTACGTCGAACGCGCGCTGACCCAGGCCGGCCTGACGAGTCATGCCATCGCCGGTTCCCCCAGTCGACCGAGTTTCGTGCGCGCGCTCGAGCGCTGGACATCGGTCGGCGTGGTGGTGATCGATGCGGGTCTGCTCGCCAGTCTCGAGCAGGCGCGACCTGACGAGAGCTCGAAGTTGGTGGCGAGCCGCCCGGATCTGCAGTGGATCGTGGTGGGCTCTCGTCCAGCGCTCGATGTCGCCATGCGCCACGGCACCGGCGACACGGTGGACTTTCTGATCAAGCCGGTGGCACGTGGCACCTTGGTCAGAGCCACCCAGGAGGCCATGCGACGCCACGCATACGCGCAAGAACAACGCGACGAGCATCGGTTGCTCGAACAAGTGGCGGCTCGCCTGCCGGCGTCGGAATCGACCCGACCCCGCAAGCCGGAACCCCGCGCCGAGCTGCGCATCCTGCAGTTGCTGGCGGATATCGATGAAGCCCGTGCCACGGCATTCCCGACGATCGTCGAGCACGATCCGGCCTGGAACATGCTGGCCGAGTTGCTGCGCGCGCGGCTGCTGGATCGACGGGTGTCAGTCACCAGCCTCTGCCTGTCGTCGCGCACCCCCGTCACCACCGCTCTGCGCCGGGTGGAGCGGCTGATCGAGCTGCAGTTCGTGCAGTACGCGCTCGACCCCAAGGACCGCCGGCGCAAGTACATCGAACTCGCCCCGGAGGGCTACCGGAACGTCATGCTGGCGATCTCGACCGCCGCGCGGGAGTTCGCCGCCGTCGATCCCGGCCTTTTAGGGGGGGGGGG
>JAFMJH010000017.1 GCA_017853555.1 Steroidobacteraceae bacterium
CGCCTCGCGATTTTGTTGATGCAGGACGGCAGCTGGGAGCGACGCCGCTTGCTGCCCGAGGGTTACGTGCGCGCGATGCGCACCGCGACGGCCGAGAACCCGTACTACGGCCTCGGCGTCTATGTGCCGGGCCCCTACATCAAGCGCCGCGGGTTCGCGAATCCTGCGCGCGACACCGAGTCGCGACGCGTGCTGCATTCGGAGCCGTATTTGACCGACGATTTGTTTCTGTTCGACGGCAACGCCAATCAAGTCGCGTTCATCATGCCGACCGAGCAACTCGTGGTGCTGCGGGTCGGCAACGATCCGCCGCGCAAGGACGGGCGCGAGTGGGACAACAGCTTTTTGCCGAATACGCTGTTGCGAGGCTTGGCGCCTTGACCTGGTCCGGGTGTTATAGTTAAATACAACACCTGTTCAGTGGCCGGATTTCCGTGCGGAATCCGTGTCTTCGCCAACCGCCTTGATTTTCGGATTTGCCAACCATGGATGATTTCAAAACGCGCGGCGCAAGCCTGCGTGATCGCCTGCTTTCGACCCCCGCCAGCATCCGCTGGGTCTGCGGGATCATCGCCCTGTTGGTCGTAGTGGGCTTGCTGCGTACCCGTCTGGCATCCACGCCCGTGTCGGGGCCGAGCTTGCCGCCGCTCGTCACGGCCTCCCCCGTCAAGGTGGCGGAGATCGCCGATCTCGTGAACATC
Organism: Steroidobacteraceae bacterium; assembly: GCA_017853555.1. Taxonomy (GTDB): domain Bacteria; phylum Pseudomonadota; class Gammaproteobacteria; order Steroidobacterales; family Steroidobacteraceae; genus UBA964. The sequence continues at coordinate 702 of JAFMJH010000017.1, forward strand.
ACCGGCACCTTGGGTGCACGCGAAGAGGCGGCGATTTCTTCGGAAGGCGAGAGCGGACGCATCGCGGCCGTGCTCGTCGAGATCGGTGATCGCGTGCGCGCAGGGCAGGTGCTCGCGCGCCTCGACACGGCCACGATCGCCCCTGCGGTCGGAAGCCTTCAGGCGCAGCTCGAAGAGGCGCGCGCCAATTCGGCGGTCGCCGAATCCGACTACCGTCGCGCGCAGGCCGTGGCCGCGATCGGCGCGTTGTCGCAACAGGACATCGACAAGCGGCGCGCGAGTGCCGTGGCCGCCGAAGCGCGCGTCAAAGTCGTCGCCGCCCAATTGAACGAAGCGACTGCACGACTGCGTCGCACCGAGATTCGTGCGCCGTTCGACGGCCTCGTGCTGACGCGTGCCGCCGAGGTCGGACAGCTTTCGAGCCCTGGCGCCGCGCCTTTGTTTCGGATCGGTCGCGCCGGTGCGATCGAAATGCGCGGCAATGTGGCTGAAGCGGATTTGCCGCGGTTGCGCGTCGGGCAGCTCGCGGTGGTGACGGTCACGGGCGTCGCGCGCGAGTTTCGCGGCTCGGTGCGTCTGATCGGCGCGGTGATCGACGGTCAAACGCGCCTCGGCAGCGTGCGCGTCGCACTCACGCCGGATCCGGACCTGCGACCCGGCGCCTTCGCGCGCGGTCGCGTCGAGGTCGGCAAGGGTCGCCGCTCGATGGTGCCGCAAACGGCGATCCTCTCGGATCTCGACGGCAACTACGTGTACGTCGTCGACCCGCAAGGCGTCGTGCAGCGACGCAACGTCAATGTCGCGCAGTCGCGTCCGGAAGGGGTGGTGATCGCCTCCGGTCTCGCCGACGGCGAACGCGTGGTGTCGACGGCCGGTGCGTATCTGCGCCCCGGCGAAAAAGTGCGACTCGCGAAGGAGTGAGCGCACGATGAAGAACATTTCCGCGTGGGCGATCCGTCATCCCACGTTGCCCATCGTGCTGTTCATGGTGCTCACGTTTCTCGGCGTGGTGTCGTTCATCCGTTTGCCGATCAACCTGAACCCGGACATCAGTTTCCCGCTCGTCAACGTGACGGTGGTGCAACCCGGTGCCGCCCCGTCGGAAATCGAATCTCAAGTCACTCAAAAAATCGAAGGTGCACTGCGCGGCGTCAGCGGCGTGCGCAACATCAGCTCGCGCGCCTCCGAAGGCGCGTCGTTCACTTTCGTCGAGTTCCAGATCGGCACGCCGCTCGATCGCGCCGTGAGCGACGTGCGCGATGCCATCAGCAAAGTACGCACCGAGTTGCCCGAAGGTATCGATGAACCGGAAGTAACCCGCGTCGACGTCGAGGGTGGTGCGATCGCCTACTACGCCGTCACCACCACGGAACTCACGCCCGAGCAGCTCAGTTGGTTCGTCGAGAACACGGTCGCCAAGCGTCTTTTGGCCTTGCCCGGCGTGGCGCAAATCGAGCGCGGCGGTGTCACGCGTGAAATCCGCGTCGAACTCGATCCGGCTCGCATGCAGGCGCTGGGCATCACGGCCGCCGAAGTGAACCAGCAGTTGCGTCAGCTGAATTTGAATGCGCCGGGCGGTCGCGCGCAGGTCGGTGGCGGCGAGCAATCGATCCGCGTCATCGGTTCGGCGCGCACGGCGCAGGATCTGGCGGCGACGCAGGTGCGACTCGCCGGCGGCATGCTGGTGCGCTTGCAGGATATCGCCCATGTGTCGGATGCCGTCGCCGAGCAGCGCAGCCTGTTTCGAGTCAATGGTCGCGAAGCGACGAGCTTCGGCGTCTCGAAGGCACGCGGGGCTTCCGATGTGACGACCCTCGATCGGGTCGAGGCCGACATCGCCAAGTTGCGCGAGGAATATCCGAACATCGGCATCAAGCGCGTGTTCACCACGGTCGAGAACACGCGCGCGTCCTACCGTTCGGCGATGACCGCGATGATCGAGGGCTCGATCCTCGCCGTGCTCGTGGTGTTCATATTCTTGCGCGATTGGCGTTCGACCGCGATATCCGCGCTCGCGATTCCGTTGTCGGCGATCCCGACGTTCGGCTTCATGTATTTCATGGACTTCACGCTGAACCAGATCAGCCTGCTCGCGCTGTCTTTGGTGGCCGGTGTGCTGGTGGATGATGCGATCGTCGAGATCGAAAACATCGTGCGTCACATGCGCATGGGCAAATCGGGCTACCGCGCCGCGATCGAAGCGGCCGACGAAATCGGTCTCGCCGTGGTCGCGACCTCGGCGACCATCATCGCGGTGTTTTTGCCCGTGAGCTTCATGGGCGGCATCACCGGCCAATACTTCAAACAATTCGGACTGACGGTCGCCGCGGCGGTGTTCTTCTCGCTGCTCGTGGCTCGTCTGATCACGCCTTTGATCGCCGCACATACGCTGCGCCCGCATGACGAGATTCGCTCGGCCGACGGCGCACTGATGAACGGCTATCTGCAAGCGCTGCGTTGGGCGCTCGCGCATCGCGGTCTCACGGTCGCCGGCGGCACCGGCTTCTTCGTGCTGTCGATCGCGCTGATGATCATCGTGCCGAAGTCGTTCGTGCCGGCCGCCGATTTCTCCGCGGCGCAGATTTCGATCGAGCTGCCGCCCGGAGTTCGACTCGAAGAAACCGCGCGCGTTTCGGCGCGCGTAGCCGAACTCGTGCGCAAGCGCCCCGAGGTCACCGACGTCGTCGAATCGATCGGCGAGGGCGGTGAAGTGCGCAACGGGCGCATATTCGTTTCGTTGCTGCCGCCTGAAAAACGCGGGATGACGCAACGCGAGTGGGAAGATGCGGTGGCACCCGATTTCGCCTCCGTGCCCGATGCGCGCATCTCCTTCGCCAACAACGATGCGGGCGGCGGCGGTCGGCCGGTCACCCTGTATTTGACGGGTGAAGACACCGACCAGTTGATGGCCGCGGCCAACCGCGCCGTCGAGGCGATGCGCAAGCTCCCGCAACTGCGCGATGCGCGCATCAGCGGCGATTTGCAGCGCCCCGAGGTGCTCGTCAAACCGCGACTCGATCAGGCAGCCGAGCTCGGCGTCTCGGTGGCGGCGATCAGTCAGACCATACGCATCGCGACGCTCGGTGATCTGCCGCAGAACGCCGCGAAGTTTTCTCTGACCGATCGGCAGGTGCCGATCCGCGTCAGCCTGCTCGAATCGTCGCGCACCGACATCGCCACGCTTGAAAATCTGCCGGTGCGCACCGCGAACGGCGGGACCGTGCCGCTGAAGGCCGTGGCCGACATCGGGTTTGGCCAAGGCCCGTCGGTCATTCGTCGTTACAACCAGAGCCGGCGCGTGGTGATCGACGCCGATCTCAACGGCGTCGAGTTGGGCGTGGCGATGCAAAAAGTCTACGCGCTACCGGAGATCGCGAATCTGCCGCGTGGCGTGCGCTTCGTGGAGGTCGGTCAGGCCGAGTTCATGCGCGAGTTGTTCTCGAACTTCATGCTGGCGATCGTGGCGGGCGTGCTGATGGTGTTCGCCGTGCTGGTGTTGCTGTTCTCGCGCGTATTCCAGCCGATCACCATTCTGTCGGCGTTGCCGCTGTCGGTCGGTGGCGCCGTCGTCGCTTTGATGCTCACTGGAAAATCGTTTTCGATGCCCGTCGTGATCGGATTTTTGATGCTGATGGGCATCGTCGGCAAAAACTCCATTTTGCTGGTCGACTTCGCCATCGAAGAAATTCGCGCCGGCAAGTCGCGCACCGAGGCGCTGATCGAAGCGGGTCACAAGCGCGCGCGTCCGATCGTCATGACCACGGTCGCGATGGTGGCGGGCATGTTGCCCATCGCCACCAGCTTGTCGAATGGCGGCTTCCGTCAACCGATGGGCGTGGCCGTGATCGGCGGTTTGATCACCTCGACGGTACTGACGCTCGTGATCGTGCCTGCGGTGTTCACGCTGGTCGACGATGTCGAGCGTTGGCTCACGCCGCGCGCCAAGGCCTTGCTCAATCCGCCGGACGAGCGCGACGCGCCCCAGAGCTGATCACCACTGCCACAGCAGCGCGAGCACCAAGGTGCTCGCACCGATGAACAGCGTCGCGAGCGCGCCGAGCGCGAGCGGTCGCCAGCCTTGTGCCAGCAGGCGCTTGAAGTCGGTCTCGAGGCCGACGGCCGCGAGCGCGAACGCCAGCAACACTTGCGTCACCAACGCGGCGGTGCTGCGCAGCGCCGGGTCCAGCCAGCCCGTGCTCGCCACCAGCACGAGTGCGATGAAACCGAACACGAACCAGGGGATCGGCACGCTGGCCTGACGCTCGCCGGCGGCCCGCGAGCGCGCCATGAAGATCACGAGCGGCGCGAGCAACAGTACCCGACCGAGTTTCGCGACGGTCGCCGCTTCGCCGCTCGTCTGGCCGTGCGCGAAGCCGGCCGCGACGACCTGCGCGACTTCATGCACCGACGCGCCAATCCACAAGCCGTAGGCCGGATCGCCGAGCGGCAACAGTGCGCCGATCAACGGATAGAGAAACATCGCGAGGGTACCGAACAGCGTGACGGTCGCCAGCGCGTACGCCACGGCCTCGTCGTCTTCGCCGACTACGGTGTTGGCGGCGACGATGGCCGATGCGCCGCAGACCGACGTGCCCGCCGCGATCAGGCTGGCCAGACCGTCCGAGACGCCGAGGCGACGCCCGAGCCATCGGGTCACGACGAAGGTGGCCACCAGCGCGAACAGCAAAAGCGCGAGTCCGCCGGCGCCGATGTGCAGGATCTCCGCCAGCGTCACCTGCAGGCCGAGCAGCACGATGCCGAGCCTCAAGGGGGCTCGGACGGCCAGCGCCAGCCCGGATCGGGCCGACTCAGGGCGCCCGAGCGTGTTCCGCAGCGCCATGCCGATCAGTACGGCGAGCATCAAGGGGCTCAGAGACGCAATCAAAGGTACTTGCAACCCTTTGATTAAAAAGGAAAGAGCGGTGATGGCGGCTGCCAGCAGCAAGCCGATCCAGGGTCGCGTCGGGGCGGAGGGGGCGATCACGCGGGCGCAATATACGCGAGTTAGGAAAAACCGTTGCAAATCCCGCGCTTGTGGTAGACTCGGAGGTGATCGTTGTCCTTCTGTCTGCGTTCTACGCGCTGCGCTGCGCCGGTGTGCAAATCCGAATCGTCATCGATCAGGTGGTCATGCTCACGGTGACCGTATTTTGTTCGTTTTTAGAGAGTGTTTCCAGAGATGGCGAAAATTTATGTAGGCAACCTTCCGTTCTCGGCCGACGAGGCTTCGGTTCGGGCCCTGTTCTCACAGCATGGCACCGTCGAATCGGTTTCGTTGCCGGTGGATCGTGAAACGGGTCGTCCCCGTGGCTTCGGCTTCGTCGAAATGCCGCAGGAAGATGCCGCGCGAGCGATCCAGTCGCTCAACGGCTATTCGATGCAGGGTCGTCCGCTGCGCGTGAACGAAGCCCAAGATCGTCCCCGTACGCCGGGCGGCGGTCGTCCGGGCGGCGGCGGCGGCTTCCGCGGCCCCGGTGGCGGCGGCGGCGGTGGCGGCTATCGCGGCGGTGGCGGCGGTGGCGGTGGTGGTGGCGGTCGCTGGTAAGCGACTGGCCCATCAGGCATCCCGAATGAAGAAGGCCCGTCCTGTGACGGGCCTTTTTCTTTGGTGCGCCGGCAACGCCTGATCAGCCGGCGACGCGTACCAGCTGCTTGCCGACGTTGCGCCCGGCGAACAGGCGCAGCAGCGCCTCCGGCATCCGTTGGATGCCGTCGAGGATGTCCTCCTGATAGATCAGGCGGCCTTCGGCAATCCATGCGGCGAGCTGCGCTTCGGCCCGTTCGAAGTGGGCAGAGAGTTCATAGATGAAGAACGCTTCCATGCGCGCCATTTTTTTGAATATCGCGTAGGCGTTGTGCAATGGCCGCGGGCGTTCGACGCCGTTCACGTATTGGGATATGGCACCGCAGAGCACGATGCGCGCGTGGCGCCGCAGTTGCGCGAGTCCTGCGTCCAGGATTTCGCCACCGACGTTGTCGAAGAACACGTCGATGCCGTCGGGAAAAGCGGCCGCGATACCGGGCGAGACGTCGCCGGCACGATAGTCGATGGCGACGCGATAGCCGAGTCTGGAGACGAGTAGCGCGCATTTTTCAGCGCCCCCTGCGATGCCCACCGGATCGGCGCCGAGGTTGCGCGCGATCTGGCCGACGTTCGAGCCGACGCCGCCTGCGGCGCCCGACACCAGCACCCGATCACCGGCGCGCACGGCGCCGACGTCGACCAAACCCAGATACGAAGTGAAGCCGGTGAGACCGAGGACGCCGAGCGCGGTGGACACCGGGGCGACGCGTTGTCTGACTTTGAACATCAAAAAATACGCCGAGCCGTCGGCGATGGCGTACTGCTGCCAGCCCATCTTGCCGTGCACGATCTCGCCGACGCGCCACTCGGCATTGCGCGATTCGACGATGCGTCCGACGCCGCGGCCGTGCATCACGTCGCCGATGGCGAGCGGACGTTCGAATTTTTCCGCGTTCAACATGTAGTTGCGCATCACCGCCGCCACGCCGAGAAACAGCACTTCGATCCTGAATTCACCCTGCTCGAGCGGGCGCAACTCGGATTCGACGAGACGAAAATCGCTTTCCTTGACGGCGCCTTCCGGGCGCGAGGCGAGCACCCATTGCAGGTTGCGAGTGGCCACGCGAGTCAGCGGACGATGCGCGTCTCGCGCATCAAGACGACAGAGAGCACGAAGCCTGTGCCCATCACGATGACCGGGTACCAAAGACCGGCGAGCACGTCGCCCGAGCGTGCGACGAGCCAGGTCGCCGTCAACGGCATGAAGCCGCCGAACCATGCACTCGTCAGGTGATAGGGAACGGACAAGGACGTGTAACGGATGCGCGTCGGAAAGATTTCCGCGAGCCAGGCTGCGCCGGGTCCGCAGGTGAGTCCCGCACCGACGATCAAAAACAGAATGATCGCGGCCAATTTCGCGTGCGGCAGATCGAAGTCGCCGAGACCGCGGATCGGGGCCAGGGGTGATCGCTCCGGATAACCTTCGGATGCGAGCGCCGAGTTCAGCGCGTCGCGGTCGAAGCCGCGCAATTCGCGGCTGCCGATGCGCACGATCACGTTCGCGTCGTCACGGGCGGGGACATTGCCGTACGAGATCCCGCGTTTGGCGAGCAGGTCTCGAACCTTGGACGCATCGTCCGGTGCTTGCATCGCGAACGGATCGAAGGTCGGCGCGGCGGCGAATACGGTGACCGGCGCACTCGTGCGCAGCGTGTCGAGCGCGGGATTGCCGACCGTCAACATGCCGCGATAGGCGGGGATGATGGAGAGCGTGACCAGCAGCATGCCCGCGAGCATCACGGGGCGTCGCCCGATGCGATCGGAGAGTATGCCGGCGAAGAGATAGGTGAGGATGCCGAGCGCGAGTGCGACCACGATCACGAGCGATGCGCTAGTGACGTCGATCAGCAGCACCGTCTGCATGAAGACCAAAGAATAAAACTGCGCCGTGTACCAACTGAGCGCCATGGTGGCGGCGACGACGATGGCCGCAAGCAACGCGCCGCGATTCGCTTTGCCGAGCAGACTCTCGCTCACCGGCGAATCCGACAATCCGCCTTGCGCGCGCAGGGCTTCGAAGGCGGGCGACTCCGAGATGCGCGTGCGCACGTAGATCGACAGCACGAGCAGCAACGACGAGAGCAGGAAAGGAATCCGCCAACCCCAGTCGCGAAACGCTTCGTCGCCGAGCAGCGAGCGACAGGCGACGATCACGAGCAGGGAAGCGATGAGTCCCATGGTGGCGGTGGTCTGGATCCAGCTCGTGTAGTAGCCGCGACGCTCGTCGTCGCAGTGTTCGGCGATATAGATCGCCGCGCCGCCGAATTCGCCACCTAGCGCAAGCCCTTGCAGCAAACGCAGCGTGACCAGCAATGCGGGGGCCCACCAGCCGATCGCCTCGTACGAGGGCAGCACGCCGACCAGCGCAGTGGAGAGGCCCATGAGCACGATGGTGATCAGAAAGGTCCGTTTGCGGCCGACCCGGTCACCGAGACGACCGAAGATCATCGCCCCCAGCGGGCGGATCGCGAACCCTGCCCCGAAAGTCGCGAGGCTCGCGAGCAGTGCGGCGGTCGAATTGCCGGGTGGAAAGAACAAGCCGCCGAAGAAAGTGACGAGACTGCCGTACAGCAGAAAGTCGTAGTACTCGAACACCGTGCCGCTCGAGGCGGCCAGTACCACGCGCGACATCGGCGTGCGCGTGCTCGACATGTGGTCAGCGTGTTGCATCGTGCCCAATTGTAGGCGCAAATCGCGCGTGCGCGGCTACACTTGCGACATGGCGATACGACGCGGCTATTTCGACGGACCCACCGGGCAAATCCACTACCGCACCACGGGCGAGGGCGGCGAGCCACTCGTGTTGTTGCATCAGTCGCCGTTGTCGTCCACGCAATTCGAGGCGGTGCTGCCGGCGCTCGCTGCGGCGGGCTTTCATGCCCTCGCACTCGACATGCCCGGTTTCGGCATGTCGGATGCGGCGCCGGAGAGCGCGACCCTGGACGATTACGCGAGCATCATCCCCGCTGCGTTTGCCGCCTTCGGCTGGACGCATGCGCATCTCGTGGGGCATCACACGGGCGCCGTGGTCGGTGCGGTGTACGCGGCCGCGCAGCCGCAAGCCGTCGACAAGTTGGTGTTGAACGGCTTCCCGTTGTTGAGTCAGGCCGAGCGCGATCATTTCGCCACCTTCTATTTCGGGCCAAAGCAGCCGGTGGCCGATGGCTCGCATTTTTTGACTGCGTGGCAGAACCGCTTGCGTTCGACGCCCGGTTGGTCGGATATTGCGTTGATGCATCGCTACACCGTCGAAGCGCTGCATCGCGGCGCGACCAACTGGAAAGCGTTCCCGCTCGTGATCGGCACGGATCTCACCACCGTGTTGCAGAAACTTTCGGTCCCGACCTTGCTGTTCACGAACACCGGCGAGGATCTCTACGACTCCACGCGCCGTACGCGCGAGTTGCGTCCCGACTTCTTCGCCTATGCGGAGTTGCAGGGCGGCTCGCACGACATCATCGACGAGCAACCGCGGAATTGGGTGCGCGAAGTCGAACGCTTTTTGCGCGCCTGAACATCCTCTGATCAGGCGTTGCGCAATGCCTTGCGCGCGCGACGCAGAGCGCGCGGTGCGAGTTTGCGATACCGCGCATCGATCCGACGCACGAGCCTCGTGACGGCCGACGCGACCGCCGGCTTGTCGCCGAGTAATTGATCGAGCAGACCGCGCGCCCGGTCCAGATCCTGCAGTTCGCCCAAGGCGTCCGTCGCCGCGTGCAGCGATTTGCGTGGCGCGTCGGCGAGCGCTGGTCGGGTGCATTGCAGCGCCGTACGCGTATCACGCAGTCGCTTGAGGGCGATGCGCAGTCGGTGCAAGGTGGGCGGTTGTCCCGCGCGCGCTTTGCGCAATCTTTTGCGTGCACGCGCTTCCAGCGTGCGCAGACGGCGAGCCACGAGCTTTTGCGAGCGCGATGATCGCGTTTGCCGGGTGCCGCGCAAGCGGGTCGTTTCGATCGCGAGGCGGTGCAGGGTTTCGTCGAGGGTCTGGGTGTTCAGGGTTCGTGCGGCGTCGTCGTGGGCATTGCGCGCCCGCGCTTCGAGCAGGCGTCGCACGGCTGCGAACTCCGGTGATCGACCCTCGTGCAGCAAGCGGGGCAGCCGATCGCGGGTCAAGGCATCGAGATCGCGCACGAGATCGTAGTGGTGGCTCAACGCGCGCAGCGTCGACCGCCATCGGCGCCGGTAGCGCTGCGGCAGGATGTCGCCGAACAGATCGAGCAGCGTCCGTGCGCGGCGCAACAAAATCCGAACGGCGTGCACGTCGTCAGCCTGTCGGGCGTCGAAGGTCTGACGCAGCCGATCCCAGTCGGCCAACGACGAGGCGAGCAGGCATTTGCACAGATCGAGTGCTGCCCGCGGGGTTTCGAGCGCCGGCATGCCGGTGGCCTGAATGCGATTGCTTCTCATATGGCGGCGTTCGACGGCGTTGTTGCGGTTTCTGCGCCGTCGCTCGCGAGCCTCGCCGGTCCGGCAGCAGGACGTCTGTGCGGCGTCGTGCCGAGGGCAGGGTTTTCGTCATATTCCCCGGCCGCGAAGTGCATTAGTATGGGATGGGATAGAGTGAATAAGGGCGTGCCCGCATGGCGCGGCACGCAGGGGGCGGGGATGGACGGACGAGCGGCCGTGGTCGTCTCGACGGAGGTCGGGGCGTGAACAACACCAATAAAGTGCAGATCGCGATCGTCGGGGCGGGGCCCGGCGGACTCAGCGCGGCGGCACGCGCCGCCGAACTCGGCGTCTCTCACGTGCTGTTCGAGCAGAGTCCGGCGCACGCGAACACGATTCAAAAATATCAGAAGGGCAAGCACGTCATGGCCGAGCCCAACGTGCTGCCGCTGCGCAGTCCGTTGCGTTTCGAGGCGGGCACGCGCGAAGCGATTCTCGACGAGTGGGCGCGCGGTCTCGACAAACACGCGGTCAACATCCGCTACGGTTCCGAGGTCACGTCGATTTCCGGCTCGCGGCCCGATTTCACGCTCAAACTGAAGTCGGGCGAGGAATATCACGCCGAGACCGTGATTTTCGCCATCGGCATGCAGGGCAATCCGCGTCGCCTCGGAATCCCCGGCGAAGATTTGCCTTGCGTCCAGAATACGCTCGATGATCCGGGTGAATATTCCGGCGAAGTGATCGTCGTGGTCGGTGCGGGCGATGCGGCGATCGAGAACGCCGTTGCACTCGCCAAACAGAACACAGTCTTCATCCTGAATCGCTCGGCGGAATTCGCGCGCGTCAAAGAAGGCAACCTCAACCTGATTTTGAAATCGGTCGAGGAAGGCAAACTCGGCTGCTACTACAACGCCGCTTGCGTGTCGCTGACCGCGATGCCGGGCGCCGATCGTCCCTACACCCTGGTCATCAACACCGACAACGGCGAGGCGGTCGTGCCGTGCAATCGGGTGATCGCGCGCATCGGCGCGATACCGCCGCGCAAATTCGTGGAGTCCTGCGGCATCCGTTTCCCGTCACCCGACCCGGCGGCATTGCCGGTGCTCAACGAGCGCTACGAATCGGCGGTGCCCGGCCTGTACGTCATCGGCGCGCTCGCGGGCTATCCGCTCATCAAGCAGGCGATGAACCAGGGTTACGAGGTCGTCGAGTACGCACTCGGCCGCGAGGTCGAGCCGGCCGACGAACCCTTGCTTGCCAAAAAATTCGCGAACCTGCCGTTCCGCAAGAGCGTGTCGGAGACGCTGGCGTTGATGCAGCAGCGCATTCCGTTGTTCACGGAAGTGAACTCTCTGGTGTTCCGCGAGTTGCTGCTCGGCAGCGCGGTGCACGTGCCCGCCAAGGGCGAGGCGATCTTCCGCAAGAACGACTACACCAATTCGTTCTACACCATCGTCGAGGGTACGGTGGAGATCGAGCTTGGTGCGGAGGGCGGGCCATCACGCCGCATTCCGCTCGGTGCGGGTCAATTCTTCGGCGAGATGAGTTTGCTGTCCGGGCGTCGTCGCTCCGGCACCGTCTATGCCGGTGCCAACTGCGTGCTGATCGAGTCGCCGCGGCGCGACATCCTCAAGCTCATGAACTCGGCGGATTCGGTACGCAAGGTGATCGATCAATTGTTCATTGCGCGCGCGATCCAGACCGGGTTCGCGCCGGGTGTGCCGTTCGACCAGTTGAACTCGATCGCCGCCCGCGCCGAACTCAAACGTTATCGCAAGGGCGAGACCTTGTTCGCCGAGGGCGACGAAGCCGATCGGCTCATTCTGATACGCAGCGGTTCGGTGTCCGTGTCGCGGCGCATCGGCGAGCACGACGTCGTGATTTCGTATGTGGCGGCCGGCAACTACGTCGGCGAGATGGGCTTGCTCGGCAAGACCCGCCGCAATGCGACCGTGCGTGCCACCGTGCCGACCGAGGCGGTGAGCCTCGATGCGACGGCGTTCGAAGAATTGCTGGTGCGCAACCCCGCGTTGCGTGCCGAACTCGAAACGACCATGCAAAAGCGCTTCGCTTCGAACGCGCGCATGCGCGGCAGCGACGAGTCCGGCGATCTCATTTCGTTTTTGATCAAGCAGGGCTTGGGTGAGGCGACGGATCTGTTGCTCATCGACGAGACCCTGTGCGTGGGTTGCGACAATTGCGAGACCGCATGCGCCGAAACGCATGGCGGCACGTCGCGACTCGATCGCGCAGCGGGACCCACGTTCGCCAACGTGCACGTGCCGACCTCGTGCCGACATTGCGAAGATCCGCATTGCATGCGCGAGTGCCCGCCGGATGCGATTCGGCGCGCGCCGAACGGCGAGGTCTACATTCAGGACAATTGCATCGGTTGCGGCAACTGCGAGCGCAACTGCCCGTACGGCGTCATCCACATGGCGTATGCGCCGGCGCCCAAGCCGGGACTCGCTTCGTGGTTGTTGTTCGGCGCGGGGTCCGGTCCGGGCGACGCGCACGCCGGCGCGCATCACGGCCATGCGGCCCACGGTGCCGCGGACGGCAAACCCAAAGCGCCCAAGAAGGCGGTCAAGTGCGACATGTGCAAGGACCAGTCCGGTGGCCCGGCCTGCGTTCGCGCCTGTCCGACCGGCGCAGCGCTGCGCGTGAGCCCCGAGGCTTTCGTGGAGTTCATCAGCGAATCGGCGGTGGGGCGCTGACATGCATCAATCTTTTCTGCAGTACCGTGGCAAGCGATATCTTTGGTGGGCGCTGTCGCTCTGTTTCGTTGCCGTGCTCGCCTACGCATGGCACCAACCCGTTTCACCACCGAACGGCGGAACCTGGCTCGGCTACACGCTCGGCACCATCGGCGCCTTGTTGATTCTCTGGTTGACCGCGCTCGGGGTACGCAAGCGCAGCTACCAGTCCGCGGTCGGCACGGTGCAGGGCTGGGTGAGTGCGCACGTCTATCTCGGGCTTGCGCTGATCGTGGTTGCTACCCTGCACACGGGCTTTCAGTTCGGTTGGAACGTGCACACGCTCGCTTACGTGCTGATGATGACCGTGATCGTCAGCGGGCTCTTCGGCGTGGTGATGTATCTGCGTTTTCCCGAGCGGCTGTCGGCGAATCGTTCGAGTCAGACGCGCGAGCAGATGCTGCAGGAGATCGCCGACCTCGATCAGCGGGCCTTGCGCATCGCGGCCAACCTGCCTGCCGAGTTTGCCGAGGCCATCGCCTCCAATCGCGATCGCACGCGCATCGGCGGCACCGTGCTCGACATCTTGCGCGGTCGCGATCGTTCGCAGGTTTCGCTGGCGGGTGACGACGGCGTCTTGCAGGTGGTTCCGAACCCGGCCCAGGAGCACATGCTCGAGTGGTTGGGTCGACAACTGTCGCGCAGTACCGATGCCGAGCGCACGCGTCGCATCGATGAGCTCGTGAATCTCATGGCCTCGCGTCGCAGCCTGCTGCGGCGCGTGATCGAAGATGCGCGTATCGCGGGTTGGCTGCAGGTGTGGTTGTACGTGCACGTGCCCATCACTTTTGCGCTGCTTGGTTCGTTGATCGCTCACGTGGTGAGCGTTTTCCTCTACTGGTGACCCGCGACGATGCGTACTTCCATCAAGTTTTTGAATCGTGCGGACGGCGGTGCCGTCGAGATCAGTTCACGATTGCACGAGGGTGAAGCGCTGACCTTCGGTCGCGCAACCGATCAGGTGTTGCACACCAGTGATCCGCGCGTGCCGTTGCAGCATTCGCGCATCGTGTCGTCCGCGCGGGGGGCCGTGTTGCGGTGCAAGGCGCCGGCACAGGCGGTGGTGAACGGGCGCACCACGCGCGATGCCGTGCTTGCGGTCGGCGACATCGTGCAACTTGGTCCCTACGTGCTGCGCGTCCTCGAGCCCGAGGCTGGCGTCGATCTGTCGGTATCGGTCGAAGCCGATCAGCGCGCCGACGCGCGCGCGGCTGCGCCCCTTGCGCCCGTGCTCGACCTGTCGGTTGCGGGATTGCGCAAGCGGCGTTGGTCCTGGGCGTTCTTTCTGGTCACGCTGGCGTTCGGCCTGATACTGCCTTGGGTTGCGCACAACGCCGAGGGCGGCAACCAGACCTTGCGCAGTCTGCATTTGCCGAGCGATCGCATTTGGAGTTCCGGGCCGTTGCATTCGGCGCATGCGGGGCTCGGTCAAAAATGCGAGAGCTGCCACGTCAAAGCATTCGTGAGCGTGCGCAGCGAGACCTGCCTCGATTGCCATGCCTCGAACCTGCACCAGCACGTCGCCGCGGGCCACGCGCAAGCGGCGTCGCTCGCGCAGGCGAAGTGCACGAACTGTCATGTCGAGCACGACGAGCCGTCGACGCTCGTCAATCGTGATCAAAGAGTGTGCCTCGATTGTCACGCCGATCCGAAGAAATCGCTGCCCGACAGCAAGGGGCTGCAGGCGGTCGCCGATTTCGGCGACTCACATCCGGAGTTTCGGGTGAGCATGATCGACGCCGCGGCGAGCGCGAACGATTCGGTGTCGGTGCAGCGACTCGCTTTGGACTCGCCGGGTCTGCGCGAGCGCAGCGGCCTCAAGTTCACCCATGCCAAGCACCTCGATCCGAAGGGCGTCAAAACGGCCGACGGGCAGAAAGTCATGGCCTGTGCCGATTGTCACGTCGCCAATCGCGACGGTCGTGGCTTTGCACCGATCACGATGGAGACGAGCTGCGCGAGTTGCCACAAGCTCGAGTTCGATCCGGCGACGCCGGATCGCAAAGTGCCGCACGGCAAGCCCGCGGAGGTCGTGCAGGCGTTGATCGACCATTATTCCGGTCGATATCTGAACGATTACACCGATCCGCACGCTGCCGCGGATTCGGCGCGCGTCGTATCGTTGCCGACGCTTGGCGCGTCGCCGGCGGCGCGCGCGCGGCTGCTCGGCAATGCGCGCGAGCGAGCCTTGACGGTGGCCAAAGACGTGTTCGAACGCCGGATGTGCGTCGACTGTCACGTCGTCGAACGCGTCGATGCCGACGAATGGCGTGTCGCCGCCGTGAAATTGACGTCGACCTGGATGCCCGGGGCCGAGTTCGATCACGGTGCGCACGGCACGAGTTTGACGCCTTGTTCGACTTGTCATGCCGCGGAGAAATCCAAGGAAGCGGCCGACGTGTTGATGCCGTCGATCAAAGTATGTCGCGATTGTCACGCCGGCGGCGAGTCGCATGGCGAAGCGTCAGGCAAGTTGGCGAGCGGTTGCACGACTTGTCACGGCTTCCATGGTGCCGCGCAGCCTTTGTGGCAGCAGTCGGCGGCACGCAAGGTGCTCAAGGCGAGTTCCTGATGACGCGGGTGGCAGCGATGCTGTCGGCAGCGCTCGCGCTGTTGATCGGCGGTTGTGGGGGCGGTGGCGGCACCGCGGGCGGAGGCGGTCTCGTCTCGACGCCGGCCGCGCCCGTCTCGCAGGATTGTTCGGGAAGTTGCGCGACGGCGGCGAGCGCGTTGAGCGTCGCGCAGGTGCAAGGCATCGTCGCGCGTGCGGTGGCCGAGGCGCAGGCGCGCAACCAACGCGCCACCATCGCGGTGGTCGATCGGGTCGGCAACGTGCTTGCGGTCTTCGCGATGACCGGCGCGCCGGCCACCGTCACCGTGCGTTCGACGACCGGCGCCGCGCGCATCGACGGCGGTTTGGAAAACGTCGAGATCATTCCCTCCACCATGGCGGCGATCGCGAAGGCGATCACCGGCGCGTATCTGTCGAGCGAGGGCAATGCCTTTTCGACGCGCACCGCGAGTCAAATCGTCCAATCGCATTTCAATCCCGGTGAAGCGCTGTCGCCCGGTGGTCCGCTGTTCGGCGTGCAGTTCAGTCAGTTGCCGTGTTCCGATTTGAATTCGCGATTCGGCGCCAGCGCGGGCGATACCGGTCCGAAGCGTTCGCCGCTCGGGCTCGCCGCCGATCCGGGCGGTCTGCCGCTCTACATCGACGGCACGCCCGTGGGCGGCGTCGGTGTGGTCGCCGACGGTGTCTATGGTCTCGATGCCGACATCTTCGACAAAGACGTCGATGTCGAAGAGGCGATCGCGGTCGCCGCGACCTACGGCCTCGCCGCGCCGCTCGATCGGCGCGCCGATCGCATCACCGCCGACGGCAAGACGCTGCGGTTCACCGATCTCGACAGCGCCGAGCTCACCTCGAACCCCGCGGCCGCGCCCGCTTATGCGAGTCTCGAGGGCAGCGTCGGCAAGCTCGTTGCGGTCAACGGTTATGCGATTGCCAGCGTGCGCGCGGGAACGGCCTTCGGGCAACCGGCCTCGGGCGTCCGTGCCGACACCAAAGATTTCTCCGGTCTCGATGCGTTCGTGCTGGTCGATGCGGCGAACGTCGAACGTTATCGACCGCGCGCCGGTACCGACGGCAGCGCGGCGCTCACCGAGTCCGAGGTGCGCGCGATTTTGGCGAGCGCCCTGCGTACGGCCAACCGCGCGCGTGCGCAGATTCGCAGACCGCTCGGAACGCCCGCGCGCGTGACGATCAGCGTCACCGATTCGAACGGCGTCATACTCGGCATTGCGCGGACGCGCGATGCGCCGGTGTTCGGCATCGACGTCTCGTTGCAAAAGGCGCGCACGGCCGGCTTCTTCTCGAGTGCGAGCGCGGCAGCCGCGCTCAATGCCTTGCCGAACGCCGTGTACCTCGATCGCACCCTGAAAGTTTTGCGCAGCGAACCGCTCGGTCAGTACGTCGGCGGCATGCGCACTTTCCTTGGTCAGCCGAACGCCTTGGCCGATGGTCAGTACGCCATTTCCGCGCGCGCCGTCGGCAATCTCGCGCGACCCAATTATCCCGACGGCGTCGACGGCAATCCGGCCGGGCCTTTGTCGCGCAAAGCGGGGCAGTGGAGCCCGTTCAACACCGGACTTCAACTGGATTTGATCCACAACGCGCTGATACAGCACGTCGCGTACGTCGCCGGGCTCGCGCCGGACGTGCCGCAGAACTGCACCGCGGTGTCCGGATTCGACAGCGGTTTCGCGCGTGGTACGTCGTCGACGCAGCTGGCCAACGGTGCGCAAATATTTCCGGGCGGCGTGCCGATCTATCGCAACGACAAGTTCGTCGGCGCGATCGGCGTCTCGGGCGACGGCGTCGATCAGGACGACATGGTCGCATTCTTGGGCGTCGCAGACGCGGGGCTCGCGAATGCCGGCATCGGCAATGCGCCGCCCGCGCGCCGCTCGGATCAGCTGGTTCCCGCAGGCTCGCGCTTGCGTTACGTCGGTTGTCCGCAGGCGCCGTTCCTCGACTCGAACGAACAGGAGGCGTGCAATGGTCGTTGAACGCCTGCGTCGGCTGAGCTTGATCGCCTCGTTGGCTGCGAGCGTGTGCGCGTCGCCGGTCTTTGCACAGCACGCCGAAGCCGAGCGCGCCGCAGCGGTCCCGCCGGCCGTCGCGGCGGAGCGTTGCCCACCCGAGACGCCAGCGGATCCACGCCGTCGCAGTGCGACGGTGCCGGTGATCGAATACGAACCGACGCCCTGCAACCCCGCGCAATTGCCTGCGCCCACGTTGGAGCAGATCGGTGGCTTCGAAGGCTTGCCTGATCGCTGGCGGCTCGTCGAAGCGATCGGCATCAAGCAGAACCTGCTCGATCCCTATCATGGCTACAACGTGCTGAAAGGCGACCGCCCCGCATTCGGCGAGGACTGGTATTTCGCGGTGGTCGGCGTGTCCGACACGGTGATCGAACCGCGGGAGTTTCCGGTGCCGGTCGGCGGTCCCGTCACCGATCGCGCCGGTGCGCTCGATTTGTTCGGCAACGGCCGGCAAGACGTGTACTCACAAACTTTTGCCGTCGAGACCATCCTCTACAAGGGCAACACGGTCTTCAAGCCGCCCGATTGGGAATTCCGTTTCACGCCCGCGTTGAACGTCACGCACGTCGGCGTGCGCGAGCAGGGGCTGCTCAAGGCGAATCCCGATTTCGGTCGGACGCGGACCGATGGCGTGCTGGGCGTGCAGGCCTTGTTCGCAGACAAACATTTGCGCAACGTTTCCGAGCGCTACGACTTCGACAGTCTGCGCGTCGGCGTGCAACCGTTCACGGCGGATTTCCGCGGATTTTTGTATTCCGACAGCGCGCTCGGCGCACGCGTGTTCGGCATTCGCGACAACAACCGTCTGCAGTACAACGTCGCGTGGTTCCGTCGCATCGACAAAGACACGAACAGCGGTCTGAACAATCTGGTCGAGCGCGGTCTCGCAGCCCTGCGCAACGACGATTTGTTCGTCGCGAATCTCTACTATCAAGATTTCCCGGTGCTCGGCTTCACGACGCAAGGCGTCGTGTTGCACGAGCGCAATCGCGAGGGTGGCCGCACGCAATATGACGACAACGGCGTGATCCAGCGCCCGGCGTCGATCGGTCTGCAGCGCAGTTACGACTACGACGTGACCTACCTTGGGCTCTCGGGCGACGGTCATTTGGGCGGCTACAACCTGTCGGCTTCGGCGTATACGGTGCTCGGCGACATGACGCGCGGCGTTTTCGTGGAGCGCAAGCAGAGCGTACGCGCCGGTTTCTTTGCCGCCGAGTTGTCACGCGATTTCTCCTGGGTGCGGGCCCGCGCATCGATCGCCTGGGCCTCGGGTGATTCCGATCCGTACGACGGCCGCGCGGGCGGTTACGATGCCGTGCTCGAAAATCCCTTGTTCGCCGGAGCGGATACGAGCTTCTGGATCCGCGAGCCCGTGCCGTTGATCGGCGGCGGCAGGGTTGCACTCTCGGGTCGCAACGGGATGCTGAACTCGATGCGCTCATCCAAAGAATTCGGGCAGTCGAACTTCGTGAACCCGGGATTGCGATTGCTCGGCGCGGGCGTCGATCTCGATCTGACGCCCACGCTGCGTGTCAGCGGCAACCTTAACTATCTCGCATTCGACGACACCGCGACCCTCGAGGCCGCGCGTGCGCAGGCGGGCATCGCGCGCGGTATCGGCGTCGATGCCTCCATCGCCATTACGTGGCGTCCGCTAGCGATTCAAAACGTGGTCGGACGTCTCTCGTATGCCACGTTGTTCCCCGGCGCGGGTTACCGCGACCTGTTCCCCGACCGTAACGCCCACGCGATCTTGGGTAATTTGGTGCTGACGTACTGATGGACATGCAACACGGAAATTTTGCCGCCCGGTCCCCTTGGTGGGTCGTCCTGCTCGCTGTGCTCGCGGTTGGCGGTTACGCGATCGTCGCGACCACCAACGAAGGCGAACATCCGCGTCATGACCATGACGTACCGACCGCACCTTCGTCGCCGGCGAAGCAGACGCCTGAAGAAGCGCAGGCCAAAAGTGCCGGTTGCGTGTCGTGTCATTCGGCCACCGATCAATCGACCATGCACGCCAATCCCGGCGTGGTGCTCGGTTGCACCGACTGTCATGGTGGACGGGCGGACGTGCGGTGGCAGGGCAAAGACGAAAAAAGTGCCGAGTACACCGCGGCACGCGAGCGCGCGCACGTGTTGCCGCGCTATCCGGAGGCCTGGCATTACCCGTCGAGCCGCACCCCCGAGCGCACGTATGCGCTGCTCAACAAGGAAAGCCCGGAGTTCATCCGCTTCGTGAACCCCGGCGACTATCGCATCGCGATGGAGGCCTGCGGCGCCTGTCACGAGAAGACCATCAAAGACGCGCACCGCAGTCTGATGGCGACCGCGACGATGTTCTGGGGCGGCGCGTCCTACAACAACGGTTTGCTGCCGTTCAAGAAATACATCCTCGGTGAAAGTTATACGCGTGACGGCAAAGCGGCGATCCTGAAGGGTGCGCAGGCGAGCGCCGAGGATCGCGACAAGTTCAACGTCATCGAGCAGGTGTATCCGCTGCCGCGCTGGGAGAATCTGCCGCCCGCCGACATTTTCCGTGCCTTCGAGCGTGGTGGCCGCAACATCGGCAACCAGTTCCCCGAAACCGGCTTGCCCAACGTCGCTGGCGCCATCCAAAAACTCGAAGAGCCGGGCCGACCCGACTTCAAACAGTCGAATCGCGGTCCCGGAACCGGTGCGCGCATCGCGGTGCCGGTGTTGAACATCCACAAGACTCGTCTCAACGATCCTTTGATGTGGTTCATGGGCACCAACGACAACCCGGGCGATTATCGATCGTCGGGTTGCAGTTCCTGTCACGTGGTGTACGCGAACGATCGCGACCCGCGACATGCCGGTCCGTACGCGGCCTTCGGTCATGACGGCACGACGCAGACCGCCGATCCGACCATTCCGAAGGGCGAAAGTGGTCATCCGCTGAAGCACGAGTTCACGCGGGCGATCCCGACCAGCCAGTGCATGATTTGCCACATGCACCAGCCGAACATGTTCATGAACTCGTTCCTCGGCTACACGATGTGGGATTACGAGTCGGACGCGCCGTCGATGTGGCCCAAGGAACAAAAGTTTCCGACGGCGGCCGAGATTCGCAAAGTGCTCGACCGCAACCCGGAAGGCGCCGCGCCGCGCGGCTTGTGGGCGGATCCGAAGTTCCTGAGCGAAGTGAGCAAGAAGAATCCGGAGCTCAAAGACACCCAATTCGCCGACTATCACGGGCACGGCTGGAATTTCCGCGCCATTCAAAAGCGTGATCGCAAGGGTAACCTGCTCGACAAGGACGGCAATATCGTCGCCAACGACGATCCCAAGAAATGGGACAAGACCGTGCACATGGCGTCGATCCACGTCGACGTCGGCATGCAGTGCGTCGATTGCCACTACGCCCAGGATTCGCACGGCACCGGCCACATCGTCGGCGAGGTCGCTGCTGCGGTCGAAATCGACTGCAAGGATTGCCATGGCACCGTCGCTGCGCGCGCGAACCTGCGCACCTCCGGTCCGGCGGCCGGTGCGCGCTCCAACAATCTGGCGGCGATCCGCAACCCGGACGGCAAACCGCGCTTCGAGTGGGTGGGTGACGATCTGGTGCAACGCTCGGCCGTGACGCCGGGGCTCGAGTGGAAAGTCTCGCAGGTCAAAGATTCAGTGACGCCGGGCAACGCGCACTACAACGCGAAAGCCGCCCGCGCGAAAACCATGAGTTACGGCACCAAGCAGCAAAAGTGGGGGCCGGACGTGCCGTGGCAGATGCTGGCACACAGCGACGACAAGATGGAGTGCTATGCCTGCCACACCTCCTGGACCACGAGCTGCGGCGGTTGTCATCTGCCGATCGAAGCGAACTGGAAAACCGATCGACATCGGTATGAAGGCGGCACGACCCGCAACTACGCCACCTACAACCCGCAGGTGCTGCGCGACGACATCTTCATGCTCGGTTGGCGTGGCGCTGCCGAGGGCGGCAAGATCGCGCCCGTGAGGTCCTCATCGGCGCTGGTGCTGTCCTCGACCAACTCGAATCGCGAGCGCATCTACGTGCAGCAGGCGCCGATTTCAGCCTCCGGCTACAGCTCGCAGGCGATGAATCCGCATTACCCGCACACCGAGCGCAAGACCGAAACCAAAACTTGCAGCGATTGCCATCTCGCCAAAAGCGGCGACAACAACGCGATCGTCGCGCAGACACTCGGCTACGGTACGCAATTCATCAACTTCGCCGGCCTCAATGCGATCGTCGGCACGGGGCAGGGCATCTCGACCGTGCAGGTCACCGAGTACGACGAGCCGCAGGCCGTGATCGGTTCGTACCTGCATCGTTACGCCTATCCGAAGTGGTTCGCGGAGCACCAGGCGCGCAGCCGCGTGTTGCGCGAAGGGAATCACCTGTCGGGCGAAGTCGCCGGTTGCGTGCAGATGCGCGGCGAGTACATCTTCGCTGCAGAAGGCAAGCGCGGCTTCCGCGTGGTCGATGCCGCATCGATCGCCAACAAAGGCTATAGCCAGAAACTCGTCAGTGCGCCGTACTCGCCACTCGGTCAGCGTGCGCAGATCCCCTCGCGCAACGCCACCTGCGTGGCGCTCGCGACGACCCAGCCCGTGCATCCGCCGCGCAACGAGGGCGATCTGATGCGCAAGGTGAATCTCGAGCAGCCGTTCCTGCCGATCTACAACTATGCGGTGATCACGGACTCGGAAGAGGGTCTGATTCTCGTCGACGTCAACACGTTTGCCGACGGCGAGTTCCGCAACAACAATTTGACGCGCGCCCTGACCTGGAATCCCGAGGGCAAGCTGGCCGGCGCACGGTTCATCACGCTCACCGGAGCGATCGCGTACGTGACGACGCCGCGAGCGCTGTTCATCGTCGATCTGAACGAACCGCTGAAGCCGCGCATCCTCTCCGAGGTGCCGCTGGACGATCCGCGTGCGGTGGTCGTCCAGTTCCGCTATGCGTTCGTCACGTC
This sequence comes from Steroidobacteraceae bacterium, assembly GCA_017853555.1. GTDB lineage: Bacteria > Pseudomonadota > Gammaproteobacteria > Steroidobacterales > Steroidobacteraceae > UBA964. The sequence continues at coordinate 23,006 of JAFMJH010000017.1, forward strand.
GCGACAGGGGTTCGAAGTGCTCGATGTGACGCATCACGACAAAGTCCGTCGTGTTCCTGGTGCGATCGTGCCGCTCACCGCGGCGCAGGGTCTCAGCGTGGCGCGGACCTACGCCTACGTCGCCAACGGCGCCGACGGTATCGCGATCGTCGACGTCGAGCGGCCCGAGCGACCGTTGCTCTACAAGAAGTGGAATGCCGAAGGTTCGCTGGTCGACGCGCGTGACGTCATGATCGCCTCGACGAATGCGTCGTTGTTCGCTTATGTCGCCGACGGTCGCGGTGGACTCAAGGTGGTGCAGATGACGAGCCCGTCGAGTCAACCGAACTTCTACGGCTTCAGTCCGGAGCCTCGACCCGAATTGATCGCACGCTACAAAACGCGCGCACCTGCTTTGTCGTTGTCGCGACCCCTCGAGCGCGACCGCGCGGTCGACGAGAGCGGTGGGCAGGTGGCGGTGTTCGGACGACGGGGTTCGCGTCCGTTCAACCTCAAGGAAATGCAGGGTATGTATTTGAACGACCGTGGCGAGCCGTGGTTCGTCGAAGATAGCGAGGTGCGGTAATGAAACGCCTGATGTCGGCAATGCTTGCCCTGTGCTCCGTGGCGACGGTCTGGGCCGGTGCACCGGACAAACATTTGGGAGTGGCCAGTTGTGCCTCGTCGATCTGTCACGGTTCCGCGCGGCCGCTTGCGGCGCAGGCGGTGTTGCAGAACGAGTACACGGTGTGGTCGCAGTTCGATCCGCACGCCGGTGCCTACAAAGTGCTGCTCGGCGCCAAGTCCAAAGAAATCGCGCGGCGCATGGGCTTGCCGAACGCCCACGAGGCGCCGGCTTGTCTCGCCTGTCATGCCGAGAACGCGCCGGTGGCGGCGCGCGGACCCAAATATCAAGTCGGCGACGGCATCGGCTGCGAAACCTGCCACGGCGGATCGGAGCGCTGGCTCGCCACGCATTATGCGACCCCCAAGGTCACCCATGCCGACAACCTCGCGAACGGGCTCACGGCGCTCGAAGACCCGAAGGTGCGGGCCGCGACATGTGCCGGCTGTCACGTCGGGGGTGGCGATCGTTTCGCAAACCACAAGATGATGGCGGCGGGACATCCGCGGCTCGTGTTCGAACTCGACACCTACACCGAACTTTGGCGCACCAGCGGCGGCCGCGAGCACTTCCGTCGCGATGCCGACTATGCGCGGCGCAAGGGTGCGTCGGTGGCAATGACCAACTGGATCGACGGCTTGGCGACCGCCACGCGTTTGCAGAATTCGCTCGTGGCGGCGAATTTCAAAAATGCGCCGATTCCGGATTTCGGCGTGTACGCCTGTTACAGCTGTCATCGCGACCTGAAGGTCACGCAGTGGCAGGGCGAGGGTCGTCGCGACCCGCTCGCCGCGCGGACCGGAGAGCTGCGTTTGCAGGATGGGCATGCGCGTGCGCTCGTCTTGCTCGCGCGCGCGGCGAAATCGTCCGGCGAGCAACGCCTGGTCGTCGCGCTGCGCAATTTGCAGGAGGCGAGTGCGCAGCGGCCGACGACCGTGCAGGCCAATGCCGCCGAACTCGATCGCGTCGTCGATCAAGTGGCGACGGAGCTGCGCAGTCATGCGTGGAGCCGTGCCGAGCTATCGCGCGCACTCGAGGCGTTCGCCGCCGCGGCACGCGGTGGTGCGTTCCCCGATCAGGCTGCAGCCGAGCAGGCGGCGATGGGGATGGTGTTGTTGCTCGCCGAACTCGATCTGGACCGCAAGGCGCGCGGCGATCTCGACCAGCTCTTCTCCGCCCTGAAGGACGGCGACGCGTTCGACGGTGCCCGCTTCGCGCGCGTGCTCAGCCGGTTGAAACCTTGAGCGGTCGGTCTCTCGGGTAAGTCAGACCCGGCGCAGACCGGGCGTGCCGGCTTCGATCTCGAAGCTCGCGAGGACGTGACAGGCCGAGTCGGCACGCCGCACGTCATCGACCGCGACGAGATCGGCATGCAGCCGATTGGGCGTCACGTCGATGCGCAAGTAGCCGCGGTGTTCGCCGTCCGCGTACCAGACCTGCGGCTTCATGCGCTCATAGGCGGCGACCACGAAATCCGGTGGCCCCGGCGAGGTGATGGAGCTCGTGACGAGCTCGCTGAGTCCCACCGCCGCATTCGGATCGGCCGGATCTTTGGGCAGGTCCGCGACGATGAACGCGTGGATGTCGCCGCTCAGGACCACGGGGTTCGGGACGCGGTGTCGCACGATGTCCCGCAGCAGTCGGTCGCGGGCGGCGGGGTAGCCCGCCCACGCATCGCTCCAGTATCGGTGCCGGCCGTCGGTCGCTTCATTTGAACGCGTGAACGTCACGCCCTGCGCCAAAAAATTCCAGCGACTTCGGCTGCCGGCGAGTTGTTCGTCGACCCAGCGTTCCTGCGTCGAGCCGAGCATGGTGCGTGCCGGAGCGTTCATCTCCGGGCACTCTTCCTCGTAGACGCGCGCGCCGCCGTTTTTGCCGGCCGGCGGGCAGGCTTGCAGCGAGCGGTATTGGCGCTCGTCCAGCATGTGCAGCGACAGCAACGAGCCGAAGTGACGCGTCGTGTACAGCAGCATGTCGGGCCCGCGTGGGCGCGCGCGGCGCGGCAGGGGCAGGTGTTCGTAATAGGCGCGATAGGCCGCGGCGCGACGCGCCAAAAACGTTTCCTTCGGCTCGATCTTCTCGCCGTGGTCGTTCGCGTAGTCGTTGTCGACCTCATGATCGTCGTGGGTCAGCATCCAAGGACAGGCGGCATGTGCCGAGCGCAATTCGGGATCGGTCCGATAGACGCTGTAACGCAGCCGATAATCCGCGAGCGTGTAGCACTCGTCGCCCGGATGTTTGCGTACGGGGGATTTGTTCGTGCCGCTCTCGTAGATGTAATCGCCGACGTGCACGATCAGATCGGGCTCATCGGCCACCATTTGTCGATACGCAGCAAAAAACCCCTGTTCGTAATGCTGGCAACTCGCCAGCGCGACGCGCAAGCGATCGACGTTCGCGCCCGGTGCGGCGGCCGTCCAGGTTCTGCCGATCTCGCTCACGGCATCGCCCGAGCGGAAGCGATAAAAGTAGTGTCGACCGGGTGCGAGGCCGCGCACTTCGACGTGCACGCTATGCGCCCACGCAGCCTCGGCGCGCGTGATGCCGCGTGCGGCCAGGCGCGTGAAGTTCAGGTCGTGCGCGATCTCCCAGTGCACGTGGATGTCGACCGGCGGCATGCCGCCATCGCTCGCGAGGGGTTGTGGCGCGAGCCGTGTCCACAGGACCATGCCGTCGGCGGTCGGGTAGCCCGAGGCAACTCCCAAAGAAAACGGGTCCGATGCGTAGCGTGGCCGATCTTCGGCGGCGAACGTCACCCGCGGCAACAGTGCGCTGCCCGCCCCGGCGAGTGCGGCGGCGACGATGCGGCGTCGGTTGATGCGGGAGTCGACCACGCTCCATTATAGGTTTCATGCTAGGTTGGATGGGATGATTAATCGGGGTCAGTCGCTCGACGGGGATGGGTATGTCGAAGAGATCCCGTACACCTACGGCTATCACCCCGAGCTCGCCCCGAGTCGCATGCGGTTTGCGCTGCTGTTGGCCGGATACGAGGCGCCGGAGGTTCGGCGGGCCTGTGAACTCGGTTTCGGTCGGGGCTTGAGTCTGGCCGTACACGCCGCTGCCACCGACATTCACTGGTACGGCAACGATTTGCTGCCGCAACACGTCGCGGGCCTGCGCGAACTCGTCGCGAGCAGCGGCGCGCGCGTCACGGTCTTTGCCGAACCGTTCGCGGACTTTTGCACCCGGGACGATTTGCCGAGCTTCGACTTCATCGGTCTGCACGGGGTGTGGAACTGGGTGTCGATCGAGAACCGCGCGCGTATCGTCGATTTTTTGAATACGCGGCTTGCGCCGGGTGGCGTCGTCTATCTCGGGCACAATTCTTTGGCCGGCTGGCGTTCCATGTTGCCGCTGCGGCAGTGGCTGGTCGCGGATGTGGAGCGCTCGCGTGCGCAAGGTCTGACGCTTGCCGACGGCATCGAGCTCGCGCGAACTCGCGCCGCAGAGCTCGCCGACCCCGAGCTCGAACTGCCGTCGCGATTTTTGCGCGGCAAGAGCATCGCGTATCTCGCACATGAACTTTTCAATCGCGATTGGCATCCGATGGCATTCCGCGATGTCGAGCATGCGCTGCAGCGTGCCGATCTCGCATTCGTCGCCGAGGCGCGCGGCGTCGATGCATTTGAATCTTTGAATTTCACGGCGCCGCAGCGCGCGCAACTCGGCGCCCTCGATCGCGGCGCGCGCGAGGATGCGAAAGATCGTTTTCTCGCGCGCAAGTTCCGGCGCGATTATTTCGGCAAGCGCGGCGGCCTGCGCGTGTTGTCGGCGGCCGAACGTCTGCAGCGCTTGCAGGCGCAGCGCATCGCGCTCGCCTGCAGCCGCGAGCGCGCGATGGCCGATCTCGTCGTCGGCGCCTGCGCGGTGCGCATCGACCCGCAGCGGGTCGCGCGCATCGTCACGCTGCTTGCCGAGCACGGGCCATTATCAATCGGTGAAATTGCGACCGAGCCCGCCGAGTTTTCCGCCGCGCTCGAGTGCGTCGCCTTGCTGATCGACCGCGCCGCCGTGGCGCTCGTGATCAACGACTCGGTCGACGAGCGAATCGATCACGCTTGTCGCGCCGTGAACGAGCGGCTGTCACGACTTGCGCAAACGCAACCGGAGGTGACCGTTCGCGCGCACCCGGTGTACGGGGTGGGCGAGCCAACGGGGTAAGACGCACGTGGTCAGCGCGCTTTGGGGTCGAGCGCGTCTCGCAGTCCGTCGCCGATGAAGTTGAAGGCGAACATTGTCGCCGCGAGGAAGCCCGCCGGTATCAGCAGCAGCCACGGTGCCGAATCGAGCGTAGCCGTGCCCTGCGAAATCAGCAGCCCCCAGCTTGTACTGGGTTCCTGGACGCCAAGTCCCAGAAAGCTCAGGAAGCTCTCGACCAGAATCACGGTTGGAATCAGCAACGTCGAGAATACGATCACGGGTCCGAGCACGTTCGGCACGACGTGACGGAGCACCATGCGACCGAAAGGTACGCCGAGCGATCGGGCAGCCTCGATGTACTCGGTCTCTTTCACGGCAATGGTCTGGCCGCGCACGATGCGGGCGATCGTCAACCATTCGATGCAGCCGATGGCCAGAAAAACCAGCAGGATATTGCGACCGAAGACCGTCACCAGAATGATGATGAAAAAGATCAACGGCAGCGCATAGAGCACATCGACGATGCGCATCATCCACTCGTCGGCACGTCCGCCGACGTAGCCGGCGATCGCACCATAGATCACGCCGATGAGCAGAGATGTCAGCGCAGTGAGCAGACCGATGGCGAGCGAGATGCGTCCGCCTGCGGCCACGCGCACGAATAGATCGCGCCCGTTGGCATCTGTGCCGAACCAGTGGGAGTTAGCCAGAGTCGGCGCGATCTGTATGCGCTCCCAGTAGATCTCTTCCATATCATGCGGCGAGAAGATCGGGGCGAGCAGTGAAAACCCGATGATCAGCACGAGCAGCAGAAGACCGGCCACGGCACTGCGATTGGCGATGAAACGGGCCGCAGCGGCCCGCCACAGTGATTCGCCCCGCACCGCTTGCGCGGCCTTGACCAGCCGATCACGGTCTGCCGCCAGGCCGCTCATGCCTCGTCCATCCGGCGTCGCGTGCGCGGATCGAGCACTCCGTAGAGCAGATCGGCGATCAGGTTCATCACCAGCACTGCCGTCGCGTAAACCATCACGATGCCCATCACCAGGGGATAGTCTCGGCTTAGCGCACCGTTGACGAAGTATCGACCCACTCCGGGCAGACCAAAGATTTGTTCGATGACGATCGAACCCGTCATCACGCCGGCGACGGCGGGGGCGAGATAGCTGACGAGCGGGATTAGCGCGGGCGGCGAGGCATGTCGCAGGATGACGCGCCATTCGGGCAGCCCCGCGGCGCGGGCGGTGCGCACGTACGGCTGGTTCAATACTTCGAGCATGCTGCCGCGGGCGAGGCGGGCGATGACCGCGAGCTGCGGCAGCACCAGCGCGGTCACCGGCAGCGCCATGTGTCTGAAATCCCCATCGCCCCAACCACCGACGGGCAACAGCTTGAAGGTCACGCCGAAGAGCAAGGTCAGCACCGGTGCGGTGATCAGCGTCGGTACGGCGATACCGGTCATCGCGAGCGTGCTGATCGCGTAATCGAGACCGCGATTGCGATGCAGAGCTGCGACGATGCCTAGCGAGGTTCCCAACAACGCAGCCAGCGTCAGCGCGGTAAGCCCGAGTTTCAGGCTCACGGGTAGGCCGATCGCGATGAGTTCGCTGACCGAGTAGTCGGCGTATCCGATCGACGGCCCGAGATCACCACGCAGTACACCCGAGAGAAACATCCGGAACTGCTCCGGTACCGGCTTGTCGAGTTGGTAGGCGGCACGAAGATTTTGGAGGACCTCGGGCTCGAGTTGCGCATCGGCGTCGAAGGGGCCACCGGGTGCCGCACGCATGAGGAAAAACGACAGCGTGACGATCGCGAGCAGTGTCGGGATCATCACCAGCAGACGTCGCAGCAGAAACCGACTCATCAGCCGCGCACGGTCAGGTAACGCGAGAGATTGGCGCCGCGGGCGTTGTCCACCCAGCCGCCGACGCGCGGACCGACCAGCTTCTGACCCTCGGCGAAGAACAGCGGAATCGCCGGCATATCACGCATCAGCAACGCTTCGGCTTGGGCGAGCGCTTTGGCGCGTGCGATCGGATCCGGGGTCCGATTGGCAGAGCGAAACGCGGTGTCGTAGTCGGCATTTGCGTATCCCGTTATCGAGCCGCGCGGCTTCTGGATGAAAAGATCGAGAAAGGTGAACGGGTCGTCGAACGACGAGTACCAGGCATACAGCGAGACCTGATAGTTGCCGGCATTGACTGAGGAAATCACGGCTCCGAGATCTTTGTTGACGAGTTCGCAGTTGACGCCGATCGCGCGCCACATCGCCACCATCCCGACCGCGAGCGTGCGCGTCTTGCTCTCGGTGTAGTACTGCATGGTGAAGCGCAGTGGTTTGCCCGGCCCGAAGCCCGCTTCTGACAACAATGCGCGCGCCTGCTTCTGCCGCTCGGTCATCGACCAATCCGACCAGTCGGGTCGCAGACTGTCGTAGTTGCCGATGCTGCTCGGCACCACGAAGTAGGCGGGCTCCGCAGTCTTGCGCAGAATGCGGTCCGTCAGCACGTTGCGATCGAGCGCGAGCGCAAGTGCGCGCCGAACGCGCGGGTCATCGAACGGTTTCTGGCGCGTGTTGAGCGCCAGCATGGTGCTGCCGCGTCCGGGCGCCGTGCGCAGCGAACGATTTTTCTCGCGTCGCAGCTTGTCGAGTTGTTCAGGCGGGAAGCGTTGCGTGACGTCGAGCTCGCCCGACTGGAAGCGCTTCAGGCTGGCGTTGTCGTCTTCGATGGGCAGATAACTCACTTCGTCGATTTTCACGCTTGCGGCGGAGTGGAAGTTCGCATTGCGCTTGGCCGTAATGAGGGTATTGGGCGAATAATCGACGAGCTGATAGGCGCCGTTCGAGACGATGTTTCCCGGTCGCGTCCATTCGCGTCCGAATTTTTCGATGATGTGGCGTGGTACGGCGACGGCCGCCACTCCGGTGAGAATCTCGAGGAATTGCGGCGCAGGACCCTCGAGTTCGAACACCACGGTGCGCGGATCGGGTGCCTTGACCGCCAATGTTTCGGGCGGCGCCTTCTGCGTATTGACGGCTCGTGCACCCTTCACGATGTACAGAAATGACGCATATCGCGCGGCCGTATCCGGCGAGAGCAGGCGCCGCATGGAGTAGACGAAATCGGCGGAGGTAAGCGGCGTTCCGTCGGACCATTTGAGGTTCGGGCGCAACTTGAAGGTATAGACGGAGCGATCGGCATTGGTACTCCAGCTCTCGGCCGCGCCGGGTGCCGCTTCGCCGTTGGCATCGACCGTCAAAAGTCCTTCGAATAGATCGTAGATGACCACCGATGCGGACGTTCCGACTGCCTTGTGCGGGTCGAAGCTTTCCGGTTCGCTGCCGATGCCGCGGACCAGCGCCGCCGACATCGCAGCCGTGGATGTCATCGCGAGCAGCAGGGCAAAGAAAACTCTGACGACCTTGGTCATTCTAATCGCTCCGTGGCGCGCGTCTTCGATTGCCCGGGCTCCGGACTTGCGTTGCGCGCCAAATTGTTATATCGATAATACATAAGGGAGGTCGCAATTGGAAAACGGGAGCATCGACACTTCCGCCGCGACGACCCCTGTACGCAGGGGTCTGGCGCCGCCGCTAGTCGGCTTGTTGGCGCTGTTCGTGGCGTTCCTGGGCACTCCGCTCACGCACAGCCTGAGCGTGACTGGATACCGCGTTTTGGGGCGCGAACAGAGTTATCTCGTTTTTTTGCCCCTTGGTCTACTCGCATTCGCCCTGCTGGTTGCGGCGGTCCGAAGTCGCAAGGAAAGCACGGCGACGGTCCTCGGGTATATTTCGGCACTGCTGATCTGGGCGGGCTGGGCGGCCTACGCCTTCAAATTCAACGAAATTTCGCTGCAGATGCCGATGGCGACGGTAGCCGGCAGTGCAAGGCCCGTGAATCTGCTTTTTATCCAGGGGTCTGTCGGCATTTGCGTCGCGATCTTGGCCTATTTCGTTCTCGACAAAGATACCAAATGCAATGCCTTTCTTTGGCTGCAACGCCGGTTGCAGCTGAATCTCGGACGTCCGCAGTCGGGCCATGAACGTAATTTCGGTCGCGTGACTTTCATGGAAACGCTGACGGTCCTCTGGTTTTGCTACGGCGCCTCACTGTTCATGGGTGATCCGCGGTTTTTGGGATACGACCATCCGGTCACCTACGGGTTGATCGGCGGATTGCTGCTTTGGGGCGGCTATCTGCTCTATCGGCTGTTCCATTTCACGCGGGTCATGGCGGCCATCCGATACGCCATCCCCACCAAAGCGATCCTGTGGATTCCGCTCGGCGAGTTTTTTCCACGCTGGGGTTTCTACAAAGAAATCTGGCTGCAGCCCTGGAATTACCGCGGGCAGATCGCCGCAGCCTTGCTGGTTTTCATGGCGCTCGGGGTGTTGGCTACGCTCATCCCGCAGCGTCGCGTCAAAGTTTGAAAGCGCGCGGGTCGCCGGCCCGTACTCAGGAGGGAACGAAATGGTAAACGACAGCATCTCAACCGAACATTCCTCTAACGTTCGCTCCTCCGGGGCGATTGCACGGACGGCGTGGAGTGCCGTGATCGCGGCACTGGCTGGGTCGGCGATCTGCGCACCGCTCATGGCCGACCAGGCCCCGGGAGCCGGCGAGCTCGACGAGATCGTCGTGACGGCGCGCAAAGTCGAAGAGCGCCTGATTGACGTACCACTCAGCGTCGCCGCGTTCACCGCGGCGGATATTGCCGCCGCCGGCTTAAACAGCATTCGCGACATCGCGGAGAGCACGCCCGGGCTGTTCATCAGTTCCTCGCAGGGTCGCAGCGGTGATCGCATTTCGATTCGCGGCATCAATACCGTCGTACCCACGCAGGGGTACGTGGGCGTTTACGTCGATGGCGTCTTCGTCGGATCATCCTCGGCACAAGGCGTGGAGCTTTCGAATCTCGAGCGCGTCGAAATTCTGAAGGGGCCGCAGAGTGCATTGTTCGGCCGATCGACGCTGAGTGGTGCAATCAACTACATCACCCGCAAGCCCGGGCGCGAATTCGGCGGAGAGGTCGGCATCACACTCGGCGAATACGGGCGTACCGAAGTGTCGGGCACGGTTTCGGGGCCGCTGTCCGACACGCTGTCGTTCATTGTCGGCGCCCGTACTTTCAAGGTCGACGGCATGTACAAGAACAACTACGACGGCCTGTTCAACATCGGAGGACAACAAAGCAAAAGCGGTACGTTGGGGTTGCGCTGGAAGCCGTCCGACACCCTCAGCGTCTATTTGCGGACCGTATATACCAAGGACAACGATGATCAGGTCGCGGTCGCTGCGCAGAGTCCGCTCGGCAACAATTGTCTTGCGGATTCGCGCAGTATCCGTCCAACATTGCCGTTGTACTACTGCGGCCAACTGCGTATTTCACCGAGCCAGATTTCTTTGGCGGCAGCCAATGCCAGCATCCCGGCACCCTTTGTCGGTCGATACACGGCGTCCGACGGCGAAGCAGGGCTCGATCGTTCGGCGGCACGCACCGCGCTGACCGTCGATTGGGACATCGGTTTCGCCACGCTCACCTCGATCTCGGCGTATACCGACGAGAAACAACGCGACGGTTTCGATCTCACCTACCGGTCGGCATTGACCTACGCCGCCACGGTGAATTTGCCGTCGATCACCTTCGATCGCCAATTCACGTTCAAGGACAAGTCGCAGGAATTGCGGCTGCTCGGCAATACCGACGGTCCCTTGGGCTGGCTTGCCGGCATGTATTACTTCGACAACTCGCGCACCGAGGTCGCGACGTATCGATTGCCTGCGGTCGCTGCAAACGCAGGAACGCTGAGCGCGACCAACCGAGCCGTGTATGGCCGTGTCGAGTACGATCTCACCGATCGATTGTCGGTTTCGGCCGAAGGTCGATGGCAAAAAGACCGATTGAATCTGCGCAATCCGGTCAACGGGCTCAATGCAACCTCGGAAACCTCGAGTTTTCTGCCGCGTGCCACCATCGACTTCAAATTGAATGACGACATGATGGTTTATGCCGTCTACGCGAAGGGCAGCAAGCCCGTCACGATCAACACTGCACCGGAGTTGCCGTCGCAACTGCGTTTCACGGAAGAAGAGGAAGCGCGCAATCTCGAGGCGGGCTTCAAAGGTCGATTGTTCGATGGTCGCTTGCAGTTGATTGCCGCGTACTTCGACATCGATTGGATCAATCAGGAGTCATCGGGAATTTGTCTGCCCGGCGAATGCGGCGGTGTCGCCACCATCACGCGCTATACCGCCAATTTCGGTCGGACCGGCATCAGCGGATTCGAGGTCGAGGCGTCGGGGGACGTGATCCGCGATTGGCTCACGGCGCGCCTCGCATACTCGAATGCAGACACCAAGATCGAATCCGGCCGCACAAACTCGGCGGGCGAGGCGCTCGAAGGCATCCTGGCCTTCGGCACGACCAAGGTGAAGCCGATTTGCGCCGCAGGGGGCGCTGCGAGTCCGTATTGCGGTACGGGGCAGTCGTTGCAGGGCGCCACGTTCGAGGGCCTCGGCACCAATATCCCTGCGCAGCCCGAAACCCAATTATCCGGCAGTCTCACGCTGGCGCATGCGCTCGGGGATACCGGCCTGCGTTGGTCGGCGCGTGCGGATTACGTGAGGCTCGGCAAGCAGTACGAGGGCTTTTACAACCTTGCGTGGGTCGGGCCGCGGAAAAACGTCAATCTCCGTTTCGCGATCTCGGCGGAGACCTGGGAGGTCGCGTTCTGGGGCCGTAATCTCACCGATGACGAGACGCCGACGACGATCTTGCGCTCCGTCGCGTTCAAGGACGATGACGGAGCCGGTCCCTACACCGCCAATTCGCGCGCTTTTGCGGGCTTCCTGCCCGATCGACGCAATTTCGGTGTGACGTTCAAGAGGAGGTTCTGAGCCGTCGCGAATCGTCGACAATGGCCGGATGAAAAAACGCAAAACCAAGTCGACCGGGGAGGCGGGCCTTCGAGGTCCGCGCTACCTTTACATCTACACCGTGATGCGTGACTGGATTTATCAGGGACGGTACAAGCCCGGGAGTCAGTTGCCGACCGAAGATGAGCTTTGCAGGATGTTCGGCGTCTCGCGCATCACCACGCGCAAGGCGCTGGCATTGCTCGACGATGAGCGATTGATCGCCCGCAATCCGGGTCGCGGAACCTTCGTGACGGAGGATCTGGCCGATGCACCCGTGCAGGGTGACATGGAACAGTTGTTGCGAAAGGTGCGCCGACTCGGTTCGAACACGCGCATTTCCGACGCCGTGGTCGAGACCGTCGAGGCGGATCCGGAGACTGCGCGCGACTTGCGTTTGCCGCCCGGGAGCCGCGTGCAGCGCGCCGCGCACGTGCGACTGCTCGACGGCAAGCCGATCGGGTATTGCGAGACATTCATTCCGATCGATCTGAAGATTCGTTTCTCACCCAATGAATTCAACAACCACCCGATGCTCACGCTGCTCGAGCGCAAGGGCATCGATATCGGTTGGGGTGACCAGTTGATCGGCGCAACGCTGGCCGATGCGCGTCTCGGGCGGCTACTGGACGTATCGGCGGGTGCGCCGCTCGTGCGGGTGCGCCTGGTAGTGTTCGATACTCGACAGCGACCGGTCGAGCGCTTGCTCGCCTTTTATCGTGGCGATCACTACGACCATCACATCCGTCTCACGCGCACGAGCGGTGGACGCTAGCGAATTTCCGCAACGCATCAAATGTATTATTTATATTATAAATAAACCATGAATGCCGTCCCTTCAGTCCATCGTACGTTACCCGTGCGCGATCCGCGCAGCGGTGCGGTCGATCTGTACATCGGTGCAGCGGGGGGCGCCGAGGTCGCCGATGCCGCGCGTCGACTGCGAGGCGCTCAGCCGGCTTGGCGCGCGCTGGGCGCGGATCGTCGCGCCGTCATTCTTGCACGGTGGGCCGATGCGCTCGAGGCGGCACAGGGGGAGATCGTCACCGCGCTGTCGCGCGATACGGGTCGGTTGCAAGTGGCGCTCGGCGAGGTCGCTGGGGCGATTCGCAACGTGCGTCGCTGGTCGCGCGAGGCACCGGGTTTGCTGCAGGTCGCCGAGAGGGACTCCGCCTTGCTGCCTACGGTGAAGCTCGCAGGTGGTCTCGTCCCTTATCCGCTCGTCGGCGTGATTTCACCGTGGAATTTCCCGGTCACCTTGTCGCTGATCGATGCGGTACCGGCGCTTGCCGCAGGTTGTGCGGTGCTCATCAAGCCGAGCGAGGTCACGCCACGCTTCGTGGCACCCTTGCAGAAGACCCTGCGTGCCGTGCCCGAACTTGAGGCCGTGTTGGACTTCGTGTTGGGGGATGGGGCGACCGGTGCGGCGCTCGTCGACGTGTCCGATGCGGTGTGTTTCACCGGCAGCGTGCCGAATGGGCGCAAGGTTGCCGAGGCGGCCGCGCGGCGGTTCATCCCGGCGTTTCTCGAACTCGGTGGCAAGGATCCTGCGCTGGTTTTGCAGGGTGCCGATCTCGACCGCGCCAGCGATGCAGTGCTGCGCGCCTCCTGCATGGCGACCGGTCAGGCCTGTTTGTCGATCGAGCGGGTGTACGTCGATCGACGTATCTTCGAGGAATTCGTCGCGATGCTGGTCGCCAAGGCGAACCGGATCGGCATCAATCATCCGGACATTTCGCAGGGGCAACTCGGGCCGCTGATTTTTTCGCGGCAGGCCGACATCATCGACGCGCAGCTCGATGATGCACTCGCCAAGGGCGCACGAATTCTTTGTGGTGGCAAAACATCGAACCTCGGCGGCGGACGGTGGTGCCGTGCCACGGTGCTGGTCGACGTCGATCATCGCATGTCGCTGATGACCGAAGAAACCTTCGGGCCGATCATACCGGTGATGCCTTTCGATGATCTCGACGAGGCGATCGCGCTTGCCAATGACAGCGACTTCGGATTGTCGGCTGCCGTGTTTGCCGCCACGCTCGAAGAGGCGCGAGCGGTGGCCGAACGTCTGAACGCGGGCGGCGTCAGTCTCAACGATGCCGGACTGACTTATCAGACGTACGAGGCCGAAAAGAATTCCTTCGGCTATTCGGGGCTAGGCGGTTCGCGCATGGGTCCCTGTTCCATCCTGCGTTTCGTGCGCAAGCAGGCCTATCTGATGCAGACCGCTGCACCGGCAAAACTGTGAACAACGTCATTTCGCAGGCAAACATCCAGAGACGGGGAGTCGCATCATGCTGATCAACAATTGGTATGTGGCCGCATTGTCGAGCGAGGTAACGGCCGACAAACCCTTCGGCACGCGCATGCTGGGTTGCGATTTCGTTCTGTATCGCGATTCGGCAGGCAACGCGGTTTGTCTGGCCAACACCTGCTGCCACCGCGGTGGCGCGCTCTGCAATGGCAGTGTCGCGTCCGGCAATGTTGCCTGTCCCTACCACGGCTGGGAATTCGCCGCCGACGGCCGCTGCGTCAAGATTCCGGCGATGGGTGAAGAAGCCGTCATTCCGAAACGCGTGCGTATCGATTCCTATCCGACCCAGGAGAAATACGGTTGGGTATGGGCGTTCCTCGGTGATCTGCCCGAGGAGGAGAGGCCGCCCATTCCGAATCTGCTGCCCGAGTTCGATGATCCGGAGCATTGGCGGCTCATCCCCTACCGGGCCGAGGCGCAGGTGAACTGGCAGCGCTTCGAAGAGAACTCGCTCGACACGGCGCACATCAACTTCGTGCACCCGACTTTCGGCACCAGACGAGCGCCGCGGGTGACGGTGGTGCCCATCACGCCTACGACCTACGGCGGGAAGGTGCAACGTACGCGACCTGCACCGAAGGTCGAGCAGAAGACCGGCGAAATGGCCAGGATGCTAAATCCCGAGCGCGGTTTCACCAGCGTGTCGCTCGAGTTCAGCGTGGTCGGCATATGCCATCGCATCCAACCGGTCTTCCAGGAAGGCATGTCGATCATCACGTTTTCGGTGAAGGTGCCGATCGATCCGTTCCATACCCGAACCTTTGGCTTGCAGGCGCGCAATTTCCTGCTCGACCCTGCGCAGGATGAAGAGCGCCTCGCCGGCATCATGAAGGCGGTAGGCGAAGATACCGCCGTCGTCGAGGCGCTTCGTCCATCGTTGCCGCCGCAGTCGGCGACCGAGGAATTCCTTACCGAGACGGACGGCATGGAGTTCCAGTTCCGTAGCAAGGTGCGCGAGTGGGCGCAAAAAGGCTGGGAAATAGACGTTGAGCAGATGCTCGCCGAGCAGTCGCGTCGTGTCATGGTAATTCCTTCGCCGGCGCGACGTGCCGATCCTGCCAACTGGGTGCACAAAACCGTGCCGCTGCGAGTCGCGGGCAAGGAGGCGTGATTCACGGGCGGTCAGGGCGGTTCGTCGAGGATTTGCAGCAATCGCCCCGCAAGTTCGCGGTGACGTTCCAAGCGATCTGCGACGGTGGCTTCCGAGGCGTCCTCGAGCACGGCATTCACGTCGATGCCGGCGTTGCGGCAGGCGGTTTCCAGCGCATCGGTCCGTTCACGCGTGACCGCAAGTTCGGTGGCCAGTGTCATCACCATGCGCAGCAGTTTTTCTTCGTACGGCGAAGAAAGCAGTTGCGGCTGCGGTCCGCGGGCGACGCGAGGGCGTGCTTTGCGGGTCATGCAACGTTGCCTTCCCTGCAGCGTGCACCGAATGCCATCCACGGTTGACGATTGATGAACGCCGTCAGCGAAGGGTCCAGATCGACATCAAAGATTTCAGTGGCGTCGAATCCGGCATCGCGCGCGACGCCGGTCAGATCTGTGGCGTGCAAGCCTGCCCAGAAGGGTTCGTTGTTGAAGTCGGTGTCCCAGTCCGAAAGCGCCTGTTCGAAGACGTCAAGCGTCGAATAGCGCACCGGGACCTCGATGTGCAGCATGATGCCGCCGGGGCGCAACAATCGACGACACTCCGCAAATACCCGCGGCAGCGCCTCGGCCGACAGCTCGTGCAACAGGATGTGCGAGACCACGAGATCGAAGTGCGCCGCGGGGAAGTCGGTGCGTTCGGCATTCTGCTGCGAGTAGTGGACGGTTCGGCCGAGCACCACGCTGCGCGCATGTGCGTAGCGCAGGCAGGGGGCCGAGAGGTCGATGCCGTGAATTTCGGCGTCGGGCCAGGCATCGCAGTAGGGCAGTATCGAGTTTCCGGCGGTGCAACCCATCTCGAGCACACGTTGCGGGGAGAATTGCGGAAATCGCTGCCGCAAAAATTGGACTCCCGCGATTCCTTTGGAGTCGTTCATTCGCCCATGGGCACCGAGGGTGTACAGGGTGATGCCGAGTTCGTACCGCGCACCGGCATATACGTCGTGTGGCGCGAGTTCCGCGAAATAGCCGCCGGGTACGCAGTGCACATCGAGTTGCGCCTGATAGGCGGGGACGGCGAGCGAGGGGTCGAGTCGCAAGGAGCCGCGCGTTGCCGCGCGTGCGGCTGCGCGGGCCGCGGCGCTCAGCGCGTCGGCTTGACGTTCGACGCAGGCGCCGGTCGAGTCGACGTAACCGTGGTGCTGGG